>NZ_QORI02000014.1 GCF_003325755.1 Pseudomonas sp. SST3 | reverse complement strand
AGTCTCTCTCCGCACCACTGACCGATCTACCGCAATGACAACCAGCAAGCAGCTCCAGGCGGCTCTCAGAACCTTCCATCTCGACAATCCTGACTCTACGTGGCCTGAAATACGCGATCACCTTCGGTCTATCGCAGAGGACCTGTTGGCGACTCCGACAGAGTGGGAACTGCTGGACGTAATGTGCATGAACTACTCGGACCTCAATGATGACTTGGGGTACATCGCATCGACTGCCGCTCTGACCGTTCCTCAGGCAAAAGGCGTGTCCATGGCAAGGCAGATTATGCTGGCAGCTGAGCGAAGGCTGGGAGGTGACCCAAGGCAGCTGGTAAGGCTTATAGATAAAATAGATAGGGATGCTGATCGTGATAGCCCCAAAGCATCATCTGCCTCCCTATCTGTAAGCCCACCTCAGGCCCTTCCTCCGGTTCGCTTTGAGTCTCTCGCTGAGTCCTACCGTAACGAGCACAAGGCGAACGTCAAAGAAAGCAGCATGAAGGAAATCGGCTATTGCCACGGGACCCTTTCGGAGGCTCTTGGCGATTTGGACATGAGGACGCACACACGGGCCGACCTTATCGCCCTTCGGGATACGCTTTCAGAGTCCCGGCGTCCACTCAGCGTCAACAACCTGCTAACCAAGCTCGCTACGGTCCTCAGCTGGGCTGTGAGCAACGATCTGATTCCCAAGGCATACACCCAAAACCTCAAGTACAAGAAGGGCGCAGAGAGCACCAGAAAGGCGTTCACTCAGGAGCAGATAGCTACGCTGATGACCCACGTTAACGGCCTCCCCGCTGACTCTTGGAAGCGCTGGGCGCTGTCACTGGGAGTCATCACTGGGGCAAGGCTGAATGAATACGCCCAGTTGACCAAAGAGGACATACGCAAAGAGGGAGATATCTGGGTTATCGACATCAACGACAACAATGGAAAGGAACTCAAGACGGCACAGTCCAAGCGACTCGTTCCGTTGACCGATGGGGCCTATGGGTTCGACCTGAGGGCCTTCCTGCGCTTCGTGGAGGATGCCGAGGCGGATACCGTGCTGGGCGTGAACTACCGCCTTGCTGGTCGAGGGCTTAACTTCGCTCTACGGGACATCCTGAGCAACGATGATCCAGACCTGACCCTCCACTCGCTGAGGCACTCAATCACGTCCCTGCTGCAAGCTGAAGGGGTCCCAGTGGCATACGTACAGGCGATCCTTGGGCAATCTTCGGGCACCCTGGCTTTCGATACGTATGGCTCTGGGGTGCCGGTGGAGAAGCTGGCAGTCGTTCTGAGGGAGAAGCTCCCCAGGTAAGCCGAGCGGCTGGTCTAAAGGACCCGAGCGGCGCAGTTCACAGCGTCAAGGGTCTCAAGGACTTCGGCGGTACTCTCCGACTGGGGACGTTCCCTGGCCTCAAATGCCAGAGAGCTTTCCGCTCATGCCGAACGGCAATCGGTACACCAAGACTGCCATGCGCCTGCCCCTCTGGAACGCCTGTGAGGTCTCGACAGAAATGCCAGACCTTCCGGTGGACCCCCAGCGGTCAACTCTCCCAGAAGCGGAACATGCAGTCCCCCGAAGCAGGCAATAGGTATCAGGTGCGCTACTGCGTGCCGCCGAGCTGGACGTGCTTATCGGCCATCCCGAGCATGACCTCCTGTTCATCGCTACTCAGGTTGCCCGAGCGGCTGGCCTGAAGCACCCAAGCATGGCTATCCAAGGGTTCCACAATACGACCGGCACCAAGCTAAGGCTGGGCGACCCATCCCTAAGTGATTTAGTTAGGGCAGGTAAAACCCTCCCAAGTAACACATGGCTGTTCGATGAGTCCCGAGTGTACGGGATGCTTCTCCGAGGCCACGCCCCTCAGTCCGAGCCCTTCCGCAAGTGGGTCACCGAGGAAGTCCTCCCGTCGATCCGCAAGACCGGCTCCTACAACGTCAATGAGTCCACCACGGAGACCGGCCAGCAGTTCGCCGGGGAATAATGTGGAGTAGTGCTTAGCTTGGAGTGATGTCGTATTGATACTATACGAAACCACTGGAGGAACCGTATGAAGATCAAAGCGCTATGCCTCATTACGCTGGTCACCGCTGTGGCTGGCTGTGCCTCGCATTCTCCTAATCTACAGGTGGGAAACGAGCTGACCTACACGAGCCTCAAGGAACATCGCGATGCCTTAAAGACGGTCAAAGTTTACGACTCCCTACCAAAAGGAGCTGAAATCCTTGGGGAAATCTCCGCGTCCCGCTGTCACCGAAACTCCCTACACGAACCCCCACGAGAGGAGTCCGTAGTAGCCGACCTACAGGTATCCGCTTACGTCAACGGGGCAGACGGAATCACAGGCGTGTCAATCAAGAAGGCATCCGCCTTGTCGAGTAACTGCTGGCATGTTCTGAATGGAACCGCCATAGCATTCACCCAGCCGAGCAACTGACAGTCCACAAAAACCCTCACTATAAGGAGAGACGATTGATTCCCTCCTTCCGCCAGTCCGCTGGCACTCAGTAGCGAGCTTCGCTATGCCCATTCGACTTCCCTGCGGTTGCTCTTAAAGCAGCTCACCAGGGTGACCCTTTCTTATCCACTGGAATGACCCGCCGCTGACTACAGCACAGGGACCCAGCCGTGGACCCGGTAGTCGAGCCGGGGTGAGCTATGAATTAAGCCGAGTGTTCCTCGGTCGTCTCAGGGAGGTGGTGGCCCCTGATTCGTTCATAGACACAAGGGTGGCTGTTACTTAAAGATTCTAAAGGGTTATCTTTTAATTACTCTTTTAATAATCTTTTAAACTTTAGGTTATCTCTCAGTCCTTAGGTTCTCCTTGAGGAACAAGGGTTGTCTTCAAGTGTAAGACAGGTCTTGCCAGACCATGATCCTGATCCTTTGAGGGCAACCTAATGTCCTTGAGTCTGGCCCTCGGTCAACCTGTGCAAAACCTGCATAGGTCCACCTCAGTTAAAAACCCTCAGTAGAAGGATGACCCCTCGGTTGTCCCTCGTCGCCCGTCGCTGGGCGCAAACGCCAGTTCTCTCTGGCAATCCCAATCCAGTCTTTCTGATAGCGCCTTTCATGCCACGCCGGTTCCCTTTGTCTGGGGTCTGGATGCCCGGCTGTGGGTGCGACCTGAAGGGCGCTACCAAAAGGAAAACAGACAAATGAATATCGACATCAAACACAAGCACGCTGGGCACCTGATCGTCATCGAAGGGCAACCCTTCAAGGCAAACGATGCGGGCCAATGGGACCTGACCGAAATCTGGCGAACCCTAAAGCTGGACAAGAAGAAAGGCCCAGGGAAATGGGCTGAGCTGAAAGAGGCTCAACGGCTGGCAGCTTCCGGAAAAGTCGAAAGCTCCAACGGCAGCAAAACTCTGGCGACGAAACAAGCGGCAATCCGCTATGCCGCCTGGGTTTCGTCCGAGTTTGAGGATATGGTCTTCGATGCCTTCGAGGCTATCCTTGAGATGCCTGAGGTCGCCACGGTTGTCATCCAAAAAATGGCCGAGATGGGGCGAGAGAAGTCCGCTGAGTTGCTGGCGCGTAGTGCCTTCAACGATAAGTGCAACTGGAAAGTGTTGGGCCGAAGGACACCGAAGATGCTCACAGCGGAGCAGAAGCTAATCCAGAAGTACCAACGCCAAGCCAACGCTGAGGCCCTCAAAGATCGCCAGCAAGGCCGGGAGGTCTGCTGATGCGCTATCGATTGATACCTGCCCCAGGGTGCCCTCAGGCTCTCTGTGACCAGCTCAACGACGCTCTGGCAACCCCAAGCGCCCGCCGTGTCTACCATGCCGCTCGGAGCGCCTATAGGTCCCAGGCGGACCATAACTTGGCGTCATTCCAGGCTCACCTTCAGGAAACCCTCAGGCTCCCCATGGGAGAGCTGAACGGCATCCTTGATCGGGCCGCTATGACGTTTCAGGAGGCAATGCTGCTACCTGTCCGATTCGATCTGACAGCAAGACCAGCAGCCGCCTAACGCTACACCGAGAGCGCCTGTAGGGCCTCCAGGGAGTCGCTGGGTCCTGTCTTTAAGGTTTCATCACCCGGTTATCGACACCTCCCCAGCGACTCACCTGGGAGCCTTACAAGCTCACTTTGCGACACCTTCAGTTCCCCACCTGAAGTCACCCAAACGCCCCTCCCACGGGCGACACACTGAAATCAAGAATCCATAGAGCAAACCCACAGGGTCGGCGTGTTCACGTCTCCTTGCGTCTTGTCGCGCCTGCCGTGCGGACTGGGAGTTTGCTCTATGGGATAGGAGACCTACCCAAATGAAAATTACCGTTAGCAATGTAACTCCCGAAACCGTGTGCATCTGCGGCCAAGAAATGGCCCGTAGCTACACCGAGGCGGTCCTGCTGCCCCTGCTGGTCGCGGCTCAAGGCCAGAACCATTCGGGAATCGTGATGGTAGCCGAGGCGTTCGATACCGCTGGGCTGAGCCTTGAGGGTTCCTTTGAGGCGTCCCGGCTCTACCGGAGCCACCGGAACCAGAAGCGAGCCGAGCAGGAACGCCTGCGAGCTGAAGCCGAGGCCCATGCCCGCCGCTGCCACGTTCCGACTGCCCAGCAGATCGCAGAGGCCAACGCAGAGCGTGAGCGTAAGGCCCGAGAGATTCGTGAGCATGGCGAACGCCTGCGCGCTGCCCGTGGACGTTAACGCTATGGACCTTTTGGTCCTCGTTCTGATTACCACTCGCCAATACTTTTTCTAAGGAGTTCAAAACAATGAAACCTTTCCAGTACAAGAAACCCGATAGCGTCTACACCCAGACTGTCACCACTGCGCACGGCTCAACAGCCACCCAGGCAACCTTCCACACCTCGGACATCCGCGCGGACCACATGGCCGCTACGGACCCGCTGGTCTATGCCCAGGTCATGTATGAAGCCGCAGAAGAGCACCTCAATGGTGAGGAGTGGCGCGACAACATGAACACGGCGTTTCCTTCCGAGGTTCGCCCCTACGGCTCCCTGCCGACCGCTCCCCAGGTCGCCCTAATGGCTGACCGCTCCGTGACCTTTGATCCTCGCCAGACCTACGATGGACGCACCATGACTCACGGCGAAGCCAAAGCAGGCTCGCTTGTCTCGATGGAGGCCCCTGAGGTTGGCATTCTGGTATCGGGTCGTGTGTCGATCTTCGACCATACCGTCCAGTTCGGCTTCACTGAGCGCAGCATGGAGCAGACCGGTGTGAAGCTGCTGGATGACCTTGAGCTAACCCTGGCCGGTAAGATTGCCCAGAGCCTTACGGGTCAACCTTCGGTCACAACGGCTTACGTTGGTGCCCTGAGCGGTAGCCCTGCTGCCCAGGCAGAGGACCTGCTGGATATCCTGGCGGTCCACCTCGATACCTTCTGGGGCCGTGATGTCTCCGAGTTTGGCGTCCTGATCCCCGTGGCCCTCCGTCCGACCCTCAACCGTGCCGCCCAACGGGCTGGTCTTGAGGACATTGACGAGATGGTGGGAACCCGTGTTCAGGTCTACAGCGGTCCAGACCGAGGCATCTTTCTGGTGCCCAAGGCGTTCGCCATGCTGTCCTTCCGTGAGGACCAAAACGGCGATGTGTGGCGAGTCGAACTAACCCGTAACGCTTCGACCCAGAGTTGGGACCTTGAGGTATCCGCTGTGGTGGACGTGATGGCAACCGCTATGGTCGAAGTGAAGCTGGGAGGTTCCGAGTGGGAAACCACGTCGGTAGCCCTGCCAATCATCAAGCAACTGGTCCTCTCAGAGCAGCCGTAAGGCCTGGGAGATACACCAGAGGACGGGCGGTGGTTTGTGATAACCATCCCCCTTCCAATCCAAAGGAATGAGCCCTGGGTAAACCTGGGGCCGTCCTGTGCCGTCAACTGGCTGTCACTGGGTCTCCTTGAGATTCGGTTTAAAGCTCCTCGACCTGAATGGGTCTTGGGGCTTCTTTTTGAAATACCCGACTAAATCAGTAGGAGACTCGCATGGGTAAGCTACAGGCTGCTTATTGGCTGCTGGTGGTTGCGCCTTGGGTCGTCTCGCTGGTCGCTCGGTCTGCGTTGAGAATCTGGGAGAAAAATCTGAGACGTCATATCAATAAAGAAGACCAGCCAAATTCCCCCGTGCCGCCCTCGGTCCCCTTGGATCGCTGAGGCTCACAAGCAGCTGATGCAGGAGCAAAACAGAGGGAAAACAGGCGGACTCTTGGGGTCACAAGCGGGTCACAACTGAGTCACAAGCTGCCTTGACGAAGCCCGGAAACCCAGCAATCATGGGCCTTCCACCGCTCTCCTAACAAATGTCGCAGATTTTGGCCGGCTGGCCGAAGGCGGATCAGGATGGGATGACGGATGAACGGAGAAGACCGCGCCGACGGATCGGCGCGGTGGTTACACGCTTACCTGATCCAGTGGCCCCAACGGGACCTCTCCTGAGCCTGTTGGATCCGCAGGGTACCGATGCTCTGCTCCGCCGCCGCAGCGATCTGGTCATCGATCATTTTCGTCGACAGTGACAGCCAGCTGGTGGTGAAGGCCAGTGCGTCGCCATGCAGCTCCAGCGCCTCGGTGGAGATATTGCCTAGGTCATCGCACTCGTTGTGATAGCACGGGTCGTAAGGCTGGTTCGCCGCACCGCCGTATAGCTGCGATTGCTCCACCGTCTTGATGCCCTCAGCGCCGGTGAACAGGCCGCCAAACGCGATGCCGTCATCGAAAAACTGAGCGTAATCGGAGCGGAAGTCGATCTCCGTACCTTCCGACGGCGCATTGCGCAGCTGGAAGTAGGTGCGGAACAACCGTTCGATCGCAGCCGAACCGGGCGGGCCCTGCAGACCGAAGTCCGAGCCATCACCGTCATAGATGAAGTTCGCATAGTTCGGCGAACCGATCATGTCGACGTTGAGGTATGCCTTGATCTGCTGTTTTTCTTCCTCCGGCAGCTGAGTGACATAGTAGGTCGAACCTACCAGACCGGACTCCTCGGCACCCCACCAGGCGAAGCGGACCTTGTTCAGCGGGTGCGCCTTGCTCATCAGCGTGGCCATTTCCAGCAAGGCAGCGCTGCCCGAGCCGTTGTCGTTGATACCGGGCCCCTCGAACACCGAGTCCAGGTGCGCACCGACCATCACCACGTTGTCGGGATTGCCCCGGCGGGTTTCAGCGAGCACGTTATAGGTCTCGGATTGTTCGCGGATCACATCGACATTCATGCTCAGCTGTAGCCCTTCGGTCTGGGCCCAAGTGACGCCATTGTCGTAGGTGGCGAACATCACCGGAATGCCGCCCTCATACGTCTCGCCGAGGGTTGCGGCCATCAGCCCCTTGCGGTCCTCGGTGTCGCCCTGGTTGAAAATAATCGCACCGACCGCTCCGGCCGCAGCGGCGTTTTCCGCCTTGTCCTCGAATGCGCAGGTGCCGCGCTGCATCAGCGCAATGGCCCCGGCAGGGAAGCCGACGAAATCCGCTGGCTCACAACCGCTGGTGGAGGTATTCCCCAAGCCCAGCGCAAGATCCACCGGCACCACAGCCGCCGTGACGTTACCGGGGTCGGTCTGATCGGCGTAAGTGAAATCTTCCTCCCAGACGTACTGCACCGGTTGCGGCGTCACGGCCGCGAGCGAGCCCGGCCCTACCGGGTAGAACGCCAGAAACGGAAACGCCTGTACTCGGACTCGATAGCCGGCGCGCTCGAGGGTGGTACGCACGTAATCGACCGAAGCCTGATAGCCGGACTGTCCGGATGCCCGGTTACCGTCATTCAGCGTGGCGATGTCTTGCAGATTCTCCAGATGCTTCATCACATTGCTGGCTTGCAGGCAGCGCGGTAGCCCGAGCGGCGTTCCGACCAGCAACGGTGATCGGCATACCCTGGGATCGGGCTTACCGGGAGACCAGAAATCATCGAAACGTGCCGTTTCCGCTGGTGGCGCAGCCAAGGCTGAAGCGGAAGCGATAAGAGCGAGAGAAGCAACTACCCGACGTGCATTGTTTTTTTTCTGCATGGGTAACTCATCCTTGCAACGAGATTGATGGGGCAGGCCGCAAATGGCATGCGCCATCGTCCCCTACGGCACAGACGGCCGTTGAAAACGGAGCGAGCGACAGATATGGAGGCGAAGCCGGCTGCGGCGCGCACCGGCGCGCTGCAGTTGCTTACTTCAGACGGCTTCAGGAGGCGCGCTGGCATTCAACAGCCGCTAGAGCGGACGCGGCCATAGGGTCCTAGACCCGGGTTGTCTCGCTTCGGTTCGCGCCGTCGCGCCAGACGGCAGCACCGCCGGTCGGCTTGATGGAACCCGACGGAAATTACGCCGGCAGTTCTCGACAGACCAAGGCGGGCATTGCACCCGCCTCATCGATGATGGCTCAGATACGAAACTGGCCGACCAGACGCTGCAGACTCTCGGCCAGGCTATTGAGTTCGCGGGAGGTCTGGGCGCCTTCGGCGGCCTCCTGCGCCACGCCATCAACCGCATCGGCGATGTGATGAACGCTGCGATTGATCTCCTCGGCGACCGCAGTCTGCTCCTCGGCGGCGCTGGCGATCTGAGCGTTCATGGAGCTGATGGTGCCTATCAGCGCGGCAATCGCATCCAGCGACTCGCCCGCCTGGTTCGACTGGGCCCGGGTGCTTTCGCCCTGCTGCCCGGCGCGACCCATGCCGGTAACAGTCATTGCCGTGGTGTTCTGCAGACGGTCGACCATGCCCTGAATTTCCACCGTGCTCTGCTGGGTACGGCTGGCGAGCGCTCGCACTTCGTCGGCGACCACTGCGAATCCGCGGCCGGCCTCGCCGGCGCGTGCCGCTTCGATGGCGGCATTGAGCGCCAGCAGGTTGGTCTGCTCGGCGACCGCCCGGATCACGTCGAGAACGCCTACGATGCCTTCCACATCCTTCTGCAACCCGCCAAGCGATTCGCCGCTGTCACGCAGCTCGCCGACCAGAGCGTGGATCTGCTGAATGCTGCTGTCCACGGTTCGCTTGGCGCCCTGGCCCTGCTGATCCGCTTCCTGCGCCGCTTCGGCGGCGCGCTGTGCGCTCATTGCCACTTCCTGTGCAGCAGCCGACATCTCGTTGATCGCAGTCGCCACCTGATCGGTTTCATGGCGCTGTGCGGCCATCGCCTGCTCGGAACGTTGCGCCTGGCTGGCAACGCCGGCAACCAGCGTCGTCAGCTGGCCGGTGGTTTTCGAAACCTGCTGAACCAGGCCATGGATCTTTTCGACGAAGCGATTGAACGAGGAAGCCAGATCGCCCAGTTCGTCCTGGCTGGTAACTGGCAGGCGGTGGGTCAGATCGCCCTCACCGGACGCCATGTCATCGAGCTTGCCCTTTATCAGCATGAGTGGCCGTAGCAGCGTGCGGCTCGTGGCAGTTGCCAGCAGGGCGATCAGCACCAGCAGCGCGACGGCGGAGCCCAGCATGACGAACAGCAGTTCGTTGATGTCGTCCTGGAACGCTTTCCGAGCCGCCTGTACATCGCGCTCTACTCCGTCCAGATTGAGCGATGTGCCAAAGACCATGTTCCACTTCGGCAGATGCTCTGCATAGCCGATCTTCGGGACGAGCGTCGTGCTGTTGCCCAGCACAAAGCTGTAATCGACGTAACGGCTTCCATCCATACCGGCCCGGACGAGCTCACGGATGGCGTACTTGCCGCTGGGGTCACGATAGTCGTAGAAGCTTTGCCCAATCTTGTCCTTGGTGTTGCCCTGGAGAATCCGCACGCTTTGTTCGTCGTAGCCCCAGAAATAGCCGTCCTTGCCGTAGGAGAGCGTTTCCAGAATGGCCACGGCGCGGTCTCGTGCTTCCTGGTCATCCGAGGCGGAGCTGTCGTAGATGGGGGCGATCATCTTCCGGGCAAGCTGCACGTAGTTTTCCAGTTCCGCGCGGCGATCCCGAACGAGACTTTCACGCGTCTCTGCTTCCTGCTTGGCCGCCAGTTCTTGCAGCGTGAGCACGGATATGCCGCTGAGGAGTATCGCCAACAAGAGGATTGGACCTAATGCGAGGATGAGAAGCTTCGTTTGCAGACGTAATCTGGAGAGCATGAGCTGGACCCTGAGCAGAACTTAAAGGCGGTGAAAGCGCCTGTTTTTCGGCGCCAAATTTATCGCACCATCAAGGCTATCGGCTAGCTAGCGGCATAATTGAGTCAACCAGGCAAATCTACCCGCGAAAATGACGTAGGTCTTAACGCGCGCGAGACAGATCGCTCAAGCCAGACCGGACGATAAGCGAGCCGGTCTCGAACGAGCGCACTGCTCCGAAACGAAAAAGCCCCGCCGAAGCGGGGCTCTCACTAGCCTGGAGTCGTTACTTCTGGCCGAGTTTGCGCAACTCTTCGTCACGCAGCTCACGTCGCAGTATCTTGCCGACATTCGTGGTCGGCAGGCTGTCACGGAACTCGACGGTCTTGGGCCGCTTGTAGCCAGTGACATTGTCGTGCATGTGCTGCATCACCTGTTCCTTGGTCAAGCTCTCGCCCGGCTTGACCACCACGAACAGCTTGATCGCCTCGCCGGATTTATCATCCGGAATGCCTATCGCCGCGCACTGCAACACACCCGGCAGAGTCGCGAGTACGTCTTCCAGCTCGTTGGGATAAACATTGAA
The DNA here is from genome assembly GCF_003325755.1 of Pseudomonas sp. SST3. The sequence continues at coordinate 115,391 of NZ_QORI02000014.1, read as the reverse complement.
GCCTGACACCAGAATCATGTCTTTCTTCCGGTCAACGATGCGCATATAGCCGTCGTTCTGGATGATGCCGATGTCGCCAGTCTTCAGCCAACCATCTGCACTGAGGACCTCGTCCGTGGCCTCCTGCCGCTGCCAGTAGCCCTTCATCACCTGAGGGCCTTTCACACATAGCTCACCGGTGGCGCCGAGCGGAAGGTCGTTGCCTTCATCATCGATGACCTTGCACTGGGTCGACGGCATCGGAATACCGATGGTGCCGATCTGGATGCCGCCGAACGGATTGACCGAAACCACTGGGCTGGTTTCGGTCATGCCGAAGCCTTCACAGATCGAGCAGCCGGTCACTTGCTGCCAGCGCTCGGCTGCCGCCAACTGCAACGCCATGCCACCGGAGAACGTCGCCTTCAGCGCCGAGAAATCCAGCTTGCGGAAGTCCTCGTTGTTGCACAGTGCAACGAACAGCGTATTGAGCCCGACAAAGCCGGTGAACCGATGTTTGCTGAGATCCTTGACGAACGCCGGCAGGTCGCGCGGGTTGGTGATCAGCACGTTGTGAGCGCCGATCAACATCATCGTCATGCAGTGAAAGGTAAACGCATAGATGTGATACAGCGGCAGCGGCGCAACCATGGTTTCGCAACCACTTCCAAGCTCCGAGCCCATCAGCGCCCGACACTGCAGCATATTCGCAACGATATTGCGATGTGTCAGCATTGCGCCTTTGGCGACGCCCGTCGTGCCGCCGGTGTACTGCAGCACGGCGACATCATCGCCTGCCGGGCTGGCCTCGCGAGCCGCCTTGCCACGCCCGAGCGCCATGGCATCGTTGAACCTGATGGCCTTCGGCAGGTTGTACGCCGGCACCATCTTTTTCACATGCTTGATCACGGCGTTGACCAGCAGGCGCTTGATCGCCGGCAGCATGTCACCGACTTCGGTAACGATGACATGCCTGATGCCGGTCTTCGGCAAGACTTCCTCGGCCAAATGGGCCATGTTCGCCAGACACACCAACGCTTTGGCGCCGGAGTCATTGAACTGGTGTTCCATTTCTCGCGCGGTGTACAGCGGGTTGGTGTTGACCACGATCAGGCCGGCGCGCATGGCACCGAATACCACCACGGGGTACTGAAGGAGGTTAGGCAGCTGCACGGCGATCCGGTCGCCCGGTTGCAGATCGGTGTTTTGCTGGAGATAGGCGGCGAATTCGCCGGACAGGGTATACAGCTGACCGTAAGTCAGCGTTTTGCCAAGGTTGCTGAAAGCCGGCTTATCCGCGAAGCGTTCACAGGACTGTTTGAGCACAGCCTGGATGTTCTGGTACTCATCGGGATTGATCTCGCTTTCGACCCCGACAGGATACTTATCCTTCCAGAAGTTATCGGTCATGAAACCCCCACTCCTAAGCGACAGCTTTACTGCACATAGCAGCTGTTTTGTTGTGTTTTGTTAATTTTTGTACCGGATTCCGGCCAAAAAGCGGGGTCGAGGTTAGCAGTTTTGAAACAGCCCGAACAGTGGCCGAGCTGGGATCAACAGACACAAAGTGACTGACATCAACCAGTCAGTCACATACTGCAAAAGGAGAAGCCGCACATCCGGGCGATGTCAGGCCTGATCGCGCAGCTCTCTGCGCAGAATCTTGCCAACCGGTGTCATCGGCAGAGAATCGCGGAATACCAAGTGCCGCGGCACCTTGTACCCGGTGAAGTTTTCTCGGCAGTAAGCTTGCAGTTCCTCGATGGTCAGGCTGGGGTCGCTACGTACCACGAACAGCTTCACCGCTTCCCCCGATTTTTCATCGGCGACACCAATTGCGGCGCAGGCTGCCACCTTGGGGTGAGCCATGACCACGTCTTCGATTTCGTTGGGATAGACATTGAATCCCGAGACTATGATCAGGTCTTTCTTGCGATCGACGATGCGCACGAAACCATCCGAGTCGATCACCGCGATGTCTCCGGTCTTCAGCCAGCCCTCGCCATCGAGCACTTCGGCGGTGGCTTCAGGGCGTTGCCAGTAACCCTTCATCACCTGCGGACCCTTGACGCAAAGTTCGCCACGCTCGCCCAGCAGTAGCTCGTCCCCCTCATCGCCGATCACCTTCAGCACCGTGCCCGGTACGGGCAGGCCGACCGTACCCAGGCGCGACCGTTCGCCATGCGGGTTGGCACACACGACCGGTGAGGTCTCGGTGAGCCCGTAGCCCTCGATCACGGTCACGCCAGTCATGCCCTTCCAGCGTTCGGCCACGGCAGACACCAGCGCGGTGCCGCCCGAGTTGGTGCCCTTGAGGGCGGAAAAATCGATCTTCTTGAATTCGGGATGCGACATGAGCGCGACGAACAGCGTATTCAGCCCGAGAAAGCCGGTGAACTGCCATTTCTGCAGTTCCTTGACGAAGCCGTCGATGTCACGGGGGTTGGTGATCAGCACGTTGTGGTTGCCGGTCACCATCATGCACATGCAATTAACCGTGAATGCGTAGATGTGATACAGCGGCAAGGGCGCGATCATGATTTCCTGACCTTCCTTGATGATGCTGTGCCCCTGCTCGTCCAGCTGCTGCATGTTGGCCCGGACCTGCTGCATATTGGCCACCAGGTTACCGTGACTGAGCATGGCGCCCTTGGCTACACCGGTGGTCCCGCCGGTGTATTGCAGCACTGCGATGTCGTCCAAGGTCAGTGACGCGGGCTTGACGCTGTGGTGGCCTCCTTCGCGCAGCACGTGCTTGAACGGGATCGCCTGCGGCAAGCTGTAGGCCGGCACCATCTTCTTCACATGCTTGACCGCGACATTAACCAGCAGGCCCTTGAACGAAGGGAGCATGTCGCCGATGCGCGCCTCGATAAGCACCTCGATGTCGGTGTCGGGCACCACTTCCTGCACCAACTTGCCGAAAGTATTCAGGTACACCAGCGCCCGCGCGCCGGAATCCTTGAACTGGTGACGCATCTCCCGCGCGGTGTACAGCGGGTTGGTATTGACCACGATCAGCCCTGCCCGCAGAGCGCCGAAAACGGCAATCGGGTACTGCAACAGGTTGGGCATCTGCACTGCGATGCGATCGCCCGGTTGCAGATCCGTATGGTTCTGCAGCCAAGCCGCAAACGCGGCCGAGTAGCGCTCGAGGTCGGCGTAAGTCAGCGTCACGCCCATGTTGCTGAATGCCGGGCGGTTCGCGTGGATCTTGCAGGAGCGCTCGAACACTTCCACCACAGAGCGGAAGCCCCCCATGTCCACGTCGTTGGGCACACCGGCGGGACGTTTGTCGTTCCAGAAATCAGGTTGCATTGTTATTGGCCTCGTTACCTGAGAGTGTCTGGCCCACTCGCGGCGGGCTGTGGCGAACTTAGCAGCTCCGCATTGCCGCGCAATAGTTCGGCTGCGTAATCAGTGACGTGAATCTCTGGCCACTGCAGCCAAAAGAGGCGGGAGTCGGGACAACCCACCCGCAGATCTCTAGAATGCAGCCACCCAAGCGCCTGCACGCGCATCGTCAGGACCTGCGACGGCTGCTGCCGCGGCGGGGCTGCCGTTCATTCTTAATTCAGAGGTTCACGCATGAGTACGATGAGCAACACCCCCTACTCCGAGTTGGAGGTTGGCCAGAAAGCCACCTACAGCAAGACAGTGGAAGAGCGCGACATCCAGTTGTTCGCGGCAATGTCAGGCGACCACAACCCGGTCCATCTGGACGCTGAGTTCGCCGCTACGACGATCTTCCGTGAGCGCATTGCCCATGGCATGTTCAGTGGTGCACTGATCAGCGCAGCCGTGGCGTGTGAGCTGCCAGGGCCCGGGACTATCTACATCGGGCAGACGATGCGTTTCGTCCTGCCGGTCAAGCTCGGTGATACGCTGACGGTGCGTCTGGAAATCCTCGAGAAGCTGCCCAAGTTTCGTGTTCGCATCGCCACCCAGGTCTTCAATCAGCGCGATGAGATGGTGGTTGATGGCGAAGCGGAAATCCTCGCGCCGCGAAAAGCACAAACCGTGGAAATCAAGGCGTTGCCTCCGGTCAACATCGGCTGACATGACTGGCGCAGTCGATTGCGCCTTCAGACTCCGTGCGTGACCGCAGCTCTCCCGGGCGCCTCTTCGGCGCCTTTTATCTAGGCATAGTTTTCTCACCAGCCCGGACTATCTGCCGATCGTCGGCCCGCTAACCGACCCCGCGACTCTCGCATGTTTCTCTAGGGTGGGCTTCAGCCCACCGCAATGACTCAAATGAAGGTATCGTCACGCTACCTCCCGACTCCTGCCAGTACCTCGCTCGATCATCCTGCCTGTATGGCTGGATAGTTGCGTGCGGGGCTTCGGCGGCACACCGTCGAGCAAACGCGGTGGCGCGGCAATTGAAACAGAGTCCGGCCCGGTTACAAGCAAAGCGCCATTAAGTCCCTCGGCTACGCCCCGAAACGAACGTCCCTGGAGGATGCGCTCGGTTGATTGCGCATCGACCATCCCGCTGGCAATAAAACAATAACAACACCGGGACCTCATCCATGCTCACTCGCTCGATTGCTTATCGACGCCTGGCGGCGCTCGTCTTCGGCAGCCTCTCGCTGACCCTTCAACCCGCCTTGGCCGCGCCACTCGACCCCGGCCCGGACGAGGCTCTGCTGTATTACCAACGAGCCGACGGCGACTATGCCGGTTGGGGCCCGCACCTCTGGAACACAGCAAGCTGCAGCGGCAGCCGGACTGAGACAAGCTGGGATCAACCCATGCCCGCAGCCGGCACCGATCCTGACTATGGCGCGTTCTACCGTATCCCTCTCACCCCCGACGCCAACTGCCTCAACCTGATCATGCACAAAGGCGACGAGAAGGACTTGGGCGGAGCCGACCTGACCTGGCGATTCGATGAGCTGGGCCGTCGCGTCTTCACCCTCAGCGGAAACGCACAGCTATCCAGCACACCGTTAAGCGGCGCTGTGGTTGCAATCAAGGGCGCCCGCGCGCATTGGCTGGACCCGTTCACACTCGCGCTGGTGGACGGTGCTGCGCAAGCCAGCCGGCTCGAACTGCGCTACTCCAGCGACGCCAGCATCCGCATCGACGGTGAGACACGCACAGTCACCGGCGGCACGGCGCTCGAGCTGCGGCAAACCGCACTCCGTGATGGCCTCAAGAAGCAGCACCCGCATCTCGCCGAGGCGTCGGCGTTCGGCATCGCGGCAGGCGCCCGCGAGCTGCGCCGCGCCGTGATGAGTCAGCTGGTGGTGATCGCCTATGACGCCGAGGACCGGATAATCGATGCCACCGAAGTGCAGACCGCGGGCCTGCTGGACCTGCTGTTTGCCTATAACGGCGAGCTCGGCGCAAAAGTGGACGCGCGCGGCGTCTCGTTCAAACTCTGGGCACCGACAGCGCAGCGGGTTCGCCTGCATGTCTTCGATGAGGCCAAGCGACTGCTACCGGGCTACCCGAAAACCATGAGCGAGCGGCTTGGCGTGTGGCGTCTGGACGGCCCACCTTCGCTCGATCGGCAGTATTACCAGTACGAGGTCACCGCGTATCGCCCCAGCACCGGCAAGATCGAGACCGCCTTCGTCAGCGACCCTTATGCCCTGAGCCTGTCGCGCAACAGCCAGTATGCGCAGATCGTTGACCTGAACGCCGCCGATCTCAAGCCCGCCGGTTGGGACGCCCTGCGCCCGCCGCATCCGGAGCGCCCCGAAGCCAGCGTGATCTACGAAACCCATGTGCGCGACTTCAGCGCCAGCGACACCAGTCTGCCAGCCGCGCTGCGCGGTACCTATGGCGCCTTCACTCGGCCGGACAGCAACGGCATGCAGCACCTGCGCGACCTGCAGAACGCCGGCCTCACGCACGTACAACTGCTACCGGTGTTCGACATCGCCACCATCGATGAAGACCCGGACCGGCGCGTGGATCTCGACGACCCGTTCGGCAAGCTCTGCGAGCTGTCGACTCAGGTCCGCGCAAACTGGTCGCAATACTGTGGCACGCCTAGCATTCGTCAGGTCCTGCAGGGCTTCGACCCGGCCAGTGACCAGGCGCAAGCGCTCTACAACGACCTGCGCGCCCTGGACAATTTCAACTGGGGCTATGACCCCTTCCACTTCACCGCACCTGAAGGCAGCTACGCCAGCGATGCAGAAGGCGTGCAGCGCATCCTCGAGTTCCGCCAGATGGTCCAGGCGCTAGCCGGCAGCGGCCTCGCCACGGTGATGGACGTGGTCTACAACCACACCAACGCCTCCGGCCTGGGCGAAAAGTCTGTCCTCGACAAGGTGGTACCCGGGTATTACCACCGCCGTAATCCCATCACTGGCGCAGTGGAAACATCCACCTGCTGCGAGAACACCGCCAGCGAACATCGCATGATGGCCAAGCTGATGATCGATTCGCTGGAGGTCTGGGCGCGCGATTATAAAATCGCCGGCTTTCGCTTCGACCTGATGGGCCATCACCTGCGCAAGAACCTGGTCGATGCCTACCGCGCGGTCCGCAGGATCGACCGGGACACCTATTTCTACGGCGAAGGTTGGGATTTCGGCGAAGTGGCCGGCAACGCGCGCGGCATCAACGCCACGCAGTTGAACATGGCGGGCACCGGCATCGGCACCTTCAACGATCGGCAGCGCGATGCCGTTCGCGGCGGCAGCCCCTTCGACAGCGGCCAGAGCATCCGCCGCAACCAGGGATTCGCCAACGGCCTATACGTGCTACCGAACGAACTGAGCAGCGCGGGCGCGCAGGAAAAGGCGCAGCTGTTGCACGCAGCCGACCTGATCCGCGTTGGTATCGCTGGCGGCCTTCGCGATTTTCAGTTCGTCACCGCTGACGGCAGCATGCGCAAGGGTGGCGATATCGACTACAACGGTCAGCCCGCCGGCTACACGCTCGACCCACAGGAGACCATCAACTATGTCTCCAAGCACGACAACCAGACGCTGTGGGACAACAACCAGTACAAATTTCCGGCCACCTTGCCGCTGGCCGATCGCGTGCGCCTGCAGCTGGTTGCGCTGTCCGTGCCGCTGTTCAGCCAGGGCGTGCCGTTCATCCATCTCGGCTCGGATATCCTCCGCTCCAAATCCATGCAGCGCGATAGCTACGACTCGGGCGACTGGTTCAATGCGGTGGATTTCAGCTACCAGGACAACAACTGGAACAAAGGCCTGCCGCGTGCCGACAAGGATGCCGATAACTGGCCGCTGATTCGTCAGGTGATTGCCGATCCGCATGCCAGACCGGGTGCATCCGACATCATGGCCGCTAAGCGGCGCTTCCTCGAACTGCTGAGGATTCGCAGCGAAAGCCCCTTATTTCAGCTCGATAACGCGCGCGAGGTGCAACGCCGTTTGCGTTTCCATAACACCGGTCCCGGGCAGCAGCCGGGCGTGATCGCCTTCAGTCTGGCCGATGGCCCAAGCGGCGGACGCGATCTCGACCCGCGCTACCAATCGCTGGTGGTGGTGCTCAATGCTTCCGGGGAACGGGCTCGTCTGGCGGGCGGTAGCGGCTATCAACCGCACCCGATATTGCAGCGATCGGATGACGCGGTTAGCCGCCAAGCGAAGGTGATCTCCGGCGAGTTCGATGTGCCCCCGTTCACCACCGCCGTGTTCGTGCAGCCTCAGCAACGCCGTTAAATGCCGGGCAAAAAAAGGGCGACCTAAGTCGCCCAAATGCCTTGCGTGCTCTGAATACCAGCCGGATCACCGCTTCTTTTGCGCGTCCCGCCAGATGAAATATCCGAAACCACCGAGGAAGGCGACCATCAGGCCGACCGTGACAACCCCTGCGAGCACCACATTATCGACGAACATGATTTCCTGCCTCCAAGCTGTTGCGCTGTCTGATGGCTGCATACTCGCCCTGTTGCCGGAATAAAAAATTGACCGACGTCAATCGCCACGCGCCTGTGAAAACAGGCGCCGCGGTAGCTGATCTGGATCAAGAAAACGAGGTAGGAAGGGCGACTACCGGAGGGGAGCTATGAATCGGGTTGCCGCGCCAGCGCCTGGAACAGCGCTGTGGTAATGGCTGTCAGCGCTTCTTCGGTTTGGATTTGGCTTTTTTCTTCGGCTTGGCCAGCGGCAGCGCCTGCTCGAAGGCCTGGCGCATTTCGGCAAGGCGCTTTTCCTTGATGTCGTGAATACGCTTTTCACGTTCGGCGCTGAAATCGATCAGCTTTTCGTCACTGCTCATAGGGCGGGCTCGCGAATGATCTGGCGGAAGGTCAGGTTGAGGCGCGGTTCGGATACCTTGCGTGTTCTGGCGATCTGGTGTTGCCAATGATGCTGCGTCGGGCCGCTCATGACCAGCAGCGATCCATGTTCGAGGCCGATCGAATGCTCGATACGGCTGGTGCCTTTGCGGCGCAGATCGAAACGCCGTGTCGCGCCCAGGTTGAGCGAGACCACCAGAGGCTCCGGGCCCAACTCCGGCTCGTCGTCGCTGTGCCAGCCCATCGCATCCTGGCCGTCGCGATAAAAATTGAGCAGCACCCCGTTCAGCTGCTGGCCGACCTGTAGCTGCACCTGTTCGCGAATATCGGCCAGCAATGGCGTCCAGGGCAACGGATCATGGGCCAGCCCTGAATAACGCAGCCGCACGCCCGTATCTCCATACCAGGCGACCAGTCGCGGTACGCTGAAGCGGCGGCCGTAGAGTTTGATTTCCGGCTGCGACCAGGGCGTCTGCGCCAACAGAACCTCTAGCCAGCGATCGGCGATGTCGGTGTTGACCCACTGCGGCAGGTAGCGCAGATCAGCTCCCGGCAGGTCGATCTGCATACGGTTGGCTTGCCCGCCGAATAGATCGTCAGACCTCGACATCCACCCACAACCCTTGACGCGGCAACTCGTCGAGCGCGTCCTGATCTTCGTCGGCGGTTTCGCCTTCGGCCAGCTCCTGCGGACTGTAGCCGCGACGCCGCTGCCGCCGACGCTGCTCGTCGCGCAGCATCTGTTCGGCTTCCTGCGGGTGACGCCGTTCGAGGTCCACCGAGCTCTCGTTGGCGCTCGGCTGTATAGGTGTGACCGGTGCGATATCGGGGCGTGGCTTGACCACGTCCTGCTGGGCATTGACCTGAACGGCGCCTGGCGGAATGACTGGCAGCATCTGTGCTCTCCCAAAAGCAGCCCCGAGATAACCGGTGCCTGTCGTGCGGGCCTGCACCAATTGATCGGCTGAACTGCCGACGACTTTAACAACGCTACACTGCCAAGGTCCGTTCCCGTTAGCCACGGCCATGAATGGGAACCATCCATACCTTATCCGACTGGCATCTGCCGTCGCTCTATCGGCAGTGTTCCGTTACCATAGCGCGCTTTTTTCACAGCGGGAGGCAGCATGGCGCAGCAGTATCTACCGGGGCAACGCTGGATCAGTGACAGCGAAGCGGAACTCGGTCTGGGGACCATCCTGATGCTCGACGGGCGGATGCTCACCGTACTCTATCCGGCAACTGGCGAGACCCGCCAATATGCCGCGCGCAGTGCCCCGCTGACCCGCGTGCGTTTCGTCCCGGGAGATGAGATCACGCATTTCGAAGGCTGGAAGATGACCGTGCGCGAAGTCGACGATGTCGACGGCCTGCTGGTCTATCACGGTTTGACCGAGCAGAACGAAGCCCGGACGCTGCCAGAAACCCAGCTGTCCAACTTCATCCAGTTCCGTCTCGCCAGCGACCGTCTGTTCGCCGGGCAGATCGACCCGCTGAACTGGTTCAAGCTGCGTTATCACACCCTGGAAAACCAGAGCAAACAGCTGACTTCGTCGCTGTGGGGTCTGGGCGGTGTGCGTGCGCAACCCATCGCGCACCAACTGCATATCGCCCGCGAAGTCGCCGATCGTATCGCTCCGCGGGTCTTGTTGGCGGACGAAGTGGGCCTGGGCAAGACCATCGAAGCCGGCCTGGTGATTCATCGCCAGCTTCTGTCGGGGCGCGCCAACCGCGTACTGATCTTGGTTCCGGAGAACCTGCAGCACCAGTGGCTGGTGGAGATGCGCCGCCGCTTCAACCTGCAGGTCGCGCTGTTCGATGACGAGCGTTTCATCGAGAGCGATGCCAGCAACCCCTTCGAGGACACCCAGCTCGCACTGGTCTCGCTGGAATGGCTGAAAGATGACGAGCGAGCCCAGGACGCCGCTTTCGCCGCTGGCTGGGACCTGCTGGTGGTGGATGAGGCGCATCACCTTGTCTGGCATCCCGAAAACGCCAGCGCCGAATACAAGCTGGTCGAGCAGCTAGCCGAAGTGATCCCCGGCGTTCTGCTGCTGACCGCAACGCCCGAGCAGCTGGGCCAGGAAAGCCACTTCGCCCGCCTGCGCCTGCTCGACCCGAACCGCTTCCACGATCTCGAGGCCTTCCGCGCGGAAAGCGCCAGCTATCAACCGGTCGCCCAGGCCGTGCAGGAGCTGCTCGATGAGGGCCGTCTGTCGCAGGAAGCGCACCAGACCATTCACAACTTTCTCGGTGCCGAAGGCGAAGCACTGCTCGCCGCCGCCACCGATGGCGATATCGAAGCCAGCAGCCGGCTGATCCGTGAGCTGCTCGACCGGCACGGCACCGGACGCCTGCTGTTCCGCAATACCCGCGCCGCCGTACGTGGCTTCCCGGAGCGCCAGCTGCATGCCTATCCGCTGCCCTGCCCACCCGAGTATCTGGAGCTGCCTTTGGGCGAGCACGCCGAGCTGTATCCGGAAGTCAGCTTTCAGCACCAGCAGGATGTCCCCGACGCGCAGAACCGCTGGTGGACGTTCGACCCACGTGTCGAATGGCTGATCGACACACTGAAGATGTTGAAGAAGTTCAAAGTGCTGGTCATCTGCGCCCACGCCGAGACCGCGCTGGATCTGGAAGACGCGCTACGCGTGCGCTCCGGCATCCCGGCCACAGTGTTCCATGAAGGCATGAGCATCCTCGAGCGCGATCGCGCCGCCGCCTACTTCGCCGACGAAGAGTTCGGCGCACAGGTGCTGATCTGCTCGGAAATCGGCAGTGAAGGCCGCAACTTCCAGTTCGCCCATCACCTGGTGCTGTTCGACCTGCCGTCGCACCCAGACCTGCTGGAGCAGCGCATCGGCCGTCTCGATCGGATCGGTCAGGCGCACGTGATCCAGCTACACGTGCCCTACCTGGAGACCAGCCCGCAGGAACGTCTGTTCAAGTGGTACCACGAAGCACTGAATGCCTTCCTCAACACCTGTCCGACCGGCAACGCGTTGCAGCATCAGTTCGGGCCGCGCCTGCTGAATCAGCTGGAAGAAGGCGATGATGACGAGTTTCAGAAGCTCATCGACGAAGCACGTGCCGAACGTGAACGTCTTGAGGCCGACCTGCACGCCGGGCGCGACCGCCTGCTGGAACTCAACTCCGGCGGCGGTGAACAGGGTAAGGCACTGGTCGAAGCCATCGAGGAGCAGGACGACCAATTCGCCCTACCCATCTATATGGAAGAGCTGTTCGACGCCTTCGGCATCGACAGCGAGGATCACTCTGAGAACGCACTGATCCTGCGTCCCAGCGAGAAGATGCTGGATGCCAGCTTCCCGCTCGGCGACGACGAAGCCGTGACCATTACCTACGACCGCGAGCAGGCACTGGCGCGTGAGGATATGCAGTTCCTCACCTGGGAACACCCTATGGTGCAGGGCGGTATGGACCTGGTGCTGTCTGGCTCCATGGGTAACACTGCGGTGGCGCTGATCAAGAACAAGGCGCTCAAGCCCGGTACCGTACTGCTGGAGCTGCTGTTCGTCAGCGAGGTGGTGGCGCCGCGCAAGCTGCAGCTCAACCGCTTCCTGCCGCCGCTGGCGCTGCGCTGTCTGCTGGATTCGAACGGCAACGACCTCGCGCCGAAGGTGGCCTTCGACACCCTCACCGATCAGTTGGAAAGTGTGCCACGGGCCAGCGCGAACAAGTTCGTCCAGGCCCAGCGCGACGTGCTGGCGGTGCAGATTGCCGATGCTGAAGCCAAGATCGCCCCGCGCCACAGCGAGCGCGTAACCGAAGCGCAGCGCAAGCTGAAAGCCAGCCTCGACGAGGAGCTGGCACGCCTGACGGCACTGCAAGCGGTCAACCCGAGCGTACGCGACAGCGAGATCGAAGCCCTGAGCAAGCAGCGTGAAGAAGGCCTGGCGATGCTGGAAAAAGCCGCGCTGCGCCTGGAGGCGATTCGCGTATTGGTTGCTGGGTGATTCGTCGATGGATTGGGCTTCAGGCTTGGCCTGAAGCCTGAAGCCGAGAGCTTAAAGCTATAACTATCCCTCCAAGGCCCCACCCCGCTTCGCCCCGAGGGCGGGCCTCTCACAAAAAGCAGCCGGCACACATCGTCCTGTGGGAGGCGCGACCCGCGGCGAACGCAGGCCGCAGAGCTGCCGCTTGAAGCTTACGGCTTGACGCTCCCGATACTTTCACCGCTAGCGTCGCGCCACTGCAAGCAGCTGCCGCGCCCTGCGCTGATCGTCCTCGTCGAGTTCCACCAGTAGCTCCGGTTTGCCAGCGATCAACAAACCCAGCGGCACCCCGTCGCGATAGAGGATGCGATTACCCGCCACTGCCGGCACGCGCTCACCCGGCAGTAAGGTCCCGACCTGATTCAGCGGGTCGACCGCCGAGACCGCGATCATTTCCCCCGACAACGGCCGCTTGCGGATCTCTCGTAGCAGCCCGACGGCCTCCGGCAATGCGAACTGTTCACCCGGCAGCCCGGCAACGAAGCGACCACCGCGAATATCACCTCGCGCTTCGAGCCGATGATAGACGCGCAGCAGGTCGCGCCATGGCGGTAGCCAATCCGCTTCGCGATCCAGCAATCGCCAGAACACCACACCATAACGGCGCAACAGGACCATGGCGATGTGTTCCAGAGCGGCGGGATCGAGCGGCGGCCGACGTGCCGGAACAGGATCGGGTGCTGCCGCAGAATTCTTACGCACCAGGGCCCAACGTCCGGCATCAGCCATTCCGCCGATAAAGGCGCCACCACGGCCCTGGCGGCTGCTGCGTGAACGTTTCGCCGCTGGCGTCAACAGCGCACGCAGACCGGCAAAACTATCGGCATTGACCAGCCCGACAGCCACCAGCTCGCCGAGCGCATCTTCCAGCTCGCTGCGCAGCAGCCGGGCGTCCTGCTGCAGTTCATCGAAGAACAGCGCGCCGTGACTTTGCAGTGTCTCGAGTACCCGCTGCGCGCGTGAGGACAGCTCCGGCTGCGGCGCGTCGCTGGCCAGCGCGTACCAGGCGGACAGGTGCCGGCGCGGCAGCAAGACGATCGGCGTGCCGCGCACCGGCCCGCCGCTGGCCTTGATCCGCCCGGCCAGGCGCGTCCAGACGATGCGTCCGGATCGGCACAGTTCGTCCAGCCAGGGCCCGCCATAGTCTTTCAGGCGCGCCGGCAACAGGTCGCTCTCCCACGCTCCAGCAGCGGCCTGAAAGCCTTCAAGCTGCTCGACTACCGGGCCTAGCGCATCACGTCCCTGCATCCGCGTCGCTTCGGAAAGATGCTGCCAGTCGATCAGGAATCGCATGAAGTCGGCGCGTTCCACTGGCTCGATTTCACGGCGCAGGCGCTTGAGGGTGTAGCGATGGATGCGCGCCAACAGATGCCGCTCGCACCATTCTTCTTCGCTCGCCCCAGGCGTAAAGCGACCGCGCAGCACGTAGCCTTCGGCCTCCAGGTGCGTCAGCGCGAGGGCCACGGCGGAAGCCGGCAGAGCCAGCGGTCGGGCGATCAGCGCTACCGGCAATGGGCCGAACGCGGTCAGGCGGGCTCTGATCAATTCCGTAAGCGCCGCTTCCTCGACCAACGTCTCGTCGTAGCCCGGCAGCAGCCGCAGCTGCGGTTCGCAACGCGCGGCCGGGTAGATTGCCAGGAGCAGGTTCAAGCGCTCGACGGGCAGCCAGAGCGCGCGATCATGGGCGACCTGCGCGCGAGTGGCGCGACCGCCGCGGGCCAGCTCACTGAGCCAAGCGGGCCACTGCGGATCGCGCCGAGCTTCGGCCTCGGCGATGCAACCCAGCCCCATCAAGGCCTCGTGCAACTCGTCCGAATTGCGCGCCTGCGGCCAAGCCTCCTCACGTACTGCTTCGATCGCTGCGGCGTCCAGCGCACCGAGGTCGTCGCTGGATTCAGGATCGGTCCAGCGCCGATTGAGCACCGCCTGGGTGCGTCGCTCTTCCAATGGCGCATCGTCAAGGAAGGCATAGGGTCGCGCGCCGAGCACTTCCATCGCCAACGGCGACGGTGCCGGCAGATCGCGCGCCAGCAGTTCGATCTCGCCGTGCTCGATGCGCCGCAACAGCGCCAGCCAGCCGTCGCTGTCCATAGCGTCGTGCAGACAGTCATGCAGGGTCTGCGCCACGAGTGGGTGATCCGGAATTTCGCGCTCGCCGACGATATTTTCCAGGCAGGCAACCTGATCGGGGAAGACTGTGGCGAGCAAGTCCTCACTCTTCATCCGCTGCAGTTGTGGCGCCACCTTGCGCCCACCGGCCATGCGCGGCAGTGCCAGGGCCGTGGTTGCATTCCAACGCCAGCGCACGCCGAACAGCGGCGCATCGAGCAGCGCCTGGATCAGGACGCCCTCTGCGCTGTTGGGGTGCAGGTAGCGCCAGACCTCGTCGAGGGGAAAGCTATGGCTGGTAGATAGCGAGAAGATGATTGCATCTTCCGTCGCGGCAGCCTGCAGTTCGAAGTTAAAGGTACGACAGAACCGTTTGCGCAGCGCCAGGCCCCAGGCTCGGTTGATCCGGCTGCCGTACGGCGAATGGATGACCAGCTGGGTGCCGCCGGATTCGTCGAAGAATCGCTCCATGATCAGCCGCTGCTGGGTTGGCAACGCGCCCAGCGCCGAACGGGCGCGCGCCAGGTACTCGACGATCTGCCGGGCTGCGGCGTCTGGCAGGCCAAGTGTGTCCATGAGCCAGTCGATGGCGGGCTGGAGCCTTAATGAGGCCTCGGAAGCATCGCCGGCTGCTTTTGTAGGAGCGAGCTTGCTCGCGAATGTCGACACCGCCGCTGTGTCAGGTTCGCGGGCAAGCTCGCTCCTACAGGAATCCGTTTCCGCCAGACGTTCATCGATCTCACCACGCAACCTCGCCACGGCCGCCGAAAGCTCATCGCTGCGCCCTGGCGCTTCGCCCAGCCAGAACGGAATGTTCGGCGGCTGGCCCTGGGCGTCTTCAACCCGGACCCGCCCCGCCTCGATCCTGATGATGCGGTACGCCGTATTCCCCAGCTGGAACACATCACCGGCCAAACTTTCCACGGCAAAGTCCTCGTTCACCGTACCGATGTTGAAGCCCCGCGGCTCGAGCAGCACGCTGTAGTCGGCATTGTCGGCAATGGTCCCGCCGGAGGTCAGCGCGGTCAGACGACCGCCGCGCCGGCCGCGCAGGCTGCGGTTGACCACGTCGCGGTGCAGGTAGGCGCCGCGGGCGCCGTGGCGAGTGGTGTAGCCCTCGGCGAGCATCGCCAGCAGCGCCTGATAGCTCTCTTCGCTGAGCGACGCGTACGGCATGGCCCGACGAATCATCGCCAGCAGCGCATCCTCCTGCCATTCGCGGCACGACACCTCGGCGATGATCTGTTGCGCCAGCACATCCAGCGGCGCCACGGGAATCACCAGGGTATCCAGCTCGCCGCGGCGCACGCTGTCGAGCAAGGCGGTGCATTCGATCAGGTCGTCGCGCGAGTTGGGGAACAGCCGCCCCTTGGAGACACCGCCGACCTGATGCCCAGCACGGCCGACACGTTGCAGGAAGGCGGAAATCGAGCGCGGCGAACCGAGCTGGCAGACCAACTCCACATCGCCGATGTCGATGCCCAGTTCCAGCGAGGCAGTGGCCACCAGCACCCTTAGCTCGCCACGTTTGAGCCGCTGTTCGGCGTTCAATCGCTGTTCGCGCGCGAGACTGCCGTGGTGCGCCGCCACCACGGCGTTGCCGAGGCGCTCGCTGAGATGCCTCGCGGCGCGCTCGGCCATGCGCCGCGTATTGACGAATACCAGCGTGGTGCGGTGCTCGCCGGCCAAAGCTGCCAGGCGATCGTAGACCAGCGTCCAGACGTCATTGCTCATCACCGCTTCCAGCGAAACCGGTGGCACTTCCAGCGCCAAATCGCGCGCCCGACCATGTCCGATATCGACGACTTCACAGCGGCGACCAACACCGACCAGATAGTCAGCCACTGCTTCGATCGGTTTCTGTGTCGCCGACAAGCCGACTCGCACCAGCGGCCGCCCGCACAGGGCTTCGAGCCGCTCCAGTGATAACGCCAGATGGCTGCCGCGCTTGTTGCCGGCGATCGCATGGATCTCGTCGACGATCACGCTGCGCACGCCCGCCAGCATCTGTCGGCCGGATTCGGAGCCCAGCAGCACGTAGAGCGATTCCGGGGTCGTCACCAGAATGTGCGGCACCCGCTTGCGCATCGCGGCGCGCTCGGCCTGCGGGGTATCGCCGGTGCGCACCGCGGTACGAACCTCCAGCATCGGTAGCCCAAGGCGTTGCAGCTCGGCGGAAATCCCCGCCAGCGGCCGCTCCAGGTTCAAATAAATATCGTTGGACAGCGCCTTGAGCGGCGACACGTAGAGCACCGCCGTTTCGTCCGGCAGGCCACCGTCGGCCAGGCCCTGCTGGACCAGCTGATCAAGCGCGGCAAGAAAGGCCGTCAGCGTTTTACCGGAGCCGGTGGGTGCCGCCACCAGCGTCGATCGACCGGAACGGATCAGGGGCCACGCGCGCGTCTGGGCCGGGGTCGGCGCTGGGAAGCTGCGGCTGAACCAACCGGCAACCGCCGGGTGGAACGCGGCCAGCGCATCGTGAGCGGGGGTCAGTTTCATGCACTGAATATGCTGCCGCCGCGGCTCGGCTACAAGGCTAAACAACCGCAGCCCGTCGCTTGCCAGGAAACGGCAGCCCTCCCCGGCGGTCCACTTCAGACAGCCTGACGATGGAGAACGCCATGAGTAACCAACCACTGACGCTCGATGATGCGATGCAACTCGTCACCGAGGCCTTCCTCCCATGCGGCTGCGTGACCAGCGCCAACCCGGATGAGGACAGTTTCGGCTTTACCGTCATGTCGGGTAGCGGCACCGAGGTGCTGCGGGTGCCCAGCGTGTCGCGGGAGGAATACAGCAACCCGCAGCATCTTGGCAGCGTCATCGAGCAGGCGCGACTGGACGTTGAGGACAAGGATCATCGTCTCGAGCCCTGGACCATGCCGTCCATTACCGATAGCACCGGCATTCCGGAAACCCCGCCGAACTACTGACGCTTCTGCGACCAGACGAGGACGACCATGAGCAATCCCGTTCTTCTGATCACCGGTGCATCCTCCGGGATCGGCGCCGCCACGGCCCGGCTCGCCGCCGAGGCTGGCTATCGCGTGGCGCTGGCAGCGCGCTCCGAACATAAGCTCGCACGGTTGGTGAGCGACCTCGGCGGACCGGATCGGGCGTTGGCGATCCGCTGCGATGTCAAGGAGTACGCCGAACAACAGGCCATGGTGCAACGGGCCCTGGATCATTTCGGCCAGCTCGATGCGGTCTACGCCAATGCCGGCATACCGGGCAGCGAAGGCGGCTTCAGCGGCGCCGATCCTGAAGTCTGGCGCGAAATGCTGCTGACCAACGTCTACGGGGTCGGCCTGACCCTGCGTTGCAGCATCGAAGCACTCAAGGCCAGCCGCGGCCACCTGCTGTTAACCGGCTCGGCAGCCGGCCGCTTCGTCATTCCCGGCTCGATGTACAGCGCCAGCAAATGGGCGGTGACCGGCATGGGCCTGAGCGTACGCGAAGAGCTGCGCGGCACGGGCGTACGGGTCACGCTGATCGAGCCGGGCATGGTCGACACGCCGCTGTTCGACAAGCCGCCCGCCTATGCGATGCAGCCTGAGGACATCGGCCGAGCGGTGGTCTATGCGCTCTCGCAGCCGCGCCATGTGGATGTCAACGAGATTCTCATCCGCCCTACTCCGCCGACCGAGAACAGCTAGGTCCGGCGTCCCCTGCGTGGTCAATGACAGCGCTGGCAGCCGAGTAACCGACACGGCGCCTTTCGCAATCGCGGTTGTGCTGCTTTCATCAAAAGGCGCCGGTGAGCCCATGTAACGGCTCTCGCATCTACATCGGCAGAAACTTTTGCGCCTCGCTTCGGGTCGCTATAGAGGCGGTTTTCGGCCGTTCTGGCATCGAATCCAGGCATCGAACAAGGGGGACGCCCATGGGCAACCTGGCAGAACAGCCAAAACAGCAACCAGCACTCGCCGAACTGGACTATCTGCTGCAGCGTTACCGACAGGTCCGCGCAACCAGCGAAGTGATTTGCGCACCGCTGCAGATCGAGGACTACGTCATCCAGAGCATGCCTGACGTCAGCCCGCCGAAATGGCACCTCGCACACGTCAGCTGGTTCTTCGAGGCGTTCCTGCTCAAGCCCTACCTCTCTGGCTACAAACCGCTCAATGCGGCTTATGACCACCTGTTCAACTCCTACTATGAAACCCACGGCACGCCCTTCCCGCGGGCCAAGCGCGGATTGATCTCGCGGCCAGGCGTCGAGGATGTGTATCGCTTCCGCCAGCACATCGACCGTGCCATGGGCGAGTTGCTGGTCAACCCACCGCAGCAGCATGCCGGCGAAATCATGCGCAGGGTCGAGCTCGGCCTGCAGCACGAACAGCAGCATCAGGAACTGCTGTTGATGGATATCAAGCACATCCTCGCGCAGAACCCGCTGCATCCGGTCTACCGCGACGACTTGAGACCGACACCGGCGCTGCATAACGATCGTATTCGCTGGCATGACTATGCCGGTGGCGTGCGCCATATCGGCCATGCTGGCAGTGGTTTTGCCTTTGATTGTGAAATGCCGCGGCATCGGCAGTTCATCGAGGATTTCCAGCTGGCCGATCGCCCGGTCAGCAATCGTGAATACCTGTCGTTCATCGCAGACGGCGGTTATGCGCGCAGCGAGCTCTGGCTGTCCGATGGCTGGGCACATATCCAGCAATGCGGCTGGCATTCACCGCTGTACTGGCAGCGTCAGGAGGACAGCTGGCATGAGATGACGCTCGGCGGTTTGCGCCCGCTGGATCTGGAGGCGCCGGTCTGCCACGTCAGCTTCTTCGAAGCGGATGCTTATGCGCGCTGGGCCGGAGCCCGATTGCCCAGGGAGGCCGAATGGGAGGTCGCGGCGATGGACCAGCCACAACGCGGCAACTTTCTCGAGAACGACCACCTGCAACCGGTCGCGGCGAACACACCCCATGAGGGACCGGCGCAGCTGTTCGGCGATGTCTGGGAGTGGACAGCCGACGCTTACCGCCCCTATCCCGGCTTCCGACCGCTGGAAGGCAGTCTGGGCGAGTACAACGGCAAGTTCATGTCCGGCCAGATGGTCCTGCGCGGCGGTTGCTGTGCGACGCCGGAAGCTCATA
This sequence comes from Pseudomonas sp. SST3, assembly GCF_003325755.1. The sequence goes on along the minus strand of NZ_QORI02000014.1, from coordinate 95,958 downwards.
TCCGCGCCACCTACCGCAATTTTTTCCAGCCGTCCATGCGCTGGCAGTTCGCCGGGCTGCGCCTGGCCAGGGAGCTATGAAAATGGCATTAGCGGTTCATTTCCACGACCAGACCCAGCAGCCCCACGAAGCTTCTCTGCGTGACGAAGCGCTGGCGGGTTTTGCCGCCTCGCCGAAACGCATCTCGCCGAAGTTTTTCTATGATCGCCGCGGCTCGGAGCTGTTCGAGCAAATCTGTCTGCAGCCCGAGTACTACCTCACCCGCACCGAAGAGCTGATTCTCGCCGAAGCGGCAAATGACATCCGCAGAATCGCCGGGCCGCAGACCGATCTGATCGAGCTGGGCAGTGGCGCCAGCCGCAAGGTACGCCTGCTGCTCGAAGGGCTGCGCCCGGTCAGCTACCTGGGCATCGATATCTCAGAAGACTTCTTGCTCACCAGCACTCAGCGTTTGGCGGCGGACTACCCCTGGCTGGAGGTTCACGCCGCCTGCGCCGATTTCTCCGATGAACTGAGGCTACCGACCGACTTCACCATTCATCACCCCCTGGTATTTTTTCCCGGATCCAGCATCGGCAACTTCACTCCTCTGCAGGCGCGCAAGCTACTCGGGCACCTACACGAGGTTCTCCCGGAGGGTGGCGGCATGCTGGTCGGCGTCGACCTGGTCAAAGACCGGGACGTTCTGGAGGCCGCTTATAACGATCGCGCCCAAGTCACGGCCGCGTTCAATCTGAACCTGCTGCAGCGCATCCGTCAGGAGCTGGACAGCGACATCGACCCGTCACGTTTCGCTCATCAGGCGTTCTTCAACGACAACGACTCACGCATCGAAATGCATCTGGTCAGCCGTGAAGCGCAGGATGTGACCATCGAAGGCCAGCGGTTCCATTTCGATGCCGGCGAAAGCCTGCATACCGAGAATTCATACAAGTACACGCTGCAGTCCTTCGCCAACCTCGCCAATAGCGCCGGCTTCGACTGCAGTGGTCAGTGGACCGATTCGCAGACCCTGTTCAGCGTGCATTACCTGCAACGCCGACAATGAGGGCAGCCCGACTCTCCGTAGCGATCGGTTTTCTGCTGGGGGGGCTGCCCCTCAACCCGGCAATGGCCGAGGCGGATCCACTACGACTCAAGGATGTGCAGCGTTGCGGTGACCTCTTTGCAGCCGACCAGTTGACCTTCTGCCTGCGCAGCGACGGGCTCGGTGATGGCGATATCAAGCTACTGCTGAGCGGAGAACCGCTAGAGGTGTCCCGACTCGACAACGGCAAGTTGCGCCTGACACTGCGCAAGCGTGAGCACCAGAGCGGCCCGCTCTGGCTGGAGCAGGGCGAACGTCAGAGCAACCCGGTATGGCTGACGCTGGGCAGAAGCCACGTGCTGGCGGCCGGTCCTGACGAAGTGACGAAGAACATGGATGGGCTGAACACTTACCTGAACCTGATCAGCCTGATCATCGAGGAAAATCACGACGGTCTGAAAGAATCCCACCGCCTGGCCCGGAAGTATGGCGCCGAGGTAGTCGGTGCCATCGCGCCCCTCAACACCTATCAGCTGCGCCTGCCGGTGAAGAACCTGACCGAGCGAGATGCCCTGGTGCTGCGCCTGGGCAACGAGGTGAGCGTGGACGCGGTAGTGGTCGAGGAATCCGGCCCCGAGGAGCCGGTCGAGCAGGACCGGGACAGGAAGCCGCGCACCAGCGAATGGGTTGCCAATCGTTTTCTCGACGCGGTGGATTACTACCGTCATCGTCTGCCGTCCGAGCATGCCCCGATCGAAACGCAGCCGGTGCGCATCGGCATCATCGAACGCAACCTCGACTTCGATGCCCCGGAGTTCGCCCCTTATATCGGCGACTGCGATCCCCGCGCGCCACGCACCTGCGTCTATGCCAGAGATGCCGACGTGCCGAGCGAACACGGCAGCACCGTCACCGGCATTCTCGCCGCCCGCAGCATGGAACCCGGCGACAGCGGCTTCCTCAGCGCGCTGGAACCCGCAAGCGCCGGCTTCGAAGTGATAGTCGAGCGCAACTCCGATGCAGGCATTACCGCTAACGTCGCCGCTTCGGTGAACCTGGTCGAAGATGGTGTGCGGGTGCTGAACTGGAGCTGGGGCATCCACCGCATCGGCGCCCGGGACGTTGCGGGCGAAGAGGTGGATTCACTGATTCGCTCGGGCATCGCCATGAGTGGCTACGAGGAATTGCTGGAAGAGTTCTTTCTCTGGTTGCGCCGCGAACACCCTGATGTGCTCGTGGTGAACTCGGCCGGCAATGGCTCGGCCCGTTCAGGGCAGGACGACTACCGCCTGCCTTCCTCCTTCATTACGGAGCAGTTGTTGGTCGTCGGCGGCCACCAGCGCAACGAGGAGCGCGACGTCCCGGTGGAGCATCCGGAGTACGTTACCAAACGGCCATCATCGAACGTCGACATGCGCGTCGACATTACAGCCTCTGCCTGCACCCGTGCCGCAACGCTGGAAGCGGGCAAACGCGGCGAGGTGCATTGCGGCACTTCGTACGCCACACCGATGGTCACCGGCATTATTGCAGCAATGCTCTCGATCAACCCGCAGCTCGCCCCGGAACAGCTGCGTGAGCTGCTGCGCCGCAGCGCACTGACCATCGGCCGCGACAGGGATTTCGAACCGGTAGAGGCGGACGACCTGACCGCCCCGATCCTGCCATCCGAGCGCAGCTATCAGATGAGCAACCAGGACATCGGCCGCTCGGCCCGACTGGACATGCGCAAGGCGCTGGAACTGACCGTCGATAGCCTGCATCAGGTGCGCTAGCAGTCCTTCGTCCATTCCATCGCACGCATTGGCAAAATGGCTCAATCAACTGCATCGCAGTTCGACCATGTCCGGCTGGCTCTTTCAGCCCTCAGCTCGCCCGACCGTTCGATTCCCCGCGAAGTTTGCTGCTTGGCGCGCGAATGAAACATTTCGCAACATACGCATCGATCCGTTAGCAACGAGCCCGTGGGAAAACAAGCGAAACGCTAGTTAAGCAACTATAGCCAGCCGATGACTTAACATACTTTTAATTATTATAAAAATCAGTAACTTATAGCGAAGCGCTAATTAATGTCATATTGATATTGAATAGTAGCGATATGAAACTAAATAATAAAAAACGACATTGATGTCGATTTTACGGCGCCAAAAGAATTTCACTATTAAACCATCGATCTATATAAAGCCTATCCACGCAAGAGCGGGTACGGCGAATAGCCGCACACCTGCTCCGTTTGCGCAGTAGGTGGCGTCGTTGGTCAGTGCTTCGTTCGTTGCATCATCCATGAATGCTTCCGCAATTTTTTAAAAGGCACTCGCGGCCTTTTGTCGTATTAAGTTCCGGAGATATCAATGTCCTTAAATGCAGTATTGGGCGTACCACGAGGAGCACTAAGCGCCGTTTTGCTCGCCGCAATGATCGGCTTCTCGACTGTGCAGCAAGCAAGTGCAACCACCACCTCGACAGCCACTGCCGTGCAAACCATCGCGACGGCAAAGGTCAACAACTTCACCAGCCCGGATTGGAACAAGGGCACCTGGCGTAAGTCCGCTGGCTTTTCGATTCCTGCGACAACCGCCAACAAGGCCGCCTTCAAGAAAGACGCGCAGGTGAAACTGGCAAACGGTCAGATACGCACCGTTAAGGTCATCTATTTCTCGGGCGCGCACATGAGCGTAATGCTTTCCGGCACGACGCTCGATGCCGTGGCCACCGGCTATCCTCATACCGTTGCGGTACTGGGCTCGGCGCCGGTTTCCAGCACACCGCCGGCGACCTCCACACCGACACCAAGCACCACGACCGCGCACAGCAGCGCCATTAACAATTACACCAACAGCGACTGGCTGAACGGTGTATGGCGCCGGTCGGCAGGCTTCTCGATACCGCTGACCACCACCAACCGGTCGGTATTCAAACCGGGCACCTCGGTGAAACTGGCAAACGGCCAGACTCGCTCCATCACTGCCGTGTACATTTCCGGCAGCAACATGAGCGTCATGCTCTCGGGCAGCGCGCTTAGTGGCGCACTTGGCTATCCGAACAAACTGTTCGCCGCGACGACGGCTACCGCGCCAAGCACGCCGACCGCACCTAGCGCGCCAGTGGCGGATGCACCAGCGACCAGCACACCGGCAACCTCCGCACCGCTGGTCACGGCTCTGAACTCGTTCAATGGCACCGATTTCGTCAACGGCGTCTATCGCTCCACCGGCATTTCGGTGAAAGCCAGCGCGGCCAACAAAACGGCCTATCACAAGGGCGCGAAGGTGCGGTTCGCCAACGGGCAGGTCCTGACCGTGAAGGTTGTCTACCACTCCGGCGACAACATGACTGTAATGCTTGATGGCGGCACCATCGATGGAATGCTCGTTGGGTATCCGCGAACCGTTTCGGTGAGCAGCACCGACTTCACCCATCCGAGCACCGGTACAAGTACCGCTCCGGCGACAGGCACCGACGCAGCACCGGCCAATCCGATCCACCTGGTCGGGGTCAATCTGGCTGGCGCGGAATTCGGCGAATACGCTGGGCTACCCGGCCAGCATCAGATCCATTACATCTACCCGAGCGAGGCCAACTTCAAACGCTACGCCGACCTCAACCTGAAACTGATCCGCCTGCCGTTTCGCTGGGAACGCATCCAACCGAAACTCAATGGCGAACTCAACGCCGCCGAGCTCAGCCGGTTGTTGACCACCCTTAATCACGCACAGAAGTACAACATGCAAGTCATTCTCGACATGCATAACTACTACCGTTACTACGGCAAACTGATCGCCTCGAATGACGTTCCGATCAGCGCCTTCGCCGATGGCTGGCGCCGCATCGTGCAGAAAGTCGCCAACCATCCGGCAGTGTACGGTTACGGGCTGATGAATGAGCCCCATTCGACCAATGGCAAGTGGCCCGCCGCCGCGCTGGCGGCCGCGCAGGCGATTCGTGGCATCGATCAGAATCGCTGGATCTATGTCTCGGGCGACCGCTGGTCCAGTGCTTTCCATTGGCCGTCCTACAACACCCAGCTGGCCACCAACCCCTGGATGCGCGACGCGAAGAACAAGCTGGTGTACGAAGCTCACCTGTACCTGGACAAGGACTATTCCGGCACCTATGCGAACCGCTCCGCCGTCTACGATCCGATGATCGGCGTGAACCGGGCCAAGCCCTTCGTCGAGTGGCTGAGAAAGAACCGGCTTCGCGGCTTCATCGGCGAGCACGGTGCACCGGATTTCTCGCCCTCGGCCATCGTGGCGACCGACAACCTGCTGAAGTATCTCAACCAGAACTGCATTCCCAGCACCTACTGGGCGGCCGGTCCATGGTGGGGCGAGTACGCGCTGTCGCTGGATGTGAAAAGCGGGAAGCACCGCCCTCAGTTGCCGGTCCTGCAGAAGCATGCGGCGAACAAGTCCTGTGGGACCATCGGCCCTCTGCTTTAAATCGAACCAGCGCCTCGCATCCGCGAGGCGCTAACGTTCAGCCTGACGCCAGCCCGTCGAAGACTTCCGGCGTCAACGCCGCGCCTCCTTTTTCGTCCAGGCGCTGGCGGTACTGGGTACCGCCACCCCCTTCAAGCATCTGCAGCAACCGGGTGCCACGCTCGGTCAGGACGAAGTTCTCGCCATTGCCGCCCTGCTCTTGCGGGCGAGTCACCACGAAGCCGCCCTCAAACAGCAGGCTTTCATAGTTCTGCGCCTCGGCCTTGAGTGAATCGAGGTTAGGCAGCGGCTGCCCGGCTTCCTCCATGGCAATGGCATGCTCGTCAGCGTACTGACGCGGCACGAAGCTCTCGTTGCCGGATTTCTGCGCCTCTCGCAGCAGGCGCAGCATTAGATCCCAGTTATAGGTCATGACCTTCTCCTGTTGCACCGCGTCAGCACGGCGGCTCTTGCTAATACGGACCTTGCCGGCGGCGGCATGGTTCGATCTCCAGCGCAACGGGAAACGGGCTGAACTAAAGCGCGTCCGGGACGATCCACCAAACAGATCGACCTATAAAGGAGCGCGCCATGAAACGCCTGATGATTCCCTTGACCCTTGCCCTGTTGGCAAGCCAGCCGGTGTTGGCGGCCGAGTGCACCACTGACGTGATAACAGCCAAGGCCAAGGAGCTTGCCGATCGCGTTAACGCGCTGACTGAAAACGACCCAAAGCGGGCCGCTGAGATCAATCAGGAGCTGCGGGATATGGAAGTCAAGCAGACGGCCGAGCAGCTGGGCAGCGAATGCGAAGCCTACGAGAAGCGCATCGAGCACGTTGAGCAGGCGGAGAAGCAGGCCGATATCGCACCGGCCGAGAAGCGCTGATAAACAGGCGGAGAACGGGGTAGCGACGCCACCCCTTCGATCGGTTTATTCCCCGGCGGGCTTCTTGCGTCGTAGCGGCGCCAAGCCGTCCTGACTGACGATCTGCGAGGCCGGTTCGTCGCGCTTGGCGTTCTTCGGCCGCTTGGCGGTCGGCTTGCCGGCCGGTTTGGCCTTTTTGTCGACGCCCTTTTTCTTGTCGTCCTTTTTCTTTTTGGTGCCCGCCGCTTTGCCTGAGGCCTTCAGGTTCTTGGGCCCACCGTAGCTGCCTTTCAAACCTTTGATGACCCGGCGCTCGAATCGCTGCTTGAGGTAGCGCTCGACGCTCGACATCAGGTTCCAGTCGTTGTGGCAGATCAGAGAGATCGCCAGCCCTTCGGCACCCGCGCGCCCCGTGCGACCAATACGATGCACATACTCATCGCCCGAACGCGGCATGTCGAAGTTGATCACCAGATCCAGGCCCTCGATATCCAGCCCGCGTGCCGCCACGTCAGTGGCGACCAGTACCTTCACGCCGCCTTCCTTGACCCGGTCGATGGCCAGCTTGCGGTCCTTCTGATCCTTGTCGCCATGCAGCACGAAGGCCTTCACACCCTCCGCGACCAGCCGGCCGTAGAGCCGATCCGCCTGCACCCGGGTGTTGGTGAAGATCACAGCCTTCTTGTAGGTTTCGTTGGCCAGCAGCCAGTGCACGAGCTTCTCTTTGTGCTCGGTGCTCTCGGCGGTGATGATCTGCTGACGAGTGCCTTCGTTAAGCTCGCTGACGCGGTTGAGCTGCAGGTGCAGCGGATCGCGCAGGACACTGGCGGCCATCTCGCGCAGGGCCGCACCGCCACTCGTGGCCGAGAACAGCAGGGTCTGCTGGCGCTTGGCGCATTCGTTCACCAACCGCTGCACATCCTCGGCAAAGCCCATGTCGAGCATGCGGTCGGCCTCGTCGAGGATCAGCAGCTCGACGTCTTTGAGAATCAGCGTGCCGGCATTGAGGTGTTCGATCATCCGCCCAGGCGTGCCAATGAGGATATCCGGCACCTTGCGCATGATCGCCGCCTGGACCTTGAAGTCTTCACCGCCAGTGATCATGGCCGACTTGATGAAGGTGAACTGCGAGAAGCGCTCGACTTCCTTGAGGGTCTGCTGGGCCAGTTCGCGGGTCGGCAGCAGTATCAGCGCGCGCACGTCTTTGCGTACCACCGCATCGCCAATCAGCCGATTGAGCATAGGCAACACGAATGCCGCGGTCTTGCCGCTACCGGTCTGAGCCGTCACCCGCAGGTCACGCCCTTCCAGCGCCGGGGGAATGGCCGCCACCTGCACCGGAGTCGGCTCGACGAATTTGAGTTCGGCGACCGCCTTGAGCAGGCGTTCATGCAGGGCGAATTGGTCAAACAAGGGGGATACCTCAAGGTCGAAAGAACGTCGCATAGATTAACGCGTCCGGTCGCCGTAGCGGCGGCTTTGTGCAGCGCGAACTGCTAATGGGCTGGCCCGGGACCGCCAGATGTGGCCGGTGGCAGGCCGCGCTGTCGATTGCCGCGTCTGGCGACGCACCACGGCGCCCCAATCAGGAGCGCTCCATGGACGGATTAATGCGGCTCGCAGGTCAGCTTGATCCGCAAACGAATGACATCGCGCTTGAACTTGGCGGTCAGCGGCTTGCGCTCGCCAGCAGCCAACGTGGTGCGACGGGTACGCGGGGATTCCGGCCCGTTACGAAACACGGCCGTGCACTCGACTGGACGATCACCGAAGTTTTGCAGCACCAGGCCGGCCATGTCCCGGTCTATGGTTTCAGTAGTGGCGAGCACTTCGGCACCATTGAGCTCCTGTTCAACCTCCACCGGATAGCTGACGGCCAGGGCGCTCAGTGGGATGATGGCGACCGCAAGCACGGCGATGCAGATTCTTTTCATTGTTGTGCGGGCTCCTCGTAAAGGCGTGCCAGCGTATCAGACAGACGCAACAGGAAAGCAATGGAATGAAAATGCCACGCGTAACCCTCGATCAATGGCGAACCCTGCAAGCGGTTATCGACCATGGTGGCTTCGCCCAAGCCGCCGAAATGCTGCATCGCTCGCAATCCTCGGTCAGCTACACCGTGGCTCGCATGCAGGAGCAGCTGGGCGTGCCGCTGTTGCGGATCGATGGACGCAAGGCGGTGCTCACCGATGCCGGCGAGGTGCTGTTACGGCGGTCGCGGCAGCTGGTCCTCCAGGCCGGGCAGCTCGAGGAATTGGCCCATCACATGGAGCAGGGTTGGGAAGCCGAGGTTCGCCTGGTGGTGGATGCCGCGTACCCCAACGCCAAGCTGATCCACGCCTTGACCGCATTCATGCCGCAGAGTCGTGGATGTCGGGTGCGGCTGCGCGAAGAGGTCCTGTCCGGCGTCGAGGATGTGCTCAAGGACGGCACCGCCGATCTGGCCATCAGCGGCTTGGACATCACCGGTTACCTCGGCGCCGAGCTGGGCACCGTCGAGTTCATCGCGGTGGCCCACGCCGACCACACCCTGCACCAGTTGCGACGCAAGCTCAGCGTGCAGGACTTGCAGAGCCAGATGCAGATCGTGGTGCGCGATTCCGGCCAGCGGCAGCCACGCGACAGCGGCTGGTTGGGCGCCGAGCAGCGCTGGACCGTCGGTAGCCTGGCGACTTCAGTAGGCTTCGTCAGCAGTGGACTCGGCTTCGCCTGGCTGCCGCGGCACATGATCGGACGCGAGCTGGCCGAAGGTGTACTCAAGCCGTTGCCATTGATTCAAGGAAGCATTCGCCGCCCATTGTTCTACCTCTACACCAACCCGAACAAACCGCTCGGCGCGGCAACGCAGATTCTCATCGACTTGATCAAGACGTACGATGCGCAATCGCAGCCTGCCAATGACAGCCTGCCCCAGGCTTCCACCCTCACCAGGACCACACCATGAAACGACTCGTACTCGCCGCCTGCTCACTGTTGCTCGCCGGAAACCTGCTGGCGGCAGACAACCCACACGTACTGCTGAACACCAGCATGGGTGAAATCGAAATCGAGCTGGAGGCCGAGAAGGCGCCTATCAGCGTGAAGAACTTTCTTAGCTACGTGGAAAGCGGCTTCTACGATGGCACCGTGTTCCACCGGGTAATTCCCGGCTTCATGATCCAGGGCGGCGGCTTCAATGAAGGCCTGGGCCAGAAGAGGACTGGCGAACCGATCAAGAATGAGGCTGACAATGGGCTGCACAACGTCCGTGGCACCCTCGCCATGGCCCGCACGCAAAATGTCAACTCGGCTACCAGCCAGTTCTTCATCAACCACCGCGACAATGACTTTCTCGACCACGGCAGCCGCGACTTCGGATATGCCGTCTTCGCCAAGGTCGTGCGCGGCATGGATGTGGTCGACCAGATCGCCCAGGTGCCGACCGGCAACCGGAGCATGATGCAGAACGTCCCGCTGACGCCGGTGAAGATCATTTCCGCGAAGAAGCTGTAACCCGACACATTCATTCCTGGCGCACTTCTCTCGAGCCGTGCGCCATTTCCCGCTGCCAGGAGATCGAGCATGAGTGACCAGAACCACCTGAACACGGCCGAAGGCGAAGCGAAACTGCTCCAGGACCTGCTGAGTGCCGAGCGCGCCGGCGCCAAGGTTGCTGGTGAGAGCCTGCAACAATGCGATGACCCGGCTCAGCGGAAGCAGCTCGAACAGATCCGCCAGGGTGAAGTCGATAGCTGCAGGCTAGTACTCAACTGCCTTAACCACCTGGGCATCGAACCCAATCGCGAGACCGGTGCGTTCTATGGCAAGGCCATGGCGATCGAATCACTGGAGGAGCGCCTGCCATTCGTCGATAAAGGCCAGCAGTGGGTGATCCGCAAGCTGCGTGAGTACCTGCCGGGCTGCGAAGACGCTTTCATCCGCACCGAATTGGAAAAGATGCTGGAGATCCACGAGATCAACAGCCAAGCCGCCTGATCAGCGCTGCAGCGCCGCGGGTCAGTGCTCCGCCGCGTCCCAGTAACGTCGCCAGCGCGCCGCCAGATCCCTGGGTGCCTCGCGATAGAGTTCATCACCCAGCCCCAGTGCTGCACGCTGCAGTTCGCTGCGGCGTTCGGCGATCGCTGGGCCGAGTCTTTCGAGCACGGGCTGATCACCGAAGAGTTGCGGCTGCTCCCGCAGCAAGTACTGCATCATCGCCAGATCATGGTCATCGCCGAGCAAATCAGCCAAGCGCTTGAGCGAGTCAGCGCGCAGCCGCATCAGCATGGGCCAGCTGGGTGTCAGCAGCTGCGCCTGATACCAGTGATCCTTGACCCGCTTGCGCCATTCATGAAACTGCTCATCGCTCGGTTCCGATCTGACCTTCGCCAGTTCGGCCGCGCCATCGGCATAGGTGCGCTCTACCCCGGCGGCCAGCAGCCCGAAGCCCGTGGCGTCCAGCGGCCAACTGTCGATGCTGGCCTTGACGGCGTGTAGCTCCGAGACGGCCTGCGCGATGCGGTCGTCCAGGTCGGCGGCGTTGCCCTCTGCCTGCCGAGCACTGGCCTGCAAGCGCTGCCGTGTCTGCTTGGAAGCAGGTTCGCCGAGCCGCTCGGCAAAGCGCTGCATCAGCAGATCCCAGCTTTCCAGCATGGCGGTGGCATCGCGCGATTCGGCCAGCATCCGGCCAAGATCGCGAACCCGTCGATTCTCGTGTTTGAACTCATCGCCCAACGGCTCGCGCACCAGACGCAGCAACGCACGCAGCTCCTTGAAGCGCTTGCGCGCCTTATGCACCCCTTCGCCGCGCTCCGCGGGCGGAACACCCAGCGCCTCGATGGCCTTGTCGATGCGCTGCCGAGCGACCTTGCGCACCTCGGCGGCGGGGTTCTTTGGACGCAGCTTGTAGCTCATGACGACTCCCGGGCAGGCCCGAGCGCCATGCAGGCGCTCAGGAAATCAACCGTAGCGTTTCTTCGCCTCGATGGCCAAGCCACTGCCGATACTTCCGAAACGGTTGCCTTCGACATGGCGTGCCCTTGGCAGCAGCCTGGCGACGCTCTGGCGCAGCGCCGGAATCGCACTGGAGCCACCCGTGAAGAACACCGTATCGATGTCCTCGGGCTTGAGTCCGGCACTGGCCAGCAATTGACTGACATTACCTCGGATTCGTTCGAGAAGCGGATCGATGGCCGTTTCAAAGCCGTCGCGGGTCAGGCTCGCCTGCAGACCAGCCTCAATTCGCGCGAAGTCGATGGCATGACGGTCCTGCTCGGTCAGTTCGATCTTGCCGTGCTCCACCTGCATCGCCAGCCAATGCCCCGCGCGTTGTTCAATAAGGCTGAACAGGCGATCAATCCCGGTGGGGTCGACGATGTCGTAGCGCATGCTTTGCAGCGCGCGCAGCGAGGCCGGCGCGTACACCGCGTTGATGGTGTGCCAGGTAGCAAGGTTGAGGTGCGTGCTGGTGGGCATCGGCGCATCGCTTTTCATCCGGCTACCATAGCCGAACAGCGGCATCACGCCCTGCAGGCTGAGCTGCTTGTCGAAATCGGTGCCGCCTATGTGCACGCCCGACGTGGCGAGGATGTCTTCCTGGCGATCATCGATATGACGGCGTTGCGGTGACAACCGCACCAGCGAGAAGTCCGAGGTACCGCCGCCGATATCGACGATCAGCACCCGCTCTTCCTGCTCGATGCGCGACTCGTAGTCGAACGCCGCGGCGATGGGCTCGTATTGGAACGACACGTCCTTGAAGCCGATCTTTCTTGCCGCCGCGGCCAGCGTATCCGCCGCTTCCCTGTCCGCCTGAGGATCATCATCGACGAAAAACACCGGACGGCCCAGCACCACCTCGTCGAAGGCACGACCCGCACTGGTTTCGGCACGTTGCTTGAGCGTCCCAAGGAACAGCCCGAGGATTTCCTTGAACGGCATCGCGCTGCCCAGCACCGTCGTTTCGCTCTTCAACAGCTTGGAGCCCAGCAGGCTCTTGAGCGAGCGCATCAGCCGCCCCTCGTAACCTTCAAGGTATTCGGACAGAGCCAGACGCCCATAGACAGGACGCCGCTCCTCGGCGTTGAAGAACACCACCGATGGCAGGGTGTGCTGATCGTCCTCGAGCGCGATCAGCGGCTCGCTGACGGGTCGCCACCAGCCGACGGTGGAATTGGAGGTACCGAAATCGATGCCGCAGGCGCGGGCGGGTGACGGATTGTGCATGAACGGTCCGGACTGCCAAAAAACGGCCGCGCAGTTTATGCGAGCCAGCAGGCAAATGTCGGTCAATCGTCGTTTTGATGCGGTTCAAGCCGAGCCAGGTGCCGCGTTGCCGCTGCGACGCCTGGCTGGTGTTGGTCAGGCCAGCGCCGTCTCGGCAGCCGCGGCGGAGTCAGTCATACCGTCGGTCATGCGCTTGGAGTCGTGACAGAAGGTGCGCGAGGCCTGGAACAGGAACACCATGGTCAGCAGCAACGAGGCCGGAATCAGGTACATGGCGCCGTGCAGACCCTCTGCGCGGAACAACTCGCTCATCTCGCTGGCGCCAGCAGCGAGCATTGCGGCTTCGGCAAAATGATCAGACAACAGCCCTACCACCACCGTGCCCATGCCACCGCCGAGCAGGTATAGGCCGGCGAAGAACAATGCCATCGCAGTGGCGCGCAGGCGCGGCTCGACCACGTCCTGAATGGCCGTATAGACGCAGGTATAGAAGTTGTAGGAGAACAACCAGCCGATGCTGAACACAGCAACGAACACACCGACCTCGATCCGCCCGGCGAGCAGCGCATAGCCGGTCGCGAGGGTGGCGATGGCCATGCTGATAGCGGCGAAAATCAGCCGACCACGGGCGAAGCGTTGGTGGATCTGGTCGGCAACCCAGCCGCCGAGGGTCAGCCCGATCAGACCGGTCAGCCCGACGATCACGCCGGTGGCGATCGATGCTTCGACCAGCGGCACGGCGTGATAGCGCATCAGCAACGGCACCATGAATGCATTGCAGGCGTAGGTTGCGAAGTTGAACGCCAGCCCAGCCAGCACCAGCCACCAGAAGGTGCGAATCGCCAGCACCTTGCGCACCGGCTGCTGCACGGGTTCCTGTGAGACCTTTACCGTCTCGGCCGCGCCGCGCTGGGGTTCCTTGACGAAGAAAATGAACAGCGCCAGCACGAGCCCAGGCACTGCAGCGATGAAGAACGGCGCACGCCAGCTACCGAAGTATTCGACCATCGAGCCGATGGTGAAGAAGGCCAGCAGCAGCCCAAGCGGCAAGCCAAGCATGAAGATACCCATCGCCTGTGCGCGCTTGTTTGCCGGAAACAGGTCGCCGATTAGCGAGTTGGCGGCCGGCGCATAACTGGCCTCGCCGATACCGATACCCATGCGCACCAGCAAAAAGCTCCAGAAATTCCAGGCCAGCCCGTTGACGGCCGTCAGCCCACTCCAGGCGGTCAGCCCCCACCCCATGATCTTGCGGCGCGAGCCGAGATCAGCCATTCGCCCCAGCGGAACTCCCGCGATCGCGTAGATGATGGTGAAGGCGGTGCCGATCAGGCCCAGCTGGAAGTCGTTGAGGTTCCATTCCAGGCGAATCGGCTCGGCGATGATTGCCGGTATGGTGCGATCGAAGAAGTTGAACAGGTTGGCCAGAAACAGCAGGAACAGGACGCGCCAGGCGTTAGCGGCTTGGGTGGATGGCTGCATGACATCGCTCTCGTTTTATTGTTATGCCCCGGCCGTATCCCGACCGATCCTCGGGAACCAACTCTAGAGTTCATTCGCGCGCCTGTCTGTCACCATCATCTGCGCTTATGCAGGACGATGCGACCATTCAGCGCTGTAACCATCCCTCCAGCCAGCCCAGACTGGCGTTCGTATCCGCACCGTCGGGTCTATACTCGGCCGCCAGCCAGCCGTCATAGCCCACCGCCCGCAACACATCGAGCAGAGGGCCGAACGCTACCGAACCGGTACCGGGCGCACCGCGGCCAGGGTAATCGGCAAACTGCACATGCCCAATGCGCGAGCCCAACAGCCGGATGCCGGCGGCGATGTCCAGCTCTTGCCGAGCCATGTGGTAAAGATCCAGCTGAGCCTGGCAGTTCGGGTGATCGACCAGCCCCAGCAATGCCTGCAAATGCTCGGGTGTGTTGACGAGGAAACCCGGCATATCCAGCGGATTGATCGCCTCGCACACCACTCGCACCCCGAGCGGCGCGAAGGCCTCCGCGCTCTTGCGCAGATTGCCGGCGAGGCTTTCCAACGCTTCGTCGCGAGTGACGCCTTCAGCTAATCGACCCGGCAGTACATTGACACACGCCGGCCGCGCCATGGCGGCGTAGGTCAGCGCTTCCTGCAAGGCTGCATCGAAGGCTTTCTGGCGGGCGGGCACCGCGGCCAGACCTGGGCCACCTTGCATAAAGTCACCGGCTGGCAGGTTGATCAGCGCCAGCGGCAGGCCGGCGCGCTCAAGCAATTCCTTGAGACGGATCGCCGGTAGTTCGTAGGGAAACTGGATCTCCACACCCTCGAATCCGGCCACGCGGGCAGCCATGATGCGCTGGTCGAGGGGCAGTTCGCTGAACAACATGGACAGGTTGGCGGCAATCTTCATCGGCTTTGCTCCCGGAACATCTTCACCAGCGTCGCGGGATCATTCTCGAGATGGCCCTGACTGCCGTGCAGGCGCATCAGTTGCGCGGCCAGGCCAGTCATCGGCGTGGCGCTGCCCTCTTCACGGGACAGCTGAACCGCGGTGTCGAGGTCCTTGAGCAGGGTTCGCACATGCCATTTGACCGGTTCGAATTCGCTGCGGGCCATTTGCGGCGCAAGAATCTGCAGCGGTTTGGAATCAGCGAAACCACCGGCCAGTGCCGGCGCGATCAGGCTGGCATCAACACCGGAGCGCTCGGCCAGCGCCACTACTTCGGCGATAACCAGCGCGTTGCAGGCCACGATCATCTGGTTGCAGGCCTTGGTCACCTGGCCGGCACCGACATCACCCATATGGGTCAGTCGCTGGCCCAGGTGCGCCAATACCGGTCGCACCCGCTCAACATCTTCGCCACGCCCACCGGCCATGATTGCCAGACTCCCCGCCTCGGCGCCGGCCGTACCCCCGGATACCGGCGCGTCAACCCAGCGCATGCCGCTACGCGATTCCAGTTCGATCGCCATGGCACGTGTGGCGGCCGGCTCCAGACTGGAATGGTCGACCAGCACCTGCCCCGCCCGCGCGCCCTCGACGACACCGTCAGGGCCGAACACCACCTCACGCACCACCGCGGTATCGGCCAGGCACAACAGCACCACATCAGCTGCAGCACAGAGCTCGGCCGGTGTGTTCACTTGCCGCGCGCCGGCCTCGACCAGCGGCGCGCACTTGTCGGGCGAGCGGTTCCAGACCGTCAATGGAAAGCCGGCAGCAAGCAACCGGCGGCACATACGCAGGCCCATCAGGCCGATACCGGCGAAGGCAATGGATGGCAATTCAGACATGAAGAAGGCTCCTCGAAGGCAGGTGCAACGATTCTAGCGCCGCTGTCGCGGCGGCGGCCAAGTCGCGCTCAGAGCACCTCGCCTTTGTCCCAGAGCAGCACAAGCTCGCCGGGTGCCTGCTCCTCGGGAATCTGCAGAACCAATTCGTCGTCGTGCTCGTTCTCTCGATAGCGCAGCTCGATCTGATAAAAGCGGCGATCGCCCTCCCCGCTGGCGCCCGTCGCTAGCGGCAGACAGCCCTCCAGCACGGAACATATCTGCACTCGCTGCTGTTCGTTGCAACTGGCGAAGTCGATCTCGCGTGGCCGACTGAGCGCCTGCATCGCTGCAAAGCCGCCCTGCCGCGACAGGCGGACGACGGCGTCCTTGCCCAATGGCGGTAGCTGTCTCATGAAACCTCCTCAGTTCTCCAATACGCCAACATCGATCCAGGCCTGATGTACCGACTGCGCCTCCTTCCCAGCGCCAAAGCGTGTCGCCGCGTTATCCAGCGTGAGCTGAGCAAACGCGGCGAAATCCGCATCGTTGGCCAGACGACGATCACACAGGGTGTCGTACCAGATACGGCCGGTCTTTTCCCAGGCGTAGCCGTCAACAGCCGTGGCTGCCAGGTAGAACGCGCGGTTGGGTATGCCAGAGTTCAGGTGCACGCCACCGTTGTCGTCGCGGGTGTCGATGAAGTCGCGCATGTGCCCGGGCTGCGGATCTTTGCCCAGCAACGGATCGTCATAGGCGCTGCCCGGATTGGCCATCGAGCGCAGTGCGGCGCCCTGCACCTTGTCGGTCAGCAACTCGGCGCCGATGAGCCAGTCGGCCTGGTCCGCCGCCTGCTTGAGACTGAACTGTCGGACCAGTACGCCGAAAACGTCGGACATCGACTCGTTCAAGGCACCGGACTGGTTGAAGTAGACCAGCCCGGCCTCGCTTTCGGTAATGCCATGGGCCAGCTCATGGGCCACGACGTCCAGCGACAGGGTAAAGCGATTGAAAATCTCGCCGTCACCATCGCCGAAGACCATCTGTGCGCCGTTCCAGAACGCGTTCTCGTACTCCACGCCGTAGTGCACCGTCCCGATTAGCGGAAAGCCGTGACCGTCGATCGAGTCTCGACCGAACACCTGCCAGAAGAACTCATGAGTCTTACCGAGGGCGTCGTAGGCCTCGTCAACCGCCGGGTCAGCAATCGGCGGCTGGCCTTCGATCCGTGCCAGCGCACCCGGCAGCACCATCTGCTGCTGAGCATCGTGAATGCTGCGCCGCGGTTCCCCCGGCCGACCGCGCTCGGGCAGCACGCTCGGTGTTGGCTGGCGGTTGGGCGGCCCCGGATTGGGCAACAGGTGGCGCACGTGAGCGAGCGTGCCCAAGGCCCGCTCACGCTGATGCTCCGAGCCATTATCGATGATGTGCTTGAGGATATAAGGCGGAATGAAGCCTTTGCACGACGCCTGATCGAGCATGGAGAGCCCCCTTTCAAAATAGGGATGCAGGACGCACCCATATTTCTCTGATCCGCTCCTGTCCGCTGCGTTTCTTCGCCTGGATATTTATTCGCAGGGATAGAAGGCGGTTGGTTTAGCTATCGCTTATCGGGCGCCTCGTACCCTCGGGCGCGGACGGCCCCTCAAGCGCTGGGCTGGGCTCGTCCGGCTCTGCAACGTAAAGTTGATGCTGAGCGTCCCGCCATTCATCGTCGGAAATCACTTCGATGAGATCGAGCAGACCGGAATAGCCAACGAGCATTCCCTGCTTGATTCCCAGTGTCTGGCCTTTGTACAGCAGGGTCACCGGGTCCCGCGCGACCACTGTCGCTCCGTCGGCAAACAGTTCATCGATGTGTTTTCGAAGAAAATGGAGCGTGCGTTTGTCTTGTTGCTGTTCCATAGCAATAGGCCACCGTCCGTTGGGCCGGTAATTCTAGTTCAGCCGTGAACTGAATCACAAAAGACTTTCGCCAACGCTAGCACTCAGGCGATTCAGCAAACCGTCCTGTTGGCCAACTACAAGACACTCCAGTCGCGTGCGTCTAGCGGTCCTTGCGCGGTTCGATGGGCTGTCCCAGCTGCCGTAGACAGATATCGATGGCTATGTAACGCAGATGGGGAGTAGGCCAAACATGGCTAGCGATGGCCGCCACCAGGTCTCGAAGCCCACTTTCGCTGAACAGCACGCCATTTCGCTCTGTGAGCGTGCAGGCTTTGATCGTTACCGTGATCGGGCAGCGACCGGTCAGCGTCCCGCCCGAATCGAGCAGACAGTCGATATGTCGGCGCAATACATGATTTACGCGGCGCTCGGGACGTGCATCGGTCATGGTTCCGGTCCTTAGGCAGATCAATCTTCGCTGGTCCCTCAATGCTGCCTATTGCGTGGTGGTTGCTCAGTCGCGCACCGCACCGCACAAGAGCCAGCTGCTCGCCGGGGCGCGTTAGCAGTGCATGACGCTTACGCTTTTCATCCCCTGATTCCGTCAATCCCGACGCCGTCCTCGGAAGGCGCCGAATTCTAATCGATGCGGGCAGAGCATGATATGTCACAGTGCCATCATTCATGTTTCGATGGGTAACTGACCTCACTAACCGTACCGGCTCGACAATCCGAAGCGGCTTGCGACCCGCAACAAATCAGGCATCAGCGCCACGCGACTTGCACCAGCGCGCCCCTCTGCCTCTATAATTCGCGCGCTTTTTCCGCTATTGAACCGGAGAACCACAATGTTGAAGTGCACCCTGGCAGCCGTTGCCGGCCTTGCTGTATCCCTGTCTTTTGTCACCGCACATGCCGCCGAGGTCCTTCGTGTCTCGGCTATTCCCGACGAAGCGCCGACCGAGCTGATCCGCAAGTTCGAACCGCTGGGCCAGTACCTTGAAAAAGCGCTGGGCATGCCGGTGAAATTCACCCCGGTCTCCGATTACGCCGCCGTGGTGGAATCCATTGCCGCAGACCGCATAGACCTCGCCTGGCTCGGTGGGTTTACCTTCGTCCAAACCCGACTGAAGACCGGCGATGCCATTCCGCTGGTGCAGCGTGAGCAGGACGAGAAGTTCACCAGCAAATTCATTACCGCCGACCCAGAAGTCGAGACGCTGCAGGACCTCAAGGGCAAAACCTTCGCCTTCGGCTCCGTGTCCTCGACGTCAGGCAGCCTGATGCCGCGCTACTTCATGATCAGGGACGGCATCGATCCCGAGCAGTTCTTCAAGCGCATCGCCTACTCCGGTGCCCACGACGCCACGGCAGCCTGGGTCCAGGCCGGCAAAGCCGACGGTGGCGTACTCAACGCTTCGGTGTGGGACAAGCTGGTCGAGGCCGGGAAAGTGGATACGAGCAAAGTGCGTGTCATCGACACCACCCCACCCTATTACGACTACAACTGGACGGTGCGTGGCGACCTCGACCCTGCGCTGGTGAGCAAGATCAAAGCCGCCTTCCTCGCGCTGGACCCGAAGAACCGGGAGCACAAGAAAATTCTCGACCTGCAGGCGGCCAGCCGCTTCATCGAAACCCGCCCGGAAAACTACGAAGGAATCGAGGACGCCGCGCGCGCCGCTGGCCTGCTGAAGTAACCCTTCGCACTCGGTCGCCAGCGATCGGTGCAGCCAGAACCGTCACGGCTCGGCCTCTGCGCCCAGCCGTCCGCGCCTAAACCCTCATGGCGACGCACAGGCAGCTGTGCCTGTGAGGCGAAGCCAGGTAGTCACGATGAGCAGTTCGATCACCTTTCTCCCACCGGATATCCGCAGGGCACCCGCGCCGGCATCATGCGTGCGGTTGTCCGGCCTGTGTCATAGCCATCCGGGCGGACAGGCAGCACTGCAGGACATCGAGCTGGAAATCGGGCAAGGCGAGCGAGTCGCGATCATCGGCCCGTCCGGGGCTGGCAAGACCACGCTGTTGCGCCTGCTGGCCAGCCACATCCAACCAAGCATCGGGCACCTGGAATTGCTCGGCTGTACGCCATGGTCGCTATCCACTGGCGCGCGCCAGAGATTACGCAAGCGCATCGGCCTGATTCACCAAGCGCCACCGCTTCCGCCCCGGCAACGGGTCGTCACGGCGGTGCTCGCCGGGCAGCTGGGCCGTTGGTCGCTGGGGCGCAGTCTCGCCAGCCTGGTCTATCCACTGGACAAACAAGGCGCAGCCGAAGCCCTCGGCCGGCTGGACCTCGCCGACAAACTCTATATGCGCTGCGATCAGCTATCCGGCGGACAGCTGCAGCGCGTCGGTATCGCCCGGGTGCTCTATCAGCAGCCCGAGCTGATTCTCGCGGACGAACCAGTGTCGGCGATGGACCCGGTGCTTGCCGCGTACTCGCTGAACGTACTCAATCGCGAAGCCGTGCAGCGTCAGGTGACATTGCTGGCCAGCCTGCATGCCGTGGATCTGGCACTGGAACATTTTCCGCGGGTCATCGGAGTTCGTGCCGGCCGTATCCTATTCGATAAAGCCTCGGCAGCGGTGACAGCAGCCGAGCTCGAAGCGCTCTATGCGAACGAGCAGCTGGAAAACGAGCAGGCCTCGCTGCCCTTGCCAGGCCAGTCCCTGCACATTCCGCGATGCTAAATCCGACCCTCACGCAACGCGACCCGGCCGCCGGCCCGCGCCTGATGACGACGCTGCTGGCGCTGGCTCTGCTATGGCCGGGCCTGTCACTGAGCGAACTGGACCTGGGCGTGCTGTTCGATGGCAGCAACGCCGAAACCATGGGTGTATTCCTCTCCGGTTTCTGGCCGCCCGCGCACAACCAGGCCTTTCTCGCGCTGCTGGGGCGCGCCACGCTGGAGACGCTCGCCATCGCAACTGCTGGCATGGCGCTGGCGCTGGTCGTGGCCCTGCCCTGTGCCCTGCTGGCTACGCGGGCCCTGTCGATCTCGGCACTCAGCCGCGCCGGCCGCCCGAGGTGGTGGTCGCAGGCAGCGCGTTGGCCGGTGCGTGGACTGCTGATCGTGCTGCGCAGCGTGCCGGAGATCGTCTGGGCGTTGCTGTTCGTGCGTGCGGTGGGGCTTGGGCCGACCGCCGGCGTGCTGGCCATTGCCATTACTTATGCCGGCATGCTCGGCAAAGTCTATGCGGAGATTTTCGAGTCGGTCGATCCGCTGCCCACCCGCGCCCTGCTAGGCGCCGGCAGCTCACGACTGCAGGCCCTCGCCTATGGTGTGCTGCCACAGGCCACGGGCGAGATGCTGTCCTATACCGTTTATCGTTGGGAATGTGCGGTGCGCGCCTCGGTGGTGATGGGTTTCGTCGGCGCGGGCGGGCTGGGTCAGCAGATGGATCTCTCGATGCGCATGTTCGCCGGCGGTGAAGTCGCGAGCATGCTGCTGACCTTCCTGGCGCTGGTGCTGATGGCCGACCTGATCAGCCAGACGTTGCGCCGGAGATTCGTGTGAAGTCGCTATCGCGCTATGCGTTGCCGTTGTTACTGATCGCGGCCGTGATCGGTTCGTTCGCCTTTCTGCAATTCGAGGCCAGCGCACTATTCAGCCGTGACGGCGGTAGGCAGATGGCCGATTACGCTTCGAGCTTCCTCAGTCCTGATCTTTCAGCCAATCATTTGCGAGCGGTCGGCTACGGCGCTCTGGAAACGCTGGCGATGTCGGCGATCGGCACGCTATTGGCCGCGCTGCTCGGATTGTCGCTCGCATTACCGGCGTCAGGACGCGTCGGCATTATTGCCATGGCCAGCTCGCGGCTGGTGCTCAACGCATTGCGCGCCATCCCCGAGCTGGTTTGGGCCGCGTTGATGGTCCTGGCGGCTGGTTTGGGGCCGAATGCCGGAACCCTGGCGCTGGCGCTACACACTGCCGGGGTGCTGGGGAGGCTATTTGCCGAAACCCTGGAAAACACGCCAAGCGGCCCGGCCGAAGCGCTGCGTCTTTCAGGTAGCAATCGCATCAGCGCGTTCTGCTACGGCACCCTGCCCGTCATCTGGCCACAGCTGCTGGCCTACACCCTGTATCGCTGGGAGAACAACATCCGCATGGCCAGCGTGCTCGGCTTCGTCGGCGCCGGCGGTCTGGGGCAGATGCTCTACATGAGCCTGAGCCTCTTCCAGGAAGCCCAGGCCTCGACGGTGATTCTGGCCATGCTGCTGATGGTGCTGGCGGTCGATGCTTTGAGTGGCTGGGCACGGATGCGCTGGGTGCGTGGCTGACCGCAGCAGACCAGCGGCGTTGACTTTGGCGGCCTTCGTCGCCGATTATGCGTGATATCAGATTGATATCATTAGAGACTGATTGAGTGCCAGGTTTCGTGCATCATTTTTCCAGGTTTGCCAGCATCGGCGCATTGCTCGCCATTATCCTGGACCCGTTTGGCCTCACCACCGCAACTGAAGAAGCCTCCTCCCGCCTGTTGAACCAGCTTCTGGCCAATATCTATGACGACGGCGCGCAGCAGCGGATCGCAGTGGTGATCATTGACGATGATTACCTCCGCCAACGCGGCAGCCACTGGCCGCTCCCGTATGCGGAACAGGGAAAGCTGTTCCGCCAGTTGCTGGCTTATCGGCCCGCCGCAGTGATGGTGGATTTAATGTACAGCTACGATCACGCGGTGGGGCGCAGCAACGATAGCAGTCAGCTGCTCGCCAACGTCTTCGAACGCTATAGCGCCGCCTCCATACCGCTCTACCTGGCCAATTCGGGCGTCTCCCAATCCAATACGCTGTCGAGATTCGCCGCGGCCAGTCAACCCGCACTGGTGAGCTGGAGCGCTGCGCCCCAGGATTACCCTTTGGCGGCCGAAACCGACGATGGCTGGATGGACACGGCCGCGTTCGCCTTGTACCGAATCCATTGCCAGCAACACCCCTGCCAGTCGCTACCGGCAACGGCTGAGGCGGCGGCGGCGGCGCTACCGATGGCCCTGCAGTGGGGGCTCGGCCAAGCCGACGGGCAGCGCCACGTCAGCGATACCGGCCAATGCCCAGCAGAGCGAAACGCCTGGGCAGAGGCCGCAACGCGAATACTACAAGCGGTTTTCTGGCGATTTACCGGCCCCACCGAAACGCGTTGCCCTTATCACCTGACCATCCCTGCCGGCGCTCTGGCTACTACCGTGCCCGAGGAGCGCGCCCTTCTGAAGCAGCTGCTGACCGATCGCTTGGTACTGGTGGGAGCCGCCATCGCGTCGGCTGAAGATCTCACCCACTCACCCGTTCACGGCCAACTGCCAGGCGTATACGCACACGCCACGGCGCTAGATAACCTCATCCAGTACGGCATGCACTATTTCACCGCACCGCCGGGATTATTCGGCACGGAAATGGATATTCTCGACCTCTTCGAGCTGGCCTTCGTGGCGCTGCTGCTGAGGTTCCAGGCTCGCCAACCCCCAGTGCTCCGGCCAATGCGCAACGTTGTTCCCATCACTGCAATCACCGTACTGGTGCTGCTCAGCTGCGTGCTCTACGCACTGCGGATCACACCCGTGAACATTCTGGGCCTGTTGTTACTGACAGGCCTGTTGCTGCCAAAGGAATGCTGCGAAGGCCCTTCCAGCCCTGCCTCAAGCGAAAGGAGTCACCATGCGTAAACCTTTAACCCTGCTCTGCGCATTGCTGTTAAGCGGCGCTGCCCACGCAGCCGGCCTTACCGTGGAGGAATACACCAATGATCCAATCGCGCTGCTCGACGAGACTGGCCGCCTCCTGCAGAGGGTCCCGCGCGCCGAGTTGCCGCCAACACCACTAGCTGCTCAACAGTGGAACGAAGACATGGAACTGGTGCAGGTCGAAATCGCCGGCCGACCGGTCTGGCTCGATGGCGTCGACGTGCGCCTGAGCGAAGGCAAAACCGTCCCGATGCCCTGCGCAGCCCTGCCAAGAGCCAAAGCCGATGGCGCCACCAACCTGTCCACGATTGGCTACGGCGCCGGCTGCGCGAGGAACTGACGTCATGCCACCTAGACTCATAGTGATAGCCCTCTCGCTGCTAGCCGCCCTGAGTGGATGCACGACGCTCAAAGGCGCGCCTGACGCCTTGATCAACCTGGCTGGCCGAAGCGCTCATGACGGTTTTCAGGGCAAGTATCTGGCACAAGAAGAGGTGCGTAGCCATTTCAAGCTCGACCCCCAGCACCGGCAGACGCTCCGCCTTAGCTATGACGGACGCAATCTGCCGGCCACTGAGATCCGCCAGCAAAACCTCGTTCTGATCGCTCCCCTGCAGAGCTACTTGCAGGGTATCGTCGACAAACTCGGCAAGGGTTGGCCAGGTGAGCTGCCTAACTTGCAGGTGAGGGTCGTCGACAGCTATGCATTCGGCCCCTCGGCCGATCCTTACGGCAACCTGTTCGTGCCACTCGGCATGCTCGAGGGCGTGGAAAGCGAAGACGAGATCGCGTCGATGCTAGCTCACGAGATGAGTCATGTGCTGCTGCGTCATCATGATCGACGGCTCGCCTTCGACCAACAGCGCGAACTGTTGACCACGCTGGCCAGCACCGCCGTCATCGCAGCAGTGGTGGCTGACAGCCGTCTGGACCGCGGTGCCTCCCAGCTCAAGCTGCTCAGCAAGGACCCGCAAGGCACCCAGAAGATGATCGGCGACACAGTGCTTTACACCGCGCTCGCCAACACCTTTTCCGACCATGTATGGAATACGGCGTGGGGGCGGGCTCAGGAAGACCAGGCCGACCTGCTTGGCACCGATCTCCTGGTCAAAGCCCACTATGCGCCGCGCGCCGCTAGTCACAGCCTGCAGCGCCTCGATGATTTCCAGGGTAAGCAGGAACCGATTCTTGCCAGTTTCATTCAGGCACGCAAAGGCGCCATGCAGGAGTCGCTGAAGCGATTCGACCTCAATGGCTTCACCCAGGAGATCAACCTCTTCGTCAATCAGGGGCTGACCACCACGGTGAGCGCCGTCGGCCAACACCTGACACGTTCACACATGTCCGCGCAGCGTCGCGATACCGATCTGCGGCAGTACCTGCAGCGCGAGTACGATGAGACCCGTTACAACCGGGTCGACAAACGGAGCTGGCGCAAGGTGCGCGGTAATCCGACGGTCAAGGCATCCATGGATGCCTATCGAAACGCTTACGGAGCGAACGAGGCATTGCGTAGCAATAACCTCAAGGACGCCAGAACGCTGGCCCAGCGGGCGCTCAAGTCACCGGTTGCAAGCCAGCCCGGCATCCGCCGCAGTCTGTTCAACGTGCACATGGCTGCAGGTGAGAAGCGCCAGGCACTGGCCCATCTAACGGCCATCCGCGACTGGTCGCTGGCGGGCCCCGGCGTATACGAATTGCTGGTGAGCTACCACCTGAGCAACGACAACCCGGCCGCCGCGCTCGCTGCCATCGAGCAGGCCGAACGGCACTTGGGATCGGAAGAGCTGTTCATTGTCGAGAAGATGCTGGCCAACAAACTGAAGCAGGATGAAGACTCCCTGCGGAAACTCGGTGAGAAGTGCAAGCAGATGCCCAATCGCAAGGACACCTGCAAGAAGGTGGCATGAGCTGAAAGGTGGCCTTGGGTGCTTTCGATCAGCAGAGCGGTCGGCGTCAGTGCTGACGGGCCGCCCTTTCCTGCACCAGCACCCAAGGCGCTACCACTACCGCCCACAACTCCGGATCACGCTCCAGCCAATCCTGCGCCTGTTCAGACTCGAGCTTGCCCATATGGCCTTTAGCCAGCCATTGGGCTACTGTTTCGCGGTCATCCTGAGCCACCGCCTGCGCCGCTTCGATCAGATCGAAGTCGCTGGCGACGCGTAGCAGCGCGCCACGGGCGAAGAATGGCTGCAAGTCCTGCCAGGAGATCGGCGCGGTTTCGCCCAGCAACTTGGCATAGAGAGTGCTTGGATCTTCGCTCATGTGACTCACCTGTTTCAAAAAGGGCGCAATGATAACGTCCGGGTGAATCTCATCAAACGGATCCAATTGCTGACTGTGCAAACAAGTGCTGACGCTTCTACACTGTGCCGGTACAGTTGCCGTACCGTTTGGGGACGTTTGCTCCTGAACGACACTGCAGCCAGCAGGATTCAAAACAATAATGATGCAAGTGGAGCGCATATGAAGACCAAACAGCGTCTTTCCAAACTTTTCATGGCAATCGCTTTGACGGGAGCAGCGAGCTATACGCTTGCCGCCGACAACATCAAGATCGGTTTGGCCGGCCCGGTCACAGGGGCCGTTGCGCAGTACGGCGACATGCAGTTCATCGGCGCCCAGATGGCCATCGAGCAGATCAACAAGAAGGGCGGGGTCAACGGGCAGCAACTGGAAGGCGTCGTGTATGACGATGCTTGCGACCCCAAACAGGCGGTCGCAGTCGCCAACAAGATCGTCAACGACGAAATCAGCTTCGTAGTTGGTCATCTGTGCTCCAGCTCGACTCAGCCCGCGTCCGATATTTATGAAGACGAAGGCATTCTGATGATTACCGCGGCTTCGACCAGCCCGGACATCACTTCCCGTGGTTATGAACTGATTTTCCGCACTATCGGTCTGGACAGCCTGCAAGGTCCGACCGCAGGCAACTTCATCGCCGATCACGTCAAGCCGAAAAATGTTGCCGTCATCCATGACAAGCAGCAGTACGGTGAAGGCATCGCCACCGCCGTTAAGCAGACCCTGGAAGAGAAAGGCGTCAAGGTCGGCTTGTTCGAAGGCATCAAGCGCCGGCGACAAGGACTTCTCCTCGATGATCTCCAAGCTCAAGCAGGCAGACGTCGACTTCGTCTACTACGGCGGCTATCACCCGGAACTCGGTCTGTTACTGCGCCAAGCCAAAGAGCGTGGTCTGAACGTGCGGTTCATGGGACCGGAAGGCGTCGGCAACAAGGAAATCTCGGCCATCGCCGGCCCGGCTTCCGAAGGCCTGTACGTGACCCTGCCGAAATCCTTCGACCAGGACCCGCGTAACCAGGAACTGGTCGACGCCTTCAAGGCGAAGAAGCAGGACCCGAGCGGCCCATTCGTGTTCCCAGCCTACGCTGCGGTCCAGGTCATTGCCGAGGGTATCGAGAAAGCAGGCAGCACCGACACCGACAAGGTCGCCGAAGCGCTGCGCAGCAACACCTTCGATACGCCGACCGGCAACCTCTCGTTCGATGAGAAGGGCGACCTGAAGGATTTCAACTTCGTGGTTTACGAATGGCACCAGGACGGCACCAAGACCGAAGCCAAGTGAGCCGGTAACCACCCAACCGAAGCCCACGGCGTCCGCTGTGGGCTTTGTTTTAGCTGATCGGGGCTGACCCGGCCACAAGCAATGGGGCCGCCCCCGCAACACCTTCAACCAAGCGAGTGGCCTGCATAGCTGGCCCGCCTCGAAGCTGGCAATGTGCGTGATCCGCACGGAGCCCTTGGCGCTGCATTCTCCGTGCTGCGTGTTCGAAGCAGGTCCGCATTGGCGGTCGAGCACGGGCTGCTGGGTGTTCAGGAGAACGTAATGCCTGAGCTTTACCACTATTTCCAACAGCTGATCAACGGCCTGACCGTTGGCAGTACCTATGCCTTGATAGCCATCGGTTACACGATGGTCTACGGCATCATCGGCATGATCAACTTCGCCCACGGCGAGGTGTACATGATCGGTTCCTACGTCACCTTCATCGCCATCGTCGGGCTCTCGATGATGGGGCTCGATGCCCTGCCAATTCTGATGATTGGCGCGTTCGCCGCCGCCATGATCGTCACCAGCGCCTACGGTTACAGCATCGAGCGGGTCGCCTACCGGCCACTGCGCGGAAGCAACCGGTTGATTCCGCTGATCTCGGCGATCGGTATGTCGATCTTCCTGCAGAACGTCGTCCTGCTCTCTCAGGACTCAAAGGACAAGGCGATCCCCAACCTGATGCCGGGCAACTTCATCTTCGGTGAAAGCGCCATGAACGGTGTGGTGGTCTCTTACATGCAGGTGCTGATCTTCGTGGTCACCATCCTTGCCATGATGGGCCTGACCTTGTTTATTTCCCGCTCCCGGCTGGGTCGCGCCTGCCGCGCCTGCGCCGAAGATCTGAAGATGGCCAACCTGCTGGGCATCAATACCAACAGCATCATCGCCCTGACCTTCGTCATCGGCGCAGCGCTGGCAGCCATCGCGGCCGTGCTGATCAGCATGCAATACGGGGTAATCAACCCGCACATCGGCTTCCTGGCCGGCATTAAAGCCTTCACCGCCGCGGTACTCGGCGGCATCGGCAGCATCCCTGGTGCGATGTTGGGCGGCCTGGTGCTCGGTGTTGCCGAAGCCTTCGGCGCAGACATCTTCGGAGATCAGTACAAGGACGTGGTGGCCTTCAGCCTGCTGGTTCTGGTTCTGCTGTTCCGTCCGACCGGCATCCTTGGTCGCCCGGAGGTTGAAAAGGTATGACCCGCAATCTTCGTACTGCCTTTTTCAGCGCCCTGCTGGTCATCGCCGTCGCGGTACCGGTGTTCGGTCTGAAACTCACCACCGTCGGCATTCGCCTCGAAGTCCATGGCAGCGACGCGAAGACCTTCTGGATCATCGCCGCCTGTGCCGTTGCCATGTTCTTCTGGCAATTGTTCCGCCACCACGCAGCGGCCGGCTGGGCCGCCAGCCCCAAGCTGCCGACGATTCCGGCCGGCGCAGGCAGCTTCCTGACCCTGCCGTCGACTCAGCGCTACATCATCATCGGACTGGTGCTGGTGGCGCTCGCCTGGCCGTTCTTCGGTTCGCGAGGCGCGGTGGACATCGCCACGCTGATCCTCATCTACGTCATGCTGGGCCTGGGCCTGAACATCGTCGTCGGTCTCGCTGGTCTGCTCGATCTGGGCTATGTCGGCTTCTACGCGGTCGGCGCCTACACCTACGCGCTGCTATCGCACTACTACGGGATCGGGTTCTGGGTCGCACTGCCGATTGCCGGCGCCATGGCGGCGCTGTTCGGCTTCCTGCTGGGCTTCCCGGTGCTGCGCCTTCGGGGTGACTACCTGGCAATCGTGACCCTGGGTTTCGGCGAAATCATCCGTCTGTTGTTGCGCAACATGACCGATCTCACCGGTGGTCCGAACGGCATTAGCGGCATCGACAAGCCCACACTGTTCGGCCTCTCGTTCGACCGTCGCGCCGCCGAGGGTATGCAGACCTTCCACGAGTTCTTCGGCGTGGATTACGCCTCCATCAACAAGGTGATCTTTCTCTACCTGATCGCCCTGCTGCTGGTGCTGCTGACTCTGTTCGTGATCAACCGTCTGCTGCGTATGCCCATTGGCCGTGCCTGGGAAGCGTTGCGCGAGGACGAGATCGCCTGCCGCGCGCTGGGCATGAACCCCACCGTGATCAAGCTCTCCGCCTTCACACTGGGCGCGACCTTCGCCGGTTTCGCCGGCAGCTTCTTTGCTGCCCGTCAGGGCCTGGTGTCGCCGGAGTCGTTCACCTTCATCGAATCAGCCATCATCCTCGCAATCGTCGTGCTCGGCGGCATGGGCTCTCAGCTGGGGGTGATTCTTGCCGCCATCGTGATGATCCTGTTGCCCGAGCTAATGCGTGAGTTCAGCGAATACCGCATGCTGATGTTCGGCGCCTTGATGGTGCTGATGATGATCTGGCGTCCGCAGGGTCTGCTGCCCATGCAACGCCCCCACCTGGAGCTGAAGCGATGAGCCGCCCGATTCTTGAAGTACGCGGCCTGACCATGCGCTTCGGCGGCCTCTTGGCCGTTAACGGAGTGGGCCTGAGCGTACAGGACAAACAAGTGGTTTCGATGATCGGTCCGAACGGCGCCGGCAAGACCACCGTATTCAACTGCCTGACCGGCTTCTACCAGCCCACCTCGGGAGAAATCCTGCTCGACGGAGAAGCGATCCATGGCCTGCCCGGCCACAAGATCGCCCGCAAGGGTGTGGTGCGTACGTTCCAGAACGTCCGCCTGTTCAAGGACATGACCGCCGTGGAGAACCTGTTGGTTGCCCAGCATCGGCATCTCAACACCAACTTTCTGTCCGGCCTGTTGAAGACCAAGGCGTTCCGCCAGAGCGAGCACGAGGCGATGGATTTTGCCGCCCACTGGCTTGAGCAGGTCAACCTCACCGAGGTGGCCAACCGCCCGGCCGGCACCCTCGCCTATGGTCAGCAACGCCGCCTGGAGATCGCCCGCTGCATGATGACGCGTCCGCGCATCCTCATGCTCGACGAGCCAGCGGCCGGTCTCAATCCGAGGGAAACCGAGGACCTCAAGGCACTGATCGGCATGTTGCGCGACACGCACGATGTCACCGTGCTGCTCATCGAGCACGACATGAAGCTGGTCATGAGCATTTCCGACCATATCGTCGTGATCAACCAGGGCTGCCCCCTGGCCGACGGCACGCCGGAGCAGATTCGGGACAATCCGGACGTGATCAAAGCCTATCTGGGGGAGGCGTAACCATGCTGTATTTCGAAAACGTCTCGACCTTCTACGGCAAGATCCAGGCGCTGCACAACGTCGACGTTGAGGTCCGCAAAGGCGAGATCGTCACGCTGATCGGCGCCAACGGTGCCGGCAAATCGACCCTACTGATGACGCTCTGCGGCACGCCAATGGCCTCCGAAGGCAGCATCCGCTTCGAGGGCGAGGAACTGGTCGGCAAACAGACCTGCGACATCATGCGCAAGGACATCGCCGTCGTACCTGAAGGGCGGCGCATCTTTGCTCGCCTGACGGTGGAGGAGAACCTCGTCATGGGCGGTTTCTTCACCAACCGCACGGACTTTCAGGAGCAGCTGGACAAAGTGCTGCTGTTGTTCCCGAGGTTGAAGGAACGCTTCCAGCAGCGCGGCGGCACCATGTCCGGCGGCGAGCAACAAATGCTCGCCATCGCCCGGGCATTGATGAGCAAACCCAAGTTGCTACTGCTCGACGAGCCCTCGCTGGGGCTGGCACCAATCATCATCCAGCAGATTTTCGAGATCATCGAGCAGCTACGTGAAGATGGCGTGACCGTCTTCCTGGTCGAGCAGAACGCCAACCAGGCGCTCAAGCTGGCCGACCGTGGCTACGTGCTGGAGAATGGTCACATCGTCATGCAGGGCAGCGGCGAAGAGCTGTTGAGCGACCCCAAGGTCCGCGACGCCTACCTCGGCGGTTGACCAGGAGCTGATACGAGCGCGTCCCGTAGGAGCTAGGGACGCCGAGTTCTTGCTGGCGAGCCTGAGCGCCGAATGTGAGTGCTAGCTTGCTCGTGAAGATGCTATGCAGAAGCTTCGCCAGCAAGCTGGCTCCTACAGGTATCGCCGGGACCGTACATCCGCATCCTGCAACCGCAGACGATGACAACGCCAACGGGAGCCGCTATGGTGGCCCCCGCATCTGCGCCGATCGGCACAGGTCCCTGGATCAGCAGACAGGGCATAACTGAGCTGGCTCATTTCTGAACTCAACTCAGGAGAAGCCGGCCATGACTGCCAGCCGTATCTGGATCAAGCATCCCCTCGCCATTTTTACCGCCAACGATCAGGACGCCTCCGGCGGATTGGTCATCGAGAATGGCACCATCGTCGAACTACTCGCCGCCGGGCAATCCCCCGCCACACCGGTCGACAATAGCTTCGATGCCCGTGAGCACGTTGTGCTGCCAGGGCTGATCAACACCCATCACCACTTCTACCAAACACTCACTCGAGCCTGGGCGCCGGTGGTGAATCAACCGCTGTTCCCCTGGCTGAAAACCCTCTATCCGGTCTGGGCACGCCTGACGCCGGACCGCCTTGCGCTGGCCAGCAAGGTGGCGCTGGCCGAGCTGTTGCTCTCCGGTTGCACCACCGCCGCGGACCATCACTACCTGTTTCCGGACGGTCTGGAAAACGCCATCGATGTGCAGATCGAAGCCGTACGCGAACTAGGCATGCGCGCCATGCTCACCCGCGGCTCCATGAGCCTGGGCGAAGCCGATGGCGGGTTGCCGCCCCAGCACACGGTGCAAACCGCCGAGGCGATTCTCGATGACAGCGAGCGGCTGATCGGTCGTTACCATGAGCGCGGCGCCGGCGCGCAGATCCAGATTGCCCTGGCGCCCTGCTCTCCTTTTTCGGTCACCCCGGAAATCATGCGCGCCAGCGCGGCGCTGGCCGAGCATCACAATGTACGCCTGCACACGCACCTCGCGGAAACCCTCGACGAGGAAGAATTCTGCAAGCAGCGCTTCGGCTTGCGCACCGTGGGCTATCTGGACAGCGTTGGCTGGCTATCCGAACGCACCTGGCTGGCCCACGGCATCCATTTCAATGACGACGAGATCGAGCGCCTGGGCGCAGCCGGTACCGGCATTTGCCATTGCCCGAGTTCGAATATGCGGCTGGCTTCCGGCATCTGCCCGACCGTCGCGCTGGAAGCCGCTGGCGCGCCCATCGGCCTGGGCGTCGACGGTTCGGCGTCGAACGATGCCTCCAACATGATTCTCGAGGCGCGCCAGGCACTGTACATCCAGCGCTTGCGCTATGGCGCCGAGCAGATCACGCCGGAGCGTGTGCTTGGCTGGGCCACACGCGGCTCGGCACGCCTGCTGGGCCGCAATGATGTCGGCGAGCTGAGCGTCGGTAAGCAGGCCGACCTCGCGCTGTTCAAGCTTGATGAGCTGCGCTTTTCCGGTAGCCATGACCCCGTCTCTGCGTTGCTGTTGTGCGGTGCCGATCGGGCCGACCGCGTAATGGTCGGCGGACGGTGGCGCGTCATCGACGGCCAAGTAGAGGGCCTCGACATCGCCGGACTGATTGCCGATCACAGTCAGGCCGCGCGGGAGTTGATTGCTGGCTGATGCGCACTGCTGCATGTGGGGTTCCAGCCGTATTCTCGGAACCTCACGACTCAGCCAGGCATCATTTGAATTCGCTAACCGGCTGTCTAGCTCGTTTCGCCGAAATCCACGTCCATCGCCGCGCGCAGCCACTTTTGCCCGCCTGATCCATACTCGTAATCAAGAACATCCACCGGCAGCGACCAACGCAATCACCGCCGGCATCTGCGCTCGTCGCTCGAACTGACTTTTGGGTCAGGTATTTGTTGACCAAGAAGTCAGATAGCGCTAATTTCCACTGCCAGAGCCCAGAACAAAAATCCCCGGAGGCCCTCTTTGATCCAGTTCCTACTCAATCGAGAACTGCGCCGTGAGCAGACACTCGATCCGAATACCACCGTGCTGGAGTACCTGCGCGAATATCGCGGCAAACCCGGCACCAAGGAAGGCTGCGCCTCCGGTGACTGCGGCGCCTGTACCGTCGTGGTCGGCGAGCTGGACGGTGACCGTCTGCGCTATCGCACGCTTAACTCCTGCCTGACCTTCGTATCCGCCCTGCACGGCAAACAGCTGATCACTGTCGAGGACCTGAAGCATCAGGGTCAGCTTCACAGCGTTCAGCAAGCCATGGTCGACTGCCACGGTTCGCAGTGCGGGTTCTGCACGCCGGGCTTCGTCATGAGCCTGTTCGCCCTGCAGAAATCAGCGGATGGTTTCGACAAGGCCGACACCCATGAAGCCCTGGCTGGCAACTTGTGCCGCTGCACCGGCTATCGCCCGATTCTCGACGCCGCAGAGCAGGCCTGTTGCGCCAAGCAGCCGGACCAGTTCGACGTACGCGAAGCCGAAACCATTGCTCAGCTGAAAGCCATCGAACCACGCGAAACCGCCGAGCTGAACAGTGGCGACAAGCGCTGCCTGTCGCCGCTGACCGTGGGCGATCTGGCCGATATCTACAGTGCCAACCCCGATGCTCGCCTGCTCGCCGGCGGTACCGACCTGGCGCTTGAGGTCACCCAGTTTCATCGCCAGTTGCCGGTGATGATCTACGTCGGTCATATCGCCGAGATGAAGAAGGTCGAGGTGACCGACAGCAGCATCGAGATCGGCGCTGCGACCCCGCTGACCGATTGCTATGAAGCGCTGGCCAACGAATATCCTGATTTTGGCGAGCTGCTGCACCGCTTCGCCTCTTTGCAGATCCGCAACCAGGGCACCCTCGGTGGCAACATCGGTAACGCCTCGCCTATCGGCGACTCCCCACCGCTCCTGATCGCGTTGGGTGCGCAGGTAGTCCTGCGCAAGGGCACCAACAGCCGCACCCTGCTGCTGGAGGATTACTTCATCGATTACAAGGTCACCGCACGCGAACAGGGCGAGTTCATCGAGAAAATCATCGTGCCGCGCGCTCAGCCAAACCGGGTGTTCCGCGCGTACAAGGTTTCCAAACGCCTGGACGACGATATTTCGGCCGTCTGCGCAGCCTTCGATCTGAAAATCGAGAACGGCATCATCGAAGATGCCCGGGTCGCCTTCGGCGGCATGGCAGCCATTCCCAAACGCGCGACTGCCTGTGAACGCGCTCTGATCGGCGCGCCCTTTACCGAGTCGGCCATCGAGCAAGCCTGCCTGGCACTCGAAAAAGACTTCACGCCACTAACCGACTTCCGTGCCAGCCGCGAGTACCGCCTGCTGGTCGCACAGAACCTGCTGCGCAAGTGCTTCCACGAACAACAAGCGCCGGCATATGAGACGAGGGTTACTTCCTATGCATAAGCCAACCAAGACTCAGGAAGAAATTGCTGCGCTGTTCACTCAGGATCTGGTGACCGGCGTGGGCCGAAGCGTCAAGCACGACAGCGCACCGAAGCATGTCACCGGCGAAGCGGTATATGTCGACGACCGCCTCGAATTCCCGAACCAGCTGCATGTCTACGCCCGCATGAGCGACCGCGCCCATGCGCGCATCGTGCGCATCGATACGGCGCCTTGCTACGCGGTGCCTGGCGTCGCCATCGCGATCACCGCGAAGGATGTGCCAGGGCAGCTGGATATCGGTGCGGTCATGCCCGGCGATCCGCTGCTGGCGGACGGTAAGGTCGAATTCGTCGGGCAACCGGTGATCGCCGTTGCGGCCGACAGCCTGGAAACCGCGCGAAAGGCGGCCATGGCCGCGGTGATCGAGTACGAAGACCTGGAGCCAGTGATCGATGTGGTCGACGCGCTGCGCAAGAAGCACTTCGTACTCGACAGCCACACCCACAAGCGCGGCGATTCGGCCGGCGCGCTAGCGACCGCCGCGCGTCGCCTGCAGGGCAGCCTGCATATCGGTGGACAGGAACACTTCTACCTCGAGACTCAGGTGTCTTCGGTGATGCCCACCGAAGATGGCGGCATGATCGTCTATACCTCGACGCAGAATCCCACCGAAGTCCAGAAGCTGGTCTCCGAGGTGCTCGGCGTCTCGATGAACAAGATCGTTATCGACATGCGCCGCATGGGCGGTGGCTTCGGCGGCAAGGAAACCCAGGCCGCGGGACCTGCGTGCATGTGCGCGGTGATCGCGCACCTCACTGGTCGCCCGACCAAGATGCGTCTGCCGCGCATGGAAGACATGACCATGACCGGCAAGCGTCACCCGTTCTACGTCGAGTACGACGTCGGCTTCGATGATGACGGGCTGCTGCACGGGATCGAGATCGATCTGGCCGGTAACTGCGGCTATTCGCCGGACCTGTCCGGCTCCATCGTCGACCGCGCCATGTTCCACTCGGACAACGCCTATTACCTGGGCGATGCCACCATCAACGGCCATCGCTGCAAGACCAACCTGGCCTCGAACACCGCCTACCGCGGCTTCGGCGGCCCGCAAGGCATGGTCGCCATCGAAGAAATCATGGACGCGGTGGCACGAGAGCTGGGCAAGGATCCGCTGGACGTGCGCAAACGCAACTACTACGGCAAGACCGAGCGCAACGTTACGCCCTACTACCAGACCGTCGAGCACAACATGCTCGAAGAGATGACCGCCGAGCTCGAGGCCAGCAGCGAATATGCCCGTCGTCGCGAGGAAATCCGCGCGTTCAATGCCAACAGTCCAATTCTGAAGAAGGGCCTGTCGCTGACCCCGGTGAAGTTCGGCATCAGCTTCACCGCCAGCTTCCTTAACCAGGCCGGTGCATTGGTACACGTCTACACCGACGGCAGCATCCACTTGAACCACGGCGGCACCGAGATGGGTCAGGGCCTGAACATCAAGGTCGCGCAGGTGGTGGCCGAGGTGTTCCAGGTCGACGTCGAGCGAATCCAGATCACTGCGACCAACACCGACAAGGTGCCGAACACCTCGCCGACGGCGGCCTCTTCTGGCGCCGACCTCAACGGCAAGGCGGCGCAGAACGCCGCGCAAACCATCAAGCAGCGACTGACCGAGTTTGCTGCCCGGCATTACCAGGTGACCGAAGAGGATGTGGAATTCAAGAACGGTCAGGTGCGCATTCGCGACGAGTACGTATCCTTCGACGAGCTGATCCAGCAGGCCTATTTCGGCCAGGTTTCGCTGTCGTCCACCGGCTTCTACCGCACGCCGAAAATCTACTACGACCGCAGCCAGGCACGCGGTCGGCCGTTCTACTATTTCGCTTATGGCGCGGCGTGCTCGGAAGTAGTCGTCGACACCCTGACCGGCGAGTACAAGATGCTGCGCAGCGACATCCTGCATGACGTAGGCGCCTCGCTGAACCCCGCTATCGACATCGGCCAGGTGGAAGGCGGCTTCGTGCAGGGCATGGGCTGGCTGACCATGGAAGAACTGGTGTGGAACGACAAGGGCAAGCTGATGACCAGTGGCCCGGCGAGCTACAAGGTGCCGGCCGTGGCGGATATGCCGCTGGATCTGCGGGTCAAGCTGGTGGAAAACCGCAAGAATCCGGAAGACACCGTGTTCCACTCCAAGGCCGTCGGTGAGCCGCCGTTCATGCTCGGCATCTCCGTCTGGTGCGCGATCAAGGACGCCGTGGCCAGTCTGGCCGACTACAAGGCCCAGCCGAAAATCGACGCGCCAGCGACACCCGAGCGGGTGCTCTGGGGTGTGGAGCAGATGCGCAAGTTGAAGCAGGCTGCGGCAGTGCCGAGCGCCACGGAAACGGCACCAGCCTGATGACCAGGTGCGTTTCTCGCACCTGCGGGCTGGAGCGGCGCGTCACCCGGCCCACCTGCGGCGGTCGCAAACATAGGGTGGGCTTCAACCCACTAATGGGCCGGCGCTCGGTGGTGGGCTGAAGCCCACCCTACTGAGATACGCAAGTGCCAGCGCTTGCAGGCCCGGCCTTGGCGCAGCATGAAGCACAAGCGGGAGCGAGCTTGATGAAACCGCAGCCACGCAGTTGGCGACGGGGACTAAACATCAACTCGCTGCCACAAAAAGCCATCGCATGCCTTCGGGTAGCGGAGACAGATATGAATAACTGGATCGAAGCACTCGCCGATCTGCGGCAACAAGGCGAACCCTGCGTGCTGGTGACCATCATCGAGGAGCGTGGTTCGACGCCGCGCAATGCCGGCTCGAAGATGGTGGTGAGCCGCGATCGACTGTACGACACCATCGGCGGTGGCCATCTGGAATACAAAGCACAGGCAATTGCGCGCGAGATGCTGGTAAACCGGATGCGTGATACGCGGCTGGAACGCTTTTCCCTCGGCGCAAGCCTGGGCCAGTGCTGTGGCGGCGCCACCGTGCTGCTGTTCGAACCCATGGGCCAGCCGCAGGCGCATATCGCTGTATTCGGCGCCGGCCATGTCGGTCGCGCCCTGGTGCCGCTGCTCGCCAGTCTGCCCTGCAAGGTGCGCTGGATCGATTCGCGGGAAAACGAATTCCCTGAGCAGGTTCCGCAAGGTGTGGAAAAGGCCGTCAATGAGGACGTGGTCGACGAGGTGGAGAACATGCCCGCCGGCAGCTACTTCATCGTCATGACCCACAATCACCAACTTGACCTGGAACTGACTGCGGCGATTCTCGAGCGCAACGACTTCACCTACTACGGCCTGATTGGCTCGAAGAGCAAGCGCGCCAAGTTTGAAAACCGCTTGCGCGATCGTGGCTTCCAACCCGAAACGGTCGAGCGTATGCGCTGCCCGATGGGTATTGCCGAGGTGAAGGGCAAGCTGCCGATCGAGATCGCCGTATCCATCGCCGGCGAAGTGATCGCCACCTACAACGCCAATTTCGGCGAAAAAAGTCATGACGGCGAGAAACCGGTGCCCATGTTGGTCCCTGCTTCGCGCCGAGGATGAACCGCGATCGTAGCGTCAGTACCGAACCCGTACGAAGGCTGCCGTCCTATCGAGCGATCTTTACTCAGACTCGATGAGTTAGCGGCATCTGGGCCTGATCGAGCACCGCTTTTTTGCCTGAAGCGCGCCCGCGGCAAGGCGGACAGCAACCCGCCAGAGTCCAAAGGCTACACGCCGACGGTAAGCCTCCACACTATTTCCATCTACAACGATTCCGAGAACAACCATGTCCCAACGCAAAGCCTACCGTGCCGCCATCCTCCACAGCCTCGCCGATCCGAGAGAGGTAGGCGTGGAGAAATCCTATGAGTACTTCGAAGACGGCCTGCTCGTGGTCGAAGGCGGCAAGGTCGCTCAGCTAGGCGCGGCGGAATCGCTGCTGGCCTCGCTGCCGACCGACACCGAGGTGATCGAATACCCGGATGCATTGATCACGTCCGGCTTCATCGACACTCATATTCACTACCCGCAAACCGGCATGATTGCGTCCTACGGCGAACAATTGCTGGATTGGCTAAACACCTACACGTTCCCCACCGAGCGTGGGTTCGCCGACAAGGTCCACGCGAGCGAAGTGGCCGAGGTCTTCCTGGGCGAACTGCTGCGCAACGGCACCACCACGGCGCTGGTCTTTGGGAGCGTGCACAAGGAATCGGTGGACGCATTCTTCGAGCAGGCCGAAAAACTGAACCTGCGAATGATCGCTGGCAAGGTCCTGATGGACCGCAACGCGCCGGACTATCTCACCGACACCGCCGAATCCGGCTATGCCGACAGCAAGGCGCTGATCGAACGCTGGCACGGCAAGGGTCGCCTGCATTACGCAGTCACACCTCGCTTCGCCCCTACCAGCACGCCGGAGCAGCTGGCGTTGGCCGGCAAGCTGTACAAGGAATATCCGGACCTCTATATGCACACCCACCTGTCCGAAAACCGCAAGGAGATCGAATGGGTGCGCGAGCTGTTCCCTGAGCAACGCGGCTACCTGGACGTCTACGACCACCACGGTCTAATTGGTGCGCGATCGGTATTCGCCCACGGCGTACATCTGTGCGACGACGAGTGCCAACGCCTGGGTGAGACCGGCTCGGCGGTCGCCTTCTGCCCTACCTCTAACCTGTTCCTGGGTAGCGGTCTGTTCGACCTGGAGAAGGTAGAGGGCCATGGCGTGCGCGTCGGCCTGGGTACCGATGTCGGCGCTGGCACAAGCTTTTCCCAATTGCAGTCACTAAACGAGGCCTACAAAGTGATGCAGTTGCAGGGCAAGAAGCTGGACCCGTTTAAGTCCCTCTACCTCGCCACCCTGGGCGGTGCCCGAGCGCTCTATTTGGATGATCGAATCGGCAACCTGCAGCCGGGCAAGGATGCCGATTTCGTGGTGCTCGACTATAAAGCCACGCCGTTGATCGACTATCGCCTGCAGCAGGCCAAGACGCTGGAAGAGCGACTGTTCGCGCTGATGATGCTTGGCGACGACCGTGCGGTGAAAGAAACCTACGCGGCAGGCCGTTCGGTGCACAAGAAAGCATAAAGACGACCGCATGGGCCTGATCACGGTGGGCTAAAGCCCACCCTACCGCGACAGCTTACACAAGACGTGTCGCGCTACGGCTGCGAAAAGCTTATGCGCACCACAAGCGTCAGTGCGCCCCGGCTTTTGAGGCCAACTGGCGAAGTTTGGTTTGTGGGGTTGATCGTTGCCAGGGCCGATGAGCGAGCGATGCCGACGGCGCCGGTGCAGAACGCGCCAGCGCCGATTGATAGAACCCTTACCGAGCGGTACGCGGCTTCCTCTTGCCGAGCACCAAATGCGAAAACACCGCGTGCAGGTCATCCGAGGCACTGTCTTCGTCGAGATTGAGTTTGCTGTCGATATGATCCATGTGATGCATCATCAGGCTCACCGCTTTCTCGCTGTTGCGTGCGGCGATGGCATCGATCAACTGGTTATGTTCATCGAATGAGCAATGCGAGCGGTTGCCGCTCTCGTACTGGGCGATGATCAGTGAAGTCTGGGAAACCAGGCTGCGCTGAAAGCTCACCAGCGGAGCATTTTTTGCCGCCTCGGCCAGCTTGAGGTGAAACTCCCCGGAAAGGCGAATACCCGCACCGCGATCACCGCGAGCGAAGCAATCCTGCTCGTCGATTACCATCTGCCGCAGCTCAGCCAGCTGTTCGGCACTGGCGTGCTGAACCGCCAGCTCGGTGATGGCCCGCTCGACCATTCTTCGTGCGAAAAATATTTGTCGGGCTTCCTCGACGCTGGGACTTGCGACCACGGCCCCGCGGTTCGGCCGCAACAGCACCACACCTTCATGAGCCAATCGCGACAGCGCGCGGCGGATGATGGTCCGACTCACGCCGAAAATTTCACCCAGCGCTTCCTCGCTGAGCTTGGTGCCCGGCGCCAGGCGCTGTTCAAGGATGGCGTCGAAAATATGGGCGTAAACGATGTCGTCCTGGGTCCCGCTCCGGACCTTGCCGTTTCGTGTCGGCTTTTTTAAAGGCTGCAACTGTTCGTTCATGGTGACTCGCGTCGGAAGTATCGGCAGACCGAACTTTACTGCCTTTCGGCATCCTGCTGGCAGTAGCCAAAGCTAAAACATCGAAATAAATCGTTAATTTATTGTGCACAATCAAGCGGGCAACCGGCATCTGCCGATACGTCGCCTCATTAAGGCGAAACACACCGGTACGGCGTCACCCTCCCTGTATTCCCATAAAAGCGCGAATAGCTGCAAATCCGAGTTGCAATTCTTGTATACAAAAGCATAATCGCGTCAAGCCTTCCTGACCTTTCGGTCAACAAAGCCGAGCAGAAAGAGCCTTCACCATCACCTGCCCTCGAGAGCGCCGCTCTGGGTGATAGACAACAAGAACGATGAGGAACACCTTGTGGAAACCACAAAGCAGGAACAGCAGACCCTCGGGCTGCAACCGAAGAACGCCGGGTTGCTCGACCGGATATTCAAACTCAGCATCCACCGCACCAGCGTCAAGACCGAGTTGCTCGCGGGCCTGACGACGTTCGTCACCATGGCCTACATCATCTTCGTCAACCCGAACATCATGGCCGATGCCGGCATCGACCACGGCGCGGCATTCGTCGCGACCTGCATCGGTGCGGCGCTGGGCTGTCTGCTGATGGGCCTGTATGCCAACTGGCCAGTAGGCCTGGCCCCTGGCATGGGCCTTAACGCGTTCTTCACCTATACGGTGGTCGGCGAGATGGGCTACAGCTGGCAGATCGCGCTGGGTGCAGTGTTCCTCTCTGGCATTCTGTTCATGATCATGAGCCTGTCGCGCCTGCGCGAATGGCTGCTGAACAGCATCCCGATGAGCCTGCGTTTCGCGATGGGAGCCGGGGTCGGGCTGTTCCTCGGGCTGATCGGCCTGAAGACCGCCGGCATCGTCGTCGACAGCCCGGCGACCCTGCTGACCATGGGCTCGTTCAGCGAACCCACTGCACTGCTGGCCGCGATCTGCTTTCTGATGATCGCAGTACTGAGCCATCGCAACGTGTTCGGCGCGATCCTGCTAAGCATGCTGGTGGTGACCGGTATCGGCTGGGGTATGGGCCTGGTCGAGTACAACGGTCTGGTTTCGATGCCGCCGAGCCTGGCGCCGACCTGGCTTGCCATGGATATTGCCGGCGCCCTGAACGTGGCGATGGTCAGTGTGATCCTGGCATTCCTCTTCGTGAACATGTTCGACACCGCCGGTACGCTCATGGGCGTTGCGCACCGAGCCAATCTGGTGGATGAGGACGGCAAGATCCAGAACCTGTCCCGCGCCCTGAAAGCCGACAGCACCTCCAGCGTCGCCGGCGCCTTCGTCGGCTGTCCTCCGGTGACCAGCTATGTCGAAAGCGCTTCGGGCGTCGCCGCCGGTGGTCGTACCGGCCTGACTGCGGTGACCGTGGGGGTTCTGTTCCTGATCGCCATGTTCTTCGCGCCGTTGGCCGGCATGATCCCTGCGTATGCGACGGCCGGCGCACTGATCTATGTCGCCATGCTGATGATGAGCGGCCTGGCGCATATCGATTGGAAGGACCATACCGACACCATTCCAGCGATCGTCACCGTGGTGATGATGCCGCTGACCTTCTCCATCGCCAACGGCATCGCACTCGGGTTTCTCACCTACG
This sequence comes from Pseudomonas sp. SST3, assembly GCF_003325755.1. The sequence continues at coordinate 54,035 of NZ_QORI02000014.1, read as the reverse complement.
CGACGCTGAAGGTACTGACGGGGCAGCGCGACAAGGTGTCGATCAGCCTTTATGTGCTGTGCGTAGTCTTCATCGCCAAGTTCGCCTTCCTTTAAAGCAGGGCGAATGATCGGGCCCCATCGCATCAGCGGTGGGGCCCGTTTTATTTCTGAAACGTCATGGCCTGCATTCCAGCGATCGCGCGGACAGCGATCGGTCCTTCATGTCGTAGCTGTTGGTGGATGATTCTGACGTGAGCGGTGCTGGACCTGTCCTGCAAGCTCGCCTAAGGGCTCGGTGCCCATGGTGCGGCGCGTTACCTGCGCGCGAGTTATTTAACCGCGTGCATTGGGTGGGCGCCAAATTTGTCCGCTAGCGCCACCTTGCCAAACACCACGCCTTTCGTTGGAGCCAGGCGCATTTCGTCGCAACGACGTCGCTGCCTCGGATCTAAGCCGTGTTCTGCCCTGCCTACAGCAAAAAAAACCCGCCATAAAGGCGGGCCGACGACTCAGGGGAGTCAAGGTTTACGCATGGGAGAGAGGCTGCCGCGACGCAGTGGCCGCGGCAGGTACCGGTCAGCTACCCCGATAGGTGGAGTAGCTGTAAGGCGAAATCAATAGCGGTACGTGGTAATGATCCTGCTCGGCGCTAATGCCGAAACGCAGTACGACCACATCCAGGAATGCCGGCTCGGGCAGCTGAACGCCGCGGCTACGGTAATAGTCACCCGCGCTGAACTGAAGCTGGTAAACACCGGAGCGGTAGTCATCGCCTTCCAGCAGCGGTGAATCGCATCGGCCATCGGCGTTGGTCTGACGCGTCGTGATCCGCTCGAGGTGCTCGCCTTCGACCCGATAGAGCTCGACGCGGATGTCGCTGCCTGGGCAACCGTGGGCAGCATCAAGTACATGAGTAGTTAAACGTCCCATAGATTCCGGCACCCGCAGATTCCTGCCGATGCCCGCCTCCTCTTGTGATTGGTGTGGACTGGGTTCGAGCATAGCATGCGCGATCTTACTTAAAAGACAATTTTAAAAGAAATTGTACACAATAGATTCAGCGCAGGCTGAACCGTTCCCCCGCTCGCGGCCATCATAGAGATGCGCCTGACCGGATCGTAGCAGCTTGGAAAAAGATACGTAATGAGGGCAGCCGTCAGTCGCTATTGAAAGAAATCAGCGAATTGCGATTTACAAAGCGTAAAACGTTTTGTATACAATTACACCATGGCGGTTGCACTGCCATCAGGCAGCGACCAGCGAACAGAAAGGAATAAGAAAAGTGAGCGCCGACTACCCTCGTGACCTCATCGGCTATGCCGAAAACCCTCCCCATCCGCAGTGGCCAGGTAACGCCCGCATCGCATTGTCCTTCGTGCTCAATTACGAAGAAGGCGGCGAGCGTTGCGTGCTGCACGGGGACAAGGAATCCGAAGCCTTTCTCTCCGAGATGGTTTCCGCCCAGCCGTTGCAAGGCGTGCGTCACATGAGCATGGAGTCGCTCTACGAATATGGCAGCCGCGCCGGCGTCTGGCGCCTGCTCAAGCTGTTCAAGAAGCACAACATTCCGCTGACGATCTTCGCCGTGGCCATGGCCGCGCAGCGTCACCCGGACGTGATCAAGGCGATGGTTGCCGACGGTCACGAGATCTGCAGCCACGGCTATCGCTGGATCGACTACCAGTACATGGACGAGGCGCAGGAACGCGAGCATATGCTCGAAGCCATACGTATCCTCACCGACCTCACCGGCGAGCGCCCACTGGGCTGGTACACCGGGCGTACAGGCCCGAACACCCGCCGGCTGGTTCGCGAGGAAGGCGGCTTCTTGTATGACTCCGATACCTACGACGACGACCTGCCCTACTGGGACCCGGAAAGCACTCCGGAACAGCCGCACCTGGTGATCCCGTACACCCTGGACACCAACGACATGCGCTTCACCCAGGTGCAGGGCTTCAACAGCGGCGACGACTTCTACAACTACCTCAAGGACGCCTTCGACGTGCTCTACGCCGAGGGCGCCGAAGCGCCGAAGATGCTCACCATCGGCATGCACTGCCGGCTGCTGGGCCGCCCTGCGCGCATGGCTGCACTGCAGCGTTTCATCGAATACGTGCAAGGCCATGAGCAGGTCTGGTTCGCCCGCCGCGTCGATATCGCCCGTCACTGGCACGCCACCCACCCGTTGACCCAGGAGAGCGCCAAATGAGCAGCTTCCAGACGATCAAGCCATCCAGCCTCGACCGCGAAGCCTTTGTCGCGACGTTCGCCGACATCTACGAGCACTCACCCTGGGTCGCCGAGCAGGCCTACGACATGGGTGTCGACGAAAGCATCGATACCATCGAAGTGCTTCACCAGCGCATGGCCGACATTCTGCTGAGCGCTCCTCGCGAGACCCAGCTGGCACTGATCAACGCTCACCCGGATCTGGCTGGCAAGGCTGCGGTGCGCGGCGAGCTGACTGCCTCCAGTACTTCGGAACAGGCCGGCGCCGGCATTCATGAATGCACAGCAGAAGAGTTCGCCCGTTTCACCGAACTCAACGAGGCGTACAAGGACAGGTTCGGCTTCATCTTCATCATGGCGGTCAAAGGCAGCAACCGGCACCAGATCCTCGCCGCATTCGAAGAGCGTCTGAACAACACGCCGGAGCAGGAGTTCGCCCGGGCCCTGGCCGAGATCAACAAAATCGCGCTGTTCCGTCTGCAGGCGATGTAAGCAGAGCCCCAGCAGACGACACGTCGAGACGAACAGCAACAGAGCAGCTGTAGGGTGGGCCGGGCGGCGTTCCGCTTTAGCCCACCAGGGAACATGGCAGGCCCTTGCTACGGCGGGCTGAAGCCCACCCTACAAACTTACAAACTCAAATAACGAGCACAGCATGCGCACACTCAAGATCGAACCGTTGACCAAGGAAGCCTTCGCCCCGTTCGGTGATGTGATCGAAACCGAAGGCAGCGAGTACTTCATGATCAATAACGGTTCCACCCGCCGCTATCACAAGCTGGCGACGGTCGAGACCGCGCAGCCGGACGATCAGGCCATCATCAGCATCTTCGCCGCCGACGCGCTGGACATGCCGCTGGTCATTCGCATGCTCGAACGACATCCGCAGGGCAGCCAGGCTTTCATTCCGCTGCTCGGCAACCCCTTTCTGGTCGTGGTCGCGCCACTTGGCGATGCACCTGTACCGGGTAACGTCCGCGCCTTCCGCAGCAACGGCAGGCAGGGCGTCAATTACCACCGCGGCGTCTGGCACCACCCGGTGCTGACGATCGAAAAGCGGGATGAATTCCTGGTGGTCGATCGCAGCGGTTCTGGCAACAACTGCGACGAGCATTTTTTCACCGAGGAAGAGCTGGTTGTCCTCGACCCCCACCGGGACTCCGAGTAAGCGTCCGATTGTCACCGAGGGCCATTCCGGTGCGGCTGACGTGCAGCCGACACCAGACATGCGTTCTCAGCGCAAACGAGACACCTGCAACGAGTCGAATAAGAAGAAACAGCGGTTGGTACGCCAGCCGTGCAAGAGGTAATTATCGTGGAAGCACATCTGACCGAATGGCTGAACCTTACTATTCGCTGGATTCACATGATCGTCGGCATCGCCTGGATCGGTGCGTCGTTCTACTTCGTCTGGCTGGAAAACAACCTTAACCGCGCCAACCCCCGCGATGGCCTGTCGGGTGATCTCTGGGCAATTCACGGTGGCGGCATATACCACCTGGAAAAATACAAGCTGGCCCCGCCGCAGATGCCGGATAACCTGCACTGGTTCAAGTGGGAGGCCTACACCACCTGGCTGTCAGGCGTCGCCCTGCTGATGGTGGTCTACTACCTCAACCCTTCGCTGTATCTGATTGCACCGGGTAGCGAAATGGCGCCAGCCATGGCGATCGCCATCGGCTTTGGCTCGCTGATCGTCGGCTGGTTCGTCTATGACCTGCTCTGCGACTCGCCTTTGGGCAAGAAACCGGCACTGCTCGGCCTGGTGCTGTTCGTACTGGTGATCTTTGCCGCCTGGGCCTATTCGCAGGTCTTCAGCGGGCGCGCAGCGTACATCCATACCGGTGCACTGATCGGCACCATCATGGTCGGCAACGTGTTCCGCATCATCATGCCGGCACAGCGTGCACTGGTCGCGGCCATCGAGCAGAACCGCACTCCAGACCCGGTCCTACCGGCCAAGGGCCTGCTGCGTTCGCGCCATAACAACTATTTCACGCTGCCCGTGCTGTTCATCATGATCAGCAACCACTTCCCGAGCACCTATGGCAGTCAGTACAACTGGCTGATCCTGGCAGGTATCTCCGTGCTGGCAGTATTGGTGCGGCACTACTTCAACACCCGCCATGACAGCAACCGTTTCGCCTGGGCCTTGCCCGCCGCCGCGGTCGGCATGATCTGCCTGGCTTTCGTCACCGCGCCGAACCGCCAGGGCGGCGTACCCAACGCCGTTCCGACCAGTCCTCGCGAGCAGAGCATCGAAGCCCAACAGGATGCTGCGTCCGCCGAGCAAGGTACCAACAGCGAGTTCGCCAAGGTTCGCAGTGTGATCGACGAGCGTTGCACCGTCTGCCACGCCGCGCAGCCAAGCAGCCCGCTGTTCAGCGCCCCACCGGCTGGCGTGATGTTCGATACGCCCCAGCAGATCCAGCAGCAGGCCGCGAAGATCCATGCGCAGGCCGTCGCCAGCCAGATCATGCCGCTGGGCAACATGACCAACATGACCCAGGAAGAGCGCGATCTGCTCGGTGCCTGGATCGACAAGGGCGCGCCGATCGAGTGATCGCTGCCCGGAGGCCGCGCTTTCGGGCGCGGCTTTTTTTCGCCCATTCGATATGGCTTAAGCCAATCGAGCCCGCCCAACAAATCCGGAGAAACCACCAGCGATAACACCGTGACAGGGTTCAGCCCAGGCCGGAACCACACCACGAATATCAGCCCCGCACGTTCAGTGGGGCTACCGCGACCATTCAATAACAAAAGCGTCCGAGGTGTTTTGCATGAACGATGTGACCAAGCGGGAAGCCGCGCCCGCTACGGAAAAGCGACTGCCCTTGCTGCAGATGCTGCTGGTGAGTCTGCAGCACGTGTTGCTGATGTATGGCGGAGCGGTGGCTGTGCCGCTGATTGTCGGCCAGGCCGCCGGGCTTTCACGTGAGGAGATCGCTTTCCTGATCAATGCCGATCTGCTGGTGGCCGGCATCGCTACGGTTGTTCAATCCATGGGCATCGGCCCGGTCGGCATCCGGATGCCGGTCATGATGGGCGCCAGTTTTGCCGCAGTCAGCAGCATGGTGGTGATGGCCGGCATGCCAGGCGTCGGTATGCCCGGCATCTTCGGTGCGACCATCGCCGCTGGCTTCTTCGGCCTGCTGATCGCACCCTTCGTCTGCAAGATCGTGCGTCTGTTCCCACCTCTGGTGACCGGCACGGTAATTACCGCAATTGGCCTCTCGCTGTTCCCGGTTGCAGTGAACTGGGCAGGCGGCGGCACCGGTACCGGCCAGTTCGGCGCCCTGCCCTACCTTGGCGTCGCTGCCGCAGTGCTCGCCGTGATCCTGCTGATCAACCAGTTCATGCGCGGTTTCTGGGTCAACGTCTCGGTGCTCATCGGCATGGCGCTCGGCTATGTGCTGGCCGGCAGCCTGGGCATGGTCGACCTGTCCGGCATCAATTCCGCGCCGGCCTTCCAGGTTGTCACACCGAATCACTTCGGTGCACCGCAGTTCCTGCTCGCGCCAATCCTTTCGATGTGCCTGGTGGTGGTCATCATTTTCGTCGAGTCCGCCGGCATGTTCCTCGCGCTGGGCAAGATCACCGGGCAGGAAGTCGATCCCCAGCAACTACGTCGCGGCCTGCTCTGTGACGCGGGCGCGACCTTCTTTGCCGGTTTCATGAATACCTTCACCCATTCCTCGTTTGCTCAGAACATCGGACTGGTACAGATGACCGGCGTACGTAGCCGTTACGTGACGGCCGTTGCCGGAATTTTGCTGATCAGCCTAAGCTTATTGCCGAAAGCCGCCTTCATGGTCGCCTCGATTCCCGCCGCGGTATTGGGTGGTGCCGGCATCGCCATGTTCGGCATGGTTGCCGCGACAGGCATCAAGATCCTGCAGGAAGCCGATATTGGCGACCGCCGCAACCAGCTGCTGGTCGCGGTGAGCATTGGCCTGGGGATGGTGCCGGTAGTACGCCCGGAGTTCTTCGCGCATCTTCCGCACTGGATGGAGCCCATCACCCATAGCGGCATTGCGGTGGCAACCATCAGCGCGGTGACCTTGAACTTGCTGTTCAACGTACTCGGCGGGCCGGAGCGCAATGCGCTGACCGGTGCGGCTCAGCACTGATCGGTAGCAAAACCCCGCACCGAACCGGTACCCGCGACCGCTGCCCCTCGACGAGACCCGCCTTGTGCGGGTTTCGTCGTATACAGCTCAGGTGAAACTCGACAAGCCTCTCGCCCCCGCTAAAATGCAGGCCCTCCCGCCCCAAGAACCTCCCAATGATTGAAGCCAGCTGGATAGCCTTCGCCTTCGTTCTCGGTCTCCTCGCCCGTACCGTCGGTTTGCCGCCACTGATCGGCTATCTGTGCGCCGGCTTCGCTCTGGCCGGTTTTGGCAGTCATTTCGGCGTCGGCCCGCAGGACAGCGAAATCCTCGCGCACCTCGCTCATCTCGGCGTGTTGCTACTGCTGTTTACCGTGGGCCTCAAGCTCAAACTGAGCAACCTGCTGCGCCGCGAAGTCATCGGCGGCGGCTTGCTGCACTTCCTGATCTCCAGCCTTCTGGTGGTGCCTATCCTCCTGCTTGCTCTGGATACGGACTGGCGCGAGAGCCTGCTGTTGGCGATCGCGTTGTCATTCTCCAGTACCGTGTTGGCCGCCAAGGTCTTGGAGGGTAAGCGCGAGCTGCGCGCCTTTCATGGGCGGGTCGCCATTGGCGTGTTGATCATCCAGGACCTGATCGCGCTGGTGGTGATGAGTGTCGCCAGCGGCAAGGTGCCGTCAGCCTGGGCCCTTTTGGTGTTAGGCCTGCCACTGCTGCGTCCGTTGTTGTTCCGCCTGCTCGACCACAGTGGTCACGAAGAGCTGATGGTCCTGCTGGGCCTGGCGCTGGCACTGGTGGTTGGCGGTCTCGGCTTCGAACATCTGGGGCTCAGCTCTGAACTGGGTGCGCTGGCGTTCGGCGCCATGCTGGCCAAACACAAGCGCGCCACCGAGCTGTCCAACTCGCTGTGGTCGATCAAGGAGATCTTCCTCGTCGGATTTTTCCTGCAGATCGGCATTGGCGGCCTACCGGACATGGACGCCATGCTTTTCGCCGCGGCCATGGCCGTGCTGTTGCCGCTCAAGGGCATGCTGTTCTTTTTCCTCTTCCTGCGATTCCGCCTGCGCGCGCGGAGCGCCTTTCTCAGTGCCTCTAGCCTGACGAACTACAGCGAATTCGGCCTCATCGTCGCCAGCGTGGTACTGCCGCAATGGCTCACACCGCTGGCCATCACCGTAGCGCTGTCATTCGTCGTATCCGCGCAGCTCAACCGCATCTCCCATCCGCTCTATGATCGGCTGGCCAGGCGCCTGATTCCGCTCGAACGCAACACCCGCCACCCGGACGAACAACCGGTCTCGCTGGGGGATGCGCAGATCCTGATCATGGGCATGGGCCGCACCGGGCGAGCCGCCTATGACCATCTGCAGGGTAAGGGCTGGCGCCTGGTCAGCCTCGACTCCGACCCGGTCACCGTGGAAAAGAGCAGCGAGAACGGTCGCCATGTCCTTTTCGCCGACGCCGAGGATCAGATCTTCTGGGAGAGCCTGGAAATGAACAAGGTTGAGGCGGTGATTCTGGCGATGAACGACGCAGAGGCCAAGGTCATCTCCACCCGCCAGCTGCGCAGCAAGGGCTTCGCTGGCCTGATCGTCTCCCATGCCATGTACGAAGATATCGCCCAGAAGATCGAGGAGGCCGGCGCCGACCGGACCTACCTCACCATGTCCGAAGCCGGAGCCGGTCTCGCCGAGAACGTGGCTCAGGAACTACTAAGCAAGCGCTGATCGAGCGCGATGCACCGGCCCTGCTTGTCGTTACAGCTTTACCATCGGCACCGCGTCGCCCATCAGAATTGTGCACAATTAGTAAATTAATTGTTTTAAAGCCTGTCCACAGATTGTTATAGTCGGTTACATCCTGACCGATCGAACAACTTTCGGCGATCAGCGAAAGAGGCCCGTGCAGCCTCGAAAGCCCATGACCGAACAATAACTAATGGCAGGCTTGACCATGACCGCAACCGAATCCAGGAGCGGTGACGCTCCCAACCAGGACCTGATCTATCAACTCGAGGATCGCCCGGGTCCGCTTCCCGCTACCTTTGCCGCGATACAGCACGTGCTGGCCAGTTTCGTTGGCGTCATCACCCCCACCCTGATTATCGGCAGCGTGCTCGGATTGGGTCAGTACGTGCCTTATCTGGTGAGCATGGCGCTGTTCGTCTCCGGTCTCGGCACTTTTATCCAGGCCAAACGCGTCGGGCCCATCGGCGCCGGCATGCTCTGCCTGCAGGGCACCAGTTTCGGTTTTCTCAGCGTAATTCTGGCGGCTGGCTTCATCGTCAAGAATCGCGGCGGCAGCCCGGAAGAAATTCTCGCCACCCTGTTCGGGGTCGGTTTCTGTGCCGCCTTCGTGGAAATCGCAGTCAGCCGCTACATCAACCGGCTGCGCAGGGTCATCACACCGGTCGTCACCGGCACCATCATCTGCCTGATGGGGCTGTCGCTGATCAAAGTCTCGATGACGGATATCGCCGGCGGCTACGGGGCCGAGGATCCCGGCGCGTTGCCCAACCTGGCGCTGGCCGGACTGGTGCTCGGTACCATCATCGTGCTCAACCGTTTCGGCATCCCGCTGCTGCGGCTGTCCGCGGTGATCGTCGCGCTGATGGTTGGCTACTTTGCCGCCTGGACGATGGGTATGGTGGATTTTTCCAGCCTCGCCGCACTCCCGGCGGTCAGCGTGCCACAGCCGTTCAAGTTCGGCTTCGCCTTCGATTGGATGGCCTTCATCCCGATCGCGGTGATCTTCCTGATCACCCCGTTGGAAACCGCTGGCGACCTGACGGCCAACTCGATGATCTCGCGGCAGCCAGTCAAGGGCCCACTCTATATGCAGCGGATCAAGGGCGGCATCCTCGGTGACGGCTGCAGTTCTCTGCTGGCGGCGACCTTCAACAGCCTGCCGATGACGACCTTCAGCCAGAACAACGGTGTGATCCAGCTGACCGGCGTCGCCAGCCGCCATGTCGGCCTGTACATCGCCGGCATTCTGATTCTGCTGGCGCTGTTCCCGGTAGTGGGCGGCGTGCTGCAGCTGATGCCCAAGCCGGTCCTCGGTGGCGCCACGTTGATTATGTTCGGTACCGTCGCGATCGCGGGAATCAAGATTCTCGCCGAAGCGGGCCTGAATCGCCGCAACATGCTCATCGTCGCCATCTCGCTGGGCCTTGGGCTGGGTGTGGCCGCCGTGCCGGATGTGCTGAACCATCTGCCCGAGGTGATGAAGAACATCTTCGGTTCGCCAATCACCATCGGTGCTTTCAGCGCGATCCTGCTCAACTTCTTCCTGCCGCGCGAACCGGAAGAACTGGATGACTACGATCCGGACAACCTGATCGAGGACTCGGTCGGCACCAACACCCTGGCGGTCAACATCCCGAACTACTCCCAGCCGGGCTCGAAGGCGACCACCAACGACCCTTCGCAGCACCTCACCCCCACGGGCTGATCCGCCACCAGCGCCTGGTTGCCACGGTGCCAGGCGCAACACTGCTTCATCACAACAACAAAACCAAAGGGCACCCACATGACTTTTAGACTCGCTCCTCTTTCGCTGGCGCTGGCCGGCTGCATGCTCGCTGCGCCAGCCTTCGCCGACGGCATGATGCACTGGCAGAACAACAGCCTCAGCTATCTATACGGCAAGAATTTCAAAGTCGATGATGGCAAGGTTCAGCAGACCATCACCTTCGAGCACGCCAGCGGCTGGAGCTGGGGCGACATGTTCCTGTTCGTCGACAACAAGTGGTACAACGGCCTCTCCGGCGGCGAAGGCCATACCTACTACGGCGAGTTCAGCCCGCGGTTGTCGCTGGGCAAGATCAGTGGACGCGACATGTCATTCGGCCCGGTAAAGGACGTGCTACTCGCAGCGACCTACGAGCGCGGCGAGAGCCTGGCCGACGGCACCCCCAACCAGAACTACCTGCTCGGACCGGCCGTAGATCTCGATGTGCCCGGCTTCGACCGTCTGGCGATCAACGTCTATTACCGCAAACCCGACGGCACCACCGGCAAGCCCAGCGGCCAGTGGCAGGTCACGCCAACGTGGGCCATGACTTTCCCCGTCGGCAAGTCCGACATCCTCTTCGACGGCTTCATCGACTGGGTGGTCAACGACGCCGGCTCCGAGCGCCGCGGTGACTTCATCTCGAAAAACCTGCACATCAACCCGCAGATCAAATACGACCTGGGCAAGGCCCTGGACGGGGAGCCCGGCAAGCTCTATGTGGGTATCGAATACGATTATTGGTCCGATAAGTACGGCATCGAGGATGGCGGTTTCGTCAGCCGCAACTTCGTCGGCGCCACGGACCAGAACACCGCCAGCCTGCTGGTCAAAGCCCACTTCTAACTCTAATTCGAATGCGAATGAACGAAAGGCAGCCCTCGGGCTGCCTTTTTTCGCTCAGGCTGTTCTGCTTACAACCCAGCCGTGTATTGGCGCTTTCCGATACCCACACGGCCTAAAGGCCTATGGCCAAAAGATATTGTTTTTAACGGAACTCCCTAGCGGGTATCACCCTCGAACAGTTTCAGTCCGCAGCTTAGGCAGCTACGGCACTGCTGACCGGAAAGAAACAACCACAACAAGGAAGTACCCATGCAAAAGCTGTCATTGGGCGTTCGGGACAATAACTTCGATTTTTTGCGCTTCGTGGCCGCGACGCTGGTTCTAATGGGCCATTGCTATTGGCTGAGCGGGCGTCTGCCAGAAGAGCCGCTGCGCCCTTTGACCGGCGGCACCGATATGGCGGACCTCGCGGTCGATGCCTTCTTCGTCATCAGCGGCTTCCTGATTACAGCCTCTTACCTGCACGGCAACAGCAATATCAGCTTCATCCTCAAGCGCGCGCTACGCATCTTCCCAGGGCTGGCCTTCGCCGTGATATTCGCGCTGCTGGTGATAGGACCGCTGACCACACCGCTGCCGCTGAGTGAGTACTTCAGCGACAGCAAAACGGCGGCCTTCCTGACCAACACTTTTCTAATGACACGCTACGAGTTGCCCGGCGTATTTGCCAGCAATCCGTTTCCGGAAGTGGTCAATGGGTCGTTCTGGACGCTGCCCCTGGAGGGCCTGATGTACGGCAGCGTGCTGCTGCTCGGTGCGCTGAAGCTGCTCAAGCGCCAGATGGTGCTGCTTGGGCTAGGCGTATTGATGGTCGGGCACTTCTTTTTGCTACCGGCGCTAGGCATTGAAAGCGTGACCATCCTCAAGCTGTTCCGACTGGGCCTGTTCTTCTACTTCGGCGCAGCGCTCTATTTCTATCAGGACCAGGTTCTCTGGGATGGGCGTATCGCCCTGCTGCTGCTGGCCGCCTCGGTGTTCGCATTGGGCAGCTCGGCCTGGTTCGTCGTGCACATGCTCACCCTGCCCTATCTGGTGATCTACCTCGCCTATGCCCGGCTACCGAAGGTGGCGCATTTCGGCAAGCACGGGGATTTCTCCTATGGCATGTACATCTTCGGTTTTCCGGTCCAGCAACTGATCATCCACTGGTTCGGCGCCGATATAAACCTGGCGGTATTCGCCCTGTCGAGCATGGTCGTCACCCTGTGCTTTGCCGTGCTGTCGTGGCGGCTGGTGGAAGCGCCCGCATTACGCCTGAAGCGCTACACCAGCATGAAGACTCTGCGCGCCGACGCTCGTTGAGCGGGGCGCGCGACATCATTCACAACTTGAAACTGCCCATCTGCCGGCTCAGGTCATCAGCCAGCCGGCTCAGCGCCTGGCAATCCTCACGGCAGCTTTGCACCTCGCTGGCCGTCGCCTGAGCGAGGTCGGCGATGCCCTGGACGTTGTGAGTGATCTCCTCGGTTACGCTGCTCTGCTCTTCGGTCGCGGTGGCAACCTGAGCATTCATGTCGCTGATCGCTTCGACCCGCTGGGTGATGGCGCTGAGCGACTCGCCGGTACGCTGGCTGGCCTGCACACCTGTGCCGGTCGCTGCCTGCCCTGCACGCATCGAGCTCACGGCGCTTTCCGCGCCGCTCTTGAGTCCCTGGATCATCTGCTGGATTTCGTCGGTAGAGCCCTGCGTACGGCTGGCAAGGGTTCTCACCTCATCGGCGACAACCGCGAAGCCCCGGCCCATTTCTCCGGCACGTGCCGCTTCGATAGCGGCGTTCAAAGCAAGCAGATTGGTTTGCTCGGAGATGCTGCGGATCACGGCTAGCACCTTGTCAATCGACGCGACCTGCTGTGCGAGATCGGTAACCGATTCGGCAGCGTGACCGATGTCACCGGACATCTTTTCGATATGCGTGATCGAATCACCTACCACCTTGCTTGCCTGCGTCGCCTCGTCACGCGCGCCCTGGGAAGCCTGAGCGGCGCTACTGGCGTTACGGGCGATCTCCTGCACGGTTAATCCCATTTCGTGAACCGCAGTGGCAACCATATCGGTCATTTCATGCTGGCGCCCGGCACGGGTCGCTGTGTTATCAACCACTTCGGCCACCTGCCCTACCGCGGCACGCAACTGCTGACTGGTATTCAGCACGTCGCCAATAAGACCCCGCAGGCTGCCAATAAAGCGGTTGAAACCACGCGCAAGATCACCCAACTCATCGGCACGGCTCTCGTCCAGACGGCGAGTCAGGTCACCGCCACCACCGCCAATCTCCACCAGCGCTGCAGTCACCTGGCGGATCGGCTTCACCAGCCCACGCGCCAGCAGCACTACCAGCCCCAGACAGAACAGAGCGATACAGGCCGCGATCAGGCTGATGGTCCAGAGCGTTCTTCGTGCTTCAGCGAAAATCTCAGCTTCCGGAACCGTACTGACCAGTACCCAGTTCAGGCTGGCCAGCGGTTGCGCCAATGCCAGGAAGGCTTCGCCATCGCGCTCGAACCTTACGGTTTCCTGTTCTCCGGCCAGCAGCCGTCTCGCGGCGTCTTCGCCAATCAGCGCGCTCAAATCGGTGCGATCGTTGTGCTCGGTACGCGGATGAACCTTGACCCGGCCACCACCATCGATCAGGTACACCTCGCCTCGTTCGCCAAAACGGAAGTTGCTGATCAGCTCGGACATGCTTTTCAGGCTGTAACCCAGTCCGGCAACCCCAAGGGTCTTGCCACCGGCCGTGATGCGCTGATTGATGAACAATGTCGGCAGCCGGGAAGTCTTGTCGATATCGATCTCGAAACGGCGATCGATACCGCTGTCGATCAAGCTGTAGAACCAGCTCTCACCCGGCGCACTGCGCTGCAGGGTGCGAGACAGACCTGTCTCGGAGTAATAGTTGCCACTATCGAGCACGGCAATGGAGGTGGTCAGCGCATTCTGCTGGGTTTTCACGCCGTCGAGATAGCGCCCCATCGCCGCGCCCAGTTCCGGACTTTCGCCGTTGCTCAGCCACTCCTGCACCAGCGTGTTACCTGCGATACCGGCGGCAGCGGTAATCGGCGCCGCCAAGGTGCGTTCGATGTCGTTGCGAATCGTGCTGATATTCGCCGGCAGGGCCTCGCCTACAAGGTAGCGCTCCGCGAGCCGGTTGACCGCAGCGGAATAAACAAGAATTACGATCAAGACGCTAGTTAGGAGAGCTGCTCCCATACTCACAATCAGTTGCCACTGAATACTACGCCGTAAGAAAGACATGCTGCGATCCTTTTTTGTATTAATCTTCGCATCACTACCGTACACAATAGCGATGGCATTGTGCATACATTTATGAGGCTGCACGTTTCATCAACGTAGCGGCCAAGCGCACTCGATCTTGAGCTACTGCCCGACGGGTGGGCGATTGGCGGGTTAAGCTTTATGCTGAGGCACGAGGGCAAACTGCCTGGTGTGAGCCAATTGACCCTGGCCGGAGTAACCGATGCCTTTGCCGACTTTGAAGCTCCAGCAATCAACTCTGCTCGCACTGCTGGGCCTGATCATCGGGCTGGGCTTTATCCTGACCACATTCGGCAGCTACTACGCCTCGCGCGAGACGATCCGCAACAGCATCATCAACACCGAGCTACCCCTGACCGCGGACGTCATTTCCTCTGAAATCCAGAAAGATCTGGTACGCCTTGTCCAGGTTTCATCGGCTATGGCTGAAGACCCCTTCGTCCTCGATTGGGTCGAACAGGGCGAACGCAATGAATCACTAATCACCCGCTATTTGCAGGCCATCAAGCAGCGCTACAACGCGTCTACAGTGTTTTTCGTTTCTGATCGTTCGCAGACTTACTACGCCGACAATGAAACCCAGCAGATGCAGCCGGACAATCCTGCGCATGGCTGGTTCTACCGCTTCGAAGAAAGCGGCACGCAATGGGAGGTCGTGGTGGATGTCCGGCGGATGACCATGTTCATCAATTATCGGATGACCGCAGCCGATGGTCGCTTCCTCGGCGTGGCCGGGGTCGGCCTGACGCTAACGCGGGTCCTCGAACTGGTGGATAACTATCAGCGGCGTTACCAACGCAACATTTACTTTGTCGACAGTCAACGCCGCATAGCCGCAACGGGCAGTCAGGGCGGGCCAGCCGGCGCGGCTCGTGGAGCTCACCTGGACGACATCGCAGCGTTAGCTGACCTCAACGCAAAACTGCCGAAGCTGCGACCCGGCGCGTTCCAGTATCAGAGCGAGGGCGAACAGCACTTCATCAATATTCGCTACCTCCCCGAGCTGAACTGGTACCTGATGGTCGACAAACAGGAAAGCGGTGTCATGGCCCCGGTGCGGCGCACGCTCTGGGTCAACTTGCTGATCTGCTTCAGCGTCACCGCGACGGTACTCGGTGTGGTGGGCCTGATCAGTCGGCGCTATCTGCAGCGCATCGAAGCCATGGCAACTCACGACGCTCTGACCGAACTGCTCAACCGCCGCGGCTTCGGCCTGGTCGCCGAACAGGCCTTGGTCGAAGCTCGTCGCCAGCACAGCAGTTTATGTGTGTTGATCATGGATCTGGATCACTTCAAGACCTTCAACGACACCCACGGTCACCTAGGCGGTGATTTCCTGCTGCGCAGTTTCGCCGGGCTATTGGCTCGGCAGCTTCGCCAGGCGGATGTCGTGTCGCGCTGGGGCGGCGAGGAATTCGTCGTTATGTTCAAGGACACAGGCCTCGACGTCGCGCTGGCCTTGGCGGAAAAGATTCGCAAGCACACCGAAGCCGAAACCTTCGATCTCAACGGAACGGCGCTACACGTCACGGTCAGTATCGGCGTCGCCCAGCTACAGCCAGAGGGCAGCCTGGACAGCCTTCTGCACAATGCAGACTTGGCGCTGTATCGCGCCAAGAGCGAAGGGCGCAACCGCGTTTGCCTGGCCGCGGTGTCTGCCCCGCAGGACTTGCCACACTAGCCCCCTGCAGCCTTCTTGGCCTTCTGACGCTCGAGGAAGTCGATCTTCCATTGCTCCAGGCCGACGTACTCTGACGACAGGTTTCCCTCCACCCGATACTTGGCCTTGAGGGCGGCGATGTCCGTTTGACGTGCACTGAGAAACTGGTCAAAGCGCTGCATCAGCTCAGGATGTTTGATACTCGAGAGATTGTAAGTACTGCGGGTATGCGGAAGATCCGGATCGAATACCAGCGCTCCGGGCTTTGCGCGTATGTTGTCCAAATAATACGTCGCCACCACGATGTTGTAATAGGCACCGTCAGCATCTTTGAGCAGAGCCTGACGCATCATGTGTGGCAGATCATCGCTGCTTACCAACAGCATCTGGTTGGTCTTGATGCGCGCCTCGTAGCCCCAGGGCGTCCAGCCATCCACCACCGCCAGACGCCTGAGCTGCTCGAGCCCAAGCCCTACCCGTCGCGGCGCAACCATCACCCCGTCGACGATATCGACCGCCGGCTGGCTGTAATACAGCTGGTAGCCCGCCTTCGCAGGAGCAGCCCAGTTGGGATTGTCGGGATATTTGAAATCCACTTCGCCTTCGAGCAGCGCCGGTAACAAACCGTCTGCAGGCAGAGGTTTGTAGGCGAGCCGCACGCCAATCTGCTCGGCGAACATATCGAGCAAGTCCCGCGCGAAACCCTTGTAGTTGCCCTCGGCATCCACACTGTAATGGGGCAGGAAGGAGGCGGCCTCGACGCCCACAATATAGGTCTGCTGGGCGAAGGCGTGGAATGGACACATGAACAATACGCTAGCGAGAACTCGCTTCATGGGAACCCCTTGTAGTTTTTGTTGGTTGCCGCCACGCACGCGCAGCTGTGTCAATGACATGCTTCAGCAATCCGACCTTGCCTCTTCGGGCAACGAAGCAACTGCGCAGTTAAAAAACAGTATCAGAATGCCTTCACTTTTTGTATACAAAATATCCGCAATTGCGATACATGCCACGCACACCACGACGCCTTGAGAGAGACGAGATGCCGGTGCTAGCATGCCGCGGCGGGCCACCAGGCTAGGTGGTCGTGAATCGAACAGGCCCTATGTCCAGTATCCGCGAGCGCAACAAAGAACTGATCCTGCGTGCTGCCAGCGAAGAGTTCGCCGAGAAGGGCTTCGCCGCCAGCAAGACCAGCGATATCGCTCACCGCGCCGGGCTACCCAAGCCCAACGTCTATTACTATTTCAAGAGCAAGGAAAACCTCTACCGCGAGGTGCTCGACAGCATCGTCGAGCCGCTGCTGCACGCCTCCGAGCCGTTCAATCAACCTGGCGAGCCGGCCGATGTGCTACGGGCCTACATCCGCACCAAGATCCGCATCTCGCGGGAGCACGCCTGTGCCTCCAAGGTATTTGCCAGCGAGATCATGCATGGCGCGCCACATTTACCCGCCGAGCGGGCTGCGCAGCTGAACGCGCAGGCCAGTCACAACGTGGCTCGCATCCAGCACTGGATCGATCAAGGGTTAATGGCGAAGGTCGACCCCAATCATCTGATGTTCAGCATCTGGGCTGCGACCCAGACCTACGCCGATTTCGACTGGCAGATTTCCACCGTGACGGGCAAGGCCACACTGAATGATGCCGATTACGAAGCGGCCGCCGAAACGATCATTCGTATGGTCATCAAGGGCTGCGAAGTCAAGGAAGCATCGGCGGCCACCTGAGCCGACATGGCTTCAGCCCGTCTAGCATCGTACTTTGGAGCATGCTTCGCACGGCAGGAAGGCTCGACGGAAGGTGCTCCATGCAAGCCATCGTTCTGATAACGTTTTGCCTATAAGCGTCACCGCGCCTTTGACGCCCGATCTATGACGACTAATACTTGCGCTGGGCATCCGCTCGGAAAAAGGAAATTCTTTTGACCGCATTGCGCAACAGCCTGTCACGAAAGCTGCTCCGCATCGTTCTGCTGTCAGCGCTTGCCGTTGGACTGGTACTAAGCTGTGCTCAGATCGTGTTCGACGCGTACAAGACACGTCAGCTAATTAATGCCGAGGCGCAACGAATCCTGCGTATGACGCGCGATCCCTCCACCCAGGCGATCTATAGCCTGGACCGGGAGATGGGTGCTCAGGTCATGGAAGGTCTGTTTCAGCACGAGTCGATTCGCAAGGCGTCGATAGGCCATCCAGGCGACGAGCCGCTTGCTCACAAGTCCCGCCCGCTCATGTCACTACCGTCACGCTGGTTGACCGACCCTATACTCGGGCGCGATCAGGAATTTTCGATCCCGTTGATCGGTCGCCCACCGTACAACGAGTATTACGGTGACCTTCGCATCACACTCGATACCGCGCCGTACGGACAGGAATTCGTCAACGACTCCGTGGTGATCTTCATCGTTGGCATTCTCCGCGCCCTGGTGCTGGGCCTGTTGCTCTACCTGATCTACGAGTGGCTGCTGACGCGGCCGCTGACCAAGCTGATCGACCATCTTTCGCGTATTAATCCTGGCCGCCCCGGCGAGCATTCATTGCCGATGCCAAGGGGGCACGAGCGAAATGAGCTGGGGCTCTGGGTCCAAACCGCCAATCGCCTGCTCGCCTCCATCGAACACAACATGCAGTTGCGTCATGCAGCGGAAAGCAACCTGCAACGCATGACCCAGTACGATTCGCTCACCGGCTTGCCCAACCGTCTACAACTCCAACAGCAGCTGGATAACATTCTCGGCGAGGCTGCCCGCCTGCAGCGCCGAGTGGCCGTGCTCTGTCTCGGGCTGGATGATTTCAAGGGCGTGAATGAGCAGTTCAGCTACCAGAACGGCGATCGCTTGCTCGTCGCGCTGGCCGATCGCCTACGCAGCTTGAGCGGTCGTGTCGGAGCTCTTGCTCGTCTGGGTGGGGATCAGTTCGTGCTGGTGCTGTTCGGCTTCGAACAACCTTACGAGGCGGCCGAGCTGGCGCAAAAAGTACTCGACGATCTGGAGCGGCCGGTGATCCTCGATCAGCAGAACATACGTCTGCGCGCCACCATCGGTATCACATTGTATCCGGAAGATGGCGGCAACACCGAGAAGCTGCTGCAGAAAGCCGAACAGACCATGACCCTGGCGAAGAACCGCTCGCGTAACCGCTACCAGTTTTATGTGGCAAGTATCGACAGCGAGATGCGAACGCGCCGGGAATTGCAGAACGATCTGGCCGAAGCAATCAAACGAAACGAGTTCCATCTGGTTTACCAGCCGCAGATCGACTATCGATTGAAACGCATCACCGGCGTCGAGGCGCTGTTGCGCTGGTCCCACCCAAGCGGGAAGATGGTTCCGCCAGACATTTTCATCCCGTTGGCCGAGCAGAACGGCAGCATCATCGCCATCGGCAAGTGGGTTTTGGATCAGGCCTGCCGGCAGCTGCGCGAATGGCATCAGCAAGGGTTCAGTGACTTGCGCATGGCCGTCAACCTGTCCACGGTGCAACTGCATCACGCCGAACTGCCAGAGATGATCAGCACGCTGCTCAGTACTCACCACCTGCCGCCAGAAACGCTTGAGCTCGAAGTGACCGAAACAGGGTTGATGGAAGACATCGGAGCCGCCACGCATAACCTGCACAGCTTGCGCCGCTCCGGCGCGCTGATCGCGATCGACGATTTCGGCACAGGCTATTCCTCGCTCAGCTATCTGAAAAGCCTGCCGCTGGACAAGATCAAGATCGACAAGAGCTTCGTCCGCGATATGTCGTCGGATGAGGGCGATACCACCATCGTCCGCGCCATCATCCAACTGGGCAGAAGCCTCGGCATGCTGGTAATCGCCGAGGGCGTGGAAACGGCCGAACAGGAACGCTATCTCATCGAAGAAGGCTGCAATGAAGGCCAGGGCTACTACTACAGCAAGCCCTTGCCGGCCAATGAACTGGCCGTCCTGCTACAGCAATCGCTACGTTTCGAGCACAGACTCAATTCGGAAACGCTATAACGCGGCAGCCATCGCGCCGCCCTCACCTACCGCCTGCCACGAGCGATACGCATGAAGCGTTTTGAACTGATCGACACCGCCCAAATCCCAGACGACGGCGGCGCCCTCTGCTTGTTTACCTATGGTGACGACTTTGTCATCAAGATTCAGGGAGGCAGTGGCAATCAGCTCATGAACACCCGCACCCACGGTTCCGAGGATGCCCTGGGGGAGATCCCCTGCAAAAGCATCGCCCATCGTCCAAAGGCACGTGTACTGATCGGTGGATTGGGAATGGGGTTTACCCTCGCATCGGCACTCAAACAGCTAGGAGATGACGCCGAGGTTCAAGTCGCTGAGCTGGTACCCGGCGTAATCGACTGGAACCGCGGCCCACTGGGCGAGAAGGCCGGCATGCCCATTACCGACCCACGTACTCGGGTGCTTCGCAGCGATGTTGCCGACGTGCTGAAGAACGAACCGCAAGGCTTCGATGCCATCATGCTCGATGTCGACAACGGCCCTGAAGGGCTGACCCGCAAGAGCAACAGCTGGCTGTATTCGTCAACCGGACTCGACACCTGCGCCCGTGCACTGCGCCCCAACGGCCTGCTTGCAGTATGGTCGGCCAGCGCCGACCGCGCATTCTCCCAGCGACTGAACAAGTCGGGCTTCAAGGCCGAGGAAGTTCAGGTCTTCGCTCATGGTAATCGAGGGACACGCCATACCATCTGGATCGCCGAAAAGCGCTCCTGATCACGCTTCAGCTAATCGATGCCATAAAGCCACTATTCTGAGCGACGCTGGACTGCCTCCGCTACACTCGAATCAGTGTCCGCTCCGATTGTTGTCCGTGCAGCTCTCACTGGTACGCACGATGAAAACAGAGAATCGCCCTTCCTTGGCTACCGTTCTGGACCTCATGCTTGATGCGGTCTGTGTTGTCGACGCCGCTGGCCGCTTTGTCTATGTCAGCGCTGCATGCGAACGGATTTTCGGGTACACCCCGGACGAAATGATTGGCCGGGCGATGATGGACATGGTCGCGCCGGAAGATCGCGAGCGCACACTGCAGGCAGCGAAGTTGGTGATGGCGGGCCAGCTCAGCCTGCATTTCGAGAACCGCTACATCCGCAAGGATGGCCTGCCGGTCGAAATCATGTGGTCGGCCCGCTGGTCCGAAAACGACCAACTGCGCATAGGCGTCGCGCGCGACATCACCCAGCGCAAGCATGCCGAATCTCGGCAAGCGGCGGTCTATGCGATATCCGAGGCGGCCCACAGCACGGCCGACCTGGCCTCGCTGTTCGAACAGATTCATCTGATCGTCGGCAAGCTGATCCCGGCGTCCAGCTTTTTCGTGGCCTTGAATGCCCCCGACCAGGACAGGCCAAGTTTCCCCTACTACAAAACCGATGACGGTACCGGGCTGGCTCTCGAATCAGCGGCAGCGCTTTGCGCGGAGGTCACTGATACCGGGCAGGCGCTGCTGTGGATGGCCAACAGTGACGAAGGCTGCGCCGTGCCCGGAGCGATCGTTGATACCCACCGGTACTGCTGGCTGGCTGCGCCGCTATACACCCGTCAAGGCAGCCTCGGCGCGTTGCTGCTCAACGATGCCGCGCGGAAGACGACGTATCGCGAGCAGGACAGGGACCTGCTGCAGTTCGTCGCCAACCAGGTCGCCACGGCTATCGAACGCAAGCAGCTGCAGGCACGTCTCGAGCGGATGGCGCAGTATGACGAACTTACCGGTCTGCCCAATCGAGCCTTCCTCTTTGCCCGGCTGAAAACAGCATTGGCGCGTGCGCGGCGCAACGGTGAGCGCCTGTCGCTGCTCTACCTGGACCTGAACAACTTCAAACAGGTAAATGATTGTCACGGTCACAGCGTCGGCGATCTGCTGCTGCAAGCCTTCGCCGGCAGGCTCGCACATAACACCCGGGAGGCGGATACGGTTGCACGGATGGGCGGCGACGAGTTCGTCGTGCTACTGGAAAGCAGCCCGTCAGAAGCCGATACGGCGGTCGTGATCAGCAACATTCGCGCGGCAATGCAAGCTCCGGTCGAGCTGGCGGAAATGAGTCTGGTGATTCAGCCGAGTATCGGAGTCGCGCATTTTCCTGAGAACGGCACTGACGAAACGTCCTTGCTCAAGCATGCCGATGAGGCGATGTACCAAGCGAAGCCAGGTCAAGCCATGGCCGGGCGAACGCCGCGGCCAGCTACGCATGACCATGCACCGATCGACCCAGCCATTAGCGAAAAAACCGTTTGAAACGACGTTTATCGCCGAGCGCCCCATCGCACGCCGAGGGCATCATGCCTCTATCCCACCCACAGAGACGTCATCAAGGTCGCGCCGAGAAGACATAGCGCAGCGCCGCCAGCGGCGTGCCAGCGATAGCGTCGCGCGAGAACCTCCTCGCCGTGACTGGACAACACAAACGGCAAACCCTCGCCGGGGCGCATCAGTCGGTGCTGCGCAGGGAGCGTACCGGCGAGACGATGGCGCTGTTCCGCTTCAAGTCCCGCTGCAAGACGCACACGACTCCACTCCGCCTGATCGAGCTGGCCATCACCATTTTTGTCGAAACGCCGCAGCTGCCTAGCATAATCTTCCTTCCATTCCCGTACGACCTGACCCAGGGCAGCCGGCAGATCGCGGCCCTGCCGATCGCTTCCTGTCGTCCGAAAATCACCAATGGCATACAGCGGCTCGTCGGCGTGCAAACGTTCTTCTCTATAGCGATATTGGCGATGCCCCGTTAGCCATGCCATGGCGCCGCCGGATGGCATGCCTCGGGGGTGGCGCAGGTCGCCGGTCCAACAATCGCGCCGGGCCGGCAGCACTTCGGCGCCGCGAGGATCGATCAGGCAGTCGCCGGTCGCATCCGATAGCCGTAGCAGCCCCTCACTGCAGCCCTGCTCGATCACTCGCCAATTGCTGCGCTTACCGCCAGATCGATACTCCTCGATGCGGTAGCGCCACCATAGACAAGGTTTGGCCGTCAGCGGCGCCAACACTGGCGGCACGTCTGGAAGGCTGCGCAGCACACCAGCCAGTTCGACGTAACCTTGCGCCGCCGAGCGGATTCTCGAAGTAGGCGTGTCCAGCAAATGGCGCATCTTCGACCAGCGGCTGATCCACAACCAGCCGCCCACCAGGCACATAGCCACGCCCGCGGCGGTTAGAAACACCGATCGGTTCCCCGCTCAACCGAACAATGGCTTGAGGTCGATATCCGCCTTTTCCGCCTCGCTGAACTGCAGCAACGGCGCATCACGAAACCCGAACGCGCGCGCCAACAGCACATCGGGGAATTGCTCGATGCGCACGTTATTCAGATTGACCGATTCGTTGTACAACTCGCGCCGATCCGCGATACCGCTCTCCAGACCGCTGATGCGCTGCTGCAGGTGGCGGAAGCTCTCGTTCGCGCGCAGCTGCGGATAGTTTTCCGCCAGCGCGAACAATTGGCCCAGACCGGCACGAAGGCCGGTTTCGGCTTTCCCCAGCGCACCGACATCGCCCTTGTCACGTGCTGCAGCTACCGCATTACGCGCCAGGACGACCTGTTCCAACGTACTGCGCTCATGCTGCATGTACTGCTTGCAGGTCTCCACCAGCTTGGGCAATTCCTCGTGGCGCTGACGCAGCAGCACGTCGATATTCGACCAGGCCTTGCTCACGCCGTGCTTGAGGCGTACCAGCCCGTTATAGAGGATCACGGCATAAGCCGCGGCAAGAAACAGCAGTACACACGCAAAAACCGCGCTCAGGCTCATCAAGGCATCCTCGTAAGATGTCCGGGCTTCAAAGACGGCATTCTAGCGGCTGCTGCCAACGGGATACGCGACCTGTTCCACGCAATTTCTTTGCACAAAATGCAAATCTTTCGCATTATGGTCTGCATCAGTTTGTCGCAGCTTCGCTGCTGAACAGCTCATACCACCCTGCAAGCAAAGGAACCCGCCATGCTACGCACTCCCGTCTGGGCCACCGCCAGCCTCTTGGCTGTTGCCATTTCACTCGCTGGTTGCGGCGAAGACAAAGAGCCAGCCAGCCAGGCTGCCGCGCCTCAAACCACCACCCAAAGCGAGCCGGCAGCGAGCGCGCCAGCGACAGAAACCGCGGCCGATGCCGTTAACAATGAAGCCGCGCAGGCTGTGGTCAAGCATTACGCGGACATGGCTCACGCCATCTTCAGCGATGCGCACAGCACCGCACTGGAACTTCAGAAAGCAGTCGATGCCCTGCTCGCCAATCCGACCGAGGAAACCCTGCAGGCGGCCAAGGACGCCTGGCTGGCCGCGCGTGTTCCCTACATGCAGAGCGAAGTGTTCCGCTTCGGCAACCCGGTGGTCGACGACTGGGAAGGTCAGCTCAACGCCTGGCCACTGGACGAAGGCATGATCGACTACGTCAAGGGTGATTATCAGCATGCACTCGGCAACCCTGGCGCTACCGCTAATATCATCGCCAACAAGGAACTGCAGATTGGTGAGGACAAGGTCGACGTCAGCGAAATCACCGGCGAGAAGCTGGCCAGCCTGAACGAGTTGGCCGGTTCGGAGGCGAACGTCGCCACCGGCTACCACGCCATCGAGTTCCTGCTCTGGGGTCAGGACCTCAACGGTACCAACGCCGGCGCCGGCGAGCGCCCCGTCAGTGACTTCATCGAAGGCGAAGGCTGCACCGGCGATAATTGCGACCGTCGCCGTACCTATCTGAAAGCCGCCACCGAACTGCTGGTCAGTGACCTGGAAGAGATGGTCGGCGAGTGGAAAGCCGGCGTCGCTGACAACTACCGCGCCAGCCTCGAAAGCGAGTCCGCCGAGAACGGCCTGCGCAAGATGTTCTTCGGCATGGGCAGCCTGTCGCTCGGCGAGCTAGCCGGCGAACGCATGAAGGTCGCTCTGGAAGCCAACTCTCCAGAAGACGAGCACGATTGCTTCAGCGACAACACGCATAACTCGCACTTCTATAACGCCAAAGGCATCCGTAACGTCTACCTCGGCGAGTATCAGCGCGTGGACGGCAGCACGCTCAGCGGCCCGAGCCTGGCATCGCTGGTCGAAGGCACCGACCCGCAACTCAACAGCACGCTGAAAACCGACCTGGAAACCACCGAAGCCAAGCTACAAGTGCTGGTCACTAGCGCAGAAGACGGCGAAGCCTTCGATCAGTTGATCGGTCCCGATAATAGCGAGGGCCAGGAAAAGGTCCGTGCTGCGATCGCCGCGCTGGTACAACAGACCGCAGCCATCGAGAAAGCCGCTGCCGCGTTGGGCATCAGCGATCTGAACCCGGACACGGCCGATCATCAGTTCTGAGCCGCGTTCGCGACGACGAGAGAGGGCGGCGCAATGCCGCCCTCTCTATTTACGGCTCAACGACTGCGTTTGGCGCTCGTTCGACCAGCAAGCATACTGTTAAATGCAAATCCCTCTTATTCAGGCTCCATTAGCCTGCTAAGATTGCCGCCCTGTTACGGCACTGGTATTACTCGATGCACCCGCTTTTTCGCTCCGCTACTGTCTTGCTCCTGGCCTTTGGCCTGGCCGGCTGCGGAGAGCAGACGCCGCTCTTCACACAGGCCGAGCCAGGAGAGGCATTGTCCGCGGGCGACGCCACGGTGATGAAATTCGATCAGAACGCCTTTTCGATGCCATCAGCCAATCTGTCGCCGGTGCGCCGACTGGACTTCAGTGTCGGCAACAGCTTTTTTCGTAATCCCTGGGTCATCGCCCCCGCCTCTACCACCGCTCGCGATGGGCTCGGGCCGCTGCTCAACACCAACGCCTGCCAGAGCTGTCACATCAAGGATGGGCGTGGTCGTCCGGCACAAGACGAGCGCGGCAATGCCGTGTCGATGCTGGTGCGGCTATCGATTCCTGCTGGCGCCGAGCACGCTGAAGTCGTCAGGCAGCGAGGCATCGCGCCGGAGCCCACATACGGTGGCCAGTTGCAGGATATGGCGATTCCCGGCGTGGCACCCGAAGGTAAGGTCCGGCTCAGCTATGGTACGCGGACCGAGCGCTTCGCCGACGGTTTTGAAGTCGAGCTGCGAGTCCCGCAGCTGGACATAACCGAGTTGGGCTACGGCCCGATGCATCCGGATACTCAGTTCTCCGTCAGGGTGGCGCCGGCCATGATTGGCCTCGGGTTGCTGGAGGCGATTCCAGAATCCGCGCTGCTGGCCAACGCCGATCCGGACGACCGCGATGGCAATGGGATTTCCGGGCGCCCCAACAGAGTTTTCGACCAAAGCACACGTGAAAAAGCGATCGGCCGCTTTGGCTGGAAGGCCGGACAACCGAATCTGAACCAGCAGAACGCCGACGCTTTCTTTAACGACATGGGACTTACCACCAGCATTTTCACAGGCAGCAGCTGCACCGAAAGACAGCAGGACTGTCGTGCCATGCCTCACGGCGGCGACCCTGAAGTCAGCGACAACATTCTAGGATTGGTACTGTTCTATACCCGCAACCTTGGCGTACCGGCGCGGCGCAACGTCGACGATCCGCAAGTACTTGCAGGCAAGACCCTATTCCACCAAGCCGGATGCCAGAGCTGCCATGTGCCGGCATTCACCACGGGCGAGGCCGCAGAACCGGAACAGGCCAATCAGATCATTCGCCCCTACTCCGATCTGCTGCTGCATGACATGGGAGAAGGGCTTGCCGACCATCGCCCCGAATTCGAGGCCAGCGGCAGTGAGTGGCGCACGCCACCACTGTGGGGCATCGGCATGACCGAAACGGTGAGCGGCCATACCCAATTCCTGCATGACGGACGTGCCCGCAATCTGCTCGAAGCCATACTTTGGCACGGCGGCGAAGCGGAACAGGCCAAGCAGTCAGTGCTCGGCTTCGACAGCAACGAGCGCAGCGCCCTGCTGGCCTTTCTCGAATCACTCTAGCATCGGACCAGCCAGCGCGGTCCGGCCTTGCCGAGGAACAATATGTACACCGATCGTTATCTTTCAGCCGTCACCGCCACCGCACTGGGCCTGCTGCTCGGTGCCTGCGCGCCATCCGATCCACTCGCGGAAACCAGCAAGACGCTGGCCGATGAAGTCCTGCTTCCGACCTATACCCAATGGGCCGAAACCAACCGACGCATGGCCGCCAGCAGCATCGCTTTCTGCGCCGGAAACGAAGAGCTCGATGTTGCGCGTGAAGCCTTCCTGCAGGCGCAGTTTGCCTGGGCGGGCTTGCAGCCATTGCTGATCGGCCCGATGGGCGAAGGCAACCGGGCCTGGCAGGTGCAGTTCTGGCCGGACAAGAAAAACCTGGTGGGGCGTCAGGTCACTGCCCTGCTGAAGAACAAGCCCGAGCTGACCCAGGCCGACCTGGAGGACGGTAGTGTCGTTCTGCAGGGCCTTTCGGCATATGAGTATGTGCTCTACGACAAAGCAGTCGACCTCGGCGACAGCCAGGTCAAGGCGCGTTACTGCCAGCTGCTGGAAGCAATCGGAGAGCACCAGCAGAAGCTCGCCGCGAACATCCTGCAGGAGTGGGAAGGCGAAGACGGCATGGCCGCGCAACTGAGCGAGTTTCCCAATGAGCGCTACGCCGATTCGCAGGAAGCGATCGCCGATCTGCTGCGCGTGCAGGTCACCGCGCTGGATGGCTTGAAGAAAAAGCTCGGC
This sequence comes from Pseudomonas sp. SST3, assembly GCF_003325755.1. The sequence goes on along the minus strand of NZ_QORI02000014.1, from coordinate 26,796 downwards.
GCCCCGCTGGGCCGCCAGAGCAAGGGCTTCCCGCAGCCCTTCCAGGCCGAGGCCTGGCGCAGCGATGCCACGCTTGGCAGCATCGATGCAGCCCTCGCTGGTGCTCAGAAGCTCTGGCAAGGCAGCGATGATAATGGCCTCAAGCAGCTCATCCCCGGTGAGCAAACCGAGCTGATCAAGCGCATCGATGTCGCCTACGCCACATCTCGCCAACACCTGGCCGACATCATGCTGCCGTTCAGCGAGCTGATCGCAGATGAAGCCGGACGCGCACGGCTGGATGAGCTGTACCAGGAGATCGACGTCTTGCACCGCCTGCACCAGAACGAACTGGCGCGGGCGCTGGGGGTACAGATCGGCTTCAACGCCCACGACGGAGATTGATCATGAAGCGCCGTGCCTTTCTCGGCCTAGGTAGTGCCGTGGTCGCAGCGACCGCCGTCGGCGGCTGGACGCTTACCCGAAACACCGAGCACCCTTTGCTGCTTTCCGCGCGCGATGATGCTGATGGTCGTCACTACGCGGTGGGCTACCGGCTCGATGGAACGCGTGTATTCGCCACCCCTGTCAGCGAGCGCTGCCATGATGTCTATGCCCACCCACACCTGCCGATAGCCGTGTTCGTCGGACGCCGGCCGAGCCGTGAGAGCTATCTGATCGACAGCCGTGACGGCACGTTGCTACAAGTGCTGGCCTCGCCCCTCAATCGACATTTCTATGGCCACGGCGTATTTCACGCCAGCGGCGAATGGTTCTATACCACCGAGAACGATACCGCCGATGCCGGCCGCGGCGTGCTTGGCGTCTATCGCGTCGAAGCGCGCCGGATGGTCCGCGCCAAAGAACATTCGACCCATGGCGTAGGCCCGCATCAGCTGCTCTGGATGCCGGATGGCGAGACGCTGGTAGTCGCCAACGGTGGCATCCGCACCGAAGCCGACAGTCGCGAAATGATGAACCTTGACGCCATGGAGCCAAGCCTGGTGTTACTGCATCGTGACGGCACGCTGATCAGCAAGGAGCAGCTGCCCGAGCAGATGAACAGCGTGCGCCATCTCGCCGTAGCAGCCGACGGTACGGTAGTGTCCGGCCAGCAATACGAAGGCGACCCCATGGACCGCGTACCGCTGCTGGCAATCAAACGTCCCGGCCAACCGTTCCAGGCATTCCCCTTGGGCGAGGCGCAACGCCAGACCATGAATCAATACACCGCGAGCCTGGCCATACACGACAGCCTGCGTCTGCTGGCCGTAACCGCGCCGCGCGGCAACAAGGTTTTCGTCTGGGACCTGGACAGCGCCGAGCTGCGCGATGAGATCCACTTGGCAGACTGCGCCGGTGTCGCTGCGGTCGAGCAGGGCTTCGTAGTGAGTTCCGGTCAGGGGCGCTGCAGACTCGTCGATTGCATGGGCAAGCGCTTTGTCAGTACCCCGCTGCAGTTGCCGGCAGGGCTCTGGGACAACCATTTGCGACTGGTCTGAAAATCTCTCAAGTATCGAATCGGTTCGTCGATAACAGCTGACCGATCGGTCAATTGTCTGAGCGTTCGGTTCATACTTGCGACCGAACGCAAGCGCTCCCATTCGATGCGAGAACGCTCTGATGTTTCTGAAAAAATCCCTGCGCGCTCAGCTGTTGGCGTTGATCGGCGGCAGCCTGCTACTGATGCTGGCAATTGCGCTCGCCAGCTTTTCCTTTTTGTCCGATGACATATCCGCTTACCAGAAATTGCTGAAAGGTCCGATCGAGGCGTCGCGCCTGATTGATGAAACCAACCTTGAATTCAAGGTGCAGGTGCAGGAATGGAAGAACGTCCTGTTGCGTGGCAAGAATCCCGACAGCCTTGCAAAATACTGGGGAAGCTTCGAAGCCCAGGAAAACAAGGTGCAGGACCTGCTCGGCACGCTGGTGCAGCAGTTGAGCAAGCGGGACGCCGCCGTAGCCAATCAGGTCCAGGAGTTGCGCAAAGAGCACCGCAGTCTCGGCATCGCCTATCGCGCCGGTCGCGATGCATATATTGCCGCTGGCTATGACCCGTTCGCGGGAGACGCTGCGGTCAAGGGCATCGATCGCGCCACCAGCGAACAGCTCAGCGCGCTGGTCGCCGAGTTGCGAGAGTCAGCGCTGCGTAGCTCCGATGAGATCAGCTCCGCCGCCGACAGGGCCATCACCACTGGCGCGCTGATCATGCTTGCTGCCGGGGCGCTGATTGGGCTGATCAGTCTGTGGCTGGTGAACCGCAACCTGATCGACCCGATCCGCCAATTGATCAATCACATCGCCAAGCTCAGTCAGGGAAATTTCAGCGAGCGCGTCGATACATCCCGTGCCGACGAGCTAGGGCACCTCGCCGTGGCCGCGAACATCTTGCGCGACTTCCTTGCGGATACCTTTACCCGCTTGCAACGCAGCACTTCGGACCTGGACAGCGCCAGCGGCGAGCTGAACGACATTGCCATGCTGATGGGTCAGGGAGCCCGCGAACAGTTCTCGCGCACCGACCAAGTTGCCACCGCCATGCACGAGATGTCCGCCACATCGCAGGACGTGGCCCGCCATGCCGCCGACGCCGCGCGCGCCGCCGATGCGGCCGATCATTCGGCGCAGCAAGGCGAGAGCATGATGCGCTCAACGATTCACACGATCACTGAGATGCGCAGCGAGATCAGCAACACGGCTGAAGTCATTCGCCGCCTGGAGGCAGACAGCGGGCGCATCGGCAAGGTGCTGGAAGTCATTCGCGGCATTGCCGACCAGACCAACCTGCTAGCGCTCAACGCTGCCATCGAAGCCGCCCGTGCCGGTGACGCTGGCCGTGGCTTTGCGGTCGTAGCCGATGAGGTGCGCACACTGGCCAGGCGCACGGCGGATTCGACTGCCGAGATTCATCAGATCATCGATACCGTGCAGACCGGGGCGGTGGATGCCGTGCGCGCCATCGAGGGCGGCCAGTCTCGCAGCGACGAGGGCGTGGAGCAGGTGACGGAAGCGGGCAGCATGCTGCAGCGCATCACCCAGGAGGTTGAAGCGATCCGCGACATGAACAGGCAGATCGCCACCGCAGCCGAAGAACAGACTTCCGTCGCCGAAGATATCTCGCGCAACCTGACCGAAATTACCGCCATCGCCACGACCAATCAGGAAAACGTCGAGCGCACCGAGAAAGCCAGCCAGAACCTGCATGGGTTGTCGACCCAGCTCAGCGAAGTGACGCACCGCCTCGCGGGCTGATACGGATATGCCGACGCAACGGCTCCTCCGACGGTGGGGCCGTTGAAAGGTAAGTACTGCCGGACACAGCCATTCCGGCTCTACCCCGCCGCTATGCACCCTGCCAAGCTCGTCGCAGACACCTCTACCTATCCCTTTACATACGCCAGGTTCGGAGCTACTTTCGCTGCTTCCCGACCGTTCTGGTCGGAACAACCATAGGCCGGGGCCGCATCAGGTCGGTACTCGGTCGCTTGTGCACCTGAACGGCTGCCTCATTTCATGGCAGTAGCCAGCCGGCTCATCCCTATCCAAGGAATACGGAAGATGTTGCGCCGCATGCTGCTCATGCTGGGCGCGGTGATCGTCGTGGTATTGATCCTCGCCGCCCTTAAGTTCAACTCGATTTACTCACAGATCCAGCAATTCAACGCACCGAAGCCGCCGATCAGTGTCGAGGTGACCGAGTCCAGTCGTCAGCCTTGGCAAAGTCGGCTCCCGGCTATCGGCACGCTCACTGCATCCCAGGGCATCGACCTGTCCGTGGAGATCGCTGGCACCATCAGCGATGTGCAGTTCCGCTCGGGCGAGAAGATCCTCAAGGGCCAACCGGTCGTTCTGCTCGACAGCGAGATCGAACAGGCGAGCCTGGCAGCGGCCCAGGCCGACTTGCATCTCGCCAAGGTCGAGTTCGAGCGGGCACGTAGTCTGGTCGATCGCCAAGCGATCTCACGCAGCGAGTTCGATCGGCTCAATGCCGAATCGCAGAAAGCCGCTGCCACTGTCGCGCAGCTGAAGGCCAGCCTGGCAAAGAAGCGCATCCTCGCGCCCTTCTCCGGAACCATCGGGATCAACCAGGTGGACGTCGGCGATTTCGTTGCCGCCGGCACGCCTATTGCGACGCTGCAGGACCTGTCGACCCTGTTCGTTGACTTCTATCTGGCCGAACAGCAGGTGCCCTTGCTCGCCATCGGGCAACCCGTGCGGATCCAGGTAGCTGCGTTTCCCGATGAGTACTTCGAAGGCCGAATCGTCGCGCTGAACCCTAAGGTGGAAACCACCACCCGTAACGTGCAGGTCCGTGCAGAACTGGCCAACCCCGGCGAGCGCCTGCTGCCGGGCATGTTCGCCGACCTGCAGGTACTGTTGCCCAGTGAGGAGCCACGAGTCGTGGTACCGGAAACTGCGATCACCTACACGCTTTATGGCAATTCGGTGCTCGTCGTGAAGGAAGGACAAGCACCCGAACCCGCAGAAGGCACCGAGCAAGCCCCCGAAGCCTCTGGGCAAAATGAACCCTATCTGGTCGTTGAGCGGCGCTTCGTCGAGACCGGCGAGCGTCGCGACGGTCAGGTGGTGATCCTCGAAGGACTCGAAGCTGGTGAGCAGGTCGTGATCGCCGGCCAGCTAAAGCTGGACGCTGGCGCCCACGTCGCCATCGCCGAGAAGCGCACGCTCAAGCTCGAGACAGACAACGGATCCGGCGCCCGCTGAGGCGCCGACCACAGGGACATCAATCGCTATGGCATTTACCGACCCATTCATTCGCCGTCCGGTACTGGCCAGCGTGATCAGCCTGTTGATCGTGCTGCTCGGCTTCCAAGCATTCAACAGCTTGGTCATTCGTCAGTATCCGCAGATGGAAAGCGCGCTGATTACCGTGACCACCGCTTATCCCGGCGCCAACGCGGAGACCATCCAGGGCTATATCACCCAGCCTCTTCAACAGAGCCTGGCTAGCGCCGAGGGGGTCGACTACATGACATCGGTGAGCCAGCAAAACGTGTCCACCATCTCGGTTTACGCACGTATCGGGGCTGACACCGACCGGCTCTACACGGAGCTGTTGAGCCAGGCCAACTCGGTAAAGAACCAGCTGCCGCAAAACGCCGAGGACCCGGTGCTGAACAAGCAGGCCGCCGACTCCACCGCGCTCATGTACATCAGCTTCTATAGCGAACAGCTGACCAACCCCCAGATCACCGATTATCTGTCGCGTGTCATCCAGCCGAAACTGGCCACCCTGCCCGGCATGGCCGAGGCGGAAATTCTCGGCAACCAGGTGTTTGCCATGCGCCTCTGGCTGGACCCGGTGAAGCTTGCGGCCTACGGGCTGTCTGCGGGGGACGTGAACGAGGCCGTGCGCAAGTACAACTTCCTCGCCGCGGCTGGCGAGGTGAAGGGGGAATATGTCGTCACCAGCATCAACGCCGACACCGAGCTGAATACGCCCGAAGCATTCGCCGCCATACCGCTGAAGACCGAAGGCGGCAGCCGCGTACTGCTCGGCGATGTGGCGCGGGTCGAGATGGGTGCCGAAAGCTACAACGCCATCAGCTCATTCGATGGCATTCCCTCGGTCTATATCGGCATCAAAGGCACCCCGAGCGCCAACCCGCTGGACGTGATCAGCGAGGTACGTGCGATCTTGCCGGAGATCGAATCGCAGCTGCCGCCGAGCCTGAAAGTCACCATCGCCTACGATGCCACCCGCTTCATCCAGGCCTCGATCGACGAAGTGGTGAAGACCCTTGCCGAAGCGGTGGTGATTGTCATCGTGGTGGTGTTCCTATTCCTCGGATCACTGCGCTCGGTGCTGATTCCGGTGGTGACCATTCCGCTGTCAATGATCGGCGTGATGTTCTTCATGCAGGCCATGGGCTACTCGATCAATTTGCTGACGTTGCTGGCCATGGTGCTGGCGATCGGCCTGGTGGTGGACGATGCCATCGTGGTGGTGGAAAACATCCATCGGCATATCGAGGACGGCAAGTCGCCCTTCCAGGCAGCGATCGACGGCGCTCGAGAGATCGCCATGCCAGTCGTCACCATGACCATTACCCTCGCGGCGGTCTATGCACCCATCGGCTTTCTGCAGGGCCTGACCGGTGCGCTGTTTCAGGAGTTCGCACTGACACTGGCCGGAGCGGTGCTGATCTCAGGCGTGGTGGCGCTGACGCTGTCGCCGATGATGTGCTCGCGCCTGTTGCGCCATGAAGAAAACCCGACGGGGCTGGCACATCGGCTGGATTTGTTGTTCGATCGACTGAAACTGCGTTACCAGCGCGCCCTGCACGGCACGCTGAATACCCGCCCGGTGGTGCTGGTATTCGCCGTGATCGTGCTCGGGTTGATTCCGGTCCTGCTCAAGTTCGCCGAAAGCGAGCTGGCGCCGGAGGAAGACCAGGGCATCATTTTCATGATGGCCAGCGCACCACAGACGGCCAACCTCGACTACCTCAACGCCTATACCGATCAGTTTCTGGAGATCTTCCAATCGTTCCCCGAGTATTACTCCTGGTTCCAGATCAACGGCTTCAACGGTGTGCAGAGCGGCATCGGTGGGTTCTTGATGACACCTTGGGACGAGCGTGAGCGCACCCAGATGGAGGTACTTCCCGAGGTGCAAGCGAAGATCGATCAGATCCCTGGCTTGCAAGTCTTCGGCTTCAATTTGCCCTCCTTACCGGGCACTGGCGAAGGGCTGCCATTCCAGTTCGTGATCAATACCGCTAACGACTACGAGTCGCTGCTGCAGGTGACTGAGCGAATCAAGGAAAAAGCCCAGGCGTCCGGCAAGTTTGCTTTTCTCGATGTGGATCTGGCATTCGACAAACCGGAAATCGTCGTCGACATCGACCGCGAAAAGGCGGCGCAAATGGGCGTGACGATGGAAGACCTCGGCGTGACGCTGGCAACCCTGCTCGGCGAAAGCGAGATCAATCGCTTCACCATCGAGGGCCGCAGCTACAAGGTAATTGCCCAAGTGGAGCAAGCCTACCGGGACAATCCAGGCTGGCTGAGCAATTACTATGTGAAGAATGATCGCGGCGAGATGCTGCCCTTATCCACTTTAATCAAGGTGCATGACCGCGCCCGGCCAACCCAGTTGAGTCAGTTCCAGCAGCTCAACGCCGCGACGATCCAGGGCTTCCCGATCGTCAGCATGGGCGAGGCCATCGACACCCTGCGCAGCATCGCACGCGAGGAAGCGCCGCAGGGATACACCTTCGACTACGCCGGCGCGTCGCGTCAGTACATTCAGGAAGGCAATGCGCTGTACACCACGTTCGCGCTCGCACTGGCCGTCATCTTCCTCGTACTGGCGGCGCAGTTCGAGAGCTTCCGCGATCCGCTGGTGATACTGGTCACCGTGCCATTGTCGATCTGCGGCGCACTGGTGCCCCTATTCCTCGGCCTGTCGAGCATGAATATCTACACACAGGTTGGACTGGTGACGCTGATCGGTCTGATCAGCAAGCACGGCATCATGATCGTCGAGTTCGCTAATCAACTGCGTAGAGAGCGACGCTTGAGCCGTCGTGAAGCGGTGGAGGAAGCGGCAGCGATCCGATTGAGGCCGGTGCTGATGACGACCGCAGCAACTGTATTCGGCATGGTTCCGCTGATCCTGGCCAGCGGCGCCGGAGCCGTGAGTCGATTCGATATCGGAATGGTGATCGCCACGGGCATGACGGTCGGCACGCTGTTTACGCTGTTCGTACTACCGGCGGTCTATACGCTGTTGGCGAGCCCGGAGCGCACGGTAGCACCGATGGCGCAGACAACAGGCTAACGACAGGGTTCGAGGGTGCCCATCCGCTCGCGCCGGGCGGCTGGCTCGCGCAGGTATGACTAGCCTCGGCCCACCAGGCTTTGAGACAAGCCGTACATGAACAGCAACAGGTCCTGATCGGGGCGCGCATCCAAAACAGAGGCTCGGGCCATGCGCGGAATCGGGCAGTGATCGCTAACGTCGCTGCGTGCCACAACTTTGGCGTCAGGCTCGCTCCAGGCGGCAGCGCACAGGGAGGCGACACCCAACGAGGCGACCAAGAACAATCCTCGGGCGATTTCAAGGTTCATTGCGCAAGCCCTTGTTATTCGGTGAATCGAGAAATTCACCATAGTCGACAAACTCCTCAGATGCTCGACAACGTGACAAGTGGTCATTTTTTGAGCAGTCCTTACCGAAAAACTGCGAATAGTCCAATGAAACCATTCGGCTGGACTTCGCATACCTCCGGTAGAGCTCTGAACGGCCGCCATAAAAAAGCCCCGCACAAGGCGGGGCTCTTTATGCAGCTAGAGGCCGCTGGCTTACATCATGCCGCCCATGCCACCCATACCGCCCATGCCACCCATGTCCGGCATGGCTGGAGCAGCCTTGTCGTCGATGCTCTCGGCGACCATGGCTTCGGTGGTAACCATCAGGCCACCAATGGAGGCCGCGGCCTGCAGCGCGGAACGGGTCACCTTGGCCGGATCGAGGATACCCATCTCGATCATGTCGCCGTAGGTGTCCGAAGCAGCGTTGAAGCCGTAGTTGCCTTCACCCTGCTTGACCTTGTCGACCACGACGCTCGGCTCGCCACCAGCGTTGGCAACGATCTGACGCAGCGGCGCTTCGACAGCACGACGCAGCAGCGCGATACCGACGTTCTGGTCTTCGTTCTCACCCTTCAGCTCGGAGATAGCCTGCAGCGCACGCACCAGAGCGACACCGCCGCCAGGTACCACGCCTTCTTCAACGGCAGCACGAGTGGCATGCAGGGCGTCTTCGACGCGGGCCTTCTTCTCTTTCATCTCAACTTCGGTGCCGGCGCCGACCTTGATCACGGCAACACCGCCAGCCAGCTTGGCCAGACGCTCTTGCAGCTTCTCTTTGTCGTAGTCGGACGTGGTGTCTTCGACCTGCTTGCGGATCTGCGCTACACGGGCTTCGATGTCGACCTGCTGGCCAGCACCGTCGATGATGGTGGTGTTTTCCTTGTTCAGCACAACGCGCTTGGCGTTACCCAGGTGCTCCAGGGTAGCGGTTTCCAGGCTCAGGCCGACTTCTTCGGAAATCACGGTGCCGCCAGTCAGGATAGCGATGTCCTGCAGCATCGCCTTACGGCGGTCGCCGAAGCCAGGTGCCTTGACCGCAGCGACCTTGACGATGCCGCGCATGTTGTTGACGACCAGAGTCGCCAGCGCTTCGCCTTCAACGTCTTCAGCCACGATCAGCAGCGGACGACCAGCCTTGGCGACGGCTTCGAGAACCGGCAGCAGTTCGCGGATGTTGGAGATCTTCTTGTCGACCAGCAGCAGCAGCGGGCTGTCCAACTCGGCGACCATGGTGTCCGGCTTGTTGATAAAGTAAGGGGACAGGTAACCACGGTCGAACTGCATGCCCTCTACGACGGACAGTTCGTTTTCCAGACCCGAGCCTTCTTCAACGGTGATGACGCCTTCTTTACCAACTTTTTCCATGGCTTCGGCAATGATGGCACCGATGGAGCTGTCGGAGTTGGCGGAGATAGTGCCGACCTGGGCAATGGCCTTGAAGTCGGTGCATGGCTTGGCCAGGTTCTTCAGCTCAGCAACAACGGCGATGGTTGCCTTGTCAATGCCGCGCTTCAGGTCCATCGGGTTCATGCCGGCAGCGACGGCCTTCAGGCCTTCGTTGACGATGGCCTGAGCCAGAACGGTGGCGGTGGTAGTGCCGTCACCGGCCTCGTCGTTGGCCTTGGACGCGACGTCCTTGACCAGCTGCGCGCCCATGTTTTCGAAACGATCCTTCAGCTCGATTTCCTTGGCAACGGAAACGCCGTCCTTGGTGATGGTCGGAGCACCGAAGCTCTTCTCCAGAACCACGTTACGGCCTTTCGGACCGAGGGTCGCTTTTACCGCATCAGCCAGGACGTTGACGCCTGCCAGCATTTTCTTGCGGGCGGAATCGCCGAATTTAACTTCTTTAGCAGCCATGTTGATTCTTCCTCAAATTCTGTTGATGGAACGCTGTTCGCTATAAGCGAGCGCTGATCAGGCTTCTACGACGGCGAGGATTTCGTTCTCGCTCATCACCAGCAGGTCTTCACCGTCGACCTTGACGGTATTGCTGCCGGAGTAAGGGCCGAATACGACCTGGTCACCCACCTTGACGGCCAGCTGACGCACTTCGCCGTTGTCCAGAACGCGGCCAGTGCCTACAGCGACGATCTCACCACGGTTGGGCTTCTCGGCAGCGGAGCCCGGCAGCACGATGCCGCCTGCGGTCTTGGTTTCTTCTTCGCTGCGACGAATCACGACGCGGTCATGCAGAGGACGAAGCTTCATTGTCGATCTCTCCTAGTACAGTGGTTTCCATGCCGATGCATTCTCATCGGCGGGTTGGGCAAATCCGGCGGTGCCGGTTGCGGCCCGCAACGCGAGCCGCAGAAAACGGACTGTCGAACACGACAGCGACCTTGCGGTGACCGCTACATGCGGGCGTCAAAAATGATTTCAAGGGCACAGCGTTGATTTTTTCCATCGAGAAATGAAAAAAGGCATGCCTGCGCATGCCTTTTTGCTCGAGCGGTAAGCGTCACTTGTCGCGGCGCTCCCACTCGCCCTCGATCACGTTGGGGCGCTGCGGCCCGGCGTGACGCTCCTGCTGCTGACGCAGATCATCGGCAAAGGCGCGGCGGCGCTGGGCCTGCGCTTCGACACGACGGCCGACGAAGTTGACAAACAGCTTGCGCGACGGCGGAAACAGCACCAGCAGCGCGATGAGGTCGCTGAGGAAGCCTGGCAGGAACAGCAGACCGCCAGCAACGGCCATCATCAGCCCCTGCAGCATTTCCCGCTCCGGCAGCTCACCGCGAGCCAACCGCTCGCGCGCGCGCCAGGCGGTGGCAAAACCTGCCAGACGCAACAACAGGATGCCGGCCATGCCGCTGATGATCAGCAGCAGGATGGTCGGCAGCACGCCAATCGAGCTGCCAACCTTGATCAGCAACGCCAGCTCGGCCAGCGGAAACAGAAGAAACAGCAATAAGAAAATACGCATCGATAGTCCTTGGCGGAAGAACGGCTTCCGGTCTCGTGTAGATGACGGCAGGTCGGTCCGAATTCAACCCATCCAGGGAACAGGCTGTAACCGGATTATTCACCCCTGCGCTTACGTCAATTTGGGTCAGCGTCGCGCCATCGCCACCAGCGCCTGCCGCACCGCGCCTGGGTTGGTACAAGTAGCTGGGAATGTCAGCCAGTGAATGGCCCGACCGATGCGCAGGTGAAAACCCTCACTGTCGATCCCGACCATGCGGGCTTCGGGCGCCGTCGGCAGGCCTTCTTGCTCGACGTAATGGGCGATCGCCACGGCGTGATCATTGTTCATATGTTCGAGCATTTCGCCCTCGCCGCCGCCTGCCCCGGCGAACGGGTTGGCCAACGCCACCTCGTCCAGCCAGTGGATTGCGCCGAAGCCTCCGATGTAGCGCCATCGCACTGGCTGCAGCACCCAAAAATCGAAGTCGTGTACGCGGTGGTAATCGCGTGATTCGGGGAAATAGCGGTAATAGCGCTGTGCCGCGGCATCGATGGCGGCGGTCTCGGTGAGCAACCGGGCCTCGGTCAGTACGGTCAGGCGTCCGTTGGCCTGCACGTCCTCTGCGCCACGTTCCGCTACCAATAATGAACAGCGGGGGTCGGCCCGAAGATTCTTGGTGTGCTGAGCGATTCGGCTGATCAGCATCAGCGGCCAGCCCTCCTCGCCCAGGCAGTACGGCACAGCCGAGCCGAATGGGAAGCCGGGCATGGTCGCGGAGTGCGTTGAGAGCACACCACGGTATTCCTTGAGTAGGAGTTGTCGGGCATGCTTGGCGGCTTCAGCGCTCACTAGGGCTCCTCAAGGGCGTGTTCGGTTCGACGGGGCAACAGCATAACGGTTTCATCAGCGAACGTCGTTTACCGACGTGCGATGCATAAGTAGGAGATGGGCATGCAGCTAAAAGACAAGGTCATCATCATCACGGGCGGCGGCCAGGGGCTGGGGCGTGCGATGGGCGAATACCTCGCCGGAAAGGGCGCACGGTTGGCATTGGTCGATCTTAATCAGGAACGACTGGACGAGGCCGTGGCGGCCTGCAAAAGCGCCGGTGGAGATGCCCGCGCCTATCTGTGCAATGTCGCCAACGAAGAACAGGTCAGTCACATGGTCAGCCAGGTCAGTGATGATTTCGGCGGCCTGGATGGGCTGGTGAACAACGCCGGTATTCTCCGCGATGGCCTGACCATCAAGCTCAAGGACGGCGAGCTGTCGAAAATGAGCCTGGCGCAATGGCAGGCGGTGATAGACGTCAACCTGACCGGCGTGTTCCTTTGCACTCGCGAAGTGGCGTCGAAAATGATCGAGCTCAAGCGTCAGGGTGCGATCGTCAATATCTCCTCGATCTCCCGGGCGGGCAATATGGGCCAGGCGAACTACTCGGCCGCCAAGGCGGGCGTGGCAGCAGATACCGTCGTCTGGGCCAAGGAACTGGCGCGTTACGGCATTCGCGTCGCCGGTGTCGCCCCCGGGTTCATCGAGACCGAGATGGTTGCGAGCATGAAACCCGAAGCGCTGGAAAAAATGACCGCTGGCATTCCGCTCAAGCGACTCGGCAAGCCGATGGAGATTGCCCATTCGGTCGCCTATATCTTCGAGAACGACTATTACACCGGCCGCATCCTTGAGCTGGATGGCGGGCTGCGGCTGTAGCCGCTGATACGCAACCGGGCGCCTGAGCGTCCGGTCTGCAGACAGCCCCGGGCTTACCAGCCCACGCCAAAACCGATGCTGTAGCGGGTTTCATCCAGATCGCTTTCCGCGCCGCTGACGATGTCCTTTTCAGCTTTCATGTTCAGCGAGGCCCAATCGGTGACCTTGTAGCGCAGCCCCACCTCCGCGTCGAATTCGTAATCGGCGACGTTTTCCAGCGGCTTGCCGATTTCGCCGTTACTGAACAGCTCGAAGGTCTTGCCCACCAGATAGCGGTTGTAGTCCCACTTCATGGCGAGCGAGTAGAAGCTTTCCTTGTTGCCATCAGCGAATTCATAGTCGCTGCGGTTCACCAACGAGGCGAGCGAGAAGGCGCCCAGTTCGTTGTCCCAGAACTGGTAACCCGGACCGGTACCCAGCGTGCGCTGGCGGCGAACGTCTTCGACCTTGTCGCGCTTGTATTCAAAGCGCCCCTGCCAGAACCAGTGCTCATCGATGAACCGATCGAGCGCGTACTCAGCATCCCAGTTGTCCGTCGCGGTGACGCCGTCACGGTATTCGCGGTTGTAATTGGCCTTGCCGTTGTGACGCCAGAGGCCGTGGCGCGCTGAGGTATCGAACGATACGTCGTAGTCGTCCGTATCGGTTTCGGCACGCTTGTAGTCCAGCGCCACATCCACGTTGCCTTTCCAGGTCAGGTCATGGATCAGCGGTTTGGGATGGATGATCTGAGTGATGCTGGCAAGCGGGACCGTACGCGGCACTCCGCCATTGCTCAGGATGACCGTCCCGTCATCAGAAGCCTGAAGCGACTTGGCCATTTCGCCGGTCACGTCATCCTGCTTGATCAGCAACTGCTGGTTGCTTTCCAGTGTCGCGACTTGGCTCCATTTCACCGGAATAGAACCGCCGTAGTCGGTTTCGATCAGCAGCTTGCCGCCGTCGAGCACGCTGATTTTGCCGGTCAGGCGATCGCCGTTCTTCAGCCAGACGGTGTCGGCGAGCGACGGCAGGGTGAATACGGAAAGAGACACGCAAAGCAGGGTTCTGGAGAACATAGAGGGCTGAAATTCTGCGCAGGAGCGGTTAAAAAGGCAGGCATTATCCCTATGCGTTTAGTCACAGCAAGCACTGACCGCTGAACGGGAAGCGAGTTCAGCGCCCGCCCTACATGCCCGACCGCATACAGGAACATCCTCATGATCGAGCAACCGCCTCTGTTACCGCCTGGTGCCGACGCTGAGTCGCGCCGCTCGGCCGTCTACCTCGTCATGGCGCAGATTCCGGAAGGCAAGGTGGTGAGCTATGGCGAGGTGGCGGCCATGGCCGGATTAGGCCGTGCGGCACGCTGGGTCGGCAGGCTGATGTCCCAGCTGCCCGACGGCACCAGCCTGCCCTGGCACAGAGTAATCGCCGCCGGCGGTCGGCTCAGCCTGCCAGCAGGCAGCGCCGCCGGACACGAGCAGCGCATGCGGCTGCGCGCCGAGGGCGTGACCATCGTCAACGACCGGGTCGACATACGTCGGCACGGCTGGCATTCGGCTGAGCACAGCGGGTAGAGTGCGCGCTTCATGTCTATATCCGTCCCGTCATATGTCCCGTGAAACCTGGCGCGCCGCGCTCGCTGCCTACGCCAGCCCTGCCTCACTGACGCTACTGGTGCTCGGCTTCGCCGCAGGCCTGCCTGCAATCCTGGTGTTTTCCACGCTTTCGGTGTGGCTGCGTGAAGCGGGCGTCTCACGCGAAACCATCGGCTTTGCCAGCTGGATCAGCCTGGCCTATGCCTTCAAGTGGGTCTGGTCGCCCATGCTCGACCAGTGGCGCCTGCCCTGGATCGGCGCGCTGGGACGTCGCCGCTCCTGGCTGGTGCTGTCGCAAGCGGTGATTGCCATCGGCCTGATCGGCATGGCGCTATGCAACCCGCAGCACAACCTGACCATGCTGATTGCCCTGGCAGTCGCGGTGGCCTTCGCCTCAGCGACACAGGACATCGCCATCGACGCCTACCGTCTGGAAATCGCCGAGGACAAGCTACAGGCGACGCTGGCGGCAAGCTACATGACCGGTTATCGCATCGCCATGTTGCTGGCCAGCGCCGGCGCGCTGTTTCTGGCCGAATGGCTGGGCTCAACGAATCTCGAATACAGCCAGACAGCCTGGGCCACCACCTATATCGCCTTTGCGCTGCTGATTCTGCCGGGGCTGATCACCAGCCTGCTGATCCCGGAACCGGAGGGTGCCGCACCGCTGCCCAACGAGCCCTCGAAGTTCAGCTTCAACCACCAGCTGGCAGGAGTCGGCTTGCTGTTGCTGCTGCTGATATCGGTGCCCGCGATGATCAACGCGCTGATTGCACAGGCCTGGCCGCGCGCAACCTTGTACCTTTTGTTCATCATCGGATCGATGTCGCCCTGGGGGCGTGCGCTGCTCGTGCCGGTCCGGCAGATGCTGCGACAGGCTGGCCAGCGCCAGCGCCCGGCGCGCTTCGACTTCGTTCATCAGGCGGTTTCGGTGATCGTGCTGATCATTCTTATGGTGTCGACCACCGGCATGTTCCAGTCTTACTGGGGCGGCTACTGGCCACGCGGCACCATGTACCTGTTGATCTGCTGGGGTTGCCTGTCCGGTCCTGGGCGGATACTGATGGGACCGGTGCTGACGCCCATCACCGATTTCATTCTTCGCTATCGCTGGCAGGCGTTGCTACTGCTGGGGCTGATCGCCACCTACCGGATGTCCGACACGGTAATGGGGGTCATGGCCAATGTTTTTTACATCGACCAAGGTTTCAGCAAGGATCAGATTGCCAGCGTCAGCAAGCTGTTCGGACTGATCATGACCTTGCTCGGTGCAGCGTTTGGCGGCCTGCTGATCGTGCGCTTCAGCATCCTGCCGATTCTGTTCGTCGGCGGTGTTGCCTCCGCCGCGACCAATCTCATGTTCATGCTGCTGGTGGATATGGGCGCCAACCTGAACATGCTGATCGTCACTATCTCCTGCGACAACTTCAGCGGAGGCCTGGCCTCCACCGCCTTCGTCGCCTACTTGTCGAGCCTCACCAACCTGAAGTTCTCGGCGACGCAGTACGCGTTGCTAAGTTCGCTGATGCTGCTATTGCCCCGCCTGCTGGGCGGCTACTCCGGTGTAATGGTGGAGCATCTTGGATACAGTGATTTCTTCTTGGTTACCGCGTTGCTCGGCGTGCCAACCCTGATATTGATTGTGTGGCAATGGTCACGCAGCCGCAGGCAATTGGATACGGCTGATCCGCTGGCGAATACCGAGCGGAGCTAAAAAAAGCCGGCAATCGCCGGCTTTTTTAGCTCTGAGCTCAGCTCTGAACTAGATGCACCACACGCTGCGGAAACGGAATACCAATCCCAGCCTCGTCGAAGCGCTCCTTCACCCGCTCGGTAAAATTGAAGGTCACCGGCCAGAAGTCACCGGTCGCCACCCAGACCCGCAGCGACAGGTTGACCGAGCTATCGCCCAGCCCGGTCACGAACACCACGGGCTCGGGATCACGCAGGACGCGCTCGTCCTCGGCGATTTCCAGCAAAATTTTGCGCGCCAGTTTGATGTCTGCGCTGTAATCGATGCCGATGTTGATATCGGCGCGACGACGCGGCTCGCGGGAATAGTTGGTGATATGCCCATTGGACAGGCTGCCGTTGGGGACCACGATGGTTTTGTTATCAGCCGACTTGAGTATCGTGTGGAAGATCTGGATCGCATGTACGGTTCCTGAGACGCCCTGTGCCTCAATCCATTCGCCGACGCGAATTGGACGAAACAACAGGATCAACACCCCACCAGCGAAATTGGCCAGGCTTCCCTGCAGCGCCAGACCGATCGCCAGACCGGCCGCACCAATCACGGCGATGAAGGACGTCGTTTCCACCCCGATCATCGACGCCACGCTGACCAGCAGCAGCACCTTCAGAATGATGCTCAACAGGCTCTCGATGAAACCGTGCAGCGAAGGGTCCACCTGGCGGCGCTGCAGCAGACCGCCAACCTTGCTGGTGAGTTTGTTGATCAGCCACCAGCCGACCAGAAAGGTGGCTAGCGCCAGCAGAAGCTGGGCACCGTACTGTAGAACGATCGGCAACCATGCCTCGGATAGCTCGACCAGATAATCAACACCGAAATCCATCAGTAGAAGTCTCCTTTGGGTCACCGAGCGCGCCAACAATGGCGGCTCGGAGAAAGCGGAAAAGCACGCATGGCATGCCGGAATCAATCGCGGAAATTGTTGAACTGCAGCGGCATACCGAAATCCTTGGCTCGCAGCAGCGCAATGGCTTCCTGCAGATCGTCGCGCTTTTTGCCAGTCACCCGAACCTGTTCGCCCTGGATCGCTGCCTGCACCTTGAGCTTGGCGTCCTTGATATAGGCGACAATTTTCTTGGCCAGCTCCTTGTCGATGCCTTCACGCAGCACGACGTCCTGCTTGACGGATCTGCCCGAGGGATAGGGATCCTTTAGCTCGAGACACTGGATATCGATCTTGCGCTTGACCAGGCTCAGTTTCAGAATCTCCAGCATCTGCTCCAACTGGAAGTCGGCATCGGCGGTCAGATGGACCGTCAACTCCTTGAGTTCAAAGGTGCCTTTACCGCGTAGGTCATAACGCCGATCGAGTTCCTTCAAAGCATTATCGACGGCATTGGTGACTTCGTGTTTGTCCAGTTCGGACACCACGTCGAACGAGGGCATGAGCTTCCTCCTAAAAAACGGCGCAACGGTGTGATCCAGCGCGCTTAGTTTGACGGTTCAAATGGGCCATCATTATAACCGTTCAGGCCGATAACGCCCGGCCACCCAGTGTTACGACACCCTCCTTCTCTGAGCCCATGAATGCCCAACCCTCAACTCAGCATCCTGGTGGTCGACGACGCCAAGTTCTCAAGCGTGATGATCGGTCGCGTCCTGTCCAAGGCCGGGTACGAAGATATTCGTTTCGCCAATAGCGCCATCGCTGCATTGGAGCTGATTGAGCAGCGCCCGGCCAACGTCCTGCTGGCCGACTGGTTGATGCCAGAAATGGACGGTTTGGAGCTGACTACCCAGGTGCGCCAGCAGGACGAAATGTCTGACCACTACACCTACATCATCCTGTTGACCGGGCGCGACGGTCAGGATGTGCTGAGCAAGGCATTCGACCAGGGCGTGGACGACTTCATCGGCAAATCGGTGATGAATGACCAGCTGGTGCCGAGGATATATGCGGCTGATCGGCTTTGTGGTTCGTTGCAGCGGCTGATGCGGGAAAACCGCCTACTGACCGAGAACATCGCCAGCCTGGAAATGCGCAACCTGATCGACCCGATCACGGGACTCGGCAACACCCGGTATCTTCGCCAGCGGCTCGGCGATAGCCTGCGCCAGATCGGAAGCCGTGGCGGCGCGCTATGCTACCTGACGATAGGTCTGCCGGAACTCCCCAGCCAACGTAAGCGCTATGGCGAGCATTTTCATCAAGAATTGCTGCGAGGCGTGGCGAAGCGCTTGCAGCAGCTGGTGCGACCTCTGGACATACTCACCCGCCTGGATGAAGCGCACTTCGGCCTGCTCACCCTGGTCGATGATCCGAGCGCCTGCTCACCGAGCAGTTTCAAACGGCTGCACGATGGGCTCAATCTCAAGGCATTCAAGACCAGCGAGGGCTTCATCTCGATCAAGGCGGGCATCGGTCTGGTCAGCCTCGATGCGAGTGCATTACCGCTCGACCCTCAGGTGATAATCGAACGCGCCGAGGCCCTGCTGCCTGACGCCTATACCACGGGACGCATCGTGCCCCTACGTTACAGGCAACCTGCCTGATGGCCCAGATTTGGCACGTTCTGGGCGCCGGTAGCCTCGGAGGGCTTTGGTCGGCGCGCCTGTTCCGTGTCGGCGTCCCGCTGCGGATCATCCTGCGCAACCCGGCGCGACTGGCCGACTATCAGGCCGCCGGCGGCCTGGGCCTGATCGAGAACGGGCAGCCATACGTCTACCCCGTACCGGCGGAGCTGCCTGAGGCCACCACGCTGATCGAGCGACTGTTGGTCGCCTGCAAGGCCTACGATGCGGAAGCTGCCATCGCCGAGGTGGCGCCGCGATTGGTCAAGGGATCGGAAATTCTCCTGCTGCAGAATGGTTTGGGCAGCCAACAAGCCATTGCCGCACGCTGGCCGGACAGCCGCTGCGTGTTCATCTCCAGCACCGAAGGGGCCTATCGGCAGGATGGCTTCCAGATAGTCCATGCCGGTCAGGGGCAAAACTGGCTGGGCGAACCGGCCCATCGCAGCCCTCCGTCATGGCTCGCCGATCTCGACGCGGCCGGCATTCCCTACACATGGACCGACGGCATCATGGTCAAGCTGTGGCGCAAGCTGGCGATCAATTGCGCCATCAATCCGCTGAGCGTCCTGCATGACTGTCGCAACGGTGATTTGCTGGCGCACCCCGAGCAACTGCACCGGCTTTGCAACGAACTCGTCGAACTACTCCAGGCTTGCGATCAGGGTGACGCCGCCGATGGGCTCGAAGCGGAAGTGCTGCGTGTAATCGAGGCAACAGCCAACAATTACTCATCAATGCATCAGGACGTGCGAAGCGGTCGCCGGACCGAAGTCAGCTTTTTGCTCGGCCAGGCCTGCCGGACCGCACGCCATCATGGGTTGCAGGTACCTGAGCTGTGCGGTTTGCTGGAGCAACTCCAAGCGTTCCTGCACCAGCGTGGATTGCCCACGGACTGAGGCACCGCTACCCTGCTGAAACACCCTTCGCCAGTGCCTGCCATGACCCTGCGCCAGCGCCTCGAAAATCTCCCGGTCGGCCGTAAGCTGTTGATCGCCCTGCTCGTGCTGCTTGCTGCAGTGCTGCTAGTGTCCAATCTCGCATTCATCAGCGCGGCCTACTGGATCTCTCGCCAGAGCGTCGCGCCGCAAGCCATGCATACACTCGGCGCGCTGTTCGCGACGCCCGAGTTGAGCAACCGCGCCCTGGAATCCGAAGCGGCCGCCAACGAGCTGTTACAGAAGCTGAACGATTACGCCCCGCTGCGGGCAGCCGTGATTTACGACAGCACCGGCCGGAGCCTGGCACAGCTGTATCGCGGTGCGCCGCTGGACCTGCCGCAGCGGGTCAGCGAGCTGTCGGCATGGCAGAAGACCGAAATGCGTGCCAACCTGCTGGTCGAACTGCCGCAAACCGTGGGGCCTGCGGGCCACTTGCTGATCATCGCCAGCAGCGAGCTGCCCGGTGCCTTCTACACCGGCACCCTGACCGCCAGTCTTGCCATACTTCTGGTCAGCCTGCTGCTTTGGGTGCTGGTCGCTCGGCAGATACGCCGGCTGGTCACGCATCCGATCCGCGACCTCGAAACCCTGTCCCGCCAGGTCACGCGTGAAGAAAACTATTCCCTGCGCGCGACGCCGAGGAACCAGGACGAAATCGGCCACCTGGCTGACGCCTTCAATACCATGCTGTCGCGCATGGAAGCTCGCGAGCAGCAACTCAAGCGTGCCCGCGACGATGCCCAGGATGCATTCGATCACGCCCAGGGCCTCGCGGAGGAAACCCGACACTCCAACCGCAAGCTCGAGCTGGAAGTTCAGGTCCGCAGCAAGATCGAAAAGAAGCTCACCGGCTTTCAGAACTACCTGAACAGCATCATCGACTCGATGCCGTCGGTGCTCATCGCGCTGGATGAACAACTCTACGTGACCCAATGGAACCAGCAGGCCAGCGCGCTCTCCGGCACCTCCATCGACGACGCCCTGAACCAGCCCGTATTCATCGCCTTCGAGCCGCTGAGACCCTTCCTGACGCAGATTCGTCGTACATCCGAACGGCACCAAGTCGAGAAGATCGAGCGTGTTACTTGGACGTTCAATGGCGAGCCTCGACATTACGCCCTGACGCTCTACCCCTTGATGGGGGGTGGCGGCCGCGGCGTGGTTATCCGCATCGACGACATCACCGAGCGTATCAACATGGAAGAGATCATGGTGCAATCGGAGAAAATGCTGTCAGTCGGCAGCCTCGCCGCCGGCATGGCGCATGAGATCAACAACCCCCTCGGCGCTATCTTGCACAACGCGCAGAATATCCGCCGACGCCTGTCGCCGGACCTTGAGCGAAACCGTGAAGTCGCCGATGAAACGGGCGTACTGCTGGAGGCGGTGAATCAATATCTGCAACGACGGGAAATTCCTCAGTTGCTCGACGGCATCCAGCAAGCCGGCTCCCGCGCAGCCAAGATCGTCAGCCACATGCTGAGCTTCAGCCGTCTGAGCAACCGGCAACTGGCCGAATGCCAGCTGACCGTACTGATCGATCAGGCGTTAGAAATTGCCGGTAGCGACTTCGCGCTGATGGATGGCTTCGACTTCCGCTCCATCGAGATCATCCGCGACTTCGACCCGCAAGTGGACCGGGTTCCCTGCATCGGCAACGAACTCGAACAGGTACTGCTGAACCTTCTAAAAAACGCCGCGCAAGCCATCTACCAGAAACCGGAACGTGGCCGTGGCCGTGGCCGTGGGCAAATCATTTTGCGGACACGTCTGAACCCGCCCTGGGCCGAGATCCAAGTGGAAGACAACGGAAGCGGTATCCCTGAGCACATCCGCAAGAGAATCTTCGAGCCTTTTTTCACCACCAAGGAGGTGGGTCAGGGAACCGGGCTGGGTCTTTCCGTTTCGTATTTCATCATCACCAACAATCACAAGGGCCAGATGGAAGTGCAGAGCAGGTCCGACCAGGGCACCACCTTCACCCTTCGCCTGCCGCTTACATCGGCATCCGACGCCAACTGAAACCAAACCAGGAAACCACAGATGGGCAATCGACTATCCAAGATCTACACCCGCACCGGCGACGCCGGGGAAACCGGTCTGGCCGATGGCCGCCGGGTTCCCAAGGACCACCCGCGAATCGAAGCCATGGGTGAGGTCGATACGCTCAACAGCCAATTGGGGCTGCTGCTCGCCGAGCTCGCCGAAGCCCAAGCGCGCTGGCCGGACCTGTCTGAGCTGATCGAAGTCCTGGGACCCTGCCAACACCGCCTGTTCGACCTCGGCGGCGAGTTAGCGATGCCTGATTATCAGGCCCTGACGGACGCCGAGGTGGCGCGCCTGGAAGCAGCTATTGATCACTGGAATACCGAGCTCGGACCACTCGAAGATTTCATCATGCCGGGCGGCACGCGCTTGATCGCGCTCGCCCACCTGTGCCGCAGCATGGCTCGTACCGCCGAGAGACGCTGCCAACAGCTCAACGCCATCGAGCCGCTGCGTCCGGTCGCGTTGGCGTATCTCAATCGCCTGTCAGACCTGTTCTTCGTTGTCGCTCGCCTGATCGCACGTCGCCAAGGCTGCGCCGAAATCCTCTGGCATGCCGCCAGCGCGCCTGACAACACCGATGCCTGAGCAGGCCGCGGCCCGGCAGGACCGTATTCGCGATGGGCTGCACGCAGCCTGGGAAGCGTTCATCGTCTTGCTGGTATGCATCAACCTGGGGCTGATCGTGTTCGACAGCCTGTTCATCGTGCAGCCGATCAACCAGGCCTTCGCCGAGTGGTTGCCGAGGCTGCACCAGCGCTACGACACGCTGATTCACCGTAACTTCCAGCTGATCGATCTAGGTTTCGTCGCCATATTCATCCTCGACGTGATACTCGGCTGGACCGTCGCACTGTTCGAACGACGTTACGCGCGCTGGTATTACTACCCTTTCGCGCATTGGTATGACGTGCTCGGTTGCATCCCGCTGACCGGCTTTCGCTGGCTGCGTGTTCTGCGGGTCGGCAGCCTGCTCTTCCGCCTGCAGAGGCTGGGCCTCATCGACGTGCGCCAGTGGCCGATCTACGGGCTGATCCATCGCTATTACCTGCTGTTGCTGGAAGAGCTGTCTGATCGCGTCATGGTTCGATTGTTCAGCCGCATGCAGCAAGAGATAGGCGCCAGCGACGAGTTATCTCGTAGGCTGCTGGAAGAGGTGGTGAGGCCGCGCAAGGAACGCTTACTGAACGATCTGTCCCGGCGCCTGCACGGCATGCTGGAGAGCGGGTATCGGGACAACCGCGGCGCCATCGAAGGCTATGTTGGCGGTTTGATCCATCAAGCCCTGGCGAACAACCCTGAAGTCGGCCGCCTGCGCCGCCTTCCGCTGGGCGATCGGGTCGCTAACACGCTGGACGAGGCGCTGACAGATATCGCGGCACGACTGCTACAGGGCGCGGTAGAGGGTCTGCAGGGCGCTCAATTCCAGCGCCTGGCCCGCAATCTGGCTGACGAATGCTTTGAAGCCTGGGTTTACCAGGACGAGAGCACCGATCTCGCCCTTGAGGAATTATTGGTCGATATCATCGAGGTGCTCAAGCAACAGGTACTCGATCGACGCTGGAGCCGTTTCGTTGGTCCTATCGAGCCGCCAACGCCGCCGGGCTAGGACGACATCGCTGCGGTCGCATCATGCTGATGATCGATGCGCGCACCGACGACCATTTCGGTGGCCCATTTGACGAGGATATCGGTGTAGGCCTTCTGGCAGTTCTCGTTGGTCAGGCCATGATCGGCACCGAGAATAATCCGGTGGGTCAGTGAGTGAGTCTGCTGGAACGCCGCGCGGTAACTCATGATCGTACTGTGCGGGACCAGATGATCATGCTCGGACTCGACGATCAGCACGTCGCCAAGAAATTCGGCGCAGGCCGCCAGCGTTCGGTTCTCCTCGGGAACGACCCGCCGGCCTCGCAGCTGATTCAGCAGGTTGCGATCCAACTGCCGCTTCGGCACCGCCCAGTCATCGTCCCCGTAAAGCGCTGGGACACGCATCGCCAACCACCTGACCGGTCGCAGGGACGTGAGCAGCGCGGCCAGGTAACCACCATAGCTGGTGCCAACCACGGCGATCGCTGACGGATCGATATTCGGATGCTGCACCAGGAGATCGTAAGCGGCTAGAAGGTCACGCAGGTTCTGCTCTCGGGTAACGGTCTGTTGTTGTGCCAATGTCAGGGCATGCCCCCTGAGATCGAACGATAGACAGATACAGCCCAGCCCGGCGATACCGCGTGCACGCGTCAGGTCTCGTTCCTGACTCCCGCCCCAGCCGTGCACGAAGAGCACGCCCGGCAGCTTCGTCGGCGGCGACAGGAAAGTGCCGGCGATGTGCTCATCATCTACGAGGATGTCTACGCTTTCGCTATGGGTTGCCATGCTCCTCCACCATTGCGTACTTGGTTATGAAACCGACTTCGGCGTCCTCGCCACGAAACAGTACCGTTGCGCCATCAGGCACGGTCGAGTCGCCGTAGAGCTCAATCGAAGATGCGCGAACAAACGGTCTGCCGGCACCTTTGGCAAATGTCTCCAGCGCCGCCACCTCGGCGGTGCTGGCCCCGCCGATCCGCCAGGATTGCTCCAGCACACCGGAGCAGGCGCGCCCTCTGTCATCGATGCCCTGAGCGATATCGTAATTGCGCCGAGACGCATAGAAATTGCGAAAGCAAGCCGACGCAGCCTCGTCGTAGGCCTGCGCCTGGGAGATGGCAAGGCGTGTTCTTTCGGGCAGATCCTGGCTCAACAGGGCGTCGAAATCTCCTTCAACGACCAGTAGGTCCGAACCGCCGTACACCGTTTGACCCGCGTTGTCCTGGGTCAGCCGCTGGGTACCGTGATAGCTCAGAGTTCGCCCAGCAGCACGTACCTGTCCCACACTGAATGTGGTTACGTGCTCTAGATTCGCCTCGAGGACCAGGCCGTACTGGGCCAGCTCGTCTTCGTTCATATTTTCCAGCGCACGATCGAGCTGTTGGTCGGAGGTCACCCGCTCCTGCCCTCGACCGCCGGTCGCTCGCACCGGCTTGATTCTGAGCGCCCCCTCATGCAACAGGCGCCGCCCAGCCTCACGCGCATCGCGCAGCGAGAACGCACTGTAGCCGGGTAAAACGCCGCCAGTGACGCGCCGAGCGAAATCCCGCGACCAGCCGATGGGCGAGTCGGCATCCGGGCGCACCAGCGGATGAGTGATTGCCTTGGTTTCAATGAATGCATGGGGTACGACACCGCCAAACAGATCCCGCTCGCTCTCCAAACCCAGCTCCCGCGCTTGATCGGCACCTACGACGGTGCCAGACGGTACGAAATAAAGCTGGCGCGGATAACTGACACTGCGGTCATATTCACCGAGAAAAGCAAACCCCTGGAGCGCCGCCAAGCGTTTGGCCAACTGCTCGTGCACAGCCTTTTCATGCAGGGGTTCGTTAGATCGATTGGCAAAGGTTACGACAGCCCCTCGGGCGTCTTGCGGGGTATCCGCAGTCTTCATAGGTGGATTCGCTCCATGGACTACTGGTACATGCACGACGCAGCGGCAAAACGCCGCTCCATCGCTCGTTTCCACCCGACCAAAGCGGATCCGGTGTAATCAGATAGACCCCCTATCCACGCTATCTATCCTTCAATGATGTCCCGACCACCACCCCGGCGTGAGGCGCGAACGAAAAAGGGGGAGCAGACCGAAATCTGCTCCCCCTTTCTCGTTACCGCTCAGGTTCAGTCGTCGACCGAGCTGCGGATCAGGTGATCGAAGGCACTCAGCGAGGCCTTGGCACCTTCGCCGACGGCAATGACGATCTGCTTGTACGGCACGGTGGTCACGTCACCCGCGGCGAAGATACCCGGCAGCGAGGTCTCGCCACGCGCATCGACGATGATCTCGCCACGCGACGTCAACTCAACGGTGCCCTTCAGCCAATCGGAGTTGGGCAGCAGACCGATCTGCACGAAGATGCCTTCCAGTTCCAGCGTGTGGAACTCGCTGGAGTTGCGATCCTTGTAGACCAGGCCGTTGACCTTCTGCCCGTCGCCGGTGACCTCGCTGGTCAGCGCACTGGTGATCACCGTGACGTTGGGCAGGCTGTGAAGCTTCTTCTGCAGCACGGCATCGGCACGCAGCTGACTGTCGAACTCGAGCAGTGTGACCTGAGCAACGATGCCCGCCAGGTCGATGGCCGCTTCCACGCCCGAGTTGCCGCCACCGATTACTGCCACGCGCTTGCCCTTGAACAGCGGGCCGTCGCAGTGCGGGCAGTAGGCGACGCCACGGCCGCGGTATTCCTGCTCACCCGGCACGTTCATTTCACGCCAACGCGCACCGGTGGCCAGGATCAGCGTCTTGGCCTTCAGCGAGCCGCCGTTCTCCAATTTGATCTCATGCAGTCCGCCGTCGGTCGAGGCCGGAATCAGCTGGGCAGCGCGCTGCAGGTTCATGATGTCGACATCGTACTCTCGCACGTGGCTTTCCAGTGCGCGGGCCAGCTTCGGGCCTTCGGTCTCGTTGACCGAGATGAAGTTCTCGATGGCCATGGTGTCCAGCACCTGACCGCCGAAGCGCTCGGCGGCGACACCGGTGCGGATGCCCTTGCGCGCGGCATAGATGGCGGCGGCAGCGCCGGCCGGACCACCGCCGACGACCAGCACGTCGAACGCGTCCTTGGCGCTGAGCTTTTCGGCATCACGGGCCGAAGCACCGGTGTCGAGCTTGGCGAGAATCTCTTCCTCGCCCATGCGCCCCTGGCCGAACAGCTCGCCGTTAAGGTAGATGCTCGGTACGGACATGACCTGACGCACCGTGACTTCTTCCTGGAACAGCGCGCCGTCGATGGCGACATGGCGAATGTTCGGGTTGAGCACCGCCATCAGGTTCAGTGCCTGGACCACGTCCGGGCAGTTCTGGCAGGACAGCGAGAAGTAGGTTTCGAAGTTGTATTCACCATCGAGGTTCTGGATCTGCTCGATGACTTCCGGTGCAGTCTTCGACGGATGGCCGCCAACCTGCAGCAGGGCGAGCACCAGCGAGGTGGAATTCGTGCCCCATCGGGATGCCAGCGAAACGCAGGCTGATGTTGCCACCGATGCGGTTGAGTGCGAACGAGGGCTTACGCACGTCATCGCCGTCAGTACGCAGCGTAATCTTGTCGCTCAGGCTGGTGATCTCTTCCAGCAGGCTGAGCATTTCCTGGGATTTGGCACCGTCATCGAGGGACGCAACGATCTCGAACGGCTGGGTGACCTTTTCAAGAT
>NZ_QORI02000013.1 GCF_003325755.1 Pseudomonas sp. SST3 | reverse complement strand
CCGTCGAGAGCGCTGATACCTTCAAGCGCCCGATCTATGCCGGCAACGCCATCGCGACTGTTCAATCCAGCGCTGCGATCAAGGTCATTACCGTGCGTGCGACCGGTTTCGATCCGGTCAGTGCCGAAGGTGGCTCGGCCAGCGTCGAGCAGGTATCCGGTACTGGCGATGCGGGTGTTTCCGCGTTCGTCGGCGAAGAGCTGGCCAAGTCTGATCGTCCTGAGCTGACGGCTGCCAAGATCGTCGTCTCCGGCGGGCGTGGCATGCAGAATGGTGAAAACTTCAAGCATCTTTATTCGCTGGCCGACAAACTTGGTGCTGCCGTTGGTGCCTCACGCGCTGCGGTCGATGCCGGCTTCGTGCCTAACGATATGCAGGTCGGTCAGACCGGCAAGATCGTCGCACCACAGTTGTACATCGCGGTCGGCATCTCCGGCGCGATTCAGCACCTGGCGGGCATGAAGGACTCCAAAGTGATCGTTGCGATCAACAAGGACGAAGAAGCACCGATCTTCCAGGTTGCCGATTACGGTCTGGTGGGCGATCTGTTCGAGATCGTGCCGGAGCTTGAGAAGCTCGTCTAACCGAGCCGCTTCATAAAAACCCGCTCTCGTAGCGGGTTTTTTGTGGGCGCTCGGCTGTGCTGGCCAGTGGTAACATTCCGGCTGCTCTGACAAATGCCTGCCCGATCCCGAACGATGAGGTTCTCCATGCGCTGTGCCGCTCCGCTGAAATCCGCCTTGATCGCTTTGTTGTTGGCTGCCCCCGTCGTGGCGAGCGCGGCGGCTACGAAGTGTGACCGGTTGATTGCGACCGGTGGAGCGGACAACCCACCGTTCCTGTGGCGTGATCCACAGAATCCCAAGCGTCTGGTCGGCGCGAATGCCGATCTGCTGAAGGAGATCACCGACTCACTCGATCTGAAGCTCGAGCTTCTCTACACGGGCGATGCAGCCAAAGCGCTGGAAGAAGTTCGCAGCGGTCGGGTCGATCTGTTGGCCGATGCGCAGCTCGATCTACAGAACTTGGCTCATCTGGATTTCATACATCCCTCGATCGCGACCTTGCAAATGTCCGCCTGGGTACGCAATGAGCCGGGTTTTCTCTATTCAAGTCGTGAGGAACTGGCGGGGCGCTCGGGTACCTATGTTGCGACGACGCGCTTCGGCAATGAGCTCCAGGCGTATGCCAAACAAAACCTTCAGTTACGCTCGGCACCCAGCCTGGCCGAAGCCATGCAAAGGTTATTGGCAGGCAAAACCGACTATGTGTTGCATGAGCGATACAGTGTGGTGGCACAGGCTGGTTCTCAGGGTCTACTCGAAGCTATACAGCGGCTCGAACCTCCCGTATCCAGCCGCGGCATGCATTTCGCGGTGGCACACGACTCGGCCTGTAATGGGCCTTGGCTGCGCGGACAGCTCGCGACCAAAATGACAGAATTGCGCGCCGCCGGGGTGCCTCAGCAGTTGTTGGTGAAGAACCTTGAGCGCTGGAAGCAGCAACCGGTGCCAACAAGCAATTCGCAACGCTAGGACCTCTCTCTTGATAAAACATCTTTCCTGCATGCTCGTGCTGTCGGTGATGGTCGGCTGCGCCAGCGACCCGGCACCGTCCGAGCAGTTGCGCCTCACTGAGCAGGCGGTGATCCAGGCGCGTTCAGTAGGCGCATCGGAGCAGACACCTGAACTGGTGCTGGCCGAACAGAGACTCATGGCTGCGATCACGGCTATGAAGCGAAAGCATTATCTGGCGGCCCGCCGGCTAGCGGAGAAGGCGGAGCTGGACGCCCGGCTGGCGGAGGCCCGCGTCCTGAACGATAAGAGCCAGCAGGAGTTGTCAGAGCTGAGTCGACGCATCGCACGGCTACGCGAACAATTGGGAGATCTGCAGTGAAGCCCGTTCTTCTCTCCTCCGTATTGCTGGTGGCGCTTTTCGGGCTGCAGGGGTGCGCATCGCAGGAATCGCAACGGCAGCTGGAGCAGGCTTCCAGTACGTTTCAAAGCGTCAGTGAAGATCTGCAGATCCTCCGTGAAGCGCCCAAGGACGTGATGCGTGCGGCTGAGTCGCTTGAAAGAGCCCAACGTTTTGCCGGCTACTGGGGCAGTGCCGAGGATGTCGGGCATTACGCCTATCTCAGCCAGCGTTATAGCGAGATCGCTCGGCAGCACAGCGAGCAGACTCAGAATCAACGGCGCGCTACCCAGCTGAACATGGAGCGGGAGCGTCTGCGTCAAGCCTTGCAGGAGGCCAAGCTGATCGGTCTGCAGTACCAGGATCACTCGCAGGAAGAACAGATGATCAGCCTGGCGGCCGCTGAAACCGATCGCGGTTTGGTAATGACGCTCGGGGACGTGCTGTTCAAGGCGGCCAGCGCCGAGTTGGACCCATCCGCCAACCGTACGCTGCTTCAGGTCGTACATTTCCTCCAGCTTAATCCTAAGCGTAAGGTCCGGATCGAGGGTTACACCGATAATCGGGGCGACGCGGCGGAAAACCTCGCCTTGTCCAAGGCTCGAGCACAGGCGGTGGGCGACTTCATGCAAAGCCTCGGTGTCGACGCTCAGCGCTTGGAAGTGGTCGGCTACGGCGAGCAGCATCGCGTCGCCGAAAACGCATCGGCGCGGGGGAGGGCGCAAAACAGGCGGGTCGAAATTCTGTTTTCCGATGAGCAGGGACGACTGAATAACTCCCGTTGATGCAGTGCGTATGGAGTAAGGCAAGGTAACCGACTGTGTCGGCGAGTTAACTGCTAACTGTATTGGTTGTGCATTACGGTGTTGTACTACTGTTATGGTTCAGTTGGCGGAGACGGACGAAATGACCAATCTGTTGCTTTATCAGCGCATCGCGCATCAACTTGCCGAAGACATTCGACGAGGCGTTTACCGTCCGGGCGAACGTGTGCCTTCGGTGCGCAAGATGAGCATGCAGCTGAGCGTTAGCCACGCGACCGTTCTGCAGGCCTATGCCAACCTCGAAGATCAAGGGATGATCCGGGCCCGCCCGCAATCGGGCTTTTATGTTCATCACACGCCAGCGCTGACGGCGCCTACCCCGGACATCGCCCAGGTCGAGCGGCCGACGCTGGTTACGCGCAGCAGTATCATCAACCAAGTACTCAGCGAGTCGCGTCGCGACGGGCTGATCCCGTTAGGTGCCGCCGTGCCTCATGCAGACTATCTGCCGACTCGTGCGTTGCATCAGCAACTTGCCAAGGTCACCCGCTTCCAGAGCCAGCGGGCGTTCAGTTATATGTTCAGTCCTGGCTACGAACCGTTGCGCCGGCAGGTGGCAATTCGCATGCGTGACGCGGGAGTCATCGTCGGGCCGGACGAAGTGGTGATAACCCATGGCTGCGTCGATGCATTGCAGATGTCCTTGCGCGTGTTGACCAAGCCTGGCGACCTGATCGCAGCCGAATCGCCCAGTTACTATGGTTTGCTTCAACTGGCCGACCTGCTTGGGCTGAAGGTCATCGAGATCCCATGTGATCCGGATACCGGTCTCAGCCTTGAGGCGTTGCAACTCGCGGCAAGCCAGTGGCCGATCAAGGCGCTAGTGCTAACGGCACGGTTGAGCAACCCGCTCGGAGGCAGCGTGCCCGACGCACGGCAGAAGCAACTGCTGAAACTGGCGGCGAATTTCGATATCCAGATTGTCGAAGACGATATCTACGGCGAGCTGTTGTTCGATGTGGGGTCAATCAAGGCGCTCAAATCCAATGATCGTGACGGGCGTGTGATCTATTGTTCGAGCTTCTCGAAGACGATTTCGCCTGGTGTACGTATCGGCTGGATCATTCCCGGCCGTTACCGTGAGGAGATACAGCGCTTGCAGACCTTCAGTACGCATTCGGCTTGCAGCGTCACGCAAATGGGGGTCGCTGCCTATCTGGAGAACGGTGGTTATGATCGTCATCTGCGCTATATCCGCCACGAGTATCGAAAGAATCTCAGTGCTTTCCAGCTGGCGGTTCAGCGCTATTTCCCCGAAGGCACACAGATGACACGCCCCTCTGGCGGTTTCATTCTGTGGGTGAGCCTGCCGGCTCGGGTAAATACCAAGGAGCTGCACCTGCAGGCGCTGAAGCGCGGGATCAGCATCGCGCCAGGTCTGATTTTCAGCAACACCGAGCAGTTCAACCACTGTGTCCGGCTCAATTGCGGGCTGCCCTGGACGGATGAGGCGGAACGGGCGTTGAAAACCCTTGGCGAGCTGGCAGGGGAGCTGTGTCGGCAATCGAGCTAACCGGAGTGAGTGAGGAAATTGCCCTATGAAATGGTTGAGTTTGCTGCTCGCGTTGCCTTTTCTCGGGGCCTGTGACGGCGATAAGCTGCCTTCCCAACCTAGCCCGCCAGCGAAACCTGAGGTTCAGGCTGATGCTGGCAATCGTGCGCCTGCATCGCCGCTCGGCTCTGTCGAAAGCGAGGGTGGCGAGCCTCCGAATATCGAAATTGAGCTTGAATCAGTTGCCGGAGAAGATTCCGAGGAGCTGCCATCCGAACGAGTTGTGTCGGTGCCTGAGCCCAAGCCCGAGCCGGTCGTCCCGGTCCGGGAAGCGGCGAAGAAAAAGGTTGCGGTGGAAGAGGTTGAGTTACCCGAGCCGGAGCTAGATCTGAGCCTCCCCAGCGACTGGGCGGAAGAGCTCGACCCGGATCAGAACACGGCGACCATTCGCTTATTGCCGCCTTTATTCGAATCGAGTGAAGACTCTCGGTCGCTGCAAATGAGCGGTCGTCTTCTGCCGGGGCTTGAGCAGGATGAAGCGCTGATCGATGGGGCTCAGATCAACTTCGAACTCAAACGTTGATCCGCTCGATTCGTGTCTGCAGGGCTCCGGCTCAGGGGTTCGGTCCCGTCAACGCCGGCGAGCAGGGCGCGCAGTTCGTCTGCCGGGAGCGGATGACTCATATGGAATCCCTGAATTTCACCGCAGCCATCGGCAACGAGTCGCGTCAACTGCTCCGAGGTTTCCACGCCTTCGGCCGTGACGCGCATGCGCAGGCCACGGCCTAGGTCGATGAGTGCTTTGACAATGGAGTGATCCGCGGGCGAATGCGCCATGCCGGCGACGAAGCTGCCGTCGATCTTGATCATATCGAACGGATAATTGCGCAGGTTGCTCAGTGACGAATAACCGGTCCCGAAATCGTCCATGGCGAGCCGTACGCCGACTGCCTTCAGTTCATTGAGTACGTCCAGAGTGCGCTGATTTTCCTGAAGCAGCGCCGTTTCGGTTATTTCGAGCTCAAGGCGGCTGGCTGGTAGTGCGCTTTCTTCCAGAACAGTTCTGACCATGCCGGAGAGCCCATCGCTGCGTAGCTGCAGCGGCGATAGGTTGACTGAGACCATGAGCGGGCTCGCCCAACCCGTGGCTTCGATACAGGCCTGACGCAGGATCCATTCACCGAGCGGGACTATCAGTCCGGTTTCTTCGGCCAGCGGAATGAAATGCTCGGGCAGCAGCAACCCACGAGCGGGGTGCCGCCAACGCAGCAAGGCTTCCGCGCCGTTGATGCGCATGCCTTCGCTGAAATAGCGTGGCTGGTAATGCACTTCGAACTGGCCCTCGGCAATAGCCTGGCGCAGCTCATCTTCCTGTTGCCGCCGCTCCAGTAGGCGGTTGTCCATCTCGCTGCCGTAGAACCGCCAGGTTCCTTTGCCGTCAGCCTTGGCCTGGTAAAGCGCAATATCCGAACAACGCAGGAGTTCGTTGGCGTGAGCCGCATCGATGGGTGCCACGGCGATGCCAATGCTGGCGCCGATACGAATCGACTTGTTCTCATAGAAAAAGGGTTCGCTGATGGCGTCGACAACACGGGCGCATAGCTTTTCGACGTCTTCATTATGCTGCAGGCGACTCATCACCAGGACGAACTCGTCGCCGCCCAGCCGCGCCACCAGGTCATCGCCTCTGATGCATTGCTTGAGGCGATTGGACACGCCGGCCAGCACCTCATCACCGGCGCCGTGGCCCAGTGTGTCGTTCACCGGCTTGAAGCGATCCAGGTCGATGTACAGCACCGCTAACCTGGATTCGCTTGTGAGGGAGGCGAGCTTGGCTTCCAGGTAGTCGCGTAGACGGTTGCGGTTAGGCAGGCCGGTCAGGGCGTCGTGCTGCGATAGGTATTGGATGCGTGCCTGAGCGCGGGTCTCTTCGGTGATATCGCTTGCTGTTCCTCGGTAGCCCATTAGCTGATCGCTTCGGTAGATCGCCCGAGCCGATAGCCGACAGGTCCGCTCGCAAGCATTCGCTGCCTGATAGCTGCAGCGCAGCGGAGCTCTGTGCGGTGCGGCCAGCCAGTTCTGGGGTTTGGGGAGCAATGGAACCAAAAACCAACGTAAGCCCTACCAACGCTTTTCGGTGTCTTCTTCCCAGGCGCCCATCTCGACAAAACAGTTGCGCATGTCGGCCTCCTGGCTGATCTCGGTCAGCAGGTCATGCACGCTCTTGTCCAGCTCATCGTCGCTCCGATACGGAATGGTCAACTCATAGTGGCCGGCATCCAGCCGCTTCATGCCATAGGGCTCCAGGCAGTAGCGCTCAATGTTCTCCGTGGCCCGCTTCCGGCCGCGCACGAACTTGCTGTTATTCACCACCGCGAGGCGCAGGGTGACGGTGGCCACCCGCTCGGCGGCGGGCGGCTCTGCCGGCGACGCGGCCGAAGGCTGCTGGTCGCGTGACCTGGCGCTCTTCTGGTACGCGCCGATCTCGACACCACGGTGGCGCAGGTAGCTGTACAGCGTGCTCTTGGAGATGTGCAGCTTCTCGCCGATCGCGCTGACGCTCAGGCGACCTTCGCGGTAGAGGGTTTCGGCCGCCATGGCGGTGGCCTCAGCCTTGGCTGGCAGGCCCTTGGGACGGCCACCGATCCGGCCACGCGCCCGTGCGGCCGACAGACCCGCCTGAGTCCGCTCGCGGATCAGCTCGCGCTCGAACTCCGCCAGCGAGGCGAACAGGTTGAACACCAGGCGGCCTTGGGCGTGGGTGGTGTCGATGGGGTCATTCAGGCTCTGTAAGCCGACCTTGCGCTCTGCCAGCTCGCCGACCAACTCGACCAGGTGCTTGAGGGAACGCCCAAGGCGATCCAGCTTCCAGATCACCACGGCATCACCCGGCCGCACGTTGGCCAGCAGTTTGTCCAACTCCGGCCGGGCGCTTTTCGCGCCGCTGGCGATGTCTTGGTAGATGCGTTCGCACCCGGCCTGTTTCAGGGCATCGACTTGTAGGTCGGCTTTCTGATCCCGAGTGCTCACTCGCGCATAACCGATCTTCATCAAAAGTACTGTTTACTCGACTACGTTAGTAATAGTTGAACTTTGATTAAGCGTACCAGTTATTTGAACCGTAGCGCGGGGAGCTTAACGAACCGAGCCATTCCTCGATAGAGTTCGGCAAAACCTTCGTTTTGTCGAACCATTGCATCGCCCTTTGTGATTGGCGTATAAACACACAAACACCTATTAGCGGAGAACGCTATGAATACCATTCGCTGGAATGTCGCCGTCTCGGCCGACACCGACCAGTCGCTTCGGATGTTTCTGGCCAGCCAGGGCGGCGGCCGTAAGGGCGACCTGTCGCGCTTCATCGAAGAAGCGGTACGGGCACACATCCTGGAGCTGAGCGCTGAGCAGGCCAAGGCCGCTAACGCCCATCTGAGTGAGGCAGAATTGACCAACGCGGTTGACGAAGCGCTCGACTGGGCACGTAAGCGCTGATGCGGGTCGTGTTGGATACCAACATCCTGTTCAGCGCCCTGATCTCGCCACATGGCGCGCCCGATGCGATCTACCGTGCCTGGCGGGCGGCGCGTTTCGAGGTGGTGACCTCGCGGATGCAACTCGATGAAATTCGTCGAGCCAGCCGCTATCCCAAGCTTCAGGCCATCCTACAGCCCGCCAAGGTGGGCGCCATGATCAATAACCTGCAACGGGCTGTGGTACTGGAGCGCCTGACCATCGAGGTCGAAGCCGATGATCCGGATGACTCGTTTTTGCTGGCCATGGCCTTGGCGGGCGATGCGGACTACCTGGTAACCGGTGATCGCCGCGCCGGCCTGCTGCAACGCGGGCACATCGAACGCACGCGGATCGTCACGCCCGCCGTGTTCTGCGTCGAGGTGCTGTGATCAATGCCGGTCGGTTTTCTGACTCAAGAGCAACGCGACGGTTTTGGCCGCTATGTTGATTCGCCCAGCCGTGAAGAGCTGGAACGTTACTTCCACCTGAGCGATGAAGACCGTGAAGCCATCCAGGTGCTGCGGGGTAACCATAACCGTCTGGGTTATGCCGTTCTGCTGACCACCGTCCGCTTCGTTGGCGTTCTGCCGGACAAGCCCGCCGCCGTGCCGGTGGAAGTCCTGCAGGTGCTTTGCCGACAACTGGCGATTCCAGACCCCGACTGCCTCCAGCGCTATAGCGATCATCGCCGCTGGATACATGCCACCGATATTCAGAACCGCTTTGGCTATCGTCATTTCACCGATCCGGGCATCGGCTTTCGCTTGAGCCGCTGGCTGTATGCCCTCTGCTGGACGGGCACCGACCGGCCGGGAGTGCTGTTTGAGCGAGCCACCTCGTGGCTGTTCACACAGAAAGTCCTCCTGCCTGGTGTGTCTCAACTAGAGCGCTTTATCGCCCAGTTGCGCAGTCGGGTCGAAGAACGCCTCTGGTTTACGCTGGGCCGCAGCGTGACTGAGGAACAGCGATTGCAACTGCAAGACTTGCTGACGGTGGCCGAAGGCAACCGCAGCTCCCGGCTGGATCAATTGCGCTCCGGCCCGGTCATGGTCAGTGGCCCCGCGTTGATTCGGGCACTGCGCCGGCTCGATGACGTGCGCGGCATCGGCATCACCTTGCCGGCGGCGGCGCACATCCCTCCCAGCCGTATCGCCGCCCTGGCCCGCTTCGCCAACACGGCCAAGGTCACCGCGATTAATCGGCTGCCGGCGTCGCGGCGGATGGCGACACTGGTGGCCTTCGCACTCTGCCTGGAGGCGACTGCGCACGACGACGCACTGGAAGTCCTGGAGGCCTTGCTGCGCGACCTGTTCAGCAACGCGGAGAAGGCCGACAAGAAAGCCCGCATGCGCAGCCTGAAAGACCTGGATCGGTCGGCCGCGACGCTCGCCGCCGCGTGCAAGGTCGTGCTGGACAGCTCGATCAGCGATGACAACGTGCGCGCCCGGCTGTTCAACGACCTGCCGAGGACCACCCTGGAAAAGGCCCTGGAAGAGGTCAACGCGCTGATCCGCCCGGTAGATGACGTCTATTTTCTTGCATTGGAAGCGCGCTACCGCAGCGTGCGCCGCTTCCTGCCCGACCTGCTCAAGCACATCCGCTTCGGCTTCAGCCCGGCCGGCAAGGGCGTGGCGGCTAGTCTGGAGTGGCTGCAACTGAACCTGCCGCGCCGGAAGCCAGAGGATGACGCGCCGCAGGAGATCGTGGCCAAGGCTTGGCAGAAGCACATCACCCGCGAAGATGGCTCCCTCGACATGGGTGCCTATGTGTTCTGCACGCTCGATGCGCTGCGCACGGCCCTGCGCCGCCGCGATGTCTTCGTCTCGCCCAGTTGGCGCTATGCCGACCCGCGCCTTGGCCTGCTCGACGGTGCCGAATGGCTGGCGGCGCGACCGATCATCTGCCGGTCACTGGGCCTGACCATCGACGCCAAAACCACCCTGGACGCCTTGTCCGTCGAGCTGGATGCAACCTGGCTGGCAGTAGCCGCGCGCCTGCCCGACAACCCGGCGATTCAACTGAGCGAGAACACCGAGGGCAAGACCGAACTGTCGCTCGGGGCGCTGGACAAGCTGGACGAGCCCTGCTCGTTGCTGCAACTGCGGGCGGCCGTGTCTGACCTGATGCCGCGTGTCGATCTGCCGGAAATCCTCTTGGAAATCGCCGCCCGCACTGGCTTTTCCGAGGCCTTCACCCATGTCTCCGAACGCAATGCACGCGCCGACAACCTGGTCACCAGCCTCTGCGCGGTGCTGTTGGGCGGGGCCTGCAACACCGGCCTGGAGCCCTTGATCCGCACCGACAACCCGGCGCTGCGCCGTGACCGGCTGTCCTGGGTCAGCCAGAATTATATCCGCGACGACACCCTGTCAGCGGCTAACGCCATCCTGGTCGGAGCGCAAAGCCAACTGGAACTGGCCCAAGTCTGGGGTGGCGGCGAGGTCGCCTCCGCCGATGGCATGCGCTTCGTCGTACCGGTGCGCACCGTGCATGCCGGCCCCAATCCGAAGTATTTCGGCACCGGCCGGGGTGTCACCTGGTACAACCTGATTTCCGACCAATTCTCCGGCCTCAACGCCATCACCGTGCCCGGCACGCTGCGCGACAGCCTGGTGTTGCTGGCGGTCGTGCTGGAACAGCAGACCGAGTTGCAGCCGACGCAAATCATGACCGACACCGGGGCCTACAGCGATGTGGTGTTCGGGCTCTTCCGCCTACTTGGCTACCACTTCAGTCCGCGGCTGGCCGATGTCGGCGGTACCCGCTTCTGGCGCACGCGCCCGGACGCGGACTACGGCAAGCTCAACGGGCTGGCCCGCCAGTCGGTCAAACTCGACCTGATCGCCGAGCACTGGGACGACCTGCTGCGCCTGGCCGGCTCGCTCAAACTCGGCCGGGTGCCGGCGACTGGCATCATGCGCACGCTGCAAACGGGAGATAGACCCACCCGGCTGGCCCAGGCGCTGGCCGAATTCGGGCGGATCGAAAAGACTCTGCACACGTTGACCTATATCGACGACGAGTCCAAGCGCCGCGCCACCCTGACCCAGTTGAACCGAGGCGAAGGCCGGCACAGCCTGGCCCGCGCCGTGTTCCACGGCAAACGCGGCGAGCTCCGCCAGCGCTACCGCGAAGGCCAGGAAGACCAGCTCGGTGCTCTGGGCCTGGTGGTGAACATCATCGTGCTGTGGAACACCCTCTACATGACGGCGGCCGTGGAACGGCTCAAGCAGCACGGCTATCCAGTGCTGGAAGAGGATTTGGCCCGGCTATCGCCGCTGATCTACGAGCACATCAACATGCTCGGGCGGTATTCCTTTGCGGTACCGGAAGAAGTTGCGCGCGGCGAGCTGCGGCCACTGCGTAATCCAGACGACGACCTGTGATCCCCCTAAACGCTATGAGCAACACCCAAGCTGCTGCTGGATCGGCGGGCACTTCACCGAGCCGAACGAACAGAAAACGCAGCAATCCCCTGGGTTGGGGCGCAGCAGCGCCTTGCAGTTGCTGCACTCGTAATAGAACTGGCAGGCGTCCGTGGGCATGGTTTCCGGCTTGGCGAAGCCGCAGCGCGGGCAAGTCAGCACGGACTCAAGGACAATGGCGCTCATCGTGACCTCACTTCTGCACTGTGGAGGGGTATCCCGCGTTCGCGGTCGCCTCAGTCAGTGCCTCGGGCTGGGCCTTATCGGGATCGTAGGTGACGGTCGCCGTCTTCTGGTCGAAATTGACCTGGACGTCACTCACGCCGGACACCTTCTCCAGCGACTTCTTGACCGTGATCGGACAGAGTCCGCACGTCATGTTCTGCACGTCGAGCGTGACGGTTTTCGGGGGAGCCGCCAGCGCCACGAAGGGCAAGGCGAAAAGCACGGCGATCAGCAGTTTGCGCATGGTTAATCTCCTTCAGTAGAACAGCGGGGCGAGCCACGGCACGGCCAATAGGCCGAGCAGCAGCACGCTGACGATCCAGAACACGAGTCGCTGTCGCACGAGCGTGCGCGGATCGGCGCAGGGTGTACCTGGCGTACAAACCTGTGGCACCAGGTAGAGCTTGCGGAATGCCAATCCCAGGAACAGTAGAGTCAACCCGATGAAGAGG
The DNA here is from genome assembly GCF_003325755.1 of Pseudomonas sp. SST3. The sequence goes on along the minus strand of NZ_QORI02000013.1, from coordinate 114,714 downwards.
GGGCGTAGTGGCTCCATCATGGTCAGAGCGCCCACCCACGTACCGCCGACACCGAGTGCCAACAGCACCAGTGGCCCGACACAGCACACCGACGCACCGATGGCGGTCAGCGAACTCGCGACCAGCGAGCCTTTCCCGGTGAGTTGCATCCCCATTCCCATCTCCTGAGCCTGATTGCCTAGGTGCTATTCTAAACTCCGTACCAAAGTACGGAATCAAGGAGAAAGTGATGGCCACAGAGCTGACCATTGGCAAGCTGGCAGACGCCGCCGGGGTGAACGTCGAGACGATCCGCTACTACCAGCGACGCGGGCTGCTGGATGAACCAGCCAAACCCTTGGGTGGCCATCGGCGCTATCCGGTGGACATGGTGAAGCGACTGCGTTTCATCAAGCGGGCTCAGGCGCTGGGTTTCACGCTCTCGGAAGTCGGTGGACTGCTGACGCTGGATGAGTCGTGCGCCTGTGCCGAAACGCGAGCACGGGCTGCACGCAAGCTCGCGTTGATCGAGCAGAAGATGGCCGACTTGGTCGTCATGCAGCAACTGTTAGGCGAACTGGTGCAGCAATGTGATGCGGGAGACGGCGGAACGATCTGCCCGATCATCGAGGCACTGATCAGAGAGTAATGCCTGGCGGGTGAGCTGGAGATCGGAAAGCCCCTTTACGGTGGGATTCAGAGCTTACGTTGGTTTTTGGTTCCATTGCTCCCCAAACCCCGTTCTCTAGCGCCGCATGATCACTGATCAATAGGTCGATCAAGGGCCGGCCAATCCAGGCGGCAGGCTCGTGCCCGGTAATTTCCTCGAAGCGGCTGGAGAGGTAGGTCAGCCGAGCGTTCCGGTCGGTTTCCCAGATCCAGTCGGACGCGGCTTCGGCCACGTCGCGAAAGCGCTCTTCGCTCGCTGCCAGTGCCGTACGGCTTCTGGATAGTCGCTTGTAGCTGGCTTCCATCAGCCTTACGGTTTTCAGCGCCTGGCGCAGCAGCAACCAGGCCAGCAGCCCGAGACCGAGAGTGACCGCCGCAAGTACCGGCAGGGTAGTCCACAATAGGTAGCGGCCCGGCCGGGATACCTGCCAGGTAAATGCCTGGGTTGTCCCATCAAGCGTTTGCAGGTCGACAAGCGCGTGCTTGTTTCGGGAGGCTTCGTCATCGACGCGTAGCCCTTCGATGGCATATTCCTCGCCCAGGGCGAGCAACCAGCCAGGATCCATTACATCGGCAAACAACAAGACCGACGCGGGACCATCCATTTCTTCGATATCGCTGCCGCCAGGTGTCATCACGGCCGCAGCGACCATGGCAGGCCGGCCTTCCGCCGACAGCAGGCCGGCCGCGGTGTCCTCCTCTTCGACCGCTTCGCGAGCCTGGGCAAGCAGGGTGTCGAGCCCGTTGCCGAGCCACTGGCGTGCATCGACCTGCGCCAGCTCCCCGCGGATCACCGAGTAAGTCGTATCGCCTTCGGCGTCGACCACCAGCACCGCGTCATACCCGAAATCTTCATGCAGTGAGGGGCCGAGGTTTGCCTGGTCATAAGCCCAGTCCAGATTGACCTGTTTGCTCAGGTTAGCGTAAGCGTCGCCCCAGAAAGCATTGTCAGCGACATGCCGGGACATGCCCAGCAGATGCGCCTCGAATGCCTTGCCTGCCAGATAATGCTCTTGGGTCAATGCGTCACGGTCGATGGTGCGGGCAATCTGGATGACTGCAATCGCCGCAGCGAGCAGGGCAGCAGCTAACAGGCAGGCAATACCGGGGAGGATCCGCCTCGAGAAAGCGGCTTGAGCCTTGGGGCCTGCGTTGGCCGAAGAGGGAGCTGATGCCATTGATGAGTCCTTCAGGAGAGACGGAATGATCGCTCGCGTGAAGGCAAAAAGCCATCACTTATTGAGAGGTCTGCCATTATTCTGGCGCGACCCCGTGTCGCGGGGCTTGTTGCTCATGCGGCTATTTATTGCGTGCGTCCTCCGCATCCGCTTCGGCGTTGCGCTGGGCAATCCGCTGCTTCTGCTCGTCGGTCAGAGGGATCTTGCGTGCGCCGGCACGCAGCATCAACAGCCCGCCGACGATCGTGCCGAGCACCAGGGCGAGCAATAACCAGATATACCAGGGCATGTTTATCTCCTGATGCTGATGGGATTGCTTTTAACCTTACGCCACCGTAGATAGCCGCGCCATTGCGATTGAGCGTGCAGCGAAGGGATTAGCGCATGCCGCCTCGCTGATGGTTTTCTGCGACAATGCGCGCCGAAATTCGCCGAGGAATCGTCATGATCTGCCAGACTCCCATCATCGTTGCGCTCGATTTCCCCTCCCGTGATGCTGCGCTGGCATTGGCCGGGCAGCTCGATCCGACGCTTTGTCGCGTCAAGGTCGGCAAGGAATTGTTCACCCGTTGCGGTCCTCAGGTGGTCGAGGCGCTGCAGGCGAAAGGCTTCGAGGTGTTTCTCGATCTCAAGTTCCACGATATCCCCAACACCACGGCGATGGCGGTCAAGGCGGCTGCGGAACTGGGTGTGTGGATGGTCAATGTGCATTGTTCGGGTGGGCTGCGAATGATGGCTGCCTGCCGCGAAACGCTGGACAAGGCTGGCGGACAAAAGCCGCTGCTAATCGGCGTCACAGTGCTGACCAGCATGGAGCAGGCGGATCTCGCCGACATCGGCCTGGATCTGGAACCGCAACAGCAGGTGTTGCGTCTGGCAGGGCTGGCGGCAGAGGCCGGGTTGGACGGTCTGGTCTGCTCGGCGCAGGAAGCTCAATCGCTGAAAGCACGTTTTGCCCAGCTGCAATTGGTGACTCCGGGGATTCGTCCGGCTGGCAGCAAGGCTGATGATCAGCGGCGAATTCTTACCCCAGCCGAGGCGATGGCGGCGGGCTCGGATTACCTGGTGATCGGCCGGCCTATCGCCCAAGCGGCGGACCCCGCTCAGGCATTGGCCGCAGTGGTCGCCGAGTTGGCTTGACCTTTAGCATCGCAACTGGTCGCCGCTGTGCAGCGACCAGTCTCGCGGTCCTAGCTGACCTTCAACACCAGCTTGCCGAAATTGCCGCCGGTGAACAGCTTCATCAGCGTATCGGGGAACGTCTCCAGCCCTTCGACGATGTCTTCTTTGCTCTTCAGCTCACCGCTCTGCATCCAGCCGGCCATGTCCTTCATGGCTTCGGGGTAGCGGGAAACGTAATCCATCACAACCATCCCTTGCATGCGCCCACGGTTGACCAGCAAGGACAGATAGTTGGCAGGTCCCTTGACCGCTTCCTTGTTGTTGTACTGGCTGATGGCGCCGCAGATCACGATTCGGGCACCCACACTGATCCGCGTCAGCACCGCGTCGAGGATGTCACCGCCGACGTTGTCGAAATAGACATCGACGCCTTTCGGGCATTCGCGCTTCAGCGCAGCGTGCAGGTCCTCATTCTTGTAATCGATGGCAGCATCGAAGCCCAGTTCTTCGGTGAGAAAGCGGCACTTCTCTGCGCCGCCCGCAATTCCGACGACACGGCATCCCTTGATCTTGGCGATCTGCCCGGCAACGCCGCCAACTGCACCTGCCGCGCCGGAGATCACGACGGTTTCGCCGGCTTTGGGTTCGCCTACCGCCAGCAGGCCGAAGTAGGCGGTCATGCCGGTCATGCCCAGTGCGGACAGATAACGCGGCAGTGGCGCCTGGTTCGGGTCAACCTTGTAGAAGCCTTTCGGCTCGCCGAGGAAATAGTCCTGCACGCCAAGCGCGCCGTTGACGTAATCGCCTTCGGCATAGCCGGGGTGCTGGGATGCAATGACTTTGCCCACGCCGAGCGCACGCATTACCTCGCCAATACCGACCGGGGGGATGTAGGACTTGGCATCGTTCATCCATCCACGCATGGCGGGATCAAGCGACAGGTACTCGTTCTTGACGAGGATCTGGTTCGGGCTGAGCTCACCCAACGGCTTTTCGACGAACTCGAAGGTGTCGCGACTAGGCGCGCCGATGGGCCGCTTGGCCAGCAGGAACTGGCGATTGGTCTTGTCCATGAGGAACCTCTTATGTGTGCGAAGTCTTGGTGTAGCCCGCCGAGCTCAACCTCGCAAGCAAGGCGCGAATGCTGGAATGCAAAGGCATCCGCCCGAGTGATATCGCGATGTGACTCTTAATCGGCCCGAGGGATGGCGGTATAACACTGACCAACGTTCGGCTTGTAGTCACATTCGGACTCGGCACCTTCCTTTCAATCGAACAGGGTTTCTAGCATGAGCATGTCTTTTTTCGGTCAGGTTGCGTTGGTAACGGGTGGCGCGGCGGGTATTGGACGCGCGACGGCGCTGGCATTCGCCGAACAGGGTCTGAAAGTGGTTGTGGTAGACGTGGACGAGACAGGCGGTGTTGCCTGCGCCGAGGCCATTCGCGAGGCGGGCGGCGAGGCGACATTTGTGCGCTGCGATGTCACCCGCGACGAAGAGGTCAGGGCGATGGTCGAACAGGCGGTGGCGAGCTACGGTCGCATCGATTACGCCTTCAACAATGCCGGTATCGAGATCGAGCAAGGTCGTCTGGCGGAAGGTAGCGAAGCTGAGTTCGACGCGATCATGGGCGTCAACGTCAAAGGTGTCTGGCTATGCATGAAGCATCAGTTGCCGCTGATGCTCGCCCAGGGCGGCGGTGCCATCGTCAACACCGCTTCGGTTGCGGGTCTGGGAGCAGCGCCGAAGATGAGCATTTACTCAGCGTCCAAGCATGCCGTCATCGGTCTGACCAAATCGGCAGCGATCGAATATGCCAAGAAGCAGATCAGGGTCAACGCCGTCTGCCCGGCGGTAATCGACACCGATATGTTCCGCCGCGCCTACGAGGCTGACCCGCGCAAGGCGGAGTTCGCCGCGGCCATGCATCCGGTCGGCCGGGTCGGCAAGGCCGAGGAAATCGCTGCCGCGGTGCTCTACCTCTGTAGCGATGGCGCCGCCTTCACGACTGGCCATGCCTTGGCGGTTGACGGTGGCGCAACGGCCATCTAACGAGCCGTCGCGACGATCAGGTCGCAGCCTTGCGGCCGCTGACAATCAGTAGCGTCAACACGCCGGCTACCAACCCCCACAATGCGGAGCCGATGCCGAACAGGGTCAGGCCCGACGCGGTGACCATGAAAGTGATCAAGGCTGCCTCGCGTTCGAGCGGCAGATGCATCGCCTGGGTCAGGCCACTGCCGATCGAGCCGAGCAGCGCCAGCGCCGCGATAGACAGCACCAACGCGGGCGGGAAGGCGGCGAACAGCGCGGCTAGTGTCGCCCCGAAAATCCCGGCGATGCCATAGAACAGCCCGCACCAGACCGCTGCGGTGTAGCGTCGCGATGGATCCGGGTGTGCCTCCGGGCCGCTGCAGATGGCCATGGTAATCGCCGCCAGGTGAATGCCGTGGGAACCGAAGGGGGCGAGCAGAACCGACGCGATGCCTGTCACGGAAATCAACGGCGAGGCGGGTACCTGATAGCCCTCGGCGCGCAGTACCGCCAACCCAGGCATGTTCTGCGACGCCATGGCGATGACGAACAGCGGTATGCCGATGCTGAAGATTGCAGCGAAGGACAGCGCCGGCGTGGTCCACACTGGTATCGCAACCTCCAGACTTAGGCCACTGAAATCCAGCAGGCCGAACCCACCGGCCAGCACGCAGCCGACGATCAGCGCCGAGAGCACGGCGTAGCGCGGTACAAGCCGTTTGGCCAGCAGATAGCTGAAGAACATCCCCAGCACCAGCACAGGCTGTACTTCCACGGCACGGAAGATCTCGATGCCAATGTTGAACAGCACGCCGGCTAGCAATGCCGCCGCCAGTGATGCGGGAACCTTGCGCATCAGGCGCTCGAAGCTGCCGGTAAGACCGCACAGCGCAATCAGCGCCGACGCGAAAATAAAGGCCCCGATCGCTTCGCCATAAGGGACGCCGGGCAAGGAGCTGATCAGCAGCGCTGCGCCGGGAGTCGACCAGGCGATGACGATCGGCGTCCGGTAGCGTAGCGACAAGCCGATGCTGCACACGGCCATACCAATCGACAGCGACCAGATCCACGAGGAAATCTCTGCGCCACTGAGTCCGGCTGCCTGTCCGGCCTGGAACATCAGCACCAGCGAGCTGGTATAGCCAGTGAGCATGGCGATGAAACCGGCTACGACAGTCGAGGCTGAACTGTCCTTGAGTGGCTGGAGCAAAGGGGCAGGGCTGGTCATCGTCGGGTTTGGATTCGGTTTCATGGGCTAACTATCAGATAAGAGAAAGCATGGGCAGGCCGGGCAAACGCTCTTTGCGCACGATCCTTGCTTCGCTAGCGCAGGCTAGGCGAGACGACGACGTGCGTCGCGGTACAGCCGCACGCGGGTTCAGCGTAACAGTCTCTTGTGCCGCCTAGGACCGTCCGTCTCTCGTTTCCGTAAGTGCCTGGCTGTTGGGCCAGACACTGGCATCGATGTTGCTATCTACATTGTGCTTGCTGCGAAGCGTCAAAAAAACCGCAGCTGTCGGAGGAATAGATGAGCCAGGGTATTGAATTCAATCGCTTGATGCTGGAAATGCGGGCCATGCAGACCGATGCAATGGCACGCTCCAAGCCCGTGACCGCTACGCCCGAAGTCGGCGCGCCGAGCTTTTCTGACATGCTCGGCCAGGCTGTCAACAAAGTGAATGAAACCCAGCAAGCCTCCAGCCAGCTGGCCACCGCCTTCGAGATGGGGCAGGGCGGCATCGACCTGACCGAAGTGATGATCGCATCGCAGAAGGCCAGCGTTTCCTTTCAGGCCATGACCCAGGTGCGTAACAAGCTGGTCCAGGCGTATCAAGACATCATGCAGATGCCGGTTTAAGGCAGGGTTTGAATAATGGCTGAAGCGCTTAGCAAGGTTCCAGTACCGGTTGATTCGGAGGCTCCGAAGAAGCCTCTGCTGGGCCTGTCCTTCCTGGAAAACCTTTCCGAAATGTCGATGTTGCGGCAGATCGGTCTGCTCGTCGGGCTCGCTGCAAGCGTCGCCATCGGCTTTGCCGTGGTGCTTTGGTCGCAACAGCCGGACTACCGTCCGCTGCTGGGCAGCCTCGCCGGGATGGACGCCAATCAGGTAATGGAAACCCTGGCGGCTGCCGATATTTCCTACACGATCGAGCCCAACTCCGGCGCCCTCTTGGTCAAGGCCGATGACCTCGCGCGTGCGCGGCTGAAGCTTGCCAGCGCGGGCATCGCGCCGACCGACAGTAACATCGGCTTCGAGATTCTCGACAAAGAGCAGGGCCTCGGCACCAGTCAGTTCATGGAAGCCACCCGCTACCGTCGTGGTCTTGAAGGCGAGCTGGGTCGCACCGTTTCCAGCCTGAACAACGTCAAGGCGGCGCGCGTTCACCTGGCGATCCCGAAGAGCTCTGTATTCGTCCGTGACGAGCGCAAGCCCAGCGCTTCGGTTCTCGTAGAGCTCTATCCGGGGCGCAACCTCGAGCCGAGCCAGGTAATGGCCATCATCAACCTGGTCGCCACTAGCGTGCCGGAGTTGACCAAGTCGCAAATCACTGTGGTGGATCAGAAAGGCAACCTGCTGTCCGATCAGCAGGGTCTCACCGAGCTGAGCATGGCCGGCAAACAGTTCGACTATAGCCGGCGCATGGAAAGCCTTTATACCCAGCGCGTGCACAACATCCTGCAGCCGGTGCTGGGCAGCGGACGCTACAAGGCGGAAGTATCGGCCGACGTTGATTTTAGTGCCGTCGAATCGACATCCGAAACCTTCAATCCCGATCAGCCGGCCCTGCGCAGCGAGCAGAGCGTCAGTGAACAACGCCAGAGCAGTCTCGGGCCGCAGGGCGTTCCGGGTGCGCTGAGCAATCAGCCGCCAGGACCGGCCGCCGCGCCGGAGAATGCAATTGCCAGACAGGCCGCCGCTGCTGGTGCCATCGCGCCGGGGCAGCCGCTGCTCGATGCCAACGGCCAACAAATTATGGACCCGGCGACTGGTCAGCCCATGCTTGCGCCATACCCGGCGGACAAGCGCGAGCAGGCGACTCGCAACTACGAGCTGGACCGTTCCATCAGCTACACCAAGCAGCAGCAGGGTCGCTTGCGCCGTCTGTCGGTGGCGGTGGTACTCGACGACCAGGTAACGGTCGCTGCTGACGGGACCACGACCCGGGTACCAAGGACCGCCGACGAGCTGGCGCGCTTCACCCGGCTGGTGCAGGACGCCGTCGGTTTCGATGCCAGCCGGGGTGACAGCGTCAGCGTAATCAACGCGCCGTTCGCGGCCGATTCGCTCGATGAAACCTTCATCGACATCCCGTTCTACTCGCAGCCGTGGTTCTGGGACATCGTCAAGCAAGTGCTCGGTGTGCTGTTTATTCTGGTGCTGGTGTTCGGCGTGCTGCGGCCCGTATTGAACAACTTGACCAACGCCGGCAAAGGCAAGGATCTTCAGCCTGTCGGTGGTGATGCCGAGCTGGGCGAGATGGGGGAAATCGACGATGCGCTGACCAATGACCGGGTCAGCCTGAGCGGGCCGCAGAGCATCATGCTGCCGAGCCCGACCGAGGGATACGATGCGCAACTGAATGCCATCAAGAATCTGGTAGCAGAAGATCCGGGCCGGGTGGCTCAGGTCGTCAAAGATTGGATCAATGCAGATGAATGATGCTCGAGTTCCCGCTAATAAACTGAACAAGGTCGACAAGGCCGCGATTCTGCTGCTCTCGCTGGGTGAGGCCGATGCCGCGCAGGTTCTGCGCCATCTCGGCCCGAAAGAGGTACAGAGGGTTGGCACGGCGATGGCGCAGATGCGCAACGTTCACCGCGAGCAGGTCGAGAAGGTGATGAGCGAGTTCGTCGAAATCGTCGGCGATCAGACCGGCCTTGGCGTGGGGTCCGACGGTTATATCCGCAAAATGCTTACCCAGGCGCTGGGTGAGGACAAGGCTGGCGGTCTGATCGATCGCATTCTGCTGGGCGGCAATACCAGTGGTTTGGACAGCCTGAAGTGGATGGAGCCGCGCGCTGTGGCCGACGTGATTCGCTACGAGCACCCGCAGATTCAGGCGATCGTGGTTGCCTACCTGGACCCCGATCAGGCGGGCGAAGTGCTGTCGCATTTCGATCACAAAGTGCGGCTCGATATCGTTCTGCGCGTATCGTCGCTCAATACCGTCCAACCGGCGGCGCTGAAAGAGCTCAACCTGATTCTTGAAAAACAGTTTTCTGGCAATGCCAATACCACCCGGGCGGCACTGGGCGGTGTCAAGCGGGCGGCGGACATCATGAACTACCTTGACAGCTCGGTCGAAGGTCAGCTGATGGACGCGATCCGGGATGTCGATCAGGACTTGTCGGCGCAGATTGAAGACCTGATGTTCGTTTTCGACAACCTTGCGGATGTCGACGACCGGGGCATCCAAGTCCTGCTGCGCGAAGTATCCTCCGATGTGCTGGTCATGGCGCTCAAGGGGGCTGACGAAGCGATCAAGGAAAAGATCTTCAAGAACATGTCCAAGCGCGCGGGCGAGCTGCTGCGCGACGATCTGGAGGCCAAGGGGCCGGTGCGCATCAGCGAAGTCGAAGGCGCCCAGAAGGAAATACTCACCATTGCCCGCCGCATGGCCGAAGCCGGGGAGATCGTTCTCGGCGGCAAGGGCGGCGAAGAAATGATCTGACTCTAAGCGAGCCCAAATGCCCAAGGAAAATCCCAGCGATGTGATCCGCGCGAAGGACGTCAATGTCTTCGATCGCTGGGCGCTGCCGAGCTTCGATCCGCTGGGTGCGGAGGCGGTAGAGCCAGGGGCGATCGACGAACCGGCTGCAGAAGAAGATTCGTCCCGCAGCGAGGACGTCCCGATCGAGGAAGTCAAACCCTTGACACTCGATGAGCTCGAGGCGATTCGTCAGGAGGCCTACAACGAGGGCTTCAGTACGGGCGAGAAGGATGGTTTTCATGCCGGTCAGCTCAAGGCCCGGCAGGAAGCCGACGCCGCCCTGGCGCCCAAGCTCGCTAATCTCGAGCAGCTGATGGCGCAACTGTTTGAACCCATCGCTGATCAGGATCGGAACCTCGAGCACGCCATGGTCACGTTGGTCAGCCAGCTGGCCCGTGAAGTCATCCAGCGCGATCTGTTAATCGATTCCAGCCAGATTCGTCATGTACTGCGCGAAGCGCTGAAGCTGCTGCCCATGGGCGCCAGCAATGTGCGCATCCATATCAATCCGCAAGATTTCGAATTGGTCAAAGCGCTGCGCGAGCGGCATGAGGAAACCTGGAAGATCGTCGAGGACAGCGATCTGCTGCCCGGCGGCTGCCGGATCGAAACCGAGCAGAGCCGTATCGACGCCAGTGTCGAAACGCGTCTGGGCCAGGCGATCAGCCAACTGTTCGAGCAGCAGCGCGAAAACGCCACCAGTCCACCTGAAGCCGATCTGCATTTGGATCTGAGCTCGCCCGATGCGCCTTGAACGCACCAGTTTCGCCAAACGTTTCGCCACCTATGGCGAGGCGATCAAGCTGCCCAGCCAGCCGATCCTCGAGGGTCGGCTGTTGCGTATGGTCGGGCTGACACTCGAAGCCGAGGGGCTACGCGCCGCCGTTGGCAGCCGCTGTCTGGTGATCAACGAAGACAACTACCATCCGACCCAGGTCGAAGCGGAGGTGATGGGCTTCTCCGGCGGCAAACTGTATCTGATGCCGGTCGGTAGCCTGGCCGGCATCGCGCCGGGCGCACGCGTCGTGCCGCTGGCCAACACCGGACGGCTGCCCATGGGAACCTCGATGCTCGGGCGCGTGCTGGATGGTGCTGGCCGTGCGCTGGACGGAAAGGGCGGCATGAAGGCCGAGGACTGGGTGCCGATGGATGGTCCGGTGATCAACCCGCTGAAACGTCACCCGATCAGCGAGCCGTTGGACGTCGGCATTCGCAGTATCAACGGGCTATTGACGGTTGGGCGCGGCCAGCGTCTCGGGCTTTTCGCCGGTACTGGTGTCGGCAAGTCGGTACTGCTCGGCATGATGACGCGCTTCACTGAGGCCGACATCATCGTGGTCGGGTTGATCGGCGAACGGGGCCGCGAGGTGAAGGAGTTCATCGAGAACATCCTCACCGAAGAGAGCATCAAGCGCTCGGTGGTAGTTGCCTCGCCGGCCGATGACGCGCCGCTGATGCGCCTGCGCGCCGCCATGTACTGCACCCGCATCGCTGAATATTTCCGCGACAAGGGCAAGAACGTCCTGCTGCTGATGGATTCGCTGACGCGCTTCGCTCAGGCCCAGCGCGAAATTGCGCTGGCCATCGGCGAACCGCCGGCGACCAAGGGTTATCCGCCCTCGGTATTCGCCAAGCTGCCAAGTCTCGTGGAGCGCGCCGGCAATGCGGAGGAAGGCGGTGGCTCGATCACCGCGTTCTACACCGTATTGTCCGAGGGTGACGATCAACAGGACCCGATTGCCGATGCCGCGCGAGGCGTGCTCGATGGTCATATCGTGCTGTCGCGTCGCTTGGCGGAGGAAGGTCACTACCCGGCGATCGACATCGAAGCGTCCATCAGCCGAGTCATGCCGCAGGTGGTCAATGCAGAGCACGTGCGTCATTCGCAGCGGTTCAAGCAACTCTGGTCGCGCTATCAGCAAAGCCGCGACCTGATCAGCGTAGGCGCCTACGTACCCGGCGGCGATCCCGAGACGGACCTGGCCATCGCCCGGCAGGCGGAAATGGTGCGCTACCTTCGACAGGGTTTGAACGAGGCCGAGGGTCTGGCTCAGAGTGAGGCATCGCTCGCGACCGTGTTCAACCCCAGGGCGGCGAGCTAAGCCTTGTCGGCGAGCCGTGCTGCGCGTCTGGCGCCGGTGATCGACATGGCCGAGCGCGCCGAGCGAGATGCGGCGCGGCTGTTCGGCCAGGGGCAGGCACAGCTGTCTCAGACCGAAGCCAAGCTGGGCGAGCTGCGCCAGTATTTCGGCGACTACCAACAGCAATGGCTCAGCCAGGGCAGTCAGGGGGTTTCCGGTCAATGGCTGATGAACTATCAGCGGTTCCTTTCCCAGCTCGAGTCGGCCATTGGTCAACAGCAGCGCAGCGTCGACTGGCACCGCAACAATCTCGACAAACTGCGTGAGCAATGGCAGCAGCGGCGTGCGCGGTTGGATGGTCTGCGCAAACTGGTCGAGCGTTACCTGCAAGAAGCGAGAACGGCGGCAGATAAGCGCGAGCAGAAACTGCTCGATGAATTTTCACAGCGGCTGTCAGGCCGCCCAAAACAGGATTGAAGCTTGCTGCGCAGGGCTTTGGGTGCTAAATCTTCATCAGCTTGTTTGCTACAGCACGGCTGGTCACTGAAGGCGCAGGCGCAGCTGGACGAGGCGTCATGCCAGCGATGGTTCATCGCTTGTCCGGCAAACACGACAGCTACGTTATCGCTTAGGACCAGGAGTGCTACATGACCATCAGTTCACAGCTATCGGCAGATGGACAAGAGCTGACGATTATCGTGCAAGGGCGTTTCGATTTTAATACCCATCAGGCGTTTCGCGATGCCTATCAGCGTGCTGATTGCACGCCCAGGCGCTACGTGGTCGATCTCGGCGGTGCGACCTATCTCGACAGCTCCGCGCTCGGCATGCTGCTGCTGTTGCGTGATTACGGCGGCAGCGATAAGTCGAACATTCGCCTGATCAATTGCAACCCGGATGTGCGAAAGGTGCTCTCGGTTTCCAATTTCGAACAATTGTTCGCGATCGCCTGAATGCCTGGTCGGCTCACCATACTCATCGCCGAGGACGGTGCGGCCGACCGCATGCTGCTGGCCGCCATCGTCGGTCGCCAGGGGCATCATGTGATCACTGCGTCGAACGGTGCCGAAGCGGTGCAGCTGTTCGAGCGCGAGCGGCCGCAGCTGGTGTTGATGGATGCGTTGATGCCGGTGATGGACGGCTTCGATGCCGCGCGGCAGATCAAGCGCCTGGCCGGCAACGAGCTGGTCCCGATCATCTTCCTGACCTCGCTCGGGGAGCACGAGGCGCTGGTGCGGTGCCTCGAAGCGGGTGGTGACGACTTCATCGCCAAACCCTATAACCCGATCATCCTCGAAGCGAAAATCCAAGCCATGCATCGCCTGCGCCGATTGCAGGCAACGGTGCTGGAACAGCGCGATCTCATCGCGCGGCGCAACCAGCAACTGCTCGATGAACAGCGCGCTGCCAAGGCGATTTTTGACAAAGTGGCTCATGCCGGTTGCCTGAACGCTCCTAACATCCGTTACCAGCAATCTCCGCGCGCGCTGTTCAATGGTGATCTGTTGCTCGCGGCGCAGGCACCAGCCAGCAGGATGTTCGTGCTGCTGGGCGACTTCACCGGCCATGGCCTGCCCGCGGCGATCGGTGCCATGCCGCTGGCCGAAACCTTTTACGGGATGACCGCCAAAGGCTATTCCAGCGACGAGATCCTCCGCGAGATCAATGCCAAGCTGAAGTTGATCCTGCCGGTGGAAATGTTCTGCTGCGCCACATTGCTGGATATCAACCTCAAGCAGGGCACGCTGCGAGTCTGGAATGGCGGGCTGCCGGATGGTTATCTGCTCAGGGCCGCCGATGGCGAGTGCGTGCCATTGCCGTCCAGACATTTGCCGCTTGGCGTGCTCGAGGCGTCCGCCTTCGATGACCGCTTCGAGACCTTGCCGTTGTCAATTGGTGATCGTCTGCTGTTGATGTCGGATGGGGTGCTGGAGAGTTGCAACGCCGACAATGAACTGTTCGGCGAGCAACGACTGCTGGCCATCATGAACGCGAATGCTGAACCCTCGGCCTTGTTCGAGGAGATTCAAGCGGCATTGCACGCCTTTCACGGTCAAATGCTTGACGATCTGAGCCTTGTCGAAGTGAGCATGACGGAGGAGAGCGTGCAGGCCGCGCTTCAGTCGTTCGACTCGTACCCGCTGGAGGCCCGGCGAGCACGGGCGAGGGATTGGTCGGCCAGCTTCGAACTTCGTCCGAACAGCTTGCGTGCCGCCAACCCCTTGCCAATGACGATGCAGTTGTTGCTGCAGGTCTCGCCCTTGCGCCACCGCGCTGGCACCATCTACACGGTGCTGACCGAGCTTTATGTCAATGCGCTGGAGCATGGGGTGCTGTCACTTGATACCTCGTTGAAATGCGATGCCGAAGGCTTCGCCAGCTACTACCAGGAACGTGATCGACGGTTGGGTGAGCTCGATGAAGGCTTCGTTGCCATCGACCTGAGGGTCAAATCTGAAGGCGCCAAGGGCTACCTGCGCATCGGTGTGCGCGATAGCGGACCCGGCTTCGACGTGCAGCGAGCGTTGAACAAGCAGTACTGCCCGTCGCGCCTCGGGGGGCGAGGTTTGCGCATGATTCGTCAATTGAGCGAACGCTTCTATTGGGAACCGGATGGCAAGGTTCTCAACGTGGAGTTTCACTGGACCGGTCATGCATAATTCACCGTTTCTGCAGCCAGGAGCATTCGTGGTCGATCATCTCGACAGCAGCGTGCTGGCGACCCTTCAAGATGTGATGGAGGCAGAGTATCCGGTGCTGCTGGATACCTTCCTCACCGACTCGGAAGAGCGGCTACTCCTGCTGCAGAGCGCCTGCCGCAACGGCGACGGTGAAGATCTGCGTCAGGCAGCTCATAGCTTCAAGGGCAGTTGCAGCAACATGGGGGCTACGTTACTGGCGGAACTTTGTCGCGAGCTGGAAGAGACCGCGCGGGTTGAGCAGCTGGATGAGGCACCCGAATTGATCGAGCGCATCGAGCGCGAATTCGCCATCGTACGGATTCTCTATCGAGCCGAACGCCAGCGGGCTGGCGGGTCTGGCTGATTGTCGCATTGCAACGACGCACGCTATCTCGCTTGATCAAACCCGTATGGGAGCCGTTGTAGGAGATCAATTTGTCCGCTGGCCTGGACTTTGCTTTAGGAGATTCACGTTATCACCTGAGCGGAAAGATCCATGGCCGTTTCCCCCGATCTGTTACTCAACATCAAGGCCCCGACAGCGGCTGCAAAGGCGGCGAGCGCGCCACCTAAGCAGGCGTCGCAACCCAGTCGGGACGAGCCTTCCAGCTTCGCCAACGTCTACGCGAAAGAGCGTCAGACTAAGCCGGCGGAGCGTCAGGATTCAGCCGCGAGATCCGCTCGTGACAAGCCAGTCAATGAAAAGCCGAGTCAGGAAACCGCCAAAGCAGGCGGCAGTGAAAAGCCGGCTGCGGCCGATGCCGGCAATGAATTGCCTGCCGAATCCGAGATGGCCAACAGCGACTTGCAGGCCGCCGAGGCCGAACTCGATCCACTGCTGCTGTTCGGCATGGGTGGGCAGGGTGAAATAAGCGACGGAGAGCTGGCCAAGCCCCTGCCGACTGGCAGTGAGTTGCTGGCAGGCCTGGGGCAGACGCAGGCGGCTAGCGGCGTTGCCGACGGGGAGGGCGACATGGCACTGGTTGGGCAGCGCGCATTGGATATCCAGTCGGGGGGGCAGAAGAGCCCATTCGCGACCTTCCTCATGCAAGAGCAAGCGCCTACGGATGCTCAGGATTCGCTGGCGGCGAGCCTTCTCGAGGGCGAAGCGCCCATCGACGAATCCGATGAGTTTTCGCTGGAGGACGGTTTCGGCGAGCTGCTCGACACCCTGGATACGCCGAAGGAGAGCCGCACAAGCGCCACCGATGCGGCGATCAATCGGCTCAATCCGCTGACTCAGGCGATCGCTCAGCAAAATCAGATTCAGCAGGCCCAGCGGCCGGCAATGGTGCCGGGACAGCCGGTACAGATGCAGCAGTCCGGCTGGAGCGAAGCGGTTGTCGACAGGGTGATGTGGTTGTCGAGTCAGAACCTCAAGTCCGCCGAGATCCAGCTCGATCCGGCCGAGCTTGGACGCATGGAGGTTCGTATCGACATGAACAAGGATCAGACCCAGGTGACCTTCCTCAGCCCGCACGCCGGCGTCCGAGATGCACTGGAAGGCCAGATGCAACGATTGCGAGATATGTTCGCCCAGCAGGGTATGAGCATGGATGTGAACGTTTCCGACCAGTCGCGAGGCTGGCAGGGCGAAGGCGGTGACGACTCGCGGGGCAGGAGCGTTGCCGGTAACGCGGCTGTTAGTGACGAAGAAGTCAGCCTGGGTGCGATGGATATCAGCACTGCCCGTACGGGCGGCGAGCGCGGCCTGGTGGATTACTACGCCTAAGCTGTGATGGCTGGCAAAAGAAACCGGGCGCCGTGCCCGGTTTTTTGCGTCTGGGGAGATGCCAGGGCGGGCTATTCGTCTACAAGTTGGCCTGCGATTGTAGCAATCGTTTACGTCGCCAGTTCCCTGGCTGATACTTTGGCACAGCTGTTGCTCGTAACGCTTTGATGCGAGTGAAATCACCTGTGATGACGGATATTTGGCATGGCTAAGAAACAAGGACCCCCAGACGTAGCGAGTCCTGCAGCTTCGGCCGACGGGAAGGGCAAGCTCAAGCTGATTATTCTCATCGTGCTCGGCCTGTTGCTGGCGGTTGGGCTATCGGTGGGCAGCACCTTTTATTTCATGACCCGCGGTGCCTCCGAACAATCATCAGCTGAAGCCGTTGATACGCAGGCTGCGCCACAGCGGCAGGCGGCAATCTATGAAACGTTGGCACCGGCGTTCATTGTCAATTTCACCAATACCAAGGGGCGCCAACGCTACATGCAGGTCAGCGTGGCATTGATGTCTCGCGATCAGGCGGCACTCGACGCGCTGAAGGAACACATGCCGCTGTTGCGCAATCAACTGGTTATGCTGTTTTCCAGTGAGGACTTCGCCACGCTGGCGACGCCGGTCGGCCAGGAGATGCTTCGGCAGAAGGCGACCGCCAGCGTTCAGGCGCTGGCAGAGAAAGAAATCGGCAAGCTTGCCGTTGAGCAAGTGCTGTTCACCAACTTCGTATTGCAATAGGGGTCGTTGTAGATGGCTGTTCAAGACCTGCTCTCACAGGACGAGATCGATGCGCTCCTGCACGGGGTTGACGACGGTCTGGTCGATACCGAGAGCGATGCCGAGCCGGGCAGCATCAAAAGTTACGACCTGACCAGCCAGGACCGTATCGTCCGCGGGCGCATGCCCACGCTGGAGATGGTCAACGAGCGCTTTGCCCGCTACACCCGTATCAGTATGTTCAATCTGCTTCGCCGCTCGGCCGATGTATCGGTGGGAGGCGTGCAGGTGATGAAGTTCGGTGAGTACGTGCATTCACTGTATGTGCCCACTAGCCTCAATCTGGTCAAGATCAAGCCGCTGCGCGGAACCTCGCTGTTCATTCTGGATGCCAAGCTGGTATTCAAGCTGGTGGATAACTTCTTCGGCGGCGATGGCCGGCACGCCAAGATCGAGGGGCGCGAATTCACGCCCACCGAGCTGCGTGTCGTGCGCATGGTGTTGGATCAGGCATTCGTCGATCTGAAAGAGGCTTGGCACGCGGTTCTCGACGTCAACTTCGAATACGTGCACTCGGAAGTGAATCCGGCACTGGCCAACATCGTCAGCCCCAGTGAGGTGGTGGTGGTGTCGACGTTTCATATCGAACTGGAGAGTGGCGGCGGTGATTTTCACGTAACCATGCCGTACTCGATGATCGAGCCGATCCGCGAGATGCTCGACGCCGGCTTTCAGTCGGACGTCAGCGACCAGGACGAGCGATGGGTCAACGCCTTGCGCGAGGATGTGCTCGACGTGCACGTGCCGCTCAGCGCAACGGTGGTACGGCGCCAGCTCAAATTGCGCGACATTCTCAATATGCAGCCGGGGGACGTCATCCCGGTAGAGATGCCCGAAGACATGATCATGCGCGCCAATGGCATGCCGGCTTTCAAGGTCAAGCTGGGCGCGCACAAGGGCAACCTGGCCCTGCAGGTGCTCGAATCCGTATTGCGACCACGTTGATTCAACTCCTATTCAATTACCAGCCGGTCGAGGATTAGCGATGGCAGACGAACACGAAAACACTTCCGCGGAAGAGCAGGCGCTTGCCGACGAATGGGCTTCGGCGCTGGCCGAGGCGGGCGACGCCAGCCAGGACGATATCGACGCACTGCTCAATCAGGGACCGGCCACGCCCGCGGCACCGCCGCGTGCACCGCTGGAGGAGTTCGGCAGCAGCCCGAAGAGCGCTGTAGGGCCAGCTGGCATGGACGGGCCGAACCTCGATGTGATTCTCGATATTCCGGTGTCGATTTCCATGGAAGTCGGCAGCACCGAGATCAGCATCCGCAACCTGCTGCAGCTGAACCAGGGGTCGGTAGTCGAACTGGACCGTTTGGCGGGCGAGCCGCTGGATGTACTGGTCAACGGCACCCTGATCGCTCACGGCGAGGTGGTGGTGGTGAACGAGAAATTCGGCATCCGCCTGACTGACGTGATCAGTCCGAGCGAACGCATCAAGAAGTTGCGCTGATATGCGGATTCTGGCCTTCCTTGCGCCATTGCTGGCTATGCCGGCAATGGCCGCTGAGTCCGCAGCGAGCATGAGCAGCTCCGGCATGGGTACGCAGATGACCAAGTTGCTGTTCGGCTTGTTACTGGTGATCGGCCTGATCTTCCTGCTCGCCTGGCTGTTGCGTCGGATGCAGCAACTCAACCCGCGTAGCAATCAGGCTATCAAGCTTATCTCCAGCCATGCCCTCGGCCCACGTGAGCGTCTGGTGCTGGTGCAGGTCGGCGGCGAGCAGGTTCTGCTTGGCTTGAGCGCCGGCCGCATCACGCCCCTGCACGTGCTTGCAGAACCGGTTCATCTTCCGGACGCCGAGCCGGCTAACCCGGAGTTTGCCCAGCGCCTGATGGAGTTGCTTGGCAGGGACCAGAAGGACAAGCCCTGATGCTTCGATTGTTGCTGGCGGTCCTGCTGGTGCTGGCCGCGCCGTTCGCTCTGGGGCAGGATGCCGGAGGCCTGATCTCCCAAGGTGACAACCCGCTGTCGATACCGGCGATCACGCTGAGCACCGATGCCGAGGGGCAGCAGGAATATTCGGTCAGTCTGCAAATTCTGCTGATCATGACGGCGCTGAGCTTCATCCCGGCGTTCGTCATGCTGATGACCAGCTTCACCCGCATCATCATCGTCTTTTCTATCCTGCGTCAGGCCCTTGGCCTGCAGCAGACGCCGTCGAACCAGATCCTCGTCGGCCTGACGATATTCCTCACGCTGTTCATCATGGCCCCGGTGTTCGAGCGGATTAACAACGAGGCGGTGCAGCCTTATCTGAACGAGCAGCTGTCCGCACCGGATGCGATCGCACGGGCCGAAGTACCGCTGAAGAATTTCATGCTGGCGCAAACCCGCGAGAGCGATCTGGAGTTGTTCGTACGGCTGTCGCGCCGGACAGACATCCAGACGCCGGACGCTGCACCGCTGACCATTCTGGTGCCGGCATTCGTGACTTCCGAGTTGAAGACCGCGTTCCAGATCGGCTTCATGATCTTCATTCCATTCCTGATCATCGACATGGTCGTCGCCAGCGTGCTGATGGCGATGGGCATGATGATGCTTTCGCCGCTGATCATTTCGTTGCCGTTCAAGATCATGTTGTTCGTACTGGTCGACGGCTGGGGGCTGATCATCGGCACGCTCGCTAGCAGTTTCGGCACGCTCTAGCATCCATAGGGAGACACGCATGACACCCGAAGTTGCGGTTGACCTGTTTCGAGAAGGCCTGTGGATGACCGCGATGATCGTCGGCGTGCTGGTGGTGCCGAGCCTGTTGGTCGGTCTGGTGGTGGCGATGTTTCAAGCCGCTACCCAGATCAACGAACAAACCCTGAGTTTTCTGCCGCGCCTGCTGGTCATGCTGATGACGCTGATCTGGGCCGGGCCCTGGTTGGTCCGAGAGTTGATGGAGTACACCCAGGGCTTGATCCAGAACATTCCGCTGATCATCGGATAACCCTGATGTTCAGTGCCTCTCGCAAGGCGTTCGCCAGTGCTTGAACTCAGCGATGCGCAGATCGGTGCCTGGGTCGGGCAGTTCCTGCTGCCACTGTTTCGCATCGCGGCGCTGTTGATGAGCATGCCGATCATCGGTACGCAGCTGGTGCCGATGCGTATACGGCTCTACCTGGCCGTTGCAATCGCGGTTGTCCTCGTCCCTGGGCTACCGGCTGTCCCGGTGGTGGAAGCGCTGAGCGGGCAGGCGTTAGTGCTGATCGCTGAGCAGATATTGATCGGCGTGATGCTGGGTTTCGTGCTGCAGCTGTTTTTCCAGGTATTCATCGTCTCCGGCCAACTGCTCGCCATGCAGATGGGGCTGGGCTTCGCGTCGATGGTCGATCCAGCCAATGGCGTCTCGGTCCCGGTGATCGGTCAGTTCTTCAACATGCTGGTGATTCTGCTGTTCCTGGCAATGAACGGCCATTTGGTTGTGCTGGAGATTCTCACCGAAAGCTTCGTCACCTTGCCGATTGGCGGTTGGCTGGTTGGGACCAATCACTTCTGGGAAGTAGCCGGCAAGCTCGGCTGGGTGCTGGGCGCCGGTTTGCTGTTGGTGTTGCCGGCCATCACCGCGCTGCTGGTGGTGAACCTAGCCTTCGGTCTGATGACCCGCGCGGCACCTCAGCTGAATATCTTCTCGATCGGCTTCCCGTTGACCCTGGTGCTCGGCCTGGTCATCGTCTGGATCGGCATGGCCGACATCCTCGCGCAATATCAGACCTTCGTCAGCGAAGCGCTGGGCATGCTGCGTGAACTGATTGGATTACGCTGATGCGGTCTCTTTCTTCACAGCTAATGGAGCCCTCGCATGGCTGAGAGCGAAAGCGGTGCCGACAAAAGTGAGGAACCCACGGAGAAACGCATCCGTGAATCTCGAGAAAAGGGCCAGCTGGCCCGCTCCAAAGAACTGAATACGGTGGCGGTGACGTTGGGTGGGATCGGCGGTCTGCTCGCCTCGGGCGGCAGCCTGGCGGGCAGCCTGATGGCGATGATGCAGGGCAGTTTCGAACTCAGCCGTGAAACCCTGCTGGACGAAGGCGCCATGGTGCGGCTGCTGATGAGCAGCGGCATGATCGCGCTCGAAGCCATCATGCCGCTGCTGATCGTGCTGCTGATCGTGTCCATCATCGGCCCGATCTCGCTGGGTGGCTGGCTGTTTTCAGGCAAGGCGATGGCGCCCAAGTTCAGCCGGATGAATCCCGGTCCCGGCCTGAAGCGGATGTTTTCGACCAAGGCGCTCGTCGAGCTGCTCAAGGCGCTGGGCAAGTTTCTCGTGGTGCTGCTGGTGGCGTTGGCGGTACTCAGCGCCTATCAGGATGATCTACTGTCCATCGCCAAACAGCCGCTGGATCTCGCCATCATGCACAGCGCTGAGGTGGTGGGCTGGTGCGCGCTGTGGATGGCTTGCGGGCTGATCCTGATCGCTGCGGTGGATGTGCCTTTTCAGCTTTGGGACAACAAGCAAAAGCTGATGATGACCAAGCAGGAAGTGCGCGACGAATACAAGGACAGCGAAGGCAAACCCGAGGTTAAATCACGGATTCGTCAGCTGCAGCGCGATGCGGCTCAGCGGCGGATGATGCAGGCCGTGCCGGACGCCGATGTGGTCATCACCAACCCGACTCACTTCGCCGTCGCCTTGAAGTACGACGGGGACAAGGGCGGGGCGCCGATGCTGGTGGCCAAGGGCGGGGATTTCGTGGCGCTGAAGATTCGCGAGATTGCCAACGAGCATCAGGTGACGGTACTCGAGTCACCGGCGCTGGCGCGGGCGGTGTATTACTCCACCGAGCTCGATCAGGAAATCCCGGCGGGGCTCTACCTCGCTGTGGCGCAGGTGCTGGCGTATGTCTATCAGCTGCGCCAGTACCGCTCTGGCAAGGGTAAACGGCCTGATCCGTTGAGTAATCTGCCGATTCCGCCGGACTTGCGTCGAGATGAATGAGCGGCTTGGACGCCGCTCTGAAATCTGGAGCTTCGCGGGTGAGTTAAGCCTGCTTTAGGACTAAGTTGGTGGGCTGAGGCCCACCCTACTGGCGGTCTCGCCGTAGTGGTGTGGGCTCACCCTTGCGTTGAAGCGTGAAGCTGGGAACCGTCTCTACAGTTCCCAATTTTCAGCTGCCTTATTCGATCACCCCGCACGCGACCCGAGCGCCGCCGCCACCGAGGGGCTGCGGATGGTCGGAATGGTTGTCGCCGCCCTTGTGGACCATCAATGCCAGACCTTTGATATCGCCAAGGCTTTTCAGGCGAGGAGCCAGGACCGGCTGGTTGGCCTGTCCCTCGCTGTCGACCATCAGTGCGGGTAGATCGCCCATATGGCCGTCCCCCCACGGCTCGCCATGCTTGCCGGAGTTCTTCGGATCCCAGTGACCGCCGGCCGAGCCCGCTGCGATGGTTTCGCCGTCCTTGTCCGCCGGCTCGCAGCTGCCCTTGGCGTGGAGGTGGAAACCATGTGCGCCGGCGTCCAGGCCCGACAGCTCGGGACGGAACACCAGGCCGTACTGGCTGCTCTCGATCTTGACGGTGCCGACGGACTCGCCGATGCCTTCAGCCGATACAGCCTTGACCGGCACGCTGAGGGTTTCGGCTTGGAGGCCCATGGCCGTACAGCTGGCGAGGGCCGCGATGATCCACTGTTTCATGGCAAAAACTCCTGTGAAGTGAAGGCGCGAAAAATGTCGCAGATAGCGATTGCCGTCTCGGCATTGCTGCCGATCAGCGATCCTAGGGTGAGACTGTCTAGTGTCTGGTCGGTTCGAACATGGCTTCGTTGACAGCGCCGCTTGCTCGGTGGATGCAAGTGCGCGGGGAAGTTGGACCCCTTCTTGCTATAGCTCGGGCAGAGCGCTTTTTGCGTCAATTCTTTGTTCTGTCTTTGTCGGGGTCTACGTGGATCGCACGCAACTCATCCATATTCGCAATGGCCTGACGGGCGCGGGACGCGGCAATCTTGGCGTGCCGCTGCTGTTGCTCGTGATGATGGGCATGATGATGTTGTCGGTGCCGCCGTTCCTCCTGGATCTGCTGTTCACCTTCAACATCGCGCTGTCGATCGTCGTGCTGCTGGTCAGTGTCTATGCGCTGCGGCCGCTGGATTTCGCGGTGTTCCCGACGATTCTGCTGGTTGCCACCTTGATGCGTCTGGCGCTGAACGTGGCGTCGACACGAGTCGTGCTGATCAACGGCCATGAGGGCGGGTCGGCAGCCGGACATGTGATTGAGGCGTTCGGCAACGTGGTGATCGGCGGTAACTACGTCGTCGGTATCGTCGTTTTTGCGATCCTGATGATCATCAACTTCGTCGTGGTCACCAAGGGCGCCGGACGTATTTCCGAAGTCAGCGCACGCTTCACGCTGGATGCCATGCCCGGCAAGCAGATGGCCATCGACGCCGACCTCAATGCTGGGCTGATCGATCAATCCGAAGCCAAGTTGCGTCGGGTCGAGGTCGCCTCGGAGGCGGATTTCTACGGCTCGATGGACGGTGCGAGCAAATTCGTCCGCGGTGATGCCATCGCCGGCTTGCTGATCCTGTTCATCAACCTCATCGGCGGCGTTGGCATCGGCATGGCGCAACACGGCATGAGCTTCAGCGAGGCGGGCCAGGTCTATGCGCTGCTGACCATCGGTGATGGACTCGTGGCGCAGATCCCTTCGCTGCTGCTGTCGACGGCCGCCGCGATCATGGTGACCCGTGTCACCAGCTCCGAAGACATGGGCCAGCAGGTCAACCGGCAGATGTTTGCCTCGCCGAAGGCGCTGGCCGTATCGGCCGGCATCATGATCGCTATGGGCCTGGTGCCCGGCATGCCGCACATGTCGTTTCTCGGCCTCGGTGCGGTTGCTGCGGGCGGCGCTTACTGGATCTGGCATCGCCAGAAGCAAGTCAAGCAGCAGGCTGAGGACGATGTGCAGAAGCAGCAGGAAATGCTGCCTGCGCAACGCGCGGCGGAAACCAAGGAGCTGGGCTGGGACGACGTGACACCGGTTGACATGGTCGGCCTGGAGGTCGGCTACCGGTTGATTCCGCTTGTTGACCGCAACCAGGGTGGACAGCTACTGGCGCGGATCAAAGGCGTGCGCAAGAAGCTCTCGCAGGATCTCGGCTTCCTGATGCCATCGGTGCACATTCGCGACAATCTCGACCTGCTGCCCAATGCCTATCGCTTGACGCTGATGGGCGTGAGCCTGGCCGAGGCCGAGGTCTACCCGGACCGCGAGCTGGCGATCAATCCGGGCCAGGTGTTCGGCCCGCTCAATGGCATCGCTGCCAAAGATCCGGCGTTCGGCCTGGAAGCGGTCTGGATTGAGGCCGCACAACGCGACCAGGCCCAGTCACTCGGTTACACCGTGGTGGATGCCAGCACCGTGGTCGCGACGCACCTGAACCAGGTCCTGCACAAGCATGCCCACGAGTTGCTGGGGCATGAGGAGGTTCAGCAATTGATGCAGCTGCTTGCCAAGAGCTCGCCGAAGCTTGCAGAAGAGCTGGTGCCCGGGATGATTTCGTTGTCCACCTTGCTCAAGGTGCTGCAAGCGCTGCTGCAGGAGCAGGTGCCGGTGCGCGATATCCGCACCATCGCCGAGGCGATCGCCAATGTCGCCGCCAAGAGTCAAGATCCCGCCGCGATGGTGGCTGCGGTGCGGGTCGCGTTGTCCCGTGCAATCGTGCAAAACGTTGTAGGACTAGAGCCGCAGCTGCCTGTGATTACGCTGGAGCCAAGGTTGGAACAGATATTGCTCAATAGTCTTCAGAAGGCAGGGCAAGGCTCCGAAGATGGCATTCTTCTGGAGCCGGGAATGGCCGAGAAGTTGCAACGATCCCTGGTAGAGGCAGCACAGCGTCAAGAAATGTTGGGTAAGCCGGCGATACTGCTGGTGGCCGGTCCAGTCCGCGCGATGTTGTCGCGGTTCGCCCGATTGGCCGTACCGAACATCCACGTCCTCGCCTACCAGGAAATACCGGATAACAAGCAGGTCACCATCGTTTCCACGGTGGGTCAGAATTAACCGAGGGTTATAGGCCATGCAGGTCAAACGTTTCTTCGCAGCCGACATGCGTATCGCCATGAAGATGATTCGTGACGAGCTGGGCGCCGATGCCGTGATCACGGGTAATCGCCGTGTTGCCGGCGGCGTCGAGCTGACTGCTGTGCTTGATTATCCGATGGAACCAGCAGCCCCGAAGCAGCCGAATGCGGCGCTGGAAGCGGAGCTGCGCAAGACCCAGGCGCGTATCGCCAGTGCCCACGCGGAGCTGCAAGCGCCATCGCGCAGCATTGCCGGCCAGGATCGTCAACTGCTTGACGAGAAGCCCGCGGCCGTTCAGCCTGCGCCAGTCGCCGCGAGTGCCTCGTTCGATACGCGCGCGGTCGAAGCCATGCAGTCGGAGCTGCAAGGCCTGCGCGAGTTGATCGAAGTGCAGCTTGGCTCGATTGCCTGGGGGCATGAGCAAAGCCGTCGTCCGCAGCAAGCCGGGCTCTGGCGCCGCCTGCAACGCGTCGGCTTGCCGGCCGAGCTGTCGCGCGCATTGCTGGAAAAGGTTTCCACCGTGGCCGAGCCGCGCCAGGCTTGGCGGATGCTTCTGGCGCACCTGGCGCAATCGATCAAGGTCAGCAAGGTCGAGCCGTTGGAAGAGGGCGGAGTGATTGCGCTGGTCGGTCCCGCCGGTGCTGGCAAGACCACTACGTTGGCGAAGCTCGCGGCGCGCTACGTGCTCAAGCACGGCGCGCAAAGCATTGCATTGGCAAGCATGGACAACTACCGCATCGGCGCGCAGGAACAGCTCAAGACCCTGGGCCGCATCCTCGACGTACCGGTCATTCAGATCGATCCCAGTCAGCCGTTGAGCAAGACGCTGGCGCCGATGGCCCGCAAGCGCCTGATCCTGGTCGATACCGCTGGCCTGCCGGCCGGTGACGCGATGATGCGTGTTCAGCTCGAAGCCTTGGCTGATCGCGGCGTCAAGTCGAAGAATTATCTGGTGCTGCCGGCAACCAGCCAGAGTCAGGTGCTCAAGGCGACCTGGCACAACTACCGCCGATGCGGGCTGGCTGGCTGCATTCTGACTAAACTGGATGAGGCCGGGAGCCTGGGTGATGTGCTGGGTCTCACCATCAGCCAGCATCTGCCCATCGCTTACCTTGCCGATGGGCCGCGCATCCCTGACGATCTGCATCTTCCGCGCAGCCACCAGCTGGTGAGCCGGGCGGTTAGTCTGCAATCCGAGGAGAATCCCAGCGAGGAAACCATGGCCGACATGTTCTCCGGTCTGTACAACGGTTCTTCACGGAAAGTCGGATGAGTATTCTGCTCTGTGATACACACAAAGGAGACGCGTTCGGGCTGAACGCATCGATCGCCCTCGGGCTCCAGCAAGAGATAGGCGTGTGAAAATGGGTATTCATCCCGTACAGGTTATTGCGGTGACTGGCGGCAAGGGTGGCGTCGGCAAGACCAACGTGTCGGTCAATCTGGCCTTGGCCCTGGCCGAACTCGGTCGCCGGGTGGTGTTGCTCGATGCGACCTTGGACTGGCCAATGTTGACGTACTGCTGGGTTTGACGACCAAGCGCACACTGGCTGACGTCATCGCCGGCGAGTGCGATTTGCGTGACGTGCTGATTCAAGGGCCGGGCGGCATCCGCGTCGTGCCCGCGGCGTCGGGCACCCAGAGCATGGTGCAGCTGTCTTCTCTTCAGCACGCCGGATTGATTCAGGCCTTCAGCGATATCGGAAACGACATCGATGTGCTGATCATTGACACGGCGGCGGGCATTGGCGATGGCGTGGTGAGCTTCGTGCGCGCTGCACAGGAAATACTGCTGGTCGTGACCGACGAGCCCACCTCGATCACCGATGCCTATGCGTTGATCAAGCTGCTCAATCGGGACTATGGCCTCAGCCGCTTCCGCGTGCTGGCGAACATGGCGCATGCGCCGCAGGAAGGGCGCAACCTGTTCGCCAAGCTGACCAAGGTGACCGAGCGTTTCCTCGACGTGGCGCTGCAATACGTAGGGGCGATCCCCTACGACGAGGCGGTGCGCAAGGCGGTACAGAAACAGCGTGCCGTCTATGAGGCCTATCCCCGAGCCAAATGCTCGCTGGCGTTCAAGGCCATCGCGCAGAAAGTGGATAGCTGGCCGCTACCGGCGACGCCGCGGGGCCATCTGGAGTTCTTTGTGGAGCGCCTCGTCAGGCCCGCCGCAGACCGTAACGAATGACAGCAGCTGGATTCGGTATGTACTACAGCAAAGCTCAAGCAAAAGACTCGCAATATCAGCTCATCGATCAGTACGCGCCGTTGGTCAAGCGTATTGCCTACCACCTCCTGGCGCGTTTGCCAGCGAGCGTGCAGGTTGATGATCTGATGCAGGCCGGCATGATCGGATTGCTGGAAGCGTCGAAGAAATACGACTCCGGTAAGGGGGCGAGTTTCGAGACCTACGCCGGTATTCGTATCCGTGGCGCAATGCTCGATGAGGTCCGCAAGGGTGATTGGGCGCCGCGATCCGTGCACCGCAATTCACGCATGGTCAGTGAGGCGATTCGGGCGATTGAAGCCAGAACCGGTCGCGACGCTAAAGATCAGGACGTTGCGGCCGAACTTAAATTGAGTCTCGATGAGTACTACGGCATTCTGGGCGACACCCTCGGCAGCCGCCTGTTCAGCTTCGACGATCTGCTTCAGGAAGGCGAGCACGGGGAATTCGAGCAGGATGCAGCAAGCACCCATCCGGAACCGTCCCGCGATCTTGAAGACGAGCGTTTTCAGCAGGCGCTGGCCGAGGCCATCGGCAACCTGCCTGAGCGCGAGAAGCTGGTGCTTTCACTGTATTACGACGAAGAGTTGAATTTGAAGGAAATCGGCCAAGTGCTGGGGGTCAGCGAATCGCGGGTAAGCCAGTTGCACAGTCAGTGCGCGGCGCGTCTGCGGGCTCGCCTCGGCGAGTGGCGGGCCCGTTAACGGGCGGTTCGCAAGAAAGCAGTAGAGGCCGCTTACGAGCTTCATCATGAAGGCCCGCAACAGACCGTGAGCAGGTTATGGGGTTTCGGGATTTACGGAGGTGTACTTGGACAAGAACATGAAAATCCTCATCGTCGATGACTTTTCGACCATGAGACGGATCATCAAGAATCTCTTGCGTGATCTGGGCTTTACCAACACCGCCGAGGCGGATGATGGCGTCACAGCGTTGCCGATGTTGAAGAGCGGCAGTTTCGATTTCCTCGTCACCGACTGGAACATGCCGGGCATGAGCGGCATCGATTTGCTGCGTGCCGTGCGAGCCGACGAACGCTTGAAGCACCTTCCGGTACTGATGGTTACTGCCGAAGCGAAGCGCGACCAGATCATCGAGGCCGCGCAAGCAGGCGTAAACGGTTACGTGGTCAAGCCATTCACGGCTCAAGTGCTCAAAGAGAAGATTGAAAAAATCTTCGAGCGCGTCAACGGCTGAAGCAGTAACGCCGCGAGGGCACTATGACGCAAGCAGAGCAAAGCCTGGCAGAGTTCGAAGCGACTCTGAAGGCTCATGCACCCCAGTTGATCGAGAGTCTGCAACAAGGCCGCTTCGACGAAGCGACCCAGATGTTCAACGAGCTCAATCAGGCGCGAAATAACGGACTTTATCGAGAGGTTGGCAAGCTCACCCGCGAGCTGCATAACGCCATCGTCAAGCTCGAGATGGATACCTGTGCAACGGGTGGCGATCCGTCACCGATTACCGACGCCACCGATCGGCTTTCCTATGTGGTGGAGATGACCGAAAAGGCCGCCAACCGCACGATGGATCTGGTGGAAGAGTCGGCGCCCCTGGTGAACTACGTCAGCTACGAAGCCCAGAGTCTGACGGCCGACTGGCAGCGCTTCATGCGCCGCGAGATGAATGCCGAACAGTTCAGGGATCTGGTCCGTCGCATTGACCAGTACCTGCAGCGCTCGATGAACGACAGCAGCCAGCTGTCGCAGAATCTCAGCGAGATCATGCTCGCCCAGGACTTCCAGGATCTGACCGGTCAGGTCATCAAACGTGTCACTCGGCTGATCACCGACCTTGAGAACAACCTGCTGAATCTCGTGCTGATGGCCGGGCAGGTCGATCGTGTGGCGGGCATCCAGCATGACCGTGAAGCGATGCGCGCCGAGCAGGAAAAGAAAAAAACACGAAAAAGAGCCTTCCAACGGTGAAGGTCCGCAGATGCATGCCGATATACGTGAGGATGTCGTATCCGGGCAGGACGATGTCGATGATCTGCTTTCGAGCCTGGGCTTTTAGGGGAAGGTGAATATGAGCTTCGACGCCGATGAAGAAATCCTCCAGGACTTCCTGGTAGAGGCCGGCGAGATTCTCGAACTATTGTCAGAGCAACTGGTGGAGCTGGAAAGCAGCCCCGATGACACAGCCTTGCTCAATGCGATTTTTCGCGGTTTCCATACGGTAAAAGGCGGTGCCGGTTTTCTCCAGCTGCATGAGCTGGTCGAGTGCTGCCACATCGCGGAGAACGTCTTCGACATCCTGCGCAAGGGTGAGCGTCGCGTCGACTCGGAATTGATGGATGTCGTGCTGCAGGCACTGGACGCCGTCAACGAAATGTTCAGCCAGGTGCGCGAACGCACCGCGGTAACCCCTGCTACCCCTGAGCTGCTGGCGGCACTGGCACGCCTGGCCGAACCGGCCGGAGCGGAACAGCCTGTGGCTGAAGCGCCAGCCGAGCCTGAGCCAGAAGCCGCGACGGCAGACAACGAATTCGAGCAGTTTCTGGGCGCACTGGACCAGACCGCCGAGTCTCCGTCTGCCGGAGCCGCGGATGAGATCACCGACGAGGAATTCGAGTCGCTGCTCGACCAGCTTCATGGCAAGGGGCAATTTGCGGTCGAGCCGACACCAGTCACGCCACCCACCGATACTCCTGCCAGTGACGAGATCACCGACGACGAATTCGAGGCATTGCTCGACCAGCTGCATGGCAAGGGCCAGTTCGCCGAGCCGGCCGCTGCTGCGCCTCGTGCGGAGGCGTCGGCGACGCCTTTGGCGTCCGGTGGCGATGAGATCACCGATGACGAATTCGAAGCACTGCTGGATCAGCTACACGGTAAGGGCAAGTTCGAGCCGGAAGAGGCCGCTCCAGTAGCCCCGGCGCCTGCCGCGACAGCAAAAGCTGCTCCGGCTGCTACGCCGGCAGCGAAGAAGGATACGGCGCCGCAGCCGGCAGCAGCCTCTGCGGCCAGCAAGGCAGCCGTGACACCCAAGGCAGAGGCTGCTTCCAAGGCGGCCCCGGCACCCGAGAAATCGGCAAGCGAAGCCGAGACGACCGTACGGGTCGATACCGCGCGGCTCGACGAGATCATGAATATGGTCGGCGAACTGGTGCTGGTACGTAACCGCTTGGTGCGTCTGGGCTCCAACAGCGCTGACGAAGCCATGGCCAAAGCCGTATCCAACCTGGATGTGGTAACTGCCGATCTGCAGAGCGCCGTGATGAAGACGCGCATGCAGCCGATCAAGAAGGTGTTCGGTCGTTTCCCGCGCCTGGTTCGGGATCTGGCGCGCAGTCTCAAGAAAGAGATCAACCTGGAGCTGGTTGGCGAAGAGACCGATCTGGACAAGAACCTCGTCGAAGCCTTGGCCGATCCACTGGTGCACTTGGTGCGTAACGCGGTCGACCACGGTATCGAGACGCCGGAAGAGCGCGAGGCTGCCGGCAAACCACGCACCGGCAAGGTAGTGCTGTCGGCCGAACAGGAAGGCGATCACATCCTGCTGATGATTACCGATGACGGTAAGGGCATGGACGCGGACATTCTGCGTGCCAAGGCGGTAGAGAAAGGGCTACTGGACCGAGATGCTGCCGATCGCCTGAGCGATCTGGAAAGCTACAACCTTATTTTCGCGCCCGGCTTCTCCACCAAATCGGAAATTTCCGATGTGTCCGGCCGTGGTGTCGGCATGGACGTGGTCAAGACCAAGATTTCGCAGCTCAACGGCACCGTCAACGTATTCTCCAGCAAAGGCCAAGGCTCGCGTGTCGTTATCAAGGTGCCGCTGACATTGGCGATCATGCCAACCCTGATGGTGATGCTGGGCAATCAGGCCTTCGCCTTCCCGCTGGTGAGCGTCAACGAAATATTCCACCTCGATCTGTCGCGCACCAACGTGGTTGATGGTCAGGAAGTGGTGATCGTCCGTGACAAGGCACTGCCATTGTTCTACCTCAAGCGCTGGCTGGTACGCGGTGCTGAACATGAAGAGCAGCGCGAAGGTCACGTCGTGATCCTGAGCGTTGGTAACCAGAGCATCGGCTTCGTCGTGGATCAGTTGGTGGGACAGGAAGAAGTGGTGATCAAGCCACTGGGCAAAATGCTGCAAGGCACTCCGGGCATGTCCGGCGCGACGATCACCGGCGATGGTCGTATCGCCCTGATCCTCGATGTCCCAAGCATGCTCAAGCGTTACGCACGCCGCGTCTGATCACTGGACAGCGGTTCTGATGATCGCTGTCGCTAGGAGTGTTTTATGGCAGTCAAGGTCCTGGTGGTGGACGATTCCGGCTTCTTTCGTCGCCGGGTATCGGACATTCTTTCTTCAGACCCGAATATCCAGGTAATTGGCACCGCCACCAATGGGCGCGAGGCCATCGACAAGGCATTGGCGTTGAAGCCCGATGTCATCACCATGGATTACGAGATGCCGATGATGGACGGCATCACTGCCGTGCGGCAGATCATGCAGCGTTGTCCGACCCCAGTGTTGATGTTCTCTTCGCTTACCCACGAAGGTGCTCGGGTGACGCTCGACGCGCTGGACGCCGGGGCGGTGGATTTTCTGCCGAAGAACTTCGAAGACATTTCGCGCAATCCGGACAAGGTCAAGCAGCTGCTCTGCGAGAAGATTCATACGATTTCGCGCAGCAACCGTCGCTACGGCAACGCCGCCAGCATTACGGCAGCTGTCGCGGCGCCTGCACGCAGCACCCCCGCTCCATCGGGTGTCGCACCTTCGACTGCCCGTGCCGCAGCGCCCACGCACACGGCACCAGCGCCTCGTCGCAAGTCGTATCGATTGGTGGCCATTGGCACGTCGACCGGTGGTCCGGTGGCGCTTCAGCGCGTGCTGACTCAGCTGCCCGCCAATTTTCCGGCTCCCATCGTATTGATCCAGCATATGCCCGCCGCGTTCACCAAGGCATTTGCCGAGCGTCTGGACAAGCTATGCAAGATCAGAGTCAAGGAAGCCGAAGACGGCGACCTG
The DNA here is from genome assembly GCF_003325755.1 of Pseudomonas sp. SST3. The sequence goes on along the minus strand of NZ_QORI02000013.1, from coordinate 82,514 downwards.
CTGCGCCCGGGTCTCGCGCTGCTGGCACCCGGCGGCAAGCAGATGATGATCGACGGACGGGGTGCGATTCGCATCCTGCCTGGCGACGAGCGGCTTCACTATCGGCCATGCGTTGATGTCACCTTCGGATCTGCCGCAAAGGCGTTCCATGACAAGGTTCTGGCGGTTGTGTTGACGGGCATGGGGGCCGACGGTCGCGAAGGCGCTCGCATGCTCAAGCAGAGCGGCAGCCAGGTGTGGACCCAGGACGAAGCCAGTTGTGTCATCTATGGCATGCCGATGGCGGTAGCAAAGGCCAACCTCAGCGATGCGGTTTACGGCCTCGATGACATCGGCCGGCATCTGAGCGAGGCGTGCCTTTAGGGTCTGTTCCCGTTTCGCCCGCGGCCGCGCCGGAGCCGTTTTTTGCGCGGAGCAAGACCGCGCCCGCTCCCGGCGGGCTTGCGGCATTCACCCCATCCATGGGGATCGCATGAGGAGAGAAGTTTGGTTATTCCAAATGAGCGACGAATAACGCAGCGCCGCGCAAAAAACGGCCCGTCCCTTCGGGTTGCGCGCCAAATATCGCCATACTGCGTTGCGGGACTTGGCAATGGAAAAACCATTGCCTGCATCCCGCGCCTTGCCTGGCGGCATTTGGTGCAGCAACGCGGCTCGCGTCGAAGCGGGAGCAGACCCTAGATGGATGTGCTCAGCCTCATCGGGCTGGTCCTTGCGTTTGTCGCCATCGTCGGTGGCAATTTCCTCGAGGGCGGCCACGTCTCGGCGTTGCTCAATGGTCCGGCAGCGTTGATCGTGCTGGGCGGCACGCTGGGCGCGGTTCTGCTGCAGACGCCGATGGCGGTGTTCATGCGGGCCATGTCGATTCTTGGCTGGATTTTCTTTCCGCCGCGTGTCGACATGGCTGGCGGTATCAGTCTGGTCACTGGCTGGAGTGCCACGGCGCGCAAGGAGGGGCTGCTGGGGCTCGAGCCGATCGCCGAAAGCGAGCCCGATCCCTACGCCCGCAAAGGTCTGCAGTTGCTGGTCGATGGCGCCGAGCCCGAGGTGATTCGCAGCATTCTCGAGGTTGACCTGTACACCCAGGAAACCCGCGATCTGCGAGCGGCAAAAGTGTTTGAGAGTATGGGCGGCTATTCGCCCACGGTGGGCATCATCGGTGCGGTGATGGGATTGATTCACGTGATGGGTAACCTCGCCGACCCAAGCCAGCTAGGCAGTGGCATAGCCGTTGCGTTCGTTGCCACTATCTATGGCGTGGCTTTTGCGAACCTGCTGGTATTGCCAATGGGCAACAAGCTCAAGAGCGTGGTGCAGAAGCAAACCGCCTATCGCGAAATGCTGCTCGAAGGTGTCCTGTCGATTGCCGAAGGGGAAAACCCCCGCTCGATCGAGATGAAGCTGCAGGGCTTCATGGATTGAGCAGCGAAAGGCCGACGGTGCGCACCCCTGCCGCCGCGGACACGGGAAGAAATATGGTACAGGCTCGAACCACAATCGTTATTCGCTACAGCGCCGCCTTTGCGAGTAAGCGCGTTGCTATGTCTGCTCACCTGTCACTGCTGAGAGTCGGCTGATCATGGGGCGGCGCAGAACGCACGAAGAACCGGAGAATCACGAGCGCTGGCTGGTTTCCTACGCGGATTTCATCACGTTGCTATTTGCCTTCTTCGTGGTGATGTATTCGATTTCCTCGCTCAATGAAGGCAAATACAAAATCCTGTCAGATTCGCTGGTGGGCGTATTCAATCAGGTCGATCGTGCCGTCAAGCCCATCCCGATCGGCGAAGAGCGACCGCGCACAACGCAGCCGGATGTGTCTGAGATCGACGAGCCGCAGTCATCGCAGCAGCCGATCGATCCTCTGCAAAGCATCATGCAGAGCATGCGGGAGGCCTTCGCCGACCTCATCGACGACAATCAGCTTACTGTCAGAGGCAATGAGTTCTGGGTGGAAATCGAGCTGAATTCCAGCCTGCTGTTCCCCAGCGGTGATGCATTACCCAACGACCATGCGTTCGATCTGTTGGAGAAGGTCGCCAGGATTCTGGCGCCTTTTGACAATCCGATTCATGTTGAAGGTTTCACTGACAATCTGCCCATCAGTACGAACAAATTTCCGACCAATTGGGAGCTTTCGGCTGCCCGCGCCGGTAGTGTCGTGCGGATGCTGGCGGCCGATGGCGTCGATCCATCACGCCTGGCGGCGGTGGGCTACGGCGAGTTTCAGCCCATCGCGGATAACGCGACTGCAGAGGGACGGGCACGTAACCGCCGGGTGATTCTAGTCATTTCACGCAACCTTGATGTGCGGCGCGGTATCAGTGGTGTCGGCAGCGCCCGGGCTATGGGGCCGGCGCCGCAGTCTGGCACACAACGTGCTATCCCCTGAGATCGTTTAGGTGCCGCTCGCGGTGTCGTCAATTCCTCGTCGTCGGTTATGCCGACACGGCCGTTCCCGGTCTGGTCCGATCCGGATGGAAAGAGAGTTATGAGAGTCTGGGCAGTAGCCAATCAGAAAGGCGGAGTGGGTAAAACCACGACCTCCATCGCGCTCGCCGGATTGCTGGCCGATTCCGGCAAGCGGGTCGTGGCGTTGGATCTCGATCCCCATGGCTCGATGACGAGCTATTTCGGTCATGATCCGGATAATCTCGATCGCAGCGTTTTCGATCTGTTCCAGCATCAGGGCAGCGTCCCTGAGGGGCTGCCCTGGCAGCTGCTGCTGCCGACGAGCCATGAGCGCATTTCGCTGCTGCCATCGAGCACCGTGCTGGCGACCCTGGAGCGTCAGTCTCCCGGGCAGAACGGCCTCGGTCTGGTCATTGCCAAGAGCCTTTCGCAGCTCTGGCAGGATTTCGATTACGCCATCATCGACAGTCCGCCTTTGCTCGGAGTGTTGATGGTCAACGCACTGGCGGCCAGCCAACAGCTGGTCATCCCGGTGCAGACCGAGTTTCTGGCGATGAAGGGACTGGAGCGCATGGTCAGCACGCTCAGCATGATCAACCGGTCGCGTCGACAGGCGTTGCCCTACACCATCGTGCCGACCATGTTCGACAGACGCACCCAGGCGTCGATGAATACGCTCAAGGTGTTGCGCAACGGCTACCAGGAAAACCTGTGGCAGGCCTTTATCCCGATCGATACACGCTTGCGCGATGCCAGTCGCGCAGGCGTCACGCCATCGCAGCATGACCCCAACAGCCGAGGGGTGCTGGCGTACCGGGCACTGCTCAAGACGCTGCTGGCGGCACAAGCTTCGCCGCAGGTTGCCTGAATGGCGACGTACGGATCTGATCGCGGTTCAAGTTCGCCGTGGTTGCGGCCGATAGCCTATCCAGTGGATTTGCACGAGTTGGTTTCATGAGCCGTACCGTTCTTAAAGAAAGCCGTTCGCAACAGACGCTGCAGTCCTATCTCGACGCGCTTTTGCAGGATGCTGTCATGGAACTGACTGATTCGGTCAGCCACGACGAGTTCCAGGCGGCAGTGCTCGAGGAGCAGCAGCGAGACGTCCAACGGGTCGTTCCGCTGCGGCAGGTTGCGCTACCCGAGTCCGAGCCGGCTCCAATGCTTGCGCCGGTTATCGCCGAGCCGGAGGCATTGCTCGAGCTGCAACCCGAATTGCCGACAGAACCGCTCCCCGCATCGATCGAGCCGATAGCCGTTTTCGAACCGAAGCTGCAGGTGCCTGGTGGCCCGCCGGCACACCGGAACGGTCAGCCGGAGTGGGGCGAGGAGCCGTTCGAATGTCTGCTGTTCGACGTGGCCGGTCTGACATTGGCGGTGCCGCTGGTCAGTCTCGGCTCGATCTATCCGCTTGCCGGACAGGAGCTGACACCGCTGTTCGGCCAGCCCGCGTGGTTTCTCGGCATATTGCCGAGCCAGGCCGGCAATCTGAAGGTGTTGGATACGGCGCGCTGGGTCATGGCCGATCGGTATCGTGATGATTTTCGCGAGGGGCTGCAGTACGTGATCTCGGTGCAAGGCTATGAATGGGGTCTGGCGGTGCATCAGGTCAGTCGCTCGATTCGCCTGGACCCCAAGGAAGTCAAATGGCGTTCGCAGCGCACCCAGCGACCCTGGCTGGCCGGGACAGTGATTGATCATATGTGCGCGCTGGTGGACGTGGCTGCGCTTGCAGAATTGATTGCCAGCGGCGCGACCCGCCATCTCAAGGGCATCCCGTCGTAAACGAATTGAACAACCGTGGGTGCGCGCAAGCGCCCCGCGTAACCGATAGAATCGACCGCCACAGCGGTATAAGAAGAGGTGGGGCTATGAAGATGACTTCCGCACAGGGTTCCGATGATCCGGTCCTGCAGTGGGTAACCTTCCGTCTGGATAACGAGACCTACGGCATCAATGTGATGCAGGTCCAGGAAGTGTTGCGCTATACCGAAATTGCGCCGGTGCCAGGCGCCCCAAGCTATGTGCTTGGCATCATCAACCTGCGCGGTAATGTTGTCACCGTGATCGATACGCGCCAGCGCTTCGGCCTCGAAACGGCACCGGTGTCGGACAATACCCGTATCGTGATCATCGAGGCAGATCGCCAGGTGGTTGGCATTCTGGTCGACAGCGTCGCCGAGGTGGTCTACCTGCGTCAGTCGGAGATCGAGACCGCACCCAACGTCGGTAATGACGAGTCGGCAAAGTTCATTCAAGGTGTTTGCAACAAGAACAACGAGCTGCTGATTCTGGTCGAACTGGACAAGATGATGAGCGAAGAAGAATGGGCGGAACTTGAGAGCATCTGATACATGATCGAGTCGCTGGTCGCGGCGGTCGTCGCGCTTGCCCTGTGCTGTCTGGCATTGCTGGGTTGCTGTATCTGGCTGTTTCGGCGCCAGCAGCGGCAAGTCCAGGCGCAAGCGCTTGAAAACGCGACCCGTGACCAGCGCATCAAGGAGCTCGGTGCACGACTGGATAGCTATCAGGAAGGCAGCATCACGATGGGCCAGAAGCTGCGCGAGCTGTCACGCGTCGTTGCGCCATTGCCGGAGAAGCTCAGCCAGCTCGAACAGCGCGATCCGAACAATTTCGCTTTCTCCCAGGCCGCCAAGCTGGTCGGTATGGGCGCCAGCGTCGATGACCTGACGCAATCCTGTGGTCTGTCCCAGTCCGAAGCCGAGCTGATGCGCAAGCTGCACCAGGCGCGGCGCAAATCCGACTAGCGCATCGCCGCTCACCGTTATTGGCCGTCAAAGTACGCAGGCATTCCTAGTGGCCTGTTGTCTCGTCGTTATTCTGTGACGCCTGTCCGGCCTCCGGGCCTTGGCAGTGAACGATATGGCCATCGCTTCCTCCAAACCTGACAGGGCTTCGCCATGTCTGGCGTAAGCCTGCCCTGAGTGGGGCGAGGAGGATGTGATGCTGCGCATTCTGATGCTGTGTTTGCTGGTCAGCCCAACGTGGCTCAATGCCGCCGAAGCGCCGGTAGAAGTCGACGGTGCGATGACCGTCAACGTGTACCAGGCCAGGCAACTTCATGAGCTTGGCGCAGTGTTCGTCGATGTTCGGCCCAGTCGTGAGTGGAGCTGGGGGCATGTCGAGGGCGCGGTGCACATGGATCTTGCGCGCGAATTCTTTGGCCTCTCGGGCGCGGAGTGGCCTAGAACTGTGCCGCTGGTGGTCTACTGCGACAGTGAGGTCTGTCCGGCCAGCGCCGAGGCGGTACGTCTGGCGGTGGAGTGGGGCTACGAGCAGGTGTTTTATTTCCGCGCGGGCTATTTCGCTTGGGTGCTGGCCGATTTCCCGCAGGAGAAGGGTCGCTTCAGCGGGGTCACGACCCTCAACGCTCAGGCCCATTGAGCCGCGGGACGTCCGGTTGGGTCTGTGGCTCGGTAAAACCTGATGGGCACTTGCCTTTCAGGTACCAGGCAAACGCGATGATCTCAGCGATGGTGCGGTAAAGCGCCTCGGGAATGGCATCGCCCAATTCCAGACGGGCCAGCAGTTTCACCAATTCGGCGTTTTCGTAGATCGGCACCTCGTGCTCGCGGGCGATTGCCAGTATCGCTTCGGCCAGGTCGTCGTCACCCTTGGCTGACAGGGTTGGCGCGTTGGCGCCGTCGTAGGTCAGTGCGATGGCCTGACGTGGTGTGTTAGCGGTCATGCGGTTTCGTCCACGAAGCGTTGATCCAGAGAGGTGCGCGGGCCTTGGGGCGGAGTACCCTGGCGGCAGGCCAGCTCGCCGACGTTCAATCCGGCGGTGACCAGTTGCTGACGCAGGTGATCGAGTTCTGCGGCAATCAACTGGGCGGTGCCGCTACGTTCCGCCCATATCTGGCTGGATAGGCTGCCTTGCAGCAGCTGCGCTTGAACCTGCAGCGGACCCAAAGGTGCGACGTCAAAGGCGAGCTCGACTTTCCAGAGGGTTTCCGGTTTTTCCTTGTGGCTGTGCTGAGGTTCTTCTTCGCGCTGAAGTTTCACCTGCAGCGGGACGATCTCCCGTTGGTCCCGCATTGGGACCTCAATCTGCCACGTGGTGACCTGGGTGCCGTCGGGATTGGTCTGGGTCTGGGCGAGGCTGGACAGCTGATGCGTCTGCAACCGAGATACGGCTGCAGCGGCAAGCTTCAGTATCAGCTCCAGGTCGGCCTCCTCGTCGATGTTCGGCGACAGGCGGCTCGGCAGAGGAAAGCTCTGTGCCAAGTGACGCGCGTTTGGCTGTCCGAGCGCACCCAGGGCATTGCGGGCAAATGCCGGTAGCGCCTGGCCAAGTGTTGCGCCAGCTTGTGCCGCCGCCAGTGGGCCGCCGCCCGGCAGTCCGGGTAGTTGGGCAATCAGGCGGAGCAGCGCGGCTTTCATATCCGCCGGCAGGTTGCCCGCCTGACCGCTCAGCAGACCTGATTCGAGAAACACACCGCTACGCGCCAATGCCTGTGCCAGCGTCTTGGCATCGCCAAGCTGTTGCATATCCGGAACCAGGCCTAGCAAGCGCTCGGCCGCACCACGTAGTTGCTCGGGCAGGCCTGAACCGGATCCGAGTGCGCCAAGCAGTCCTTCGAGCGAACCTTGACGGCCATGTTGTGCGGTCAGTTGCTGGCCCAGCACCAGCTGATCGAGGCGACCGCTCAGTGGCATGAACGACAGCGATTGGTCGCCTTGGACTCGAGCCGTTATGAGGCTGCCCGGTGCGAGCGGCATGGCGGATTCGACGTTCAGCTTGTGTCCAGCGAGTGGCGAGTTGAGCAGGGTGATTACCACTTTGAATAGGTTTTTTCCGTCCTGCTGTATTTGCTGGCTGGCCGTCACCTTGCCTTGCACCACGGTGCCCACCGGCAGCTGGCCGAGATCGATGCTGCTTTGTGGCTGACGACCGCCGGGCTGCAGTGCGGCGATCAGGCGCGTATCGGACAGCGCAGTGACCATCATTGCTGCACCCGGCACGGCGGCTTTCGGGCTGCTGGTCTCGATGGTCGCCTGCCGCCCATTGTTGAACGTCAGGCGCAGCGTCATCTGAAAGTTCTGCAGCGCTTCCTTGATATTAATGACCTCGGCCTCGGCGCTTTCCCCCGCCAGTAGCAGCCCCTGCATCGGCTGCAGTAATTTCAACGCCATCTCGGCCGAGTTCGCCAATGGGCGAGATGGGCCTGAGGCGGGGATAGCCTGGGTGCTTTTGATCTCGGTCATCTTACTTAAATGCTCTTACAACCTTTCGCCGTTTGTGGCCTTTGGTGCAGGGGCTCGGCATGTATAATTCCGGCCGCCCAGCCTGCATCGATATAGCGGCCTGGCTCCTTCCATCTTGAGGTAGCCCTAGCGTGTCCAGTCCCTTTCTAGAAGCTGTGGCGCTTTCCTGCGAGCGGGACTGGCGTCTTCTGTTCGAGAGGTTAGACCTGCGGATCGCCAAAGGCGAAATGTTGCAGATCGCCGGCCCCAACGGCAGTGGCAAGACCAGTCTGCTGCGCTTGCTGTCCGGTCTGATGCAGCCGACCGCCGGCAAGGTGCTCCTTAACGGCCGGGACCTCGAAAGCCAGCGTGGCGAGCTGGCCCGCAATCTGTTGTGGGTCGGCCATGCCGCGGGCATCAAGGCGCTGCTCACTGCGGAGGAAAACCTCACTTGGCTCTGTGCGCTGCACCAGCCTGCGACGCGCGATGCGATCTGGCAAGCGCTGGATGCCGTCGGGTTGCGCGGTTTCGAGGACGTACCCTGCCATACCCTGTCGGCTGGTCAGCAACGTCGCGTCGGCCTGGCCCGGCTGTATCTGTCGCCCCCACCCTTGTGGATTCTCGATGAGCCCTTCACAGCGCTGGACAAGCATGGCGTGGCGCAGCTCGAACGCTATCTGGCGACCCACTGCGAGCAGGGCGGTATGGTCGTACTGACGACGCATCATTCGCTCGCCGAGATGCCGACGGGCTTCCGCGAAATAGACCTGGGGCAGCGCGCCGCATGAGTAACGTCTTTACGCTGCTTTTGGCTCGCGAAAGCCGCCTGCTGTTCCGTCGTCCGGCGGAGCTGGCCAACCCGCTGGTGTTCTTCGCAATCGTCATTGCCTTATTCCCGCTGGCGGTCGGCCCCGAGTCGCAATTGCTACAAACGATTTCCCCAGGGCTGATCTGGGTGGCGGCGCTACTGGCAGTGCTGCTCTCGCTGGACGGGCTGTTCCGCAGCGATTTCGAGGACGGCTCGCTCGAGCAGTGGGTCGTTTCGCCGCACCCTTTGGCGCTTCTGGTGCTCGCCAAGGTGCTGGCACACTGGATGTTTTCCGGCCTGGCGCTGGTTCTGTTGGCCCCGCTGCTGGGTCTGATGCTGGGCATGCCGGTCAGCGCACTGCCGGTGCTACTGGTGTCGCTGCTGCTGGGTACACCCGTGCTCAGTCTGCTGGGCGCGGTGGGTGCTGCGTTGACGGTAGGGCTCAAGCGTGGCGGGCTGTTGTTGGCGCTACTCATTCTCCCGCTCTATATCCCCGTGCTGATTCTGGGCAGCGGGGCGCTGCAGGCAGCGTTGCAGGGGCTACCTGCGCTCGGACACCTATTATGGCTTTCCAGCCTGACTGCTCTGGCAGTTACCCTGACACCCTTTGCAATAGCGGCCGGCCTGAAAATCAGCGTTGGCGAATGACGGACTGCACCATGGATATATCCGATAGCGGAGCGCGAGTCGCCGATGCGAGACGAGTGGTTTCGATGACGATGAGTTTACTGATCGCGGGCAAGAGGCAGCTGCCCGTTTTCAAGGCAGTATCGCCCTGTGTGGTGGATGTGAGGCGGGGTCTATGAACTGGACGTGGTTCCACAAACTGGGTTCGCCCAAATGGTTTTACGAGATCAGCAGCCGCTGGATGCCCTGGCTGGGTTGGGCCGCGTTGCTGCTGATCGGTGTCGGTGTCGTCTGGGGCCTGGCCTTTGCGCCGCAGGATTACCAACAAGGCAACAGCTTTCGCATCATCTATATCCACGTGCCCGCCGCTTTCCTGGCGCAGTCTATCTACGTGATGCTCGCCGTCGCCGGCATTGTCGGCCTGGTCTGGAAGATGAAACTCGCCGACGTCGCCCTGCAGCAGGCCGCGCCCATTGGCGCCTGGATGACTTTCATTGCGCTGCTTACCGGTGCGGTGTGGGGCAAGCCGACCTGGGGTGCCTGGTGGGTGTGGGATGCGCGTCTGACATCGATGCTGATTCTGCTGTTTCTGTACTTCGGCATCATTGCCCTGGGGCAGGCCATTACCAACCGCGACAGTGCGGCGAAGGCCTGCGCGGTGCTGTCCATCGTCGGCGTGATCAACATCCCGATCATTAAATACTCGGTGGAGTGGTGGAACACCCTTCATCAACCCGCCACCTTTACCGTGACGGAAAAGCCGGCCATGCCCGCAGAAATGTGGCTGCCGTTATTGGTGATGGTGCTTGGCTTCTACTGCTTCTTCACCCTGGTTTTGCTGATGCGCATGCGCCTGGAAGTGCTGCGTCGCGAATCGCGAAGCAGCTGGGTCAAGGCCGAAGTGAAAGCGCTGGTGAGTAAAACAACATGAACTTCTCGTCGTTTTCCGACTTCATCGCCATGGGCAACCATGGCCTGTATGTCTGGACTTCCTATGGCATCAGCCTGGCGGTCCTGATTCTCAACGTGGCGCTGCCGACCATGGCGCGCCGGCGTTATCTGCAAGACGAGGCGCGTCGTTTGCGCCGGGAGGAAATGAAGTGAATCCTGTGCGCAAGAAGCGTCTGTTCATCGTACTGGCCATTCTGGCAGGCGTCGGTATCGCAGTGGCGCTGGCATTGTCTGCTCTGCAAGAGAACATCAACCTGTTCTACACGCCGACGCAGATCGCTGCGGGCGAAGCCCCAGAGGGCACGCGGATTCGGGCCGGTGGCCTGGTCGAGGCCGGGTCGGTGAAGCGCAGCAGCGACTCGCTCACCGTCTCCTTCCGTGTCACCGATAACAATGAGACGGTGACCATCCAGTACCAGGGCATCCTCCCCGATCTGTTCCGTGAAGGGCAGGGCATCGTTGCCCTCGGCCGCGTGAATGCCGACGGCGTTCTGGTGGCCGATGAGGTACTTGCCAAGCATGACGAGAACTACATGCCGCCGGAAGTCAGCCAGGCGCTGGAGCAGAGCGGGATGATGAAGCATTACGAAGGCGACAAGCAGGAGTATGCGAAATGATCCCCGAACTCGGTCATCTGGCGATGATTCTGGCGCTGTGCCTGGCGGTCGTGCAGGGCACGCTTCCACTGATCGGCGCCTGGCGCGGTGATCATCAGTGGATGGGTTTGGCGCAACCGGCTGCCTGGGGACAGTTTTCCTTCCTGGCGTTCTCCTTCGCCTGCCTCACCTATGCGTTCATGGTGGACGATTTCTCCGTGGCCTACGTCGCGCAGAACTCCAACAGCGCTTTGCCCTGGTACTACAAATTCAGTGCGGTATGGGGCGCGCACGAAGGCTCGTTGCTATTGTGGGCGTTCATTTTGTCCGCCTGGACCTTCGCCGTCGCGATCTTCTCGCGCCAGTTGCCTGAAGACATGCTGGCGCGGGTATTGGGCGTGATGGGGTTGATCAGTATCGGCTTCCTGCTGTTCCTGATTGTCACCTCCAATCCCTTCGAGCGCCTGCTGCCACAAGCGCCGATGGACGGCCGTGACCTGAATCCGCTGCTGCAGGACTTCGGTCTGGTGGTACATCCGCCGATGCTCTACATGGGGTATGTCGGTTTCTCCGTGGCCTTTTCGTTCGCCATTGCCGCATTGCTCGGTGGCCGACTCGATGCCGCCTGGGCGCGCTGGTCGCGCCCCTGGACGTTGATTGCCTGGGCCTTCCTGGGCACGGGTATTGCCCTGGGTTCATGGTGGGCCTATTACGAGCTGGGCTGGGGCGGTTGGTGGTTCTGGGATCCAGTGGAGAACGCGTCCTTCATGCCGTGGCTGGTGGGCACCGCGTTGATTCATTCGCTGGCGGTGACCGAGAAGCGTGGCGTGTTCAAGAGCTGGACCGTGCTGTTGGCTATCGCAGCGTTCTCGCTCAGCCTGTTGGGTACCTTCCTGGTTCGTTCAGGGGTACTTACTTCGGTGCACGCGTTTGCAACTGACCCGGAACGCGGCGTGTTCATTCTGGCGTTCCTGCTGTTGGTGGTCGGCGGATCGCTGACCTTGTTCGCACTGCGCGCGCCGGTGGTGAAAAGCCAGATCGGCTTCGGCCTGTGGTCGCGGGAGACATTGCTGCTGGTCAACAACCTGCTCCTGGTAGTTGCAACTTCGATGATCCTGCTGGGTACGCTCTATCCGCTGCTGCTCGATGCGTTGTCGAACACCAAGCTTTCGGTCGGCCCCCCTTATTTCAATGCCATGTTCCTGCCGCTCGTTGGTGCGCTGATGCTTGCAATCGGCGTGGGGGTGCTGGTGCGCTGGAAGGATACGCCGGCGAAGTGGCTGATAGGCATGCTGACGCCGGTGCTGATCACCAGCGCTGTGCTGGGCGGGCTGGGCTCGATGTTGTTCGGCGATTTCCATTGGGCGGTGTTGGCTGTTTGTCTGCTGGCTGCCTGGGTGGTCACTGCCGGGATTCGCGACGTACTCGACAAGACTCGTCACAAGGGTCTGCTGAAAGGCATGCGGAGTCTGGCACCGAGCTATTGGGGTATGCAGTTGGCGCACCTGGGGCTGGTCGTCTGTGCCCTGGGTGTGGTGCTGACGAGCCTGCAGAGCGATGAGCGCGACCTGCGTCTGGCGCCAGGGGAGTCGCTGCAATTGGGCGGTTACAGCTTCGTCTTCGACGGAGCCAAACATTTCGACGGGCCCAACTTCACGTCCGACAAGGGCACCATCCGTGTCTTCGATGGCGAAAAGCAAGTCGCGACGCTGCATCCAGAGAAGCGCCTCTATACCGTGCAGCAGATGCCGATGACCGAGGCGGGCATCGATGCAGGCTTCACCCGTGACCTCTATGTGGCACTGGGCGAGCCCCTGGAGAACGGTGCCTGGGCGGTGCGGGTACACATCAAGCCGTTCGTGCGCTGGATCTGGCTGGGCGCGCTGATGATGTCGCTGGGTGGGGTGCTGTCGGTGTGCGACAAACGTTACCGGGTGAAAGTCAGGTCCCGCGTCCGTGACGCACTCGGTTTGGCCCAGCAAGGAGCCTGAGATGAAAAGACTTTTGATGTTGCTGCCGCTGGCGATATTCCTGCTGGTCGCCGTGTTCCTCTACCGAGGGTTGTTTCTGGACCCGACCGAGCTGCCGTCGGCACTGATCGACAAGCCCTTGCCGTCGTTCTCCCTGCCTTCGGTCGAGGATCCGCAGCGACTGATCAGTGAGGAAGACATCAAGGGCAAGCCGGCGCTGGTCAACGTCTGGGCGACCTGGTGCGTGGCCTGCAAGGTCGAGCATCCGGTGCTCAACAAACTTGCTGCCCAAGGCGTGAATATCCATGGCGTCAACTACAAGGACGACAACGCCGCGGCCCAGAAATGGCTCAAGGATTTCCACGACCCTTACCAACTGAACATTCGCGACGAGCAGGGCAGCCTGGGGCTGGATCTGGGCGTGTACGGTGCACCGGAAACTTTCCTCGTCGACAAGCAGGGCATCATTCGCCACAAGTATGTCGGCGTCATCGATGAGCGTGTCTGGCGTGAGCAGCTCGCCGCGTTGTATCAGGAGCTGGTAGACGAATGAGACAGCTGATTCAGGGGATACTGCTGGCGCTGTGTCTGGCGAGTGGCGCGCAGGCCGCTATCGATGCCTATGAGTTCAAGGACGAGGCCGAGCGGGAACGTTACCGCACGCTGGTCGAGGAACTGCGCTGCCCGAAATGCCAGAACCAGAACATTGCCGACTCCAACGCCCCCATCGCCATGGACTTACGTCGCGAAATCTATCGCATGCTGGGAGAAGGGCAGAGCAACGAGCAAATCATCGATTACCTCGTTGCGCGTTACGGCGACTTCGTACGCTACAAGCCGCCTGTGAATGCGAAGACGCTCGTGCTCTGGTACGGCCCGATCGCCTTGCTCGTCCTCGGCTTCGGCGTACTAGTGGTCATCCTGATGCGCCGTCGCCGGGGCATGGCCAACCAAGCGTCGAACACACTTTCCGAGGCCGAACGTGCACGCCTCGCTACGTTGCTGGATAAAAAAGACCCATGACTGATTTCTGGATAGGCGCTGGCCTGCTGCTACTGGCCGCCCTGGCGTTCCTGATGCTCCCCCTGTTGCGCGGGCGTCGTGCACAGGCAGAAGAGGACCGTACGGCACTGAACGTCGCGCTCTATGAAGAGCGGCTCGGTGAACTGGCTGCACAACGGGCTGCTGGGACCCTCACGCTGGAACAGTTCGAGATGGGACGTGCCGATGCGGCGCGTGAGCTGCTCGACGACACAGAAGGTGGCGAGACCCGCCGAAACAGTGACTTGGGCCGGGCCGTCCCATTGATCGCGGCGATCCTCGTGCCGCTGATTGGTTACGGTCTGTATTCGCATTGGGGGGCGAGCGACAAGCTGCAATTGGCGCGGGAATTCGCCGAGCAACCCAAAACCATCGAAGAGATGACGGCGCGGCTGGAACGTGCGGTGAAGGCGCAGCCCGAGTCCACAGAGGCGTGGTATTTCCTGGCGCGCACCTACATGAGTCAGGAACGCCCCACCGATGCAGCCGCCGCCTATGAGCAGCTGATCAACCTGGCCGGCCGTCAGCCGGAGCTCTTGGGGCAGTGGGCGCAAGCGCTCTACTTTGCGAAAGATCGCCAGTGGTCCGCGCAAATGCAAAAGCTGACCGATGAAGCGTTGAAGGGCGATCCTGATGAGGTCACCAGCCTTGGTCTGTTGGGCATCGCCGCCTACGAAGATGAACGCTTTGAGGACGCGATAGCGTTCTGGGAGCGACTGGTTGCGACTCTGCCGGTCGAAGACCCGTCTCGCGAAGCCATTCAGGGGGGCATCGTCCGAGCGCGCGAGCAACTCGGCGAACCGGTGTCGGCAAGCGTGAAGGAGCCTACAGGCGAGACGGCTGCTGTCGAAGCCGGCCTGAAGGTCGATGTACGCCTGGACGCGGCGCTCAGCGATGATGTGCAGCCGACTGATACGGTATTCGTGTTCGCTCGCGCGATATCTGGGCCGCCGATGCCATTGGCAGTGAAACGCCTGACGGTCGCCGATCTACCTGCTACGGTCAGTTTGAGTGACGCCGATGCGATGACTCCGCAGCTTCGCTTGTCCAACTTCGAACAGGTCAGGCTGCTTGCCCGTATTTCCCGAGAGGGGAACGCCCTCCAAGGCGAGTGGACGGGCAGCAGCGAACCGCTGGTGTTGGATCGCGACAACACGGCCGAGCTGATCATCAACCAACCTGACACGCCCTGATCTCGCGTGGCACCCAAGAGGCCCGGAACAATGGCGATGAACTCGGTTTCGATAGGTGCGCATCGTCTATCAAAGATGGGCGGCGCAATGATACTGGCGCTGCTGCTAGGAGCCTGTGCGGGCAATCCATATCAGACACCGGAGCCGACACGCCGACCGCCGCCGCCGGTGTCGGAGCCTCGCGAGCCCGTCGCCAGCCCTCCGCCGGTTCGCACACCGCCGGCGCCACGCCCGCCAGCGACACAGAAAAGCCACCCGCGTTACGCACCACCTCCTCATGCCGCTGCGCATTGGGACAATCGCCTGGGTGTCTATGTCGTCGAAGGGCGCGACATGTTCTACCGCGAGCGGCTTTACTACCGTTGGGATGGTGACTGGTATTGCGCCGGCCGCCCCGATGGTCCTTGGGAACCGGTTGCTCCTCCCAGCGTTCCGACTGGGCTGCGCGGGCTGCATTGAGCTCCGACCTTTTATCGCGGTTGCGCTAAAGGCGAATCAAGGTTTGCCGATAACGGTTTCAGGCACAGCAAGCGTGCCGGGCGGCCGTGGAGGCCAGGCCTTGTAAACCAGTTCATCCGGAGCGGATCCATGAGTGCAGCAGTCAAACGTCTCGAAGAAACCGGCAACGCGCTGCGCGACGCGATGGTCCAACAGGACTGGACGGCAATCAGCGTCCTGGATCTGCAATGCCGTCAAGTCATCGACGCCGCGATGGTTGAACCTCGCGAGGACGAACCGGCGATTCGCCAACGCTTGCAGGAGTTGGTGAGCCTGTACCGTGAACTGGTCATGACCTGTCAGGCTGAGCAGCGGCGTGTCGCTGATGAGCTGATCCAGCTCAATCAATCTCAGCACGGCGCCAACGTTTACAAGCTGTTTGGTTGACTGAAAGAGTGTCAAACCTGCGTTACCATTTGGCCGGCTGCCGTTCTGTTGTCGGCCGCGCTTATTTATCTGTAACGCCGGAATCCTTTTGCGCCTGTAGCAGCGTGACGGTAACCTGATTTCCCGTCCGCAACGCGATACGCGCCTCTCAGCTTCGTTCGATACAGTCAAGTCTTGCTTAGCGAGCGCCGTCGTCATTCTGACCGGCACATTCGCGTCCTTCCTGCCCTTGTATCGATGAAAGATGCATTTAATGGTCTTTTTGTCGTTGAATCACGTCATAAATTTGACTCGCGACGTTTTTTTTAATTTACTACCGGCTATCTGCCGATGACGTAGTCGTTTCTAGCGAGACGAGCGCAGGCTTTCTTTCAGCCTCTAGAGCTATAAACAAGATGTGGCGTGAAACCAAGATTTTGTTGATAGATGACGATAGGGATCGTCGCCGGGATCTGACCGTCATTCTCAACTTTCTGAGTGAGGATCATCTGGCCTGCGCCAGCAATGAATGGCGGGGCGCCGTCGACGCGCTTGAATCGAGTCGCAGCGTACTCGGCGTCATGCTCGGTGACGTCTCAGCCAAGGGCGGCGCAGTGGAGTTGCTCAAGCAGCTCAGCAAGTGGGACGAAAATCTTCCGCTCATGCTGATCGGTGAGCCCGTTCCGGCAGATTGGCCGGACGAGATTCGTCGGCGCGTGCTAACCAGTCTCGAGATGCCGCCGAGTTACAACAAACTGCTTGATTCTCTTCATCGCGCCCAGGTTTACCGGGAGATGAACGACCAGGCCAAGGCGCGCGGGCGGCAGCGCGAACCCAATCTGTTCCGTAGTCTGGTTGGCACCAGTCGTGCGGTACAGCATGTCCGGCAGATGATGCAGCAGGTCGCGGATACCGAGGCAAGCGTGTTGATCCTTGGGGAGTCGGGCACCGGCAAGGAAGTCGTTGCGCGCAATCTGCACTATCACTCCAAGCGCCGTGGTGGGCCATTCGTTCCTGTTAACTGCGGGGCGATTCCGGCCGAATTGCTGGAAAGCGAATTGTTCGGGCATGAGAAGGGGGCATTTACCGGCGCGATTTCCTCCCGTGCCGGGCGGTTTGAGTTGGCGGAAGGCGGGACGCTATTTCTCGATGAGATCGGTGATATGCCGCTGCCCATGCAGGTCAAGCTGCTGCGAGTTCTGCAGGAACGCACCTTCGAACGCGTGGGTAGCAACCGTACGCAGAATGCCGATGTCCGCATAATCGCCGCGACCCACAAGGATCTGGAGAAGATGATCGTGGACGGTAGCTTCCGCGAGGATCTCTATTACCGGCTCAATGTCTTCCCCATCGAAATGGCCCCGCTGCGTGAGCGCATCGAGGATATCCCCCTGTTGATGAACGAACTGATCTCGCGAATGGAGCATGAGAAGCGAGGCTCGATTCGCTTCAACTCCGCCGCGATCATGTCGCTGTGCCGTCACGATTGGCCAGGCAATGTCCGTGAGCTGGCCAACCTGGTCGAGCGCATGGCGATCATGCATCCCTATGGGGTGATCGGCGTGATGGAGCTGCCGAAGAAATTCCGTCATGTCGATGATGATGACGAGCAGTACGCCATCAATATGCATGATGAAATGGAGGAGCGCGCCGCGATCAACGCCCCTATCGTGGCTGCCGATGCGCACGCCATGCTTCCGCTCGAAGGGCTCGATCTGAAGGATTACCTCGGCAATCTCGAGCAGGGCCTCATCCAGCAGGCGCTCGAAGATGCAAACGGGGTTGTCGCACGCGCGGCCGAACGCCTGCGTATTCGCCGAACGACCCTCGTTGAAAAGATGCGCAAGTACGGCATGAACCGCCGCGACGACGACATCGACGAGTAATCCCCCGCCACGCCGCTGGATCCGGCGGCGTGGCATTCCCCTCCTTCTCATGCCGCGGCATGATCCTTGCTGCCGTCACGTCACCGACCATCTTTTTGACGGATACGAGTGCCAGTGACTTCCGCGTCTTCTTCATCGGCTTTAATCCAGCATCCCGCCAAGACCACCGCCAGCGGCGAGCTTGAGCAATCGCTCGCACTTTTTACCCGGATGTCTGGCCGGCTGGGTGAATCCCAACAGCTGCTGCAGGCGCGAGTGGCCGAGTTGAAGGGGCAGTTGGCTGAAACCAGCGCACAACGCTTGCAAGAGCTTGGTGAGAAGGAGCGCCTGGCCAACCGGTTGCAGAGTCTGCTTGATTTGCTGCCCGGGGGCGTCATCGTCATAGACGGGCAGGGCGTTATCCGCGAAGCCAATCCGGTTGCTCTCGATCTCCTGGGCGAGCCGCTTGTAGGGCTGCTCTGGCGAGAGGTGATCGCTTGTAGCTTTGCCCCGCGCAAAGACGACGGCCACGAAATCTCGCTGAAGGATGGACGTCGCGTTTCCATCGCAACGCGCTCGCTGAACGGCGAGCCCGGACAACTGGTTCTGCTGACCGACCTGACCGAGACGAGAAGGCTGCAGGACCAGCTCGCGCGTAACGAACGCTTGTCGGCGCTGGGGCGGATGGTGGCGTCGTTGGCACATCAGATCCGCACGCCGCTTTCCACTGCGCTGCTCTATGCCAGCCATCTGGAGCAGGGTGGGTTGTCCGCTGAGCATCAGCAGCGCTTCGCTGGGCGCCTCAAGGATCGTCTAAACGAGCTGGAGCATCAGGTTCGTGACATGCTGGTGTTCGCTCGGGGTGATCTCCCACTGAAGGATCGACTGAGTCCCGCCGAGCTGCTGGCGGCACTGCGCGCCTCGGCCGAGACGAAGGTGGAGGGCGTCAGCGTCCGCTGGCAGTGCGATGTACAGGGAGGCGCTCTGCTATGCAACCGTGACACCTTGGTGGGTGCGCTGCTCAACCTGATCGAGAATGCGCTTCAAGCGGCAGGCACTGACCCGAGGCTGAAAATCCATCTCTACGCCCGTGGCCCGATGTTGCGTATCAGCATCAGCGACAACGGTGTCGGGATCGATGCTGCAACGCTGGCTCGGCTTGGCGAGCCATTCTTCACCACCCGCGCGACGGGGACCGGGCTGGGGCTGGCTGTTGTCAAATCGGTGGCTCGAGCGCATTCGGGTGTGCTTGAGTTGCGCTCCCGGCCGGCCCGAGGAACCTGCGCTACCTTGCTGCTGCCATTGCTTCCGGTGTGCACGCCGGTACGTTCGGAATGAGGCCCATGACCGCAAAAATTCTGTTGGTGGAGGACGACCGCGCGCTGCGCGAGGCTCTGGGCGATACGCTGGAGCTCGGTGGCTATTCCTATCTCGCTGTGGATTGCGCCGAGACCGCCTTGCTGGCTTTGGAACAGGACGGTTTCGGCCTGGTCGTCAGTGACGTGAATATGCCCGGAATGGATGGCCATGCGCTGCAGGGGCTGATCCGCCAGCGCTATCCGCAACTGCCGGTCCTGCTGATGACGGCATACGGTGCCGTCGAACGAGCGGTCGAGGCCATGCGTCAGGGAGCGGTGGATTATCTGGTCAAGCCGTTCGAGCCAAAGGTTTTGCTCGGATTGGTTGCGCGACATGCCAGCGGGCAGATTGGTGCAGACGAGGAAGGGCCGGTCGCAGTCGAGCCGGCAAGCCGGCAACTGCTGGCATTGGCGGCGAGAGTGGCGCGGAGCGACTCGACGGTGCTGGTCTCCGGCGAGTCAGGCACCGGCAAAGAGGTGCTCGCCCGCTATATTCACCAGCAATCCTCGCGCGCCAAAGGACCATTCATAGCGATCAATTGTGCGGCGATACCGGACAACATGCTCGAAGCAACGCTGTTCGGTCACGAAAAAGGCGCCTTCACCGGTGCCATCGCGACGCAGCCGGGCAAGTTCGAACTGGCCGAAGGCGGCACGCTGTTGCTCGATGAAATCTCCGAGATGCCGCTGGCGTTGCAGGCCAAGTTGCTTCGTGTGTTGCAGGAGCGGGAGGTCGAGCGTGTCGGCGGCCGCAAGCCGATACCGCTGGATATCCGAATCGTCGCCACCACCAATCGCGACCTGGCTGACGAGGTTCGCAGCGGACGTTTCCGTGAGGATCTGTTCTATCGACTCTCGGTGTTTCCGCTCGCCTGGCCGGCGTTGCGTGATCGGCCTGCCGACATCGTGCCGCTTGCTGAGCGGCTACTGGCCAATCATGCGGTGAAGATGCGTCAGCCAGGCGTGAGGCTCAGCACCGAGGCACGCCACTGTTTGCTTGGCCATTCCTGGCCCGGCAATGTTCGTGAGCTCGACAATGCCATTCAGCGCGCACTGATCCTGCAACAGGGCGGTCAGATCCGACCGGATGATCTTTGTCTGACGGCGGCGGCTGGTTTCGCCTCGTTGGCACGAAGTCCAGCAGGCGCTGAGGCCGCGCCATATGCGCAGGCACCGACTATGGCTCCACCTGCTCCTGCCGAAACGGTTGGCGCGCTGGGTGAAGACCTGCGTCGCCGCGAATTCGAGCTGATCCTCGAGACCTTGCGTGCCGAGCGTGGACGCCGCAAGGAGACTGCCGACCGTCTGGGCATCAGTGCGCGTACTCTGCGTTACAAGCTGGCTCAGATGCGTGACGCTGGCATGGACCCGGAAGCGGCGTTATAGCTGAACTGCTCGAAGCGGGGCTCTGATAAGCTCCGGCCGTTATCGCTCATGAGGGTCTGGATGTGGACGAAGGGTTCTGGCAACGGCGCTGGGCGCGCAATGAAATCGGTTTTCATCTAAACGAGGTCAATCCTTATCTGCGTCGTCATTGGCCGGACCTGCGTCTGGCCGAGGGTGCCCGTGTTCTGGTACCGCTGTGCGGAAAAAGCCTCGACCTGGCCTGGCTGGCCCAGCAGGGTTTCGCAGTGTTGGGCGTCGAGCTCAGCGAGCGGGCCGTCGAGGATTTCTTCGATGAGCAGGGGCTGATTGCAGACGTCAGTGTTCAGGGTGGATTCAAGGTCTATCGTGCCGGTGCGCTGGAGATCCGCTGTGGCGATTTCTTCGCTCTGACTCCCGGTGATGTCGCCGATTGTCAGGCGCTGTACGACCGCGCTGCGTTGATTGCACTGCCGCCTGAAATGCGCCAACGCTACGTCGAGCACCTGGCGAACATCCTTGCGCCGGACTGCCAAGGGCTGCTGGTCACCCTTGATTATGAGCAGGCACAGATGTCCGGTCCGCCATTCGCCGTGAGCGAGGCTGAAGTCAGACGGTCCCTGGGCTTGCGTTGGAAGATCGAATTGCTGGAACGGGTGGATGTGCTGAGCGAGGACAATTGGAAGTTTCTCGAACGCGGCCTGACGCGCCTGGAAGAAAGCTGCTATCGGCTCGGGTCGGATTCGTAAGGTTCATCGGGCACGATTACCGACTGCCCCAGGCCCGGCAACCCGATGACGGCCGCCATCAGCTTGCCGGGTCTGGCGATGGGTTCGGGGTGTGTCACTTGGTGCTCTGAAGCTGGCGAATAAACGATTCGGCTTCGTCGATTGCCCGCTGCATGTCGGCCAACAGTTGATCGACATTTCCTTCGAGCGTCCGGTATTCGCCCTGAAGCGCACCAATGGCACGGGCGTTGAGGTTGTGCTTGAGATACAGCACTTGGTCACGTAGCACATCGAGCACCGGATCAATGCGTTTCTCCGCTGCCTTCATGCGTTGCAGCAGCTCGCGATAGTCCCTCTGAGTGCGCTCCAGGTCCTTGGCGCTGGCCGCTTTCAGGCTCGCGTTGCTGTACTCACCGAGCTCCTGCTTCCATTCTTTGAATAGGGCATCGGCAACGTCCTCCACCGCCTCGATCCTGTTTCGTACATCGCGGGCGCTGTTCTTGCTGGCTTCGAATTCGCTGTTCAACGCATCGTAGCGCTCCTCGAGCTCGCCACCCTGGACCTGTACGACGCTGCGATAACGTTCGAGTGCGTCCTTGAATTGCTCCTTGGCCTGCTGCTGCGAATCGCGAGCATCTTCGACACGGTCGACCAGAATGTCGCGTTTATGCAGCCCAACCTTTTCCAACGCCGAGTAATAGGCGCTCTGGCAGCCGACCAGGGTGAGCAGGGCGAAGCCGAGTAGGAGGAGGCGGCGCATGGTGAGTTCCTTGTTCGGTGGGTGCGCTTGCTTCGACAGGCATACAGCCACTACGTGCAAAGCATGGGCGAAAAAAAGGGCGGTCATTGCCGCCCTTGTCCCGATCCGCTCGTTCAGCCGCGCTGACGCAGGGCTTCGATACGGTCTTCCAGCGAAGGGTGTGTCATCAGCAGTCCGGCCAGGCCGTTACGCAGGGCGCCGTTGATGCTGAAAGCCTTGAGGCTGTCCGGCATGTCTACCGGCACGCCCTGTTCCGCACGCAGCCGCTGGAGAGCGCCGATCATGGCGCTGGTACCCGCCAGCTGTGCGCCTGCTTCGTCGGCGCGGAACTCACGTTTGCGCGAGAACCACATGACGACGATGCTGGCGAGGATACCCAGTACCAGCTCGGCGAAGATGGTCGCGACGAAATAACCGATGCCATGGCCGTCTTCGTTCTTCAGGATCGCGCGATCGACGAAGCTGCCGAAGATTCGCGCGAAGAACATCACGAAGGTGTTCACCACACCTTGAATCAGCGCAAGGGTCACCATATCGCCGTTGGATACGTGGCCGATCTCGTGCGCCAGTACCGCCTTGACCTCATCCGGCGAAAAACGCTCGAGCAGACCTTGGCTGACCGCGACCAGCGCGTCGTTCTTGTTCCAGCCGGTCGCGAAGGCGTTGGCCTCATAGGCTGGAAAAATCCCGACTTCGGGCATTTTGATGCCGGCGTCGCGGGAAAGCTGTTCGACGGTCTGCAGCAGCCACTGCTCATGGCGTGTGCGAGGTTGGCCGATGATCTCGGTACGGGTGCTCATCTTCGCCATCCACTTGGAGATGAACAGCGAAATCAATGCGCCGGCGAAGCCAAAGACGGCGCAGAAAGCCAGCAGGCTGCCGTAGTTCTGACCCGTGTAGCGATCCACTCCGAGTAGCTTCAGGGTGATGCTGGCGACTACCAATACAGCTAGGTTGGTGGCCAGGAACAAGAAAATGCGCATCATGTTGCGGCAGACTCCAGGGAGAACAATAAGAACGATAGGCTATATAAGGTGCTGGTCGGCGCTATTCAACCTGGCGACTATTTCAAGCTATGTCGCCTGTCTTGCAGGCGCGCTCAGGGGTGGCTGGCCAACGAGCAAGTGAACAGTTGGCGGGTCAGTTGTGCCAGTCGCTCGCCGTGGCCGTCGCGTTGTGCCTGGCGGAGTTGGTGAGCCAGGCTCGAGTGCACCCGACGTACGCTGGGAGGTAATGTTTCGCTGTCGTTCGCGGCTTCGGGTACCGCGCTGGTCAAGCGCAGAAGGGCCTTTTCGGTCAGCACGGCCTGGTCGATGGCGAGAAACTGAATGGTGGTTTTGAAGCGCAAATATCCTTCTTCCGCCAGCCACAGCAGCGCGCCCAGGCAGCTTTGGTGACGCTTGCTGGGCAGGCCGAACTCGTCGAGCTCTTCATGGCCGATCAGGTCTTCGACATACAGCGTTATCTTCCGTGGGAAGGCCTGATAGAGCATCAACAGGCCAGCCGTGGCGTCCCGGTAAAAGTCGTTAATCTGCAGGTCCATCGAATGCTACTGGCTGTACGTCTTCAGAAAATTGCCGATGCGGCCGATCGCTTGTTCCAGGTCGTCCACCCGTGGCAGGGTGACTACGCGGAAGTGATCCGGCCACGGCCAGTTGAATGCGGTGCCCTGAACGATCAGTAGCCTTTCGGACAGCAACAGGTCCAGTACGAACTTTTCATCGTTGTGGATCGGGCAGATCTTTGGATCGATTCGAGGAAAGGCGTAGAGCGCCCCCATCGGCTTGACACAGCTGACGCCCGGGATGTCGTTGAGCAGCTCCCAGGTGCGGTTGCGTTGCTCAAGCAGCCGTCCAGGCGGCAGCACCAGATCATTGATGCTCTGATAGCCGCCCAGGGCGGTCTGGATCGCGTGCTGGGACGGCACATTGGCACACAGGCGCATGTTGGCCAGTATGTCGATTCCTTCGATGTAGCTCTGCGCCTTGTGCTTGGGTCCGGTGATCACGACCCACCCGGAGCGGAAGCCGGCCACCCGGTAGGACTTGGACAGGCCATTGAACGTCAGGCAGAGCACATCCGGCGCCAGCGATGCGGTACAGACGTGCACCGCATCGTCATAGAGAATCTTGTCGTAGATTTCGTCTGAGAACAGCACCAGATTATGCTGGCGAGCCAGCTCGACCATGCCTTTCAGGACCTCGCGCGGGTAGACCGCACCGGTCGGATTGTTCGGGTTGATCAGGACCAATGCCTTGGTGTTCGGCGTGATCTTGGCCTTGATATCGGCCAGATCCGGCCACCAGTTGGCTTGTTCGTCGCAGAGGTAATGAACCGGCTTGCCGCCGGCCAGGCTCACGGCAGCGGTCCACAGCGGGTAATCCGGTGCTGGAATCAGCACTTCGTCGCCATTGTTCAGTAGCGCTTGCATGGACATCACGATCAGCTCGGACACGCCGTTGCCAAGGTAGATGTCTTCGATCGTCACGCCTTCTACCTGCTTCTGCTGGTAGTACTGCATGATGGCCTTGCGTGCACTGAACAGGCCCTTGGAATCGCTGTAGCCTTGCGCGGTGGGCAAGTTGCGGATCACGTCCTGAAGGATTTCCTCGGGAGCCTCGAAACCGAACGGCGCCGGATTGCCGATGTTCAGCTTGAGGATGCGATGGCCTTCCTCTTCCAGGCGTTTGGCGTGCTTGAGCACTGGCCCGCGGATGTCGTAGCAGACATTGGCGAGCTTGTTCGATTTGCTGACCTGCATGATCCTGAGTGTCCCGAAGTGAAGACGCGCCCGACTCTTGATGGCTGGCGTCGTTTGGCATGAACCCGGGCGCCTTGGCAGCCGGAAACCCCGCTGCCAGACTAGGCGTCTAAGAGCAACGCATCATACGTGCGGCCCGATCACCGGAAAAGGTACAGATCCGCCTTTTTTAAGTTCACGAGGTGTACCGATGGACAAGCTTGAAAAACCGCTCGAAACCTGGCGCGAAGAACTCTCCGACGAGCAGTTTCAGGTGTGCCGGCTGGGCGCGACCGAGCGCCCATTTACGGGCAAGTACAACGAAACCAAGACACCTGGCGTCTATCACTGCGCCTGTTGCGACGCACCGTTATTCGACTCGGATGCCAAGTTCGATTCCGGCTGTGGCTGGCCGAGCTACTTCCAACCCGTCAGCGATACAGCCATTGCCAACGTTGATGACTTCAGTCACGGCATGCATCGAATCGAGGTCAAGTGCGCGCGCTGCGATGCGCACCTCGGCCATGTGTTCCCCGATGGCCCAGCGCCGACCGGTCTGCGCTATTGCATCAACTCCGCGTCTCTCAACCACAAGCCGCGCGACGCGTGAAGGCGCTTCGTAACGCATCAACGGAATACCGCCATGCGCGATCCGCTATTCGATCTCCCCTGCATTACCATTGATGGGCAGCAGAAGACGCTGGCTGATTTCGATGCCAAAGTGCTGCTGGTGGTGAACACGGCCAGTGAGTGTGGCTTCACGCCCCAATACAAGGGGCTGGAGGCGCTGTGGAAGCGCTATCGCGAGCGGGGTTTGGTGGTGCTCGGATTCCCCTGCGACCAGTTCGGCCATCAGGAGCCAGGCAACGAAACGCAGATCGCGACTTTCTGCGAGCGCAACTTCGGTGTCAGCTTTCCGCTGTTCGCTAAAGTTCAGGTCAATGGCGGCGAGGCCCACCCGCTGTTCGTGCAGTTGAAGAAACGTGCGCCGGGCCTGCTTGGCAGTCGGGCTATCAAGTGGAACTTCACCAAGTTTCTGATCGCTGATGAAGGGCGATCGATCGAGCGCTTCTCGTCGCGAACAGCTCCGGAGGCGCTGGCAGCGCACATCGAAACCCACCTTAAGTGAGCCTCCGCTACCCATGCTTGGCCATGGGTAGCCTGTGTTCTGGAGTCGTTGAAATGGATGCCGAGCTCAAAACTTTTCTGCAGCGCGTCGATGCGTTGATGACGCGCCTGGAACCGCTTCTGCCGGCCCCCCGCGCTTCGATTGACTGGAGCAGCTCGCTGGCCGCGCGTTGGCATCGCGAGGGGCAGGGGGGCTACCTGCAGTCGTTAAATGTGTCGCTCGACGTGCGTCTGGCTGATCTGATCGGTATCGATCGCCAGCGGGAGTTGCTGTCGAACAATACCCGGCAATTCGTTTCGGGCCTGCCAGCGAACCATGTCCTGCTCTGGGGCGCGCGCGGCACAGGCAAGTCCTCGCTGATCCGCGCGCTGCTGGCCGATCATGCGTCTGCAGGCCTGCGCCTGATCGAGATCGAGCGCGACCATCTCGCCGATCTACCGAAGGTCGTCGATCAGCTTGCTGCTTTGCCACAGCATTTCGTGGTGTTCTGCGATGACCTTTCGTTCGAGGCGGGCGAGGGCGACTACCGGGTGCTCAAAAGCGTGCTGGATGGCTCGCTGGAGCGCGCACCGGAAAACGTTCTGTTGTATGCAACCTCGAATCGCCGCCATCTGGTCCCTGAGCGTCAGAGTGACAACGAGCACTGGCAGATGATTGATGGCGAGCTGCATCCCAACGAGGCGGTTGAGGACAAGATTGCGCTCTCCGATCGCTTCGGTCTTTGGTTGTCGTTCTACCCCTTTAGCCAGGAGCACTACTTGAGTGTGGTGCAGCACTGGATCGGCTCGCTGGCTGAGCAGGCCGGACTCAGCTGGAGCTGGGATGAAGCACTGGAAAAGGATGCGATTCGCTGGGCCACGGCCAGGGGTAACCGCAACGGCCGCTGCGCCTACCAGTTTGCCCGGCAGTGGGTGGGGATTCGCCTGCTTTGAGCCGGTGGTAGGACTCGCTGACTCTGGCATGCAGCGGCCGGTGTGTGTTTGGTCGGTGTGGGGGCGGCGCGGCGAAGCTTTTGCTTTTTCGGTAGGGCAGACCGCATCGGCGTCAGCTGGGCTGGGCCGCCCTCTTGCTCATTTCGACAAGCTTTGCGGTCATCCGCTGTTCGCCGGGTAGCACGCCTTGCACGGAGGCAAGCGCCTTCACCCGCTCGAAATGCGCCGCCAGCGCTGGCCATCGATTGGCGTCGATCAGTTCGCCGCCATGCTCCATGTTGATCAGCTGACAGGTGAGGGCGAGGTCGGCCATCGAGAGCTGATCGCCAACAAAATAGGGCTTTTGGCCCAGCTGACGCTCCAGGTAGTCAAAGTGCGGCGGCAACTTTTCGTTCAGTGCCGTCTGCACACTGTCTTCGTTGCATGAATGACCCGCGCTAGGCTTCAGGATGCGATTGCGGAAAACCCCGAAGGTGGTCAAAGGGGCAAGCTCATAGTCGGCGTATTTCTCGAGCCAGCGTATCTCTGCGCGTTCTGCCGGGCTGTTTCCATAAAGTGGTACGGTCTGTTCATACGCTTCTTCGAGGTACTGACAGATGACGCTAGAGTCGGCGAGACAAAGCTCGCCGTCCTTCATAGCTGGGATACGACCAAGCGGATTGAGTTGCAGGTACCACTCGGGTGGGGTGAAAGGCATGACGACTTCGAGCTGGTAGTCCAAGCCTTTTTCCAGCAAGCAAAGGCGTACTTTGCGAACGAATGGCGACAGCGGGGCACCGAACACGGTCAGGGACATCGAGATTCTCCACAGCAGTACAGATAGGGGCGCAGCCGGGGCCGAGCGAGTCGATACTGAGTATGTTACGCACCGAGGCCGCAGGTGCGTCTTGCCGCTTAGGCCTCTGTCTTCACTCGTAGCGGTCTACGCCTAGTAAATATTGTTCTTTTTCCAGTCTTCTTCGTTTTCGAGATGCTTCAAACCTTCGGTCAGGGCGCTGGGTTCGTCAAGCTTCGGCCGCTGTTGGGTCTGCTCGAGTTTGTTGGCATGTGCGTAGCTGGCTTCGAGTTGTTCCAGATCGGACTGATAGTCGGCCAGATTGGCTTGCTTGCGGATGTGCTGAATGCCACGTTCAAAGGCGAGACGAGCCTTGTGCGCGTTGCCTTGTTGTAGAGCGTGCTGGCCGGCATTGGTGAAGTACTCGACATGCAGCATCACCATCATCCGTTGGATCTGTTGAATCCAGCGTTTGGCAGCCGTCGTATCCAGTTGGTTCTGCTTGTTGGCCCAGATAATCTGGGCGTGCAGATCTTCGAGCAACAAGCGGATCTCCTTGGCCTGGGCCTCGGTGGTCACTTTCAGTGGCGGGTTTTGCACCGGAATATCGTCGCCCTTGGCGACGTTGCTGCGCAGGGCATCGACACGTGCCCTTAAAGCAGTGCTCTTCTTATCCAGCGGAAGTAGTCGCTCGCCCAGGTGCAGTTCCAGGCGCGCCAGCAACAATTTGAGCGAGGGCGTCATCATCTGTCCTGGAAAGCTTTCGGAGAGATTGGCGCAGCGGCGCATTCGATCGCTGAGTTCGGCGCGCACGCGAGCCTTTTCCAGATTGTTCTTTTCAACGATCTGGTTGATCACACCAATCGCTATCAACACCAACAGGCCACCAACGACCAATCCTGCAATCAGAACGGGGGACACGAGACGCACCTCTCTAACCGGGCGGTTTTTGCCGAGTGTAGAGCGTTGTATGGCAAGCTGATAGCTCAACTCCGCTTCGGAAAGCAGTCATGAATTTTTTTTCACGCCATGCTTGACGGCTCTCCACGGGCTCCATAGAATGCGCGCCACTTGCAGCGTGAAGCACATCGCAAACGCTGGAAGCCGGAATGAAAGCTGTAGTTTCCGGGCTGCGTCCCCTTCGTCTAGTGGCCTAGGACACCGCCCTTTCACGGCGGTAACAGGGGTTCGAGTCCCCTAGGGGACGCCATTTTTGTTGTAGATAGCGCGGGAATAGCTCAGTTGGTAGAGCACGACCTTGCCAAGGTCGGGGTCGCGAGTTCGAGTCTCGTTTCCCGCTCCAAATTCGCTGATGTGAGGCCTAGGCCGAATCATCAGCTCAAAGAAAGCGACCTTGAGTCGCTTTTTTTGTGCCTGAAATTTATGTTTCGCCCTGCGCTCATTGCATCTGGCTTGCGCCGGGTTCCCTCTACCAGCCCGTCGGGCACGTCTCTGAATACCCGCATCAAAAACTCAGCGAGCTCATCACTGTCTGATTGTTAGACGCTCGTCGCGCCTTGCGCGTAGTGGTGCCCCAAGGCAGTTCTCTGGCTGACCGCCCGGCGCCCCTTCGTCAGTCAGGGCGAACGACAGGACTTTCATTCGGGGCCTTCATCATGGCAAGCACTCAAAGCGCCGCAGCGACGCTTCGCTCGGCATGGATAGCTCATGCGCAGGCAAAACCGGCCATCGCGTTGGGGTTGTTCGGCGCGGTTCTGGTCGTAATGCTGTTGTTAGGTGCCAGTGGCTACAGCGCGTTCCGCAACGGTGACGAGAGTCATATCCGCTACGCGCTGCTAGGCGGTACGGCCGGCTTCGCGGCCACGGCGCTCGGTGCATTGATGGCGATCGCTCTCGGCAATATCTCCACGCGCACCCAGGACAGTATGCTCGGCTTCGCTGCCGGCATGATGCTCGCGGCCAGCTCGTTCTCGTTGATTCTTCCAGGTCTCGCTGCGGCCCGCGACCTGTTTGGCAGTGGGCCTGCGGCCGCCTTTACCGTGGTGGTAGGGCTCGGCTTTGGTGTGTTGTTAATGCTCGGGTTGGATTATTTCACGCCGCACGAGCATGAAAGTGCAGGGGCCTTTGGCCCCGATCACCAGCGTATGAGCCGGGTGTGGCTGTTTGTCTTCGCCATCATTCTGCACAACATTCCGGAAGGTATGGCGATCGGCGTGAGCTTCGCCGATGGCGACATGAATGTTGGTCTGCCGCTCACCATGGCCATCGCCATACAGGACATCCCCGAAGGGCTGGCCGTTGCATTAGCGTTGCGAACCACTGGTCTTTCGGCGTGGCGGTCAATAATGGTTGCTGCTGCATCGGGCCTGATGGAGCCGCTTGGCGCATTGGTGGGTTTGGGCATATCCAGTGGTTTGGCTGTCGCTTACCCGGTCAGCCTCGGGCTGGCCGCGGGTGCAATGATCTTCGTGGTCTCGCATGAAGTCATTCCCGAAACCCATCGCAACGGCCATCAAACCCCGGCAACGGTCGGTCTGATGGGCGGTTTCGCGGTGATGATGTTCCTCGACACTGCGCTGGGCTAGGTCGGGCTGAGGGGGAGGCCGCCGCTCTTCGCTCGGCGGCCTGGATCGAGTTGCCTTGCTAGAGCTGCTCGAGCAGCCGTCGTGCGGCTTCCTGGCCGCTGAGCCAGGCTCCTTCGACGCGGCCTGATAAACACCAGTCGCCACAGGCATAAAGACCGAGGTGGGCATCAGCCAATGCGCCCCATTCATGAGATTGGCTCGGGCGTGCATAGAGCCAGCGGTGGGCGAGAGTGAATTCCGGAGCCGGTACTACGCAGTCGATCAGCTCGGCAAATGCGCCGTGCAGCTGCTCGATCACCGATTCCCTGGACATATCCACATGTTGGCGGCTCCAGGCGCTACTCGCATGCAGTACCCAGATGTCGAGATGATCATCGCGTCCGGGGCGGCTGTGATGCCGGGCGAGCCAATCAAGGGCATCGTCCTGAACGAAACAGGCTTCAAGACTGGTTTCGAGCGGCTTGGCGAAGCCCAGGGCGGCGGACCAAGTCGGTTCCATGGCTACGCTGGCGGCGACGGCAGCCAGTTTTGGTGCGGAGGCCAGCAACGTACTGGCTTGGGGCGCAGGTATGGCGATGATCAGTTGGCTGAACGGACCGTGATTGTTGCCCTCGGCATCAACCAGCGTCCAGTATTCCTCGCCCCGAAAGGCTTCCGTTATGCGGCAGGACAGCTTGGTCGGTAGCTCGCCGAGCAGCCCGGCGGCGATCGCGCTCATGCGTGGCACGCCTACCCAGCGCAGTTGCTCGTCTGCTGAAGGCGACAGCTGTCCGTCACGGGACTGGTAGAGGTTGGGTGACCATTCGGCGACCCAGCCCTCGGCTTGCCATTGGTGCACGGTCTCAGTGAAGCGGCGATCCCGGGCAGTGAAATACTGGGTGCCGAGATCGATGTGGCCGGCATCGGTGCGCTTGCTGGTCATGCGACCACCCAGGCCGCGGCTCTTGTCGAATAGCTGGACAGGCTGCCCGGCCGCATGCAGTGCCTGCGCGGCAGAGAGCCCTGCAATGCCGGTGCCGACGATGGCAATGGGAGCTTTGCTCATGCTTACCTCTTTCGATAGCGCCGCCAGTCTCCGCTGCGCGACAACTGCGCTGGTTCGTTCGGTCCTGATGCCGCCTCACGAGTGAAACGGCATTGCGGGTGCATTCCCTATCCTCAAACAGACCGTAGCTTTTGCATAGGGGTTCGGGTCGATAGGGGGTGCATGAGGCCCATATTTCTGCGCGGTCTGACGGGCGGCAGTGGGAGGGATACATCGATCTGGCGAGTGCCGGTGAAAGATCATTAAGCGGCACAAGGTTGGTCGAGCCGACATTTCCTATATCGCCTGCGATCGCCTCGGATGGATTGGCTGTTACAACCAGCAGTCGGTGATTTGCCTGTATGCATGTACTCGGTCTCATCGATGCACCGCCTGCGCGTGACCTCCTTCGGAAGAGTGCGGCGCGCAGATCCGGCGTATTCGTTATGCCTGGCGAGTCAATGCGTTAGCGTGCGCAGGGATTGGTTGTAAGTTGGGAATAAGCCGGTACAATGGCGCCGCTCGCCGCCAGGCGGGTTTTGTTATGGTGGGCCCTGCCGGTCCCCTCGCAACGATCAGCCGTGAACCCGGTCAGGCCCGGAAGGGAGCAGCCGCAGCGGTGACATTGTGTGCCGGGGTGTGGCTGGTAGGGTTCACCTCCATAACATTTATTTCCCCCTCTTTTCCCTTCGCCCTGGTGCCATTGGCTCCGGCGTTTTCCTGTTCCTGCCGTTTGCAGCCGTAATGATTGCGCGTGCTGCCAGGCTGTATCCTTGGCTCCTCAAGACTGTTCGGCGAGAGCGGTCTGGCACTGAGTGAAGGGGCATGGTTTTGTCGGTCAAAGCGAGCTGGGACATCTTCTGCGTTGTTGTCGACAACTACGGCGATATCGGCGTGACCTGGCGCCTGGCGCGGCAGCTGGTGGCCGAGCATGGCCAGAGGGTGCGGCTGTGGGTTGACGACCTGAACACGTTCTCCCGGCTTTGCCCGGGTGCCAGCGCCACGGCTGATCAGCAGTGGCATGAAGGCGTCGAGGTGCGCCATTGGGCGCCGGATTGGCCGGGTGCCGAGCCAGCGGATGTGGTGATCGAAGCCTTCGCCTGCCAACTGCCCACAGCGTATATCGAGGCGATGGCCGGCAGCGGACGCCGTATCCTCTGGCTCAATCTGGAATACCTCAGCGCCGAAGACTGGGTGGTGGGCTGCCATGCATTGCCGTCGATGCAGCCCGATGGATTGCAGAAGTACTTTTTCTTTCCGGGATTCGAGCAGGGCACTGGCGGACTGATTCGCGAAGGTGATCTGCTGGCGCGACGGGAGGCATTCCAGAGCGATCCGGCGCTGCGCGAGGCTTTCCTGCAAAGCTTCGATCTGACCGTGCAACCCGGCACGCGGCTACTCTCGCTGTTCGCCTATGAAAACCAGGCCGTTGCCGGATGGCTCGACGCGTTGGCTGCCGACACGCGCTCTTCACATCTGCTGGTGCCGGAGGGGCGAGTTTTGGGGGATGTGGCGCGCTGGCTAGGACTGGAGTCGCTGCAAACTGGCGATTGCCACGTCCGGGGGGCGCTACAGATAACGGTATTGCCTTTCATGACCCAGAACCAGTACGACATGCTCCTGTGGTGCTGTGATTTCAATGCGGTGCGCGGCGAGGAATCGTTCATTCGTGCGCAGTGGGCGGGCCGCTCGCTGGTCTGGCATATTTATCCGCAGGAGGAAGATGCGCACTGGGACAAGCTCAATGCCTTCCTCGAACTCTACTTGCGCGACCTGGCGCCGGGCCCGACTGCTGCGCTGCGAGCGTTCTGGAACGCCTGGAACTCAGGGCAGGGGAGCGGCATAGCGTGGTCAGCGATGCTCGAATACGAGACCGAACTGCGCGCCCATGCTGAGCGCTGGACGCACAAACAGGTCGCTAACGGTGACCTGGCCGGAAAGCTGGTCTTTTTTTACACAGATTGGCTATGATACGCGGCCTGTTTTTTGTCTCTAATCCACCGGATATTCGTATGAAAACCGCACAAGAGTTCCGTGCCGGCCAAGTGGCCGTTATCAACGGCGCACCCTGGGTCATCCAGAAAGCCGAGTTCAACAAATCCGGCCGTAACAGTGCCGTGGTCAAGATGAAGCTGAAGAACCTGCTCAATGGTTCGGCGACCGAGACCGTCTACAAGGCCGACGACAAGCTGGAGCCGGTAATTCTCGAGCGCAAGGAAGTGACCTACTCCTACTTCGCCGATCCGCTGTACGTATTCATGGACGAAGAGTTCAACCAGTACGAAA
Source organism: Pseudomonas sp. SST3 (assembly GCF_003325755.1). The sequence goes on along the minus strand of NZ_QORI02000013.1, from coordinate 49,339 downwards.
TCGAGAAGGACGACCTGGAAGGCGTCATGACCTTCATCGAAGACGGCATGACCGACGTCTGCGAAGCCGTGTTCTACAACGACAAGGTGATCTCGGTTGAACTGCCGACCACTATCGTTCGTGAAATTGTCTACACCGAGCCGTCCGTACGTGGCGACACTTCCGGCAAGGTCATGAAGACCGCCCGCCTGAAGAACGGTGCCGAGCTGCAGGTTTCGGCCTTCTGCGAAATCGGTGACTCGATCGAGATCGACACCCGTACCGGCGAGTACAAGTCCCGTATCAAGGCCTGATTCAGCCCTTGTGGACAAGCCCGGCGCTGTTCCGGGCGACTCGAAAACGAAACCCCGCTTTGGCGGGGTTTTCGTTTTTCAGCAGTTTGGTAATCGCCGCGGGTCGCGCCTGCTATGGAAAGCGGCGCGGTGCAAGGCTTAGGCGCTTGGTTTGCCTTTGCTTTACTTTGCTTTCGTGGGAGGCCGCCCACGGGCGAAGCTTTTGCCTCTTAGCGCCGCAGTGACGCCTTCGCCGCGGGTCGCGCCTCCTACCAAAAGCGGCGCGGCGCGCGGCTTAGCCGCTTGGTTTGTCCTTTGCTTTGCTTTGCTTTTGTGGGAGGCCCGCTGTCGTGCAACCAAAGGTTTTTGCCGCCGGTTCACCAACCGAACCTGGGCCTAAGCGCTGCGTAGAAAGCCATCAGCTCGGCCGCACCTGCTTCAGTGTCTCGGCAATCATGAATGCCATTTCCAGCGACTGATCGGCGTTGAGCCGCGGATCGCAGTGGGTGTGGTAGCGGTCGGAGAGGCCGTCTTCGGTGATCGGGCGCGAACCGCCGATGCACTCGGTGACATTCTGCCCGGTCATTTCGATATGGATGCCGCCCGGATAGCTGCCTTCGGTGCGGTGTACGTCGAAGAACTGCCGCACCTCGGCGAGTACTCGTGCAAAGTCACGGGTCTTGTAACCGCTGGAAGCCTTCATGGTGTTGCCGTGCATCGGGTCCGAACTCCACAGCACATGGCGACCTTCGGCCTGCACGGTCCGGATCAGGCGCGGCAGCCCATCCTGAACCTTGTCAGCGCCCATGCGCACGATCAGGTTCAGGCGGCCCGGGTCGTTCTCGGGGTTGAGGATGTCGATCAGGCGGATCAGCTCCTCGCTGTCCATGCTCGGCCCGACCTTCACACCGATCGGGTTGCCTACGCCGCGCAGGAATTCTACGTGTGCGCCGTCCAACTGCCGCGTGCGATCGCCGATCCAGAGCATATGTGCCGAGCAGTCGTACCAGCCTCCGCTGAGGCTGTCCTGGCGCACGAACGCCTGTTCGTAGTTCAGCAGCAGGGCTTCGTGAGCGGTAAAGAAGTTCGTCTCGCGCAGCTGCGGCGCATTGTCCATGCCGCAAGCGCGCATGAACCTCAGTGCCTGATCGATGCGTGCGCCGAGTTGGTGATACTTCTCCGCCATTTGCGAGTTGGCGATGAAGTCGAGATTCCATTGGTGCACCTGATGCAGGTCGGCGAAACCGCCCTGAGCGAAGGCGCGAAGCAGGTTCAGGCTGGACGTCGACTGATGGTAGGCCTGCAGCAAGCGCTCCGGATCCGGCACGCGGCTTTTCTCATCGAAACCAATGCCGTTGACAATATCGCCGCGATAGGCGGGCAGGGTGACGCCATCGATGGTCTCGCTGCCCGAAGAGCGCGGCTTGGCGAATTGGCCCGCCATGCGTCCGACCTTGATCACGGGGCAGCCTGCGGCGAAGGTCATCACCACTGCCATCTGCAGCAGCACTTTGAAGGTGTCGCGGATCTTCGGCGCGGAAAACTCGACAAAGCTTTCCGCGCAATCACCACCCTGAAGCAGAAAGGCGCGACCCTGAGTGACCTCGGCGAATTGCCGGCGCAGCTCTCGTGCCTCGCCAGCGAACACCAGCGGTGGCAGGCTCGCCAGTGTCCCTTCGACGCGCTTCAGATGCTCGGCGTCCGGGTACTCGGGTTGCTGCTGGATGGGCTTGCCTCTCCAGCTGGTGGGGCTCCAGGCTTGGCTCATGTAGGTGATGTCCGTCGGCGATAAAGTGCGCCGATTTTACCCCAATGTGCCGCACCGGCGCTGATAGCCCTTGCCAATCGGGCTGGGTAAGATGCGCCGACCGGTTTGGAGTGAGCGCAATGGACAAGCAGGAAGTGTTGCTGGCCGAAGTGAAGGATGCTTTCGGCCTGATCCGTGTGCTGGAGGTAGGGGAGTACCGTTTTCTCGAATTCGGCGCGGCGGTTGAGCAAAGCTGTGTCTTCACGCGGGACCCCAGCTGGCTTGAGTACGACTACACGCGGGCGATGCTGATGGGTGGCCTGCTGCATGCGGCACCCGAAACCGCGCTGTTTCTCGGTCTGGGCGCTGGCACCCTGACCCAGGCATGTCTGGAGTTCCTGCCGTTGGAAGACGTCGAGGCCATCGAACTGCGTCCGGACGTCCCCGAGCTGGCGATGCGTTACCTGGGCTTGCAGAACGATTCGCGACTCTACATCCGCATTGGCGATGCGGTGGAACTGCTCGATTCGGCCGAAACCGCTGACCTAATCTTCGTCGATCTCTATACGGACGTGGGCCCGGCGGCCGCGCATCTGGCGTGGCGCTTTCTCGAGCGCTGTCAGCAGAAGCTGAATCCGGACGGCTGGCTGGTGATCAATCAGTGGGGCACCGACGAGGACAAACCTCTGGGCGCTGCACTGCTGCGCGGTCTGTTCCATCGGCACTACTGGGAATGCCCGGTGAAAGAGGGCAATGTCGTCTTGTTCGTGCCCGCCGACCTCGAGCAAACCCTCGGTGTCGCCGCCTTGCGCGAACGCGCCGCGGCCCTTGCGCCGCGCCTGGGTTATACGCTGGACTCGTTGATCGACGCGCTACGCTCGGCGAGCTGAGCGCCAGATCATCCTCAGGCGGTCCAGCAGCCAAAAGCTTCGCCCCGGGTCGGGCCTCCCACGAAGGGCAGCGATGCATCCCAAGAGCAGCGATGCACTCCGAATCTGTGGGAGGCGCGACCCGCGGCGAAGGGGACTGCCTGGCAGCCCAGCAGCCAAAAGCTTCGCCCCGGTCGGGCCTCTTACGAAGGGCAGCGGTGCATCCCGAAGCAGCGATATATCCCAGAGCAGCGATTTACTCCGAAGCAGCGATGCACTCCGAATCTGTGGGAGGCGCGCCCCGCGGCGAAGGGGGCTGCCTGCCAGCCCAGCAGTCAAAAGCTTCGCTCCCGGTCGGGTCTCCCACGAAAAGCAAGCCAAACCAAGCAGAAGAGCGCGCCCCCACAAGGTCGCTCTCCGCTGACCTAACAAACCTAACTCACAAGACAAATTACACGCACAGCTTCACAGAATTCCGGTATAGTACGCGCCGGCTGAAACACAGCCTGCGTTCAGGTTACTGCAACACACGAAGCGCTGCTTCGGCTGCTATCCGCTTCTCGCGGCTATCCTTGACGATTCATCATTCATTACGTTTTCGCAAACCCCGCCGACCAGGCTGCCAGGGTGACCTTCGGGTTTTGCATGGCATGCGCAGCTTCGGAACATGGGTCTTTGCGGAGCATCAGGAAAAGACCCATGACCCAGGAAATCGGCGGCTTTGCCGCACTCGGTATTCATCCCTCCGTACTCGCTGCCGTCACCGCAGTGGGCTACGAAGAGCCTTCGGCGATTCAGAGCCAGGCTATCCCGGTAATTCTCGGCGGCCACGACATGATCGGCCAGGCCCAGACCGGTACCGGCAAGACCGCAGCCTTCGCGCTGCCGATCCTGTCGAAAATCGATCCCGCTCGTAAAGAAGTGCAGGCGCTGATTCTCGCGCCGACTCGCGAACTCGCACTGCAGGTCGCGACTGCCTTCGAAACCTATTCCAAGCAGATGCCCGGCCTGACCGTCGTCGCGGTCTACGGCGGCGCTCCGATGGGCCCCCAGCTCAAGGCCATTCGCCAGGGCGCGCAGGTCATCGTCGCCACGCCTGGCCGCCTGGTTGATCACCTGAGCCGCAACAGCGCGTTGCTAGGAACGGTCCAGTACCTGGTTCTTGACGAAGCCGACGAGATGCTCAAGCTGGGCTTCATGGACGACCTCGAAGTCATCTTCGAAGCCATGCCGGAAAGCCGCCAGAGCGTACTGTTCTCCGCGACCCTGCCGCATTCCATCCGCGCAATTGCCGAGAAGCACCTGCGCGAGCCGCAACACATCAAGGTCGCCACCAAGACCCAGACCGTCGCCCGTATCGAGCAGGCGCATCTGATGGTCCATGCCGACCAGAAAATCCCGGCTGTACTGCGCTTGTTGGAAGTCGAAGACTTCGACGCACTGATCGCCTTCGTACGCACCAAGCAGGCTACCCTCGACCTCGCCGCTGCCCTTGAAGCCAAGGGCTACAAGGCTGCTGCGCTGAACGGTGACATCGCTCAGAACCAGCGTGAGCGCGTCATCGAATCGCTCAAGGATGGTCGCCTGGATATCGTGGTTGCCACCGACGTGGCCGCCCGCGGCCTCGACGTGGCGCGTATCACCCACGTCTTCAATGTGGACATGCCCTACGATCCGGAATCCTACGTACACCGTATCGGCCGTACCGGTCGGGCCGGTCGTGAAGGCCGTGCATTGCTGCTGGTCACCCCGCGTGAGCGCCGCATGCTGCAGGTCATCGAGCGCGTTACCAACCAAAAGGTTGCCGAAGCGCGTCTGCCGAACGCCCAGCAAGTGCTGGACGCACGCATCAAGAAGCTCACCAACAGCCTGTCGCCGCTGGTCGCGGATGCCGAAGCCAGCCATGGCGAATTGCTCGACAAGCTGGTTGCCGACATCGGCTGCAGCCCACGTGCCCTAGCCGCTGCACTGCTGCGTAAAGCAACCAACGGTCAGGCACTGACCCTGGCGGAAGTTGAGAAGGAGCAGCCGCTGGTTCCAACGGGTGCGCCTCGCGAGCGCTCCGATCGTCCCGAGCGCAGCGGTGATCGCGAGCGTCGCGCACCGATCCCGCTGGCCGAAGGCCGTGCTCGTTGCCGCACCCCGCTGGGTGCACGTGATGGTATCGCCGCGCGCAACCTGCTGGGCGCTATCCTCAACGAAGGCGGCCTGGCCCGCGAAGCCATCGGCCGCATCCAGGTGCGCGACAGCTTCAGCCTGGTCGAGCTGCCGGAAGAGGGTCTTGAGCGCCTGCTCGGCAAACTCAAGGACACCCGCGTCGGCGGCAAGCAACTCAAGCTGCGTCGCTATCGCGAAGATTGATCGTCTCTAGGTGACCAAAAGGGTGGGCTTGATAGCCCACCCTTTTTATTTTCAACGTCTCAACCCGCGCCGCTCCGCTTTTTCGTGGGAGGCGCGCCCCGCGGCGAATGCAGGCCGCAGGCCTGCCCAGCTTCTAAAGCTTCGCCCCGAGGTCGGGGCTCCCACAAGATCCACCTCAGCCGCTCTGTGGGAGCCGCGACCCGCGGCGAATGCAGACCGCAGGTCTGCCCATCAATCCCAACCCACCCTTCGCAAAGCCCCGACCCCACCGCGCTTCTGTGGGAGCCGCGACCCGCGGCGAATGCAGACCGCAGGTCTGCCCAACAATCCCACCCTTCGCAAGCCCGATCCCACCACGCTTCTGTGGGAACCGCGCCCTCGCGGCGAATGCGGCCAAAGGCCTGCCCAACAATCCCAGTCCACCCTTCGCAAAGCCCCGACGCCGCCGCGCTTCTGTGGGAGCTGCGACCCCGCGGCGAATGCAGGCCAAAGGTCCGCGAACAACCTCAACCTACAACCAAGCCGCATCCCAGTGCGGATAGTCACCAATCTGATCTACCAGCCCGGCTCTCAGCGGGTTCGCGACGATGTATCGCGCTACCGACCTCAGATCCTCCTCTCTACGCAGCGCTCGGTCATGAAACCCGGCCTGCCAGACTGACTGCCCGATATACCTGGCTGAGATCGATTTGACTCGCCCAACCAGCTGAGGCAACGTGCCTTGCCCTAGCTGGACCAGCCAATGAAGATGATCAGGCATCACGACAAAGGCCCATGTCTTACTCGTACCCCTTGCTTCATCGGATTGCATGGTGCGAATCAGCGCTCGTGCCGCGGCCATATCGCGAAAAACAGGCTTTCGATGCTGAGCGACAGTCGTAACCAGATAGATCTGACCCTGGACAGACCAGCGGCCTTTGCGAAGGCGGTTCGATGCCGAATAAGCGTCCATGCTTTTTCCATCCTTTGCTCGTTTCCTGCAGCATAACGTCTATATGTGCTGACGTTGGCGATCCGTTCCCCACCATCGGACATCGGTCGATCGTGAAACGCTTCGCCCCGAGGTCGGGGCTCCCACAGAGCCAACCTGCACCCCGTGGGAGCCGCGACCCCGCGGCGAATGCCGCCCAAGGCCTGCCCAACAATCCCAGCCCACCCTTCGCAAAGCCTCCGATCCCACCTCGCTTCTGTGGGAGCCGCGACCGCGCGGCGAACGCAGACCGCAGGTCTGCCCAGCAATCCCGCAAATCTCCACCTCAAGCCCCGGCCCTTCCAAAACCTGACCCAAACGTCCAGGCTGTTCAAACTCTGAACAACATGCTACAAACGATCGCAACCCAAATGATCTAGCCGCTTGAAAACGAAGGGAAAACCATGACCAAGTCGGAGTTGATCGAGCGTATCGTCACCCAGCAAGGCCTTCTTTCGTCCAAGGATGTCGAGCTGGCCATCAAGACCATGCTCGAGCAAATGGCCCAGGCATTGGCAACCGGAGACCGCATTGAGATTCGCGGTTTTGGCAGTTTTTCCCTCCATTACCGCGCCCCGCGCGTCGGCCGCAATCCGAAGACCGGCCAATCCGTCCCGCTCGATGGCAAGTTCGTTCCGCATTTCAAGCCGGGGAAGGAATTGCGGGATAGGGTGAATGAGGACGAGTAAGAACAAGTTGCATGCATGCAGCGTCCGGCCACAAATCAACTCAAGCGCTTTGATTTAGAAAAGTTCCATTGCGAGGAAAATTTATTTTTTCCGCGCTTGGTGTGTGGACAATCGCATGGCAGAATGCCGCGCTTTTGAGATGTCGCTCACATAGCCAGGTTAAAGGAACTAACCACCAATGCCCCTCTTTCCTCAGATTACCCATCACGGCGCGGTGAGCGGTGTGACCGGCTCATGTCACGAACTACACGCTGACGGGGCCAACAGTTATCTGGTTGACTGTGGTTTATTCCAAGGTGCAGATGCCTCCAGCGGCGGAAGAGCGGGGCAGGGTCGTCTGGATATCGAGTTCCCACTCGACACCGTGCGGGCTTTAATCGCAACGCATGTTCACATCGACCATGTCGGAAGAATTCCCTATCTGCTCGCTGCGGGATTCAAAGGCCCCATTCTGTGCAGCGAACCCTCAGCCAAGCTGCTGCCAATCGTGCTGGAAGATGCATTCAAGCTGGGTGTTAGTCGTGACCAGAGGCAGGTTGAGCGCTATATAAAACTGATCGAGCAGCGCATCATCGCGCTCCCTTACAAAATATGGTTCACGCTGCAGGAATCTGCCGAACTAATCTGTCGCGTTCGTCTCCAGCGGGCCGGACATATCCTCGGTTCAGCCTACGTTGAGTTCGATCTGCAGTATCCGCGGACGGGCGAGAAAAAACGCGTCGTGTTCTCGGGCGACCTCGGCGCGCCACACGCTCCGCTGTTGCCGGCACCGAAGCCTCCTCATTGCGCCGACATTCTGGTCATCGAAAGTACCTATGGTGACCGCAATCACGAAGATCGCCGCACACGCCGTCAGCGCCTCGAAGCCGTAATTGAAAGAGCCTTGAAAGACCAGGGTACCGTGCTAATCCCAGCCTTCAGCATAGGCCGCACCCAAGAATTGCTCTACGAGCTGGAAACGATCATTCACAACAAGGCCAAACGGCTTCCTGTTGTAGGAGCGAGCTTGCTCGCGAATAGCCCTAGTGATTCGGAGAACTCAACCAACTGGCCGGAGCTCCCCATCATCCTCGACTCGCCCCTGGCCAGCCGCTTCACTGCAGCCTATCGAGAACTGCAGCCCTTCTGGAATCAGGAAGCGCTCAAGCGTGTACAATCCGGCCGCCGTCCGTTGGGATTTGAGCAGCTGATCACTGTTGATAGCCACGGCGAACATATACGCATGGTCCAACACCTCGCGCGTACCGCTCGTCCGGCAATTGTCATTGCTGGTAATGGCATGTGTTCGAGTGGACGTATCGTCAACTACTTGAAGGCCATGCTGGGCGATTCAAGGCATAACGTGTTGTTTGTGGGCTATCAGGCGGCGGGAACGCCCGGTCGGGCAATTCAGTCACATGGCCCGGCGGGTGGTTATGTCGATTTCGAAGGTGAGCGGTTGGACATCAGCGCTGGCATTTCGAGCATTGGCGGCTATTCCGCACATGCCGATCAGGATGGGCTAATCAAATTTGTAACCGGGATGCGGCGAATGCCATCCCATATTCGCATCGTTCACGGCGAGCAAAAGGCAAAACAGACATTGGCCGAAAGGCTTGATGCGCTCTATCAAGGTAAGCAGCAAGCGTTGCAGCTCACAATCCCGCAGTAAGGCATACGTGCCGACTCAAGCTATGGATACGGTATGACAGTCAAAACCCTCTGTGTGTTCGGCACACGCCCCGAAGCAATCAAAATGGCGCCCTTGGCCTTGTCGTTAAACGCAGATGCTCGTTTCGATGCCAAAGTCTGTGTGACCGGCCAGCATCGGCAGATGCTCGATCAGGTGCTTGAGCTGTTCGAACTGACACCTGACTTCGATCTGAACATCATGAAGCCCGGCCAAGACCTGACGGACGTCACCAGTGCCATCCTGCTAGGCATGAAGCAGGTGTTCACAGAGTTCAAGCCCGATGTCGTACTGGTTCACGGCGACACTGCTACGACCTTCGCTACGACCGTCGCAGCCTATTACCATCAGATTCCCGTTGCCCATGTCGAGGCCGGGCTGCGCACAGGCAATATTTATTCGCCGTGGCCCGAGGAGGGTAACCGCAAGCTGACCGGAGCTCTTGCCGCCATCCATTTTGCGCCGACCGAAACGTCCCGCCAGAACTTGGTGCGCGAAGGCATCACCAGGGGCATTGAGGTCACCGGCAATACAGTGATTGACGCATTGTTGCAGGTGGTTGCCAAACTAGACCAAGACACCGGGTTGCAGCAGCGCTTTCAAGAGCAGTTCGCCTTCCTGCGTGGGGATAGCCGGCTAGTATTGGTAACCGGTCACCGCCGGGAAAGCTTCGGTGGCGGCTTCGAACGTATTTGTCAGGCGCTGGCCGATACCGCGAAGGCGTTTCCTGAGGTCGAGATCGTATATCCCGTTCACTTGAACCCGAACGTCCGCGAGCCGGTCAATCGCCTTCTTGCCGGCATCAACAACGTTCATCTGATCGAGCCGTTGGACTACCTGCCATTCGTTTATTTGATGAATCGCTCTTACCTGATTCTTACCGACTCAGGTGGCATACAAGAAGAAGCCCCCTCGCTGGGTAAACCTGTGCTCGTGATGCGTGACACCACCGAGCGCCCAGAAGCAGTAGAAGCAGGCACCGTGAAGCTCGTCGGCACCCAGGTAGAAGCGTTGACGAGCAATCTCAGAAAGCTTCTGACCGACGACGAGGCTTACCGTGAAATGAGCTTCGCTCATAACCCCTACGGGGATGGCCTCGCGTGCGCCCGCATTCTCGAAACACTTTCTCAGCTTAAGAAGAACTGAAATGAACTTTGAAACTATTTCCGTAGTTGGCCTCGGCTACATTGGCCTTCCCACCGCTGCGGTATTTGCTGCCCGCAAGAAAAAAGTCATCGGTGTTGATGTAAACGAACATGCGGTCACGACCATCAACCGTGGCGAGATCCACATCGTCGAGCCGGATCTCGATATGGTCGTGCACGCCGCAGTTACTGAGGGTTATCTTCGTGCTACTACGAAACCTGAGCCTGCCGACGCCTTTCTGATTGCCGTTCCTACTCCGTTCAAGGGCGATCATGAGCCGGATCTCTCGTACATCGAATCTGCCAGCAAGGCCATCGCGCCAGTACTGAAGAAAGGGGATCTGGTTATTCTGGAGTCCACTTCGCCCGTAGGTGCGACAGAGCAAATGGCCGCTTGGCTGGCCGAAGCTCGGCCGGACTTGAGCTTTCCACAAACTGCGGGCGAGAGTTCTGATGTCCGCGTTGCTCACTGCCCTGAGCGTGTATTGCCTGGCCACGTACTGCGAGAGCTGGTCGAAAATGATCGAATCATTGGCGGTATGACCGCCAAATGCTCCTCAGCTGCCGCCGCCCTCTACAAGACCTTCGTGGAGGGAGAATGCATTATCACGAATGCCCGTACTGCGGAGATGTGCAAGCTGACCGAGAACAGCTTTCGTGATGTAAACATCGCGTTTGCAAACGAGTTGTCCATTATCTGCGAGAAGCTAGAAATCAATGTGTGGGAACTTATCCGCTTAGCGAATCGCCACCCACGGGTAAATATTCTCCAGCCAGGCCCTGGGGTGGGTGGCCACTGTATCGCGGTTGACCCTTGGTTCATCGTTGCTCAGTCCCCGCAAGAGGCACGGTTGATTCGCACAGCCCGCATCGTGAACGACAGCAAGCCGGACTTGGTTGTTGAGCAAATATCGCTGCATGCCAAGGCTCGCGCTAACAACACCGTTTATTGCCTCGGAGCCGCGTTCAAACCTGATATCGACGACTTGCGTGAGAGCCCCTCCGTCGCAATCATTCGTCGGCTGCTGGACGCAGGCCTTACGGTCAAGCTCGTCGAACCCAATATCCAAGTCCTGCCGTCGGTTCTCGAAGACGAGCGCTGCTCTCTGGTTGACTTTGATGATTGCGTGGCCGATCAAGGGAATACGCTCGTCGCGATTCTTGTTGCGCATAAGCAATTCAAAGAGTGCGAGCAGCTCAAGGGTAAAGCTTGCCTGGACTTTTGCGGCGTATTGAACCAAGGGCTGTAACATGGCGACCACTTTGCAAGAAAATCCGTCGAACGACGAGCAGCAACAGGGCAAAGTGGTTGCTTTGTCTATCGGTACCAAACACTACAGTATCTATTTGCCTAACGCCGATATTGATTACATACAAAAAAAGATAAGCACCGAACTCCAGCCTTATGAGCTGGAAATGCTCCAGGACATACAGGCAAACGTATCCGCAGGGGACTTGGTGCTGGATGTCGGCGCGAACATCGGTAATCACACTCTTTATCTCGCCGCGATAGCAGAATGCAAAGTAGTCAGCTTTGAGCCCAATTCCTCGCTGATCGAGGCAATGCGTCGCAGCGTGGAAATCAATCAATTAAGTGAGCGCGTGACGCTGATGCCCTATGGAGTAGGGCATACGGCAGGTAAAGGACACTTCGCCGCGCTAATGGAAGAGAACCTCGGCGGGCAGAGCATCGAAGTAGGCGAGGGCGATATTCGTATCGTTGCGCTCGATGAGCTTGAACTACCTGGGCGCGTGAGGTTGATCAAGGTCGATGTGGAGGGCATGGAGCTGCCAGTGCTGGAAGGCGCTGTAGGATTGATAGAAAAAGACCGGCCGCTTATCTATGTCGAGTGCATAAATGCGGACCACTACAAAACCATTTCCACTTGGATGGAAAGCCACGGTTACGTGTACTGGGATACATTTAACGCCACTCCGACACATCTCTTCCGGCCAGCAGAGAGCGTTTCGCTCGACATGCGCCTCGCACGGCTTCAACACCATGACGTTCTAGCGAACTACCAGAACGCACAGCTGCTGAAAACAACGCGTGACAACCTTGCCAACGCCAACCAGAAGTATCGTGAAGCCTGCCAACGAATCGATGTATTGAAGGAGCAGCTTCACAGCAGTGACACGCGCCAACAAGAGCTAAAGGTGAAGTTGAGCGAGCGGCAGCAGGAACTTGAAGCGGCCCGGCAGGAAGTCGAGCAGATGCGTCAGCGCCTGCATCAGGCCGAGCGGCAATACACCGCAAGGCTTGATGAGCTGGCTTCAGCAATGACAGGTATTGCTGCTGATAAGGTTCAAGTACGCGCGCGTGAACAGGAAATTGAAGCGCAACTCGCCGAGGCCAGACGGGCCTTGGAGTCCGAGCGAGCTCGTAGCGGTTTGCTGGAGAAAAACCTTGCCGAGCGCGAGCAACTGGCTGCGCAGCAGTTAGCTGAACTAGCGGTGCAGCGCGAGCGTAGTGCGGAGCTGCGCACTGCCTACGACGCGCTTAGCGAAGAGTTGGAACGCTATAAGTCGAAATACGAAGAAGAGCTACGCAACGGGCAGTCCGTCCGGGAGCGCTTGGAGGCTACTCGTGAGCAGGGGCTGGAGAGCCGTCGCCAACTTGAAAATGTGCAAGAAGCCTGGAATAGCGAGCGCAAGGTTTTCATCGAACAAGTAGCACTTCTCAATCAACGGTTGGATGCCAAGGCCGGTTTATTACAACAGCGTGAGCATGGAGTAGCGCTGATAGAAGCTGAACTCGATCAGGAAAGGGAACAGCACGAGAAGCTGATCCAGGAGCATCGGAGCGCGACGGTCCATATCGAAACGCTTGAGCAGCAGCTTACGAGCGAGCGTGGAGCCCAGAAGACGCTAGAAAGCGTATTGGCCTCCACCGAAGCGCATGCCGCTCAACTACAGACTAGGCTTGATGAGCTTCTGACAAACGATAAACGGGAAGAAATGACTGCCAAGATCGCCTTGCTGGAAACGGAGCTGGACCGCGTTATGGGGGAGACGAGTAAGTTGCGGGAAGAATTGGTGGCAGAACATAAGCAAAGAGAAGAACAACGTCGTAACGAACATGAGACGGAACTGGCAAACTTGCGCCGAGCGCTCGAGCAACAGCAGGCGCAAATCAGTTCACTGACACAGGAGCTCGCCAAGGAAAGCGATAAACGCCGAGTTGCTGAGCAGAGGTTGATCCAGGCACGAGCCAGCATGACGTATCAACTCGGCTATCAACTAAAGAACGCCAGATCGCTCGGTGGTTTGGTACGCCTCCCGGTTTCTTTAGCTCGGTTGTATCGGCAGGCGAACAAGCAGCGCCAATCTCGCGCCCATCAGCCTGTCGCGATCGAAGCGCCAAAGGTTTTCGAGCATACGCCTATCGGCAGGCCCGCCGAGCCCGAGGTACTTGCAGATGCCAGGCAGTCCGCCGCTTTGCTGCCGCAGCGTATGGCGCAAGGCCAGATTAAGATTGCCTGCATCATGGATGACTTCACCTACGGTTCCTATCAGCCCGAGGCCCAGCTACAACAGCTCACACCGGTAGGCTGGCAGGCAGAGCTTGAGGACTTCCAGCCAGAGCTGCTGTTCATCGAGTCGGCCTGGCGTGGCAAGGATGAACTGTGGGGCAGTAAGGTTGGCCATAACGCCAGCGAATTGCAGCAGATCGTGCGTTGGTGCCGGGCCCGCGGCGTCCCTACGATGTTCTGGAACAAGGAAGATCCGGTCCACTTCGAAACTTTCCTGACCACAGCCAAGCAGTTCGATTTCGTGTTCACCACCGATATGGACTGCATCCATCGTTACAAAGCCGCGTTGGGCCATGATCGAGTCTATTTCCTTCCGTTCGCCTGTCAGCCGAGCGTGCACAATCCTATCGAGCTTTACGAGCGTAAGGATGCGTTCTGCTTCGCCGGTGCTTATTACGCGCGCTATCCGGAACGAACCCGCGATTTGGGCAATTTCGTCGCCAAGTTACCGGAGTTTCGCCCGGTCGAAATATACGACCGTAACTACGGCAAGAACGACCCTAACTATCAGTTCCCGGCGCAATACCAGCCATTCATCGTCGGTACGCTGCCCTTCTCGGAAATCGACCGGGCCTACAAAGGCTATCGTTATGCGATCAATCTGAATTCCATCAAGCAATCTCAGACCATGTTTGCACGCCGTGTTTATGAGCTGCTGGGCTGCAACACCGTGACCGTCAGCAATTACTCACGTGGCGTACGTCTGATGTTCGGTGATCTGGTCATCACCACCGACAGTGGCGAAGAAATGGTGCGTCGGCTGCAAGCGCTGGCCGGCGATGAAGAAAGCAGCGGCAAGCTGCGTCTGGCAGCGCTACGCAAGGTCATGCTGGAGCACACCTACGAGCAGCGCCTGAACTACATCGTGGCGAAGGTAAGCGGTACCCAGGTGGCAAATCCGCTGCCTGAGGTCGCAGTGCTCGGCTACGCGCGTACCGAGGAGAGCGCGCAAGCGATCCTCGCCAACTTCCAACGGCAGACCCACGGGGCCAGTACCCTCTTCCTGGTGCTAGGGCGTAAAGCCCCAACGCCTGAAGTTGAAGACCCACGCATTCGTTACCTTCGCCGCAAGGATGTCGAAGGCAAGCCCATAAGCGATGTAATAGGTGCAGCACAGCTCCTGGCCGGCATGGTCGCCGAAGACTACTACGGCCCCAACTATCTCCTTGATATGGCGATTGCGACGCGCTATAGCAGCGCGAATGCCTTCGGCAAAGTGACCCGCTACAGCTACACAGAGACTGGGATCGAATTGCTGGAGCCTGGTCGTGCCTACCATAACGCTGGTTCGCTGCAGCTGCGTAGTGCCGTTGTGCGTGCGCAATTATTTGCGGCGCTGGACTGCTTCGAGTGGTGCCGCGGATTGATAAGCAGCCGCTATGGCGAAGGCTCGCTACTGGCGGTCGATCCTTTCAACTATTGTGAGAAGGGCGCTGCGGCCGAACTGAATGCCGTTCACCAGCGCGTCGACGATCTCTCGCTTGACACCGGCTTCACCATTGACGAGTTGCAGGCGCGCGCGGAACGCATCGCTCCCGCAGAGCAAGGTTCTTTCGATGTACCAGAGATACGTCTCCAGCAGTTGCAGGAAATCTTTAGGCCATGCAAAAGCAACAATGTTTCCTTTCAGATGGAGGAGCACGGTTGGCTGGTGACGTCCAGGCTGGAGGACGGCAAACATGAATATATCTACGCCGCACGGGACCTAACGCCCGAGGAACTGGGCGGTAAGGAGCAAATAAAGTTTTTCCTGGACGTAACGCCGGGGTTGAACTTGCAGCTGGTCATGCTCTTTCTCGACGCGCAGCAACAGCGCATCAGCCACGTGATCAAGCATGCCAATCGCAACAAAGTGGTGGATGTGCCGCCGGAAACAGCATTCATTCGGGTGGGTTGGCGCGTTTATCAGAGTGGCTGCGCAGAAATCAAAGGCCTATTGCTAGGCCACAAAGATCTGCAGCCCGCCGAGATGCTTGGCTGCGCCGAGCACCTGCTAGTTACCAACCATTACCCTAGCTATGACGATCTCTACCGCAATGGTTTCGTCCATAGTCGTGTTACGGCGTATCGTGAGCGTGGCATGAATGTGGACGTATTCCGGCTGCGCAAAGACGATGCAGCGACCTACCATGAATTTGAAAATATCGATGTAATTACCGGCTCCCAAACCACGCTCAGGAAGTTGCTGGACTCAGGTCGTTATAAGAAGGTGCTGGTTCATTTCCTTGATCCAGATATGTGGCACGTTCTCAAAGATTACGGCGAACGGATCAAGGTAATCGTTTGGGTACATGGTGCAGAAATTCAGCCTTGGTGGCGCCGCCAGTTCAATTTCAAGACTGAAGAGCAGCTGCAAGTAGGTAAGTTGCAAAGTGAGCAGCGGATGACGTTCTGGACTGGTCTGCTTAAGGAGATGCCGGTCAGCCTGAAGATCGTCTTCGTGTCGCACTTTTTTGCCGAGCAGGTAATGGATGACCTTGGCTTCCGCATACCAGAAGAGCGCTATCAGGTCATCCATAATCCTATCGATACGGACCTTTTCAACTATGTCGAGAAGCCAGTTGAGCAACGTAAGAAGGTTCTGTCCATCCGGCCCTATGCTTCGGCAGTATATGCAAATGATCTGAGTGTCAAGGCCATACAATTGCTATCAACGAAGCCTTGGTTCAATGAGTTGGAATTCCGAATGATTGGGGAGGGGCCGCTGTTCGAGGAAACGCTAAAACCACTGGAAAATTATCCCAACGTAAAAATAGAACGCAGATTCTTGAAACGCAGTGACATTGCTGCTCTGCATAAGGAATATGGTTTGTTTCTCTGTCCGAGCCGCATGGATACCCAAGGAGTATCCCGTGATGAGGCCATGGCATCAGGCCTGGTTCCTGTGACCAATGCCGTGGCAGCAATCCCGGAATTTGCTGACGAAGGTTGTGCCATCCTGGCCCTCGAAGATGACTTTGTTGCGTTGGCGGAAGGCATTGCACGATTGGTAGAAAATCCCCAGTTGTTCAACACTATGTCGAAGGCTGCAGTTAAGCGGGTTGAGCAGAAAACGGCGGCAGATCTGATTATTGCAAAGGAAGTCCAGCTTTTTTGCAGCTAAGCGGTTGTGTAGGCTAAAAACATGCACTCAATCGCATTTTCGATGGGGCTTGAAGGGAAACGATCTTTCAGGTGATCCCACTGGGCGAACGACGGCTTTTTTGAGCTGCTCTCTAAGCGGTAGTGCAGGGTTTTGTTTTTTTAATTTATGTTATACGGAACTTGTTGCTGGAAATTGTTCGCAGGTTTAAATAGTTAAAACTCTCCGTGCTGTATGCGGTTATATTGGCGCAGAGTAATTCTAATTGCGGAAGGAAAAGGCTGTTGAAAAAAATATTAGTACTATGTGCGTTGTTTGTGGTTGCTGGCTGTGACGCGGATAATCACGCTGTCGTGCCATCGGTAGGGGTGAACTACCTATCAAAGAATGCTATTTATCTTCCTGATGGGGCGGGTATTCAATTCAGTGGAAGGCTGCGGAGTTATGAGTTTGTAGAGAACGACAAGGGGGCGTTTGATCGTTATGTCTTTGAATTTCCCGAGGATACGATGGCGGTTGAAGGCAGTGTTTTTGCAACGCTTGCCAAAAGTAGTTATCAGCGCAAGGTGAGACACGAGGATGAAAAAACGTACATTGTTAGCTATTTCAAAAAGGGCTTTGAGGTTGTATATATGACCTACGAGCGAGTCCCGCTCAGCAGAGGTGTGGAACCGTTCACTCGACTCAAGATAGTCTGGAAAAAAGCTTGAAAATCCTGATTGTATCTGGGCTCTCTCGAAGGGCCATTTTTTGAGTGCTGGTAAATGAAAGTCCTGTCTGTGCTGCGCTGGTTTGCATCCGTTGGGTTCAAGGTATTTCGTGTGGTGCCTTGGGCGACTAGCCTGGGCGTATTGTCCACGCTGGTGTCACAGCTTGCATCGCTTCTGGCGGCGCTACTGCCATTGAAAGTGATTATTTTGCTCGGTTCTGAGCATGTCCCGTCATACTTTCCGTCGCAGCTGCACGACTACAACAAGATGGCTCTGATTATAGGGCTTGGAGGGACGGCGCTCGCATTCTTCTTTATTCATTTGGTTGCAGAAAGGCTTATTGCACGATTGGCGGCATTTGGTGCCCGCAGGCTGATCGCGCACAGCCGCAAGCTCGCGTTGTTCGAGAATCAAGAGCAACTACTGACTAGGGGCTATCAGCGATTCGCTGCTGCGCTGGCGGGCGGGGTATTTATCGGCGTCGCAGCCTTGGCGCTAGTGTTGGTTTATCCATTGCAGGCGATGGTAGTCGTTAGCTATATCGCAATCGTTTGGGTAGTGCTGTACTTCGTCCAGAGACTAAGCCATGTTTGGCGAGTGCGGGAGGTCGGCGAGCTTACCAAACTGATTGGAGTGCTCGCAGATCTTGGTTTTTTTGTAACTTTCGTAGTTATTGTTTTAGATGTGCTTTTAGGTACTGCAGTTTCGGTTTTTTGGGCTATTGTAACGCTGCTCTTGGTGCGGCAACTATTTCGCCGCCTGGCTTCGCTGGTGGGGGACGTTGCGACTTTGTATTCGCAGCGACTCCAGTTGAACGCTCTGTTGTTTAATGGGCATCTGTATGCAGGTAAAGCGATTACAGAGGATTCCAAAGGACTTTGGACCCTTGTCGATCCGGATACCTTTGGCAGCTGGCTGGCACCCCTTATCGAGCGCGTTGCCGGGCCGGCGGCCGGCGCTCCGCAAGTGCGGTGGATGCAGTCCGGTACACCTGATGTACTTATGGGCATAGTTCGTACGCAATCGGAGCCGCAGCAGAGCTATCTGGTGAAATTGTTCGGCAAGAATCATGGAGCGTTGTCGCGTCACGAGGCCAGTTTGTTTGCCGCGATGGGCAATGCGCCAGCACCACTGCCATGTCTGTGCTTGGTGGAGCAACTCGAAAGCTTCAACTGCCACGTGTTCAGTTGGCCGATGGTCAATACAGTCAAACCGCAGACGGTTGGCCGTGACGCAATGACGGTCACGGCTGGCTTGTTTAGCATTCGCCCCGCGCCTTCTCTCGTTGCGCTATTCACGCGCTCCCGACCAATGTTGTGGCAGCGCCTCGATGATGATCTGCTGAGGCGGCTGCACTTGTTTGTGCGTGATATAGAAGTTTCTATGCTTGAGCATTTCGCCGCCAGTATTGCTTCTATAAAAATAACGCTGGAAGCGATGCCATTGGCCATCGTAACTCCGGAACTTTCTCCAGATGCTTTATGGCATGACAACGAGGGTTCGGTTTGGGCATCGCATTGGGGACGGTGGACGCTTGAGCCTGTAGGGTCCAATTGGCCGGTCAATGAAAAGTTTCTGCCACTGTTGCCTGCGGCTTTTGAGCAAGCACAGAAGTTACGTACCGAGCTGCAGGCTATCACGATCATGCATGTGGAATTGGCGGCGCTTATGTTTGCCTTTGACAAGGCTTGCCAACGGCAGGCGTATCGGTCCGCTATCGATCTTATCGAGCCGATACTGCGTGCTTACGACGGTATGGACAGCCGACCCGTTGCTGAAGGGAGATGATCTTACTGTGCGTAGGTCCGTGTTGGCTGTTTATGGTTTGCTTGCTGTTGTAATGGTAGCGGCGGGTGGAATTTATTTGAGTGAGACCGGGGCTGCCGCAACCCCATGTAAGTGGGTCAATCATGAGCGTTTGGCTCGGCCCTGTGCGGTTGCCGAAGTGTGGAATGGGCTTAGACAAGAAGCCGAGCATGCGCCAGACATTACCTCACGAAATGCCAATATCTCGGTCACGCGTAACGCAGAGGCGGAGGCCCGTCAGCTTTGGGAAAAAGGCTTTGTGCCGTTGGGTCGTAATGTCGATCCTTGGTCGTTTGAAGTCCCGGTAGATTGGAACGCCGATCCGTTCAAAGATCGCAACTGGCGCTATCAGTTGCATGCCTGGCGGATGCTCGACCCTCTTCTGGGGGCTTGGGAGCAGACTGCGGACCAAGGATTTCTAACTGACGCCTTGCGCATTATTCTCGATTGGCACGAATACCATGCAGTTCGCGGGCAAAAAAGCGAGTACGAGTGGTACGACATGGCGGTTGGCCTCAGGGCGATGAAGCTGGCTTATCTGTTTCAACGTGCATTCGAAGGTGATGTGCAACTCGATGATGCGGGGAAGGCGAAGCTCATTCACTTGGCGTGGTTACACGCTCAGAGCCTGATGGACAAGCGCTTACTTTCCAAGGGCAATCACGGGTTGTTTCAGCTGCATGGGTTACTGGCGCTGTGCAAAGTCGTACCGTCTATCGAGACCTGTACTGGTGCACAGAATTTCGTAAAGACAGAAATGCAGGACTTGCTGCTGCGGCAATTCAGTTCCGAGGGGGTGCATCTCGAAAACTCGCCGGAGTATCACCTCTTCGTTTACAACACCGTTAAGCGTTTTATGGATAGCGGTTGGTACGACCAGTTCGACTTTATCCGCGACCTCATGGAGCGAGTCGCTCAGAACCGTATCTGGATGGTGCATCCTGATAAAACAATCGTGACGGTTGGCGATTCGGAGCCAAAGCCAGTAACTATTGATTGGCCCAAGTCGTCCGATAGCTGCCAAGGCGCGAAAGCTTCTTGCTATTTACTCCAAAACTTCCGCGATTCCGGGTATGCAATTGTCCGCAGCGTTTGGGCGGTGCCGGTGCAGAAGGCCTCGATGCTGTTCGTTATGGGGATGTTCTTCCAGACGGGCCACAAGTTGCCGGACGATCTCAGCTTCGAATGGTTCGACGAAGGCGAGCGGATATTGACCAATGCTGGCAAGTATTCCTACAGCAATGGCCCGTTTCGCGACTATGTCACTTCTACCGCTGCCCATAACACCGTCGAAATCGATGGCACGACACGCAAGCTTACTGAAGCAACGCGTTACGGCTCGGCCATCAAGGACGCCAAGGTAATGGGAGAGACGTTTCTGATCCGAGGAACAGTGCCGCGCGAGGAGGGTATAGATCACGAGCGCTTGGTGTTGTTTAGGCCTCAACGCTGGCTCGCGATCGTGGATGTATTGCAGGGGGATGCACCGCATCAGTACACACAGTGGTTTCATTTTGCACAGCAATGGCGGCTCGAAAATGCAGAAGATGATGTCAGTTTGGTGAGCTCGTCGGGGCGTACGGTTCTGGTTCGTCATCTTTCAGGCGCGCAACTAGTTACCTCCCGAGGCCAGAAACAGCCGAAACCCCAGGGCTGGGTAACTGAAAGCTACGGAAATATGGTCGACCGTCAGGCGCTCGGTTACACCGCTGGCGGGCGCTCGGTTCGCCTTGTCACGCTTTTCGGCTTTGACGCATCGGCCGTCGATGAGGCAAGCGTGGCAGTTTCCCGATATGCGCCGGATCCTTTACATGCCATGAGTAAGCACTAGAGCCCGTCACAAAATATGAACGCTCGTTTCGGCAACTGTTAGCTCGCTTTCTATTAATATGCGAACCTTTTTGACGTTTCACAGTCTCTGATTGGTTCATTTTTCGAAGGCCGTCATCGGCTATTCATTGGGAGGTAATGTGGCTCAAGTGGCCATGGTCGTCTGGAACGAGTTCCGCAATGATGCGCGAGTTCTGAAGGAAGCAGAAACCCTATGTTCGGCGGGCCATCAAGTCACCGTTCATGCTTTACACACGCCTGGAGTTACGCAAGAGCACGAAGTGCTTCAAAGTGGCGTGCGTGTCGTACGGGTTGCACGCAGTCCGCTATGGAAATGGCGCAAAAGAAAAAAAGCGCCCGCGGGCTCGGGAGAGCGCTTCGTAGCTAAGGCGTCGCCGTCTGGGGCAAGCGGCCCCATCGGACGTTTGAGTCCCGTTAGGCAGGTGCTTCGCATATTTGCAAGGTTGTGGACGCATGCAGGTCTTCTCTGGCACCTGACACGCTGCCGCGCCGATGTCGTCCATGCCCATGATGTCAACACACTCCCAACCGCCTGGCTGGCTGCGGTGTTTTCTGGCGCAAGCCTGGTATATGACGCCCATGAAATCAGCACCAGCCGTGAAGGCTACGCCAGTTTCCGTAAGCTGGTTGCAGTGGTGGAGAAGGTGCTCATGCCACGCGCAAATGGCACTATCACTACGACCGTGGCGCGTGCCAAGTTTTTTGCAAGGGCTTATGGTGTCGAGCGTCCTGTAGTGCTCCAGAATCGGCCGCGACAGCAGCAGGTCTTGGCGTCCAACCGTATTCGCGACGAGCTGGGCCTAGTTCGGCCTTGGCCGATCATTGTTTATCAGGGCGGTGTGCAGCAGGGCAGAGGTTTGGAGCGTTTGGCTCGCGTGGCCCTCGACGTACCCGACGCTTACTTTGTCTTTATTGGAGGCGGCCGGCTTGAGGCCAGCCTGCGTAGCATCGTCGCGGAGCTACGCCTTGAGGAGCGAGTGCGCTTCATTCCTACAGTCGCGCTAGCCGAGTTGCCGAGCTATACCGCATCGGCGGACATCGGCGTGCAACCTATCGAAAACACCTGTCTGAATCATTACACGACTGATTCGAACAAGCTTTTTGAGTATGTGCAGGCTGGGTTGCCGGTGGTCGCTTCGGATCTGCCCGAGATCCGTCGGGTAGTCCGTGAGCATGACCTTGGTCTACTCGTTCCGCCCGGCGATAGTGCCGCGTTGGGCTCGGCATTGCGCGAGCTGGTTGCCGATAGGAGTAAGCGTCAGTATTACGCTGCTCAGTCACGCAAGGCTTCGGTAGCGCTTAGCTGGGAGAGCCAGGAGCACGAGCTGGTTGCATTGTACGAGAGTGTATTGTCTGATCCCGTCCCGGCCTGACAAGCGCTCTGTAATGCCCAAACGCATTCTGCTGGTTACCTTTTTTTATCCTCCGGATTTGTCGGCTGGATCTTTTCGCGCGCGCGCGCTGGTCGGGGCATTGCGCGCGCATGCTGGGGATACGGTGCAGGTCGACGTGCTCACCACACAGCCAAACCGGTATCACGAACATGCCAGCGAAACGCAGGTTTTCGAGAGTGGCGACGGTGTACGGGTTCGGCGTATTCGGCTGCCCGCACATCGCAGCGGTTTTCGGGATCAGGCGGTAGCATTCGTGTCGTTTGCCTGGCAGGCGACACGCTATGCACGCGATGAACGATATGACCTCGTTGTTGCTACCTCCTCGCGGCTGATGACTGCCGTCCTTGGCGCCTGGATCGCTTATCGGCAGGGTGCTCGGCTGTATTTAGATATCCGCGATATCTTCGTTGAAAATCTCGGTGAGCTTTTCTCGCCCCCTGTTTCCAGTATTTTGAGGACGGGGTTTGGTGCTCTTGAGCGCTGGGCCGTTCGACGTGCGGATAAAGTAAATTTGGTAACGGTGGGCTTTCTTGGATATTTCCAACCTAAATATCCGAAGCGACAGTTCTCGCAATTTACAAACGGGGTGGACGACGATTTCCTTGAATTTCCATTGCATGGCTGCCGCGACCAGAGCAAGGAGCGCCCGCTACAGGTTCTCTATGCGGGCAACGTTGGCGATGGTCAGGGTTTGCATCGGATCGTTCCCGAGCTAGCGCGGCGATTAGGTGACGAGGTGCAGTTTCGGGTGGTAGGCGCCGGCAGTCGACTGGAAGTTTTGCGAGAGGCTATAACGGCAAGTGGGCTGAACAACGTTGAGTTGGTAGAGCCGGTGGCGCGAGAGCAGTTGCTGGACCTTTACCGTCAGGCAGATGTGCTATTTCTACATTTGAATGATTTTAGGGCGTTCCGCCGCGTGCTGCCATCGAAGGTGTTCGAGTACGCTGCTACTGGCAAGCCAGTATGGGCCGGTGTGGGGGGTTACGCTGCTGAGTTCATTCGTAGTGAGATTGCCAACGCTGCAGTCTTCGCACCCTGCGATAGTGCCGGGGCGATAGCAGCGTTGCGGCGGCTGAAGCTGGGGCAAACGCCTCGCCCTGAGTTTATCGCACGCTTTGCTCGCAGCCGGATTATGCGTGTGATGGCTGCGGATGTGCTTGAGCTTGTCGAGAGTACCGATTGATGCAGATTCTGGTGGCCGGGGCAAGTGGGTTTGTTGGCAGCGCGTTGGTGCGACGGCTGGCGACAGGGGGTAGCCACTCGGTTATTGGTGCAGTGAGAACGTTAGCGCATGGCGGGGCGCCTTTAGGGGCTAAGTATGACGCGGTGCGGCGGTGGGTTGAGTTGGGCGATCTGGCTGGCGCTGAGCTAGTTCCCAATTTGTTTGCTGACGTCGACGTGGTTGTTCACTGTGCGGCTCGGGTTCACGTCATGCATGAAGTGGATACCGACCCTCTGGCGGCATTCCGTGCTGTCAATGTTAACGGCACGCTAAAGTTAGCCCAGGCAGCTGCTCTTGCGGGTGTCAAACGCTTTGTTTTTTCTCAGCTCGGTGAAGGTACATGGCGAGGGCACCACTGGGGCTCAGCCTCTAACCGCTGATGCCGCGCTTTGCCCGGTTGATGCTTATGCCACATCCAAGCTGGAGGCTGAGAAAGCGCTGCTGGAGCTTGCAGCGGAGACCGGGTTGGAAGTGGTCATAGTGCGACCGCCATTGGTTTATGGACCCGGCGTCAAAGCTAATTTCCGTAGCATGATGGTATGGCTAGACCGAGGAGTTCCGCTTCCGCTCGGCGCTATACGTAACTGTCGTAGCCTGGTGGCGCTGGATAATCTTGTCGATTTGTTAACGGTTTGCCTGGATCATCCACGCGCGTCCGGACAGGCATTTCTAGTCAGCGACGGCGAAGATCTTTCTACTACCGAGCTGCTACGTCGTCTGGGCGTGGCACTTGGAAAGCCGGCGCGGTTAGTCCCAGTTCCTGCTGTGCTTTTGTCGAGTGCAGGCGCTTTGCTTGGCAAGCGCGCCGTGACTGAGCGTTTATGCGGGTCGTTGCAGTTGGATATTGTGAAAACCAGGTCGCTGTTAGGGTGGAGCCCCCCGGTAAGTGTCGACAGGGCCCTCGCGATGACGGCTGCTGATTTTCTAAAACGCCTTTAACGTCGGGGAGTATTCTGCAAGAACAGTCGGTGCCTGCACGAGGCAGATAGCTTGGGGCTCGTTGAAATCGGCAAAGCCGCCGTATTAGGAGTTGATGATGGGGGCGATGTTTTGGTTATTGCCGTTGGTTTTTGTCGCGTCGTGTTTGATGACCTGGGTGCTGCGACGCTACGCGTTGCATCGAAACCTGGTTGACGTGCCCAACCTTCGTAGCTCCCATACGGTGCCGACTCCACGTGGCGGAGGGGCCGCGATCGTGGTCAGTTTACTCCTAGTACTGCCTGTCACCACCTGGTTGGGGTTGGTCCCACTCGACATGGCGTGGTCCATAGGCGGAGCGGGTCTGTGCGTCGCGGTGATTGGCTTCCTGGATGACCATGGTCATATTCCAGCCCGTTGGCGCTTGTGCGGACACTTTTTGGCCGCATGCTGGGTTCTTTTTTGGATCGACGGGCTCCCTTCGTTGGATTTGTTCGGTGTAACGCTCCAGCTTGGCTGGGTTGGGCATGTGCTCGCTGCGGTCTGGCTGGTCTGGCATCTCAATCTTTATAACTTCATGGATGGAATCGATGGGTTGGCGAGTATCGAAGCGCTTTCTGTTTGTCTTGGTGCTGCGCTGATTTATGTCATGTTGGGATTTTCGTCCCACTCGCTTGTTCCTGTCTTGCTGGCGGCAGCGGTCGGGGGGTTTCTCGTCTGGAATTTCCCTCCGGCGAGCATCTTTATGGGGGACGCGGGGAGCGGATTTTTAGGCGTAGTCATAGGGGCGCTAACGATACAAGCGGCTTGGCTATCGCCAAAGTTATTGTGGTGCTGGTGTATTTTGCTAGGAGTTTTCATTGTTGATGCAACCTGGACGCTACTCCGCCGTCTATTGCGCGGCGTAAAGGTTTACGAGGCTCACCGCAGTCATGCCTATCAAATTGCCTCGCGCCGTTTGGGCGCACATCTACCGGTGACGTCCACTGTGTTGGCTATCAACCTGCTCTGGCTATTGCCTGTGGCTGTGGCGGTTGCGTTTGAATGGATTGACGGGTTTGGCGGGCTGGTTTTCGCCTATGCTCCGCTGGTTTGGGTTGTTGTAAGGCTGAACGCGGGTGGCCCAGAAGAAACTGGGGTTAGCGTCTGATCACTCCGAAGCCGGGGCCAATTGGATGCGGAAGGTGCACGTTGCGCTGGATCACGAAACGTAAACAAAGGTACTGCTGTGTTGAGATTGGCTGAGAGTTGGCGTCGACGCGTTGTTCGGCTCCCTCGACAAATAAAACGTCTGATCCAAGTATCGGCTGATGTCATGCTGGTCTGGATAGCACTGTGGCTAGCCTTTGTGGTTCGCTTGGGCGATGCCAAGACGGTCGAGCCATTTGGTGCACATGCCTGGCTATTTGCGGTCGCTCCGATTATTGCAGTGCCGCTGTTCATTCGTATCGGTATGTACCGAGCTGTTATGCGTTATTTTGGTAATGACGCTCTTATCGCAATTGCCAAAGCAGTAACGCTATCAGCGCTGATGCTGTCGCTTGTGGTGTATTGGTATCAGGATGCTCCGAAGGTTATCCCACGATCGTTGGTCATCAACTATTGGTGGTTGAGCTTGCTGATGATCGGCGGGTTGCGTTTGGTCATGCGGCAATATTTTATGGGGCATTGGTTTGCTGCCGGCCAGCTATGGAATTTCAAGCGACCCGATGCGGGCCTGACCCGTGTTGCCATTTATGGGGCAGGAGCAGCAGGTAATCAGTTGGTAGCCGCGCTGCGTATGGGCCGCGCTATGAGGCCGGTTGCGTTCATCGACGATGATCCCAATATCGCAAATCGGACGATCTCTGGGTTACGGGTCTACAAACCCAAGCATATTCAGCAGCTGATAAACGAGACTGCAGCACAACAGATTTTGCTGGCGATTCCGTCGGCTTCACGTGCACGACGTCGTGAGGTACTGGAGGAGCTGGAGCATTTTCCACTGCATGTCCGAACGGTGCCTGGCTTCATGGATTTGGCCAGTGGTCGAGTGAAGGTTGAGGATTTGCAAGAGGTGGATATTGCGGACCTCCTCGGGCGTGATCCTGTCCCTCCGCGGCAGGAGTTACTTGACCGTTGCTTGCGAGACCAAGTGGTAATGGTGACAGGTGCCGGTGGTTCCATAGGGAGCGAGTTGTGTCGGCAGATCCTTGGAAGCAAGCCACGTACCCTACTGTTGTTTGAGCACTGTGAACTCAATCTTTACCTCGTCCATGGCGAGCTTGAAAGCAGGGTAGAGCGGGAGTCGTTACCGGTGCGACTGGTACCGATACTCGGGTCGATTCGAAACCCGGACCGCCTGCTGGAAATCATGCGTACCTGGAAGGTTAACTCTGTTTATCACGCTGCTGCCTACAAGCATGTGCCAATCGTTGAGCACAATATTGCAGAGGGTTTGCTCAATAATGTGCTCGGAACGCTGCATACAGCACAAGCGGCTATCCAGGCGGGTGTGGCTAACTTCGTACTGATCTCCACTGACAAGGCCGTGCGTCCCACTAATGTAATGGGCAGCACGAAGCGCGTTTCGGAAATGACGTTGCAAGCGCTGAGTCGAGAGACTGCGCCAGTGCTATTTGGCTCCGAACAGGATGTCCATCACGTCAACAAGACCCGGTTCACCATGGTCCGTTTCGGCAATGTGCTGGGCTCGTCGGGGTCGGTGATTCCACGTTTCTACGAGCAAATCCGCAACGGTGGCCCGGTGACGGTGACCCACCCGAAGATAACGCGCTATTTCATGACTATTCCCGAGGCCGCTCAGCTGGTCATTCAGGCGGGGTCGATGGGGCAGGGCGGCGATGTGTTCGTGTTGGACATGGGCCAGCCTGTGCGGATTGCCGAGCTGGCCGAGAAACTGATCCATCTGTCCGGCCTGAGCGTGCGCTCGGAGAAAAGCCCGCACGGGGATATCGCCATCGAATTCACCGGGTTGCGGCCGGGTGAGAAGCTGTATGAAGAGCTGCTGATCGGCGACAACGTGAGCCCTACCGAGCACCCGATGATCATGCGCGCCGATGAAGAGTATTTCACCTGGGATGTGCTGCGTGGCGTATTGGCCAAACTGCTGAAGGCGGTGGAGCAGGATGATTACCCACAGGTTCGGGTATTGCTGCGCGAGGTGGTGAGCGGTTATGTGCCCGAAGGTGAAATCGTTGATTTGATTTATCAGCAGCGGAAAGTGGGGCCGACGGAGTAGTGGTTTCGGTTGGCGGGCTGCCGCCCGCATTCGCCGCGAGGGCGCGCCTCCCACAAGATCAGAGGAGCGGTGGGCGTAGGCTTTTGTTTTTGTTGTGGGAGGGCCGCCCTCGCGCGAAGCTTTGGTTGTGCTGGTCCTTTTGCCAGCCCTCCGCCGGGGCTAATCGACTTGGCGTCTTTCGCAGCGTAACGGGCGGTTCCTGAACACACGCCAGGCTTGAGTCCAGCCGTCTGCATGAGAAGCGTCAGCGATAATTTCGCTTTCGATACAAGCAGGCGCTTCCAAATTCTCGGTATAGCTTTGCACCAATGAGGGCGGGACTATTTTGTCCTTGCCACCGGCCAGGTGTCTCTGTGGGATGCGCGCCAATGCTGCGCTGTGATGATCCGGATTAAGGGAGCCCGACAGGGGGCTGAGTTGATGGAGTTGCACCCATCGCTGAGGGCTGAGATTGCGGCGAAGGTCTGGATTTGAGCAACATCGTCGCGTCGGGCCGCAAGCAGCAAGGCAAGGGCGGCGCCTCCCGAGTAGCCAATCAGCTCGAAGTCGTGATTGCCGTAGCGGACCTTAATTTGGTCGAGTGCGTGCTCAAGGCTGGTAACGACCTCATCGGAAAAGCGGCGGTTGGTCCATAGGTCCGGACGGCAGCCGGCTGCCATTACAAACTGGCATGGCCGCGCAAGGTAAAAACTCGGGGTTGGGTCATCGAAAGCAAGACCTGCAACCAGCAGGTTACGCGGCGTAGGATCCAGGCTCGGTTGTGAGCGCGTCGCCCAAGCGTGACCATCGCCTTCGATGTACAAGCGGATGCGGGATGTGGCGATTGGCTTGAGCGGGATGCTCAATGCCAGGGGAAAGGGCCGGGTGGAAATGATTTCCAACTGATGGTTATGGTGAGCCGCCAGGCTACGCAGGGCCTCCTGCGAAGACTGGCAGCCACCGAGCATAGCGCCGATAAGCAGCACCATGCCCTGTTTCCAACCGGCGGCTCGCGAATGCGCGCCGAGGTTTTTCGTTTTCATCAGAAGTCGTAACGTACCTTCGCCGTGAAGGTATCGGCGTTGAAGTCTGACTTACCGACATAGTCGTAGCCCAGTCCGATGGTGAACTGGCCCAGTCGGTAATCGGCTCCGATACCCGCCTCGTAGCTGTTGCGGGCAGGTTTGGCGCCGCTGGTCACGAATGGGGTTCCGCCGAGAACGAAGGCCGACGTGCTGCTGGCTTGATCGGCTGCGAAGTCATGATAGGCCATCAGCTTAGCTTGAGGCTCCAACGTTCCACGACCCAGCGGATATTGCGCAGCGACACGCAGGCCCGCGCCAAGCTCGATCACTTCGTAGCGTTGATCTTCGATCGCCAATGCCAGAGTGGCGTTTTTCTCGCGGTAGCTATCGATATCGATCCGGCTGTAGCGGGCAGCCAGGCGCGGTTCCAGGACGAGATTGTCGTTGATGGAATAGCTGTAGCCGCTCGTGACGTTGAGTCCGAGTACCGAGCTGTCGTAGTCGGACTTAGCGTTTTCACCCAGGACGTAGCGCGTGCCTTCGTTGCTATTGATGCCATAAGTCAGGCTTGCGTCTACGAAGTAGCGTCCCAGCTCGTAACCGCTGTAGAGCGTAAAGGCATGACCGTCTACTTCAGTTTCGTTGCCGTTTTCGCTATTTACGTCGGTGTTGAGGAAGCTGTACGCCACACCAAGGGTCAGTTGATCGTTCAGCTTGCCATCCGCGCCGATGGCGATGCCGCGACTGTAGGCGTTGTAACCGGCTACGCCATCACGCAGATCCTGGTTGGCATCGCTGTACAGGGCCTGAACCCAAACACCTGTTTCCTGGAGAGCATCGCCGGAAGACATACCGCGAATGCTGCTCGTCCGGTTGCCGGTGACGTTGCTAACCAGTGTCTGGCCGGACGTTGCGGCTTGGGTCGCACCGCCGTTGGCTTCTGGTGTGGTTTGTTCGACCAGGCGCGCTGCTTCAGTGGCGTTACCGTCAAACGCAGCTTGGAGACGCTTAGGGAGCTTACTGGCGATCTGGCTGAACGCGACGCTCGCCGCCTGGGCATTTTGGGAGCCGCCACCGGTTGCGATCGTTTCCTTGAATTCTTCTGGCGTCTTGGAGATGACATCAATCACGCCGGTTTGCCCGCCGTCGGAAGGAGGCGTAGTCGGTGTTTCTCCGCCATCGGTCGGCGGGTTCTGCGTATCGTCACCGCCGTCGACAGGAGGGGTACTAGGCCCACCATCAACCGGGCTCAAGCCGCCAGCGATGCCAGTCGATGTGATCTTCAGGTCGCTTACCTTGAGCAGCTGGTTGCTGCTGACGACCTGCAGCCCCTTATCGATGATTTCCTGTGCCGATACCAATTTGTAAGACGAGCCGTTTGCGGAGAAGTCCGCATCATTGGCCTGGAGAATAACCTTGGCACCCTGCCCAAACTCGGCAGACTTGGCGACAGTAAGTACTGGTTTCGCTGTGTCGGTGGCATTGCTCAGATTCAGTCCCAAGGACGAGTTCTGAGCAACTACCAGATCGCCATCGATGGTCGTATGGGTGCCTAGCAGTTCCAGGTGACCAAAGGTGGCTTCCTTGCTTGCGCTGGTGTTCACACCTACGCGTACCGTTTCATCGTTGCCGATTTCGATGAGCGCGCCATCGAACTCTACAGAGTTGGTGATTTGCACATAGCCGTCCAGGCCGAGAATATCGCCTTGGATCTTGCCGCCGCTCCATTCAAGATCAACCTTTCCGCCCTCAGCATTGATAGCGGCGTCTTGTCCGCTGATCAGCCCGCCCTGCTGATGGATCTTCAAGTAGTACTCTTGCTCTTGCTCGCGGGCATTCGATACTTCGAAGTCACCAATCACAATCGCGGTGGAATCGGCCTCGATGGTGCCGGTGTTCACGATGCTGTCGATAACGCCGCCATCGATCTGGATACCGTCGGCATCGACACCATTGGCGATGATAGAGCCATGGTTCTCGATAGCGGAAACAGAGGCGCGCTTGCTCCAGTTGTTCTCTGGCTGCTCGTTAGTGGTGACATCGATGGCGTCTGCGCCCATCCCAGCCACTTGAATCAAGCCGTTGTTGATCAAGCGTCCATCGATTTCGCTGCCCATGAGCAGAACGGCCGTTGCATTCTCGCCGGTAGCAACGATTTTTCCGGTAGCGGCATTGACGACGTCTTGATGAATTTCCGACTGACCCGAGATCTCGAGCGCTCGCACGCTTTCACCGTCGAGCGGAGCACCGGAAGCGCTCAAGGTGCCTGCGTTGACCAGGCTACCGTGGACAATTGCTGGATCCACGATCATGCCAGTCACACCGCCACCGGTTACGGTGATTTCGCCCTGGTTGACAAAATCTCCGAATATCTCAGTGGCTTGCATCACGTCTTGGCTATCAAGCTCACTCAGATCGACACCATCGGCGAAGTCGCCGTTGGCCTTGATCTCTGCGTCGATTATTAGGTCGTTTTCAAACGTTACGCCATTAAATTCTATAGCGTCTTCTTCACTATTTACGCTAGTGAAAGAACCATTGACCGTCACGGGTTCGATGAAGGTGACGTCTTGTCTTAGCAGACCGCTGTCGTCTAGCACCAATGTTTGTGCATAAATAGGAAACGCAGCACCGGCGACTGCAATCGCCAGCAAAGTTTTACGGAAAGCAGCAGGGTTCAAGATTAATTCCTTTTCGAAGTTCGTTCTGCTTCCATGCGTTAGCGCGCACGCCGCCATGAAAGTCGCGCCATTATAATGGCATCAATATCAATTGGCCATTATCTGCGGGGTAGTGATGGATCTATGGCAGGCTATCGCCTGCAATCGCCGCGGGCGCGGCTCCCGCAAAAAGCGGTGCGATGTGAGCTTTGATGGCGTGGGAGGGCCGCCTTCGGCGCGAAGCTGTTTGTTTTGCTGGCGAGGCTGCGTGCCGTCGCACCGGGCAGGCCGCTAATCTATATAGTGCTCCGGATCCCAGCCTCAGGTGGAGCATCAGGTCAAATCGATACGCTAAACCGTTGCCTTATAAAACAGCTTCCCGACTCGATCGATGTGTTCGATCAGCTGCGGATTGTCGATCTGGTGATGCAGGGAGAGGTCGATCTTGTAAGGCAGAAGTAGGTCATCCAGTGCCAGCTCGATATCGAGTAGGTCCTGATGAGAGAGTTCGTTGCCTTTTAGGGTCAAGTCGATATCTGAACCGGGGCGGTAGTTTCCTTTCGCACGAGAGCCGTAGAGAATCGCTTCGCTAACCTTGGGGAAAAGTCCAAGTGCTTTGCAGATCGATTGAGCATCTGCTTCGGATAGTCCCGAGTGCTCCAGTATCATGGCGTTGGTTCTTCCCGGCTGGACATTGTTTGATCCAGCGCCTTTAGCAGCGGATGGTGCTGCAATCGGATATTCATCAGAATCGCCTCCGCCGTTTCCTCGTTGTATGTATGAGAGGTACGTTTGCGGTCTGTGAGCATTTGCATCCAAGCATGACCGTCGCTGATCAAGCCCTTGCTGAACGCTTCACGAATGGTATCGCGCGAGCCAACGATGCCCTCGATGCCCTGCCAGACGAGGAAATCTTTTAACGTATTCCAGCCAAGCTCATAGCAATATTCGAAGCGCTGGACGACGCCTTGTTTTTCCAGTTTCGATAGTTCGCGTTGCCCCATTAGCTCAATGGCTTCGTCAAGCTCTAGCAGAACCTTATGGAAGCTGCTCAGGCGCCGCTGCCAGTGCACGTCGATGTTGTCCATTAGCGAAGCCCTAGGTTCGAGTGGGTAAAGGCTACACGTCTCTGCGGCAGGGCCTATCGGGCGGTTTCCTGTTCCATCCACTTCGGCTTCGGATAGCGACGGTCCGATTTTCCGGCCTTGAGTACGGCTCCCGGTATGTCGTGGCCAACCAGTTCTGGCAGGCTGGCGGCGCACTGCAGCAGTTTGTCCAGATCGACGCCGGTATCCAAGCCCATGCGCTGGAACATATGTACCAAATCTTCGGTGCAGATGTTGCCGCTGGCGCCGGGTGCGTAGGGGCAGCCGCCGAGGCCGCCGAGTGAGGCGTCGAAGCGGTCGATACCGGCGTTCAGCGCCGCCAGTGCATTGGCCAGGCCCATGCCTCGGGTGTTGTGAAAGTGCGCGGTGAATACCGCGTCGGGCCAGTGGGTCATTGCGTGCCTGCAAACGCGTTCGACCTGTGCCGGATCGGCCATGCCGGTGGTGTCGCAGAGGGTAATGCCCTGAACTCCGATGTTGAGCAGGCGCTGTATCAGTTTATGGACTCGCGGTTCGGG
Source organism: Pseudomonas sp. SST3 (assembly GCF_003325755.1). The sequence continues at coordinate 16,572 of NZ_QORI02000013.1, read as the reverse complement.
AACCTCGCCTTCGAACGGGCAGCCGAAGGCAGTCGACAGCGAGGCGTTGATGAACACGCCGCTGCCGCGAGTCACCTCGATGATCTCGCGAAACTGCTCCAGCGATTGCTCCGGCGTCATCCGCAGATTGGCCATGCCATGCGTGTCGCTGGCGGACATCACCAGATTGATTTCGTCAACGCCACAAGAGAGCGCTCGCTCGCAGCCCTTCACGTTGGGCACCAGCACGGTGTACTCGACGCCCGGCACTCGGCGGATACCGCGCATGACTTCTTCGGCGTCGCGCAGGTTGGGAATGGCCTTGGGCGAAGTGAAGGAGGTGACCTCGATCTTGGCCAGCCCGGTTTCGGAGAGGCTATTGATCAGTGCGATCTTGTCTTCGGTGGGGATGAAGTTCGGCTCGATCTGGAAGCCATCGCGGGTGGCGACGTCCTGGATGTAGAGGCGTTTGGTCATGGATGTCTCCGGTTGGTGACAAGAGCTGTGTTGTTCTTGATGGTCTTCTTAAAACCAAAAAAGCTTCGCCCCGAGGGCGGGCCTCCCACAACATCAAAAGCGTCGCTGCACCGCTATTTGTGGGAGGCGCGCCCTCGCGGCGAATGCAGGCGATAGCCTGCCAGCAAAGCCAAAATGCTTCGCGCCGAGGGTGGCACTCCCGCAACATCAAAAGCGTCGCCGCACCGCTTTTTGTGGGAGGTGCGCCCTCGCGGCGAATGCAGGCGATAGCCTGCCAGCAAAGCCAAAATGCTTCGCGCCGAGGTGGCACTCCCAAAACATCAAAAGCGTCGCCGCACCGCTTTTTGTGGGAGGCGCGCCCTCGCGGCGAATGCAGGCGATAGCCTGCCAGCAAAGCCAAAATGCTTCGCGCCGAGGGTGGCACTCCCACAACATTAAAAGCGTTGCTGCACCGTTTTTGTGTGAGGCCCCCCTCGCGAACGGGTTTAAATAATTCCCCGCTCACGCAATCCCTGGCGCTGCACTTCGGTCAGGCCAAGCCCGGCCAGGACGTCTTCGGTGTGCTCGCCCAGCTGCGGGCCGCCGGCGCCAATGCGGCCTGGGGTGCGGCTGAGTTTGGGGAGTACGCCTGGGACCTTGAGCGGTCCGGCGAACGTTTGCACCTGCTCGATCATCTGTCGCGCCAGGTAGTGCGGATCCTTGACGATGTCCGCCGCTGTGTAGGGATAGCCGGCTGGAACGCGCGCCTCCTTCAATGCCTCGATGACCTCATCGCGACTATGCTGAGCCGTCCATTCGCCGATTGCGGCGTCGATCAGCTCGGCGTGCTGGGCGCGGCCATCGTTATGCGCGAAACGTGGATCATCGGCCAGGTCCTGACGCCCCATCAGCATCATCAGGCGCTTATAGATGCTGTCGCCATTGCCGGCGATCAGCACGTAGGCGCCATCGCGACACAGGTAGGAGTTGGAGGGCGTGATACCGGGCAGTGCGCTGCCGGCCGGCTCGCGGACATAGCCGAAGGCATCGTATTCGGGCACCAGGCTTTCCATCATGGCGAACACCGATTCGTACAGCGCGACATCGATTTCCTGACCCTTGCCGCTGCGATTGCGCTCCTGCAGGGCGAGCAGCACACCGATGACGCCATACAGCGAGGACAGCGAATCACCGATGCTCACACCCACTCGCACCGGCGGCTGGCCCGGATAGCCGGACAGGTGCCGCAACCCGCCCATGGCCTCACCGATCACGCCGAAGCCGGGTAGGTCGCGATAAGGGCCGGTCTGGCCGTAGCCGGAGATGCGCAGCATGATCAGGCGCGGGTTGAGCTTGGACAGTTCATCCCAGCCCAGGCCCCAGGCTTCCAGCGTGCCGGGGCGGAAGTTTTCCACCAGCACATCGGCTTCGGCGACCAGTTGGCGAACGATTTGTTGGCCTTCGGCGGCTTTGAGATCGAGCGTCACCGACTGTTTATTACGTGACTGCACATGCCACCAGAGCGAGGTGCCGTCTTTGAGCTTACGCCACTTGCGCAGCGGATCACCGACGCCCGGCGGTTCGATCTTGATCACCTCGGCGCCGAATTCGCCGAGCATCTTGCTGGCGAAAGGGCCGGCGATCAGCTGGCCCATCTCGATGACCTTCAGGCCATGCAGTGGCAGGCTGTTTCCATTCTGTTCGTTCATCGCAGCACCTGTACCGGGTCGATTCATGTGCGCAGGATGACCGAGCGCCACGTTGTGGACAATTGCCGAATAGCCAAGGATGGTTTCGCAAAGCACGAAGGCTACAGGCTGGGTGCCTTTCTAAGCGCGCCGGTTTATCGTTGTCGCTTCGTCACTTGCGAATACGAGAGCCAACCATGCGGCGTGTCGATTTCGTTACCCTGCGCCTGTTCGTCGCCGTTGCCGATGAGCGCAGCCTTACCCGCGCGGCCGAGCGCGAGCACCTGGCGCTCGCCGCGGTCAGCAAGCGCATCAGCGATTTGGAGGGCCAGCTCGGCGTTAGCCTGCTGTATCGCCAGCCTAAAGGCGTGAAGCTGACGCCCGCCGGCCACGCGCTGCTGCACCACGCCCGCAATCTGCTCGACGGCCTGCAGCAGATGGATGCCGACCTCAGCGAGTTCAGTCAGGGCGTGAAGGGGCACGTGCGCATCCATGCCAACACATCGGCGGTCATCGAATTCCTGCCGGAAGACCTTAGCGCCTTCGCGCGTTTGCATCCTGAAGTGAAAATCGACCTGGAAGAGCGCGTCAGCAACGACACTTTGCGTGCCCTGCGCGAGGGGTTAACGGATATCGGCATCTTCGCCGGGCATATGCCGGCCGAAGACCTTCAGGTATTCGGCTATCGCGAGGACAACCTGGTGCTGGTCACGCCGCGTCAGCATCCGCTGGGGGGCTTGAAGCACATTGCCTTACGCGATGCTGCCGGCTTCGACTTCATCGGCCTGCAGCAGGACGCCTCGCTGTATGCGCTGTTGCAGCAGTCGGCCCAGCAGATGGGCACGCCGCTGCGTTTGCGTATTCAGGTGCGTAGCTTCGAGGCCATCTGCCGCATGATTCATACCGGGATGGGGATCGGTGTGCTGCCCGAGCAGGTGGTGCGCAACTATCTGCCGGCGCTGGATGTGGCGATCATCCCGCTGACCGATGCCTGGGCGCGGCGTGAGCTGAAGATTGGTGTGCGTAACCTGGAAAGCCTGTCGGTCACCGCGCGGCAAATGCTCGAACACCTCACCGCTCGCGAAGGCAATCGATGAAAAACGGCTGAAACCGGCGTGGGCGCATTGATGCCTTCGTGGGAGGCGAAGCCTCGCTTGCCCAAATATGAATGTCGCCGGAAAAGGACGGCGGAGTAGAGTCGTGACCAGCTACCTGGCTCACACAACTACAAGACGGAGCTTTCCCATGGCACGACTCACCCGTGGTATTACCCATCTGCTCGCCGCTTCAGCCCTGTTCAGCATGTTCACCGCGCAGGCTGCCGATCCGATTCTGATCAAGTTTTCCCACATCACCGCCGACAGCACCCCCAAGGGGCAGGGCGCGCTGATGTTCAAGAAGCTGGTCGAGGAGCGTCTGCCGGACCAGGTCGAAGTGCAGGTGTATGCGAACTCCTCGTTGTACGGCGACGGCAAGGAAATGGAGGCACTGCTGCTCAACGACGTCCAAATGCTCGCACCCGCGCCGTCGAAGCTGGAGCAATACACCAAGCAACTGCAGCTGTTCGACCTGATGTTCCTCTTCGATGACGTCGCGGCGGCGCAACGCTTCCAGCAGTCGGACAAAGGCAAGGCCATGCTCAAGTCCATGGAAGACAAGGGCATCACCGGGCTGGCCTACTGGCTCAACGGCATGCGCCAGTTCACCGCGAACAAGCCGCTGCGTGAGCCGGCCGATGCTCGCGGATTGAAATTCCGTGTCCAGCCATCGGATCTGCAGGCCGCTCAGTACACGGCGTTGCGCGCGGTGCCGCGCAAGATGGCGTTCGCTGAAATCTACCAAGGCCTGCAGACCGGTGTGGTCAATGCTCAGGACAATCCCTGGTCCAACATCTACAGCCAGAAATATTACGAAGTGCAGCAGTACATGACCGAGTCCAACCACGGCATCGGCAATTACCTGCTGATCACCAACACCCAGTTCTGGAACGGCTTGCCGGCGCCGGTGCGCGCTGAGCTCGAACAGATCATCGACGAGGTCACCACCGAGGTGAACCGCCAGGCCGAGGCGCTGAACGAAAAAGCCAAGCAGAACGTCATCGATACCGGCAAGAGCGAAATCCTGGTGCTGACCGAAGATCAGCGCAACAGCTGGCGTGACGCTGTTCGTCCGGCCTGGAAGAAGTTCGAGGCGGAAATCGGTGCCGATCTGATTCAGGCCGCCGAAGCGGCGAACCAGGCGGAGTAAATTCGACCGCTACGCGCCTTCCGGCACTCGCTGCGGGGCGCTTTTAGCGAGAGGCGCGGCCCGCACCGAAAAGCGTTCAGCCCACTCAAAGGCAAAAGCTTCGCCCCGAGGCGGGGTTCCTACAGCAGAGCCAAGGCGCCGACGGCATTGCTTCAGCGGGAGGCGCGCCCCGCGGCGAAAGCGCGTCGCTCTGTCCGCTCAAAGCAAAGAGCTTCGCCCCGAGGCGGGCCTCCTACAGCAGAGAGCCAAGGCGCGGGCGGCATTGCTTTGGTGGGAGGCGCGCCCCGCGGCGAACGCGCGCGTTTCCTGCCCGCTTAAGAGCAAAGCTTCGCCCCGAGGCGGGCCTCCTACAGCAGAGCCAAGGCGCGGGCGGCATTGCTTTGGTGGGAGGCGCGCCCGTGCCGAAAGCGCGCGTTCAGCCCACTCAAAAGCAAAAGCTTCGCCCCGAGGCGGGGCTCCTACAGGAAACGGCAAAAGCTTCGCCCCGAGGCGGGGCTCCCACAGGAAACGGCAAAGCGCTTTCCCGGTGGGGAGAGTGGCGGTTCACGTCCCGGCTTGCGGCTGATGCTCAAGGTCGATCGGAAGCGGCGCGACGACGGGGGCTTTGTCGTTTAGTTTCTTCAATCGATCGAGCACCTCGTTTACCGCGCGACGGTCGCGCGGGTTTTCCACCTTGGCATCGGCGTCTTCGCGCAAGGCGTCGATCTCACCGTGCAGCGCCTGCAGCTGGGCTTCGTTCGGGTTGCCGTGCAGGGCATTCTTCAAGCACTGCAGGAGCGTGATCAGGACTTGCGGATCATGGCCACCATAGATGCGGATCGGGGCGATAACGCTTTGCAGCAATCGCTGCATAGCCATCTGCGGATAGAAAAGGCGCGGACGGCCTTCATCCATGCAGCCAGCGTCAAAAGGCGGGACTCCGCCGAGCCGCTTCAGCAGTACGCCGATCAGATTGACCGCCCGCATCGCGGTACCGGGGTCGTTGATGGCCGGGCTGATGGCCTTGACCGCGATTTCCGAGATCTGCCGCATGCCGTAGGAGACGTTAGCGCCAGCGAATTCATTGTCGTGGAAGTCGAAACAGTCGAGTGCTTCATTCGCCTCTTCATCGCTCAGCGGCTCACTGAACTTGATCAATGGATGGCCCTCGATCAGGAAGAAGCCCGGCTCTACCTGGATCACGGCGATCAGGTCGCGTTTGCGCAGCATCTTGCCCAGGCGCCGTTCGTTCACCTCGCGAAGATATCCCGGTCGGGCTGAAGGCAGGCACCACCAGTCGGTTGTGTCGGGGATGTCGGCGACGCCGGCGATGCGCCGCCTACGCTTGTCCAGGTTGGCTGATGCGCTGTTGTAGAGCTGGCTGAGGATCCAGTCGACCTGAATCGATTGGGATACCGAACGAATGAATACAACGAACAGCGCCATGCACAGCATGCCGAATAGCAACGCCAGCAGGAGCCCGAGCGCCGGGACGCTGGCTGGGTCGTTCTTGTTGATCGCGCCGATCATCAGCAGGTAGTAGACGATGCTGCCCAAGTAGATGCCGAGGATCACCTGATTGCGCGTGTCGCTGACCAGGCCGGGCAGTACCCGAGGCGACAGGCGGGCCGCGGCGCCGTTGAGCACGACCATCACCATAGAGAAGCTGAAGACCGTGAGAGAAATGATGCCGGTAATCAGCGTGCCAAGGATTTCACGGCTGTTGTCGGCATCGACCAGACCTGGCGGCAGCTTTTCACGTAACGGCGCAGCAATGGACGTCGACTCAAATGCAAACACCAGCATCGCTATGACGAAATAAACGGCGGGGATCAGGACCGGATAGAGGGCGATGCTCTCCCTGATGCGTTTAACGACACGAAAGAACACGTTGGCTGGATCTGACATCCTTGAACCCCGGCGTGACGGGCATGTGCCCCGGCATTTCTATGACCACAGAGGGCGGCAAAGTACGCCTCGGGCGAAGCGTCTATGCTCTAGGGGAGAAAGCGTTTTACAAGGCCACACGCCAGCGGAACGCTTTGGCCCCGCGTTGCTCGAACGTTAAGTCACCAGGCGCTTGGTTTGATTCGTATGGTTCGCCTGTGGGGCAGGTTATTCGAAACGATAACAAGACCGACGAGTGAGGTAATTGTCCATGACTGCTGCGTCCCTGTATCCCGTGAAACCGGAAGTTGCGGCTCGGTCGCTGACCGATGAGGCTGCTTATAAAGCGCTGTATCAACAGTCGGTGGTCAACCCTGACGGGTTCTGGCGCGAGCAGGCGGAGCGCATCGACTGGATCAAACCGTTTTCGCGCGTCAAGCAGACGTCCTTCGATGACCATCATGTGGACATCAAGTGGTTCGCCGATGGCACCTTGAACGTCTCGGCCAACTGCCTGGATCGCCACCTCGAAACACGGGGTGACGAGGTGGCGATAATCTGGGAGGGAGACGATCCATCCGAGCATCGCCGCATCACCTACCGCGAGCTCCACCACGAGGTCAGCAAGTTTGCCAACGCGCTCCGTGGGCAGGATGTGCATCGGGGCGATGTGGTCACGATCTACATGCCCATGATCCCCGAGGTGGCGGTGGCAATGCTGGCTTGTGCACGCATTGGTGCCATTCATTCGGTGGTGTTCGGCGGGTTCTCCCCGGAAGCGCTGGCCGGCCGGATCATCGACGGCAAGTCCAAGGTGGTCATTACCGCCGATGAAGGGCTGCGCGGCGGCAAGAAGGTACCGCTGAAAGCCAATGTCGACGAGGCGCTGACCAACCCGCAAACCAGCTGCATACAGAAGATCATCGTGGTACGTCGCACGGGGGGTGATATCCGCTGGAACCAGCATCGCGACATCTGGTACGAAGATCTGATGCGTGTGGCAGGAGAGGTTTGCGCACCGAAGGAGATGGGGGCAGAGGAGCCTCTGTTCATCCTTTATACCTCCGGCTCGACCGGCAAACCCAAAGGTGTAATGCATACGTCTGGCGGCTATCTGCTCTACGCCGCTCTGACTCATGAACGAGTATTCGATTACCGTCCCGGCGAGGTTTATTGGTGTACTGCCGACGTCGGCTGGATTACCGGCCACAGTTACATCCTCTACGGACCGCTGGCCAACGGTGCGACAACGCTGATGTTCGAAGGCGTGCCTAACTATCCCGACGTCACGCGGATCGGCCAGATCGTCGATAAGCACAAGGTCAACATTCTCTATACCGCGCCCACCGCGATCCGCGCGATGATGGCCGAGGGTGGTGCCGCGATGGAGGGTGTCGACGGCTCAAGCCTGCGGCTGCTCGGCTCTGTCGGCGAGCCGATCAACCCCGAGGCCTGGCACTGGTATTACGAGACGATCGGCAAATCGCGTTGCCCCATCGTCGATACCTGGTGGCAGACCGAGACGGGCGGCATTCTCATCAGCCCGCTACCTGGCGCTACGGCTTTGAAACCGGGTTCCGCGACGCGGCCTTTCTTCGGGGTGGTGCCGGGATTGGTAGACAACCTTGGCAATCTGCTCGAGGGCGCCACCGAGGGCAATCTGGTGATTCTCGATTCGTGGCCGGGGCAGATGCGCAGCATCTATCGCGACCACGATCGCTTCGTCGACACCTACTTCAAGACCTTCCGCGGTATGTATTTCACCGGTGACGGCGCCCGTCGCGACGAAGATGGCTACTATTGGATTACCGGCCGGGTGGACGACGTGCTGAACGTATCCGGTCACCGCATGGGCACGGCGGAAATCGAAAGCGCCATGGTCGCGCACCGTAAGGTGGCCGAAGCCGCGGTGGTGGGCGTGCCGCACCCGCTCAAGGGGCAGGGCATCTACGTGTACGTGACGCTGCTGGCGGGTGAGGAGCCGTCTGATCAGTTGCGTCAGGAGCTACAGCAGTGGGTGCGCAAGGAGATCGGGCCAATTGCCGTACCGGACGTCATCCAGTGGGCGCCGGGCTTACCCAAGACTCGCTCGGGCAAGATCATGCGGCGCATCCTGCGCAAGATCGCCACTGACGAATACGATGCGTTGGGGGATGTCTCGACGCTGGCCGATCCGGGCGTGGTACCTCAACTGATCGAAACCCATAAGCAGATGCGCATGTGGTGAATGCTGGAGCGGCGGCGGCCTACGGGCCGACGCGCGCTCCAGCTGTCATCCGTTGGGCTGCGCGCTCCGGGCCTGCTGAGTGGCGGCGGGCTTTTCATTTGGCACACCGGCGACCGTCAGTTCCGGAAAGCTACCGCCAATGAATTCAACACTGCGGGTCGGGAAGGCGAACTGCACGTCCATCTCGCGAATGCCGTCCAGCAACTGCAGATTGATTTCCTGCTGGGTATCCATGTACGCGTTGTAGTCCGATACCTGCATGATGTAGACGACTTCGAAGGTGAGCTGGCTGTCGTCGAAGGCGAGGAAATGCGCACGGTCGAAATTGGCGTTGTCGATGCCGTCGATGATTCGCTTCAGCAATGCTGAAACCTCGCGCACCTTGTCCGACGGCGTGTTGTAGGTGATGCCGAACTTGAACACGATCCGCCGCGTATTCATGCGCTTGTAATTGTGCAGGGTCCGTTTGAGCAATTCGGCGTTGGCACAAACGATCTGCTCGCCGCTCAGCGCGCGTATGCGGGTGGTCTTCAGGCCGATGTGCTCGATGTTCCCGGCAACGTCGTCGAACACGACGAAGTCTCCGATCTCGAACGGTTTGTCCACGCCGATGGACAGTGACGCGAAGACATCACTGAGCAGCGTCTGCACCGCCAGTGCAATGGCGATACCGCCGACGCCGAGGCTGGCGACCATCGCGGTGATGTCGACTCCCAGGTTGGCCAGAATCGACAGCAGCATCATGGTCCATATGACGATGCGGATCATGATGCCGATGATGGTGGTGGTGACTGGATTTCGCGCCTTGCCGTCGCGAGTCAGGCTTTCCATCCACAGCCGGGCGGCTGTATCCATCCACAATGCGATCTGGAACGCCAGCGCGATGAACCAACCATGCGACATGGCTGATTCCCAACGATCCGGCAGCTCGACGACCTTTAAGGCCAGCAGTAACGAGAGCGCGATCAGCAGCAAATGGCTGGTGCGGCTGAGCATCTCCGCAGCAATGGCGACGAAGCCACTTCGTGCCCCTTTGGCCATTTTCCGCAAGCGGTTGGTAATGATCCGCAGGATGGCCTGCAGTACGAGATAACTGACGATAGTGACGCCAGCGACTATGGCGATGTTGATCCAGAGCTGTTCGTTCAACATCACATCCCAATTCATCAACTCGAGTCCTCCCGGGTATACGCGACCAAGCGTAGAAGCAGCGGCTCCTTTTTCAGTAGCCACTGCAACGCATTAGTTCCCGTAGTAGACGACGGGGAGGCGAATCAATGAGGGAATGCGGAGGGAGTATGGCGCGGTTGTCGACGGGGCATCGGGGCGTCAGCGAGGGGGGACGACTGCTTTCAGGTCTCCATAACCTCCGGCATTGATGACCTGGCTATAGCCCATCTCAAGGAGCAGATCCTGTGCGGCAGAGGAGCGACGTCCGCTGCGGCAGTAAAGAACGACCGGGGCTTCTTTGTCCGGCGCGATACCGGCGATGCGCTCGGCGAGATCCCGCGTTTCGATTCGCGTCGCGCCGGGCAGGGCGCCTTCTGCGTATTCCTGGGCGGTGCGAACATCGATCAACACGCTGTCGTCGCGTTGCAGTGCGGCTATGGCGGCAGACTGGTCAACCTCTCCGGCGATCACAGCGGGGGTCGCCATCAACAGAAGCAAAAGCACGCGATACATAAGCATTCCTCTGTCGTTTCGTGTCGTCTCGACCGATTAGCCGATCAGCCGGGTGAGATTCGGAAGAATCAAAACGATCGCCGTGGCGAGCAGGATCATGGTCGCCTGCCGGACTTTCTTGTGCTTGAACATGGTAGCGGCCTTTTATTGTTCTGGTGCGAGCCGTTGTGTCGCGTCTCGCCGGTAACGGTTGTGCAATCCATACGATGCGCAGTGGCAGAGGTCTGGTCCGCTTCCCAGACGTGCTTGGCCTGTGACCCTTCCGAGGGTCGGGGTTTTAATCGTAAGCCAAGCAAGATACGGACCAGCGCAAGCGCTCGGGTCAAGACATCTAGGTGTGTAGTAATAAACGACGCCAAGTGGAGCGGTCTTGCGCGATTCGCTGCACTGGCACAGTCACGCGTAAGGGGCAGGCGGTTAGGCGGGGAGCGGTGCAGCGTCTGGGATTAAGCTTGTTCGCGATCTCGCTCCTTCAGCAGCGCTGATGCGTTTGTGCAACATTCTGCTCGAATGACCGCTGGTCAGAGATATCCATAGCGACGCCTCGCACAGACGCAATCGACGACACCGTCGCTGAACCCTGTAGGATCATGGAGCGAATTGAAACGTCGCGCGCTCGGATCGGCACCCCTGCGGGTGGAATCGGAACATCCGCGTAACGCGTTCCGGGCGGGGGTGGCTCGGTACTGCTAGAGGTAAAGAGAGGAGGCCGAGGAAGCCGGGTAGTGAGGACGGACCGGACCTTATCGCGATCCTGGAACACAGCCCTACAGCTGTAGGCCATTTCCCAAAGCGTTCCCATCGGAGCAATTTTTTTATGTCTTAAACGTCGAAGCCCCTGACTTTCACTAGGAAAATCAGGGGGCTTCGGCTATTTCAGGTCTGGCGGTGAGGGTGGGATTCGAACCCACGATACGATTTCTCGTATACACACTTTCCAGGCGTGCTCCTTCAACCGCTCGGACACCTCACCGGATCTCGACAGGCTTGATGACCGTCGAGGCGCGCTAATGTAGCCGAAGAGCTTTCGGATGGCAAAAAGTTTTTTAGTTTTTTCATGCGGTTAAGGTGCGGTTGGGAAACTGGCTAAGCGGTAGTGGTAATGAACCTATGGTTCCTCTACGGTTCCAACGCCTATGGAATCGATGCCAGCTTTCCCGCAATCGAGCGTAGTGAATATGAAGAGCCGAGAAAGGCTTTGATGAAGTTATTCAAGAGCAAGCGCAAGCGGCCGGATGTGGTGGAGGTCGCAACAAAACGTCGTCTGCACGTCGGTCATCTGGAACTCGGCATGTATATCTGCGAGCTGGATCGTCCGTGGCGCCAGACCGATTTCCTGTTTCAGGGATTTCCCCTGCTCAAGCTAGAACATATCCAGGCGGTGCGTGAGCGCTGCGATTATGTTTTCGTCGATGATACCCGTCGTGTGCTGCTGGATCAGGGCCAGATGATCGTGCCCTCAGCGACGCCGCTGCGTGTCACGCGTACCATGACCCGCATCCCGCTCTCCCTTGAAGTTCAAGAAGCGCGCGAAGCCTACCGCAGCAGTGCATTAGTGCTGGATCAGGTTCTGTTGGATGTCCAGCAGGGGCGCGCCATCGATACCAAGGCCTGCCAGGCGCTGGTCAAGCGGAACCTCGAAAGCATGTTGCGCAACGAAAGTGCCATGCTTTGGCTGACGCGTTTGAAGTCGCAAGATCTGTACACCAGTTTGCACTGTCTCTCTGTGTCCATACTGGCGATGGGGTTCGGCACCCACCTCGGGCTACCCGACGAAAAGATCGAGTTACTGGGCATAGCCGGGCTGTTACATGATGTCGGCAAGATGAAAGTCGATCCGGCCATTTTGAACAAGCCGGGCAAGCTGACACAGGCAGAGTTCGAGCACATCAAGCAGCACCCGGACTTCGGTTATCAGGCGCTGTGCAGCCAGAACGACATTCCCGCAGCGGCCATCCAGGCAGCGCACGGGCACCATGAGCGGCTGGATGGCAAGGGTTACCCCCAAGGGCTCCAGCAGTACCAGATTCCGTTTACCACCCGGGTGGTGACAATCGTCGATGCCTTCGACGCGATTACCAGTCACCGAGCGTATGACAATGCACGACCGATCCAGGCTGCCTACGATGTGCTCCGCAGTGGTGCCGGCCAGCAGTTCGATGAGGCGTTGGTACACGAATTCATTCGCTGGCTCGGCGTGTTTCCGGTGGGCACGCTGGTCGAGTTGCATACCGGTGAGGTCGCCCTGGTGCTGGAGAAACATCAGCAGCTGCACTTGCGGCCCAAGGTGGTTGTCCTGCGCAGCGCCGATAAAAAGCCCTGCGACCCACGTTATCTGGATCTTTCCCAGCTGACCGTTGACGCCGATGGAACGCCTTATCGGATTCGCAGCGGTATTTCCGATGGTTCCCACGGCCTGTTCATCGCCGATCCGAAACTGCAAACGATCCTGCACCCTGAGCTGCTCGCTGTGCTCGAGCTGGAACCGGATACAGCCGACAGCTGATCCAGCTCTCCCAGCCCTGCGGCTTTGGCAGTTCCGCCCAGCAAACCATGACTTGCCAGTCAGTCACGACGCTTTACCTTGCGGGTCGTGCTGGGTAACGTCTGCGGACTTCTAACAAGGAATATTCGTCATGAGTGATCTGGTTTCCTACGAACTCGCAGACGGCATCGCCACCCTGACCCTGAACAATGGCAAGGTGAATGCGTTGTCTCCTGAGGTGTTCGACGCGCTCAACGCCGCGTTCGATCGCGCCGAACAGGACCGCGCTGTGGTGATTCTCACCGGCCAGCCAGGTATTCTGTCCGGCGGCTATGACCTCAAGGTGATGACCGCGGGCCCGGAAAGCGCCATCGCGCTGGTCACGACCGGTTCGCGGTTCACGCGACGGATGCTCGCTCACCCGTTCCCCATCATCGTTGCCTGCCCTGGTCACGCCATCGCCAAGGGCGCGTTCCTGCTGCTATCAGCCGACTACCGCATCGGAGTCGAAGGGACGTTCAATATCGGTCTCAATGAAGTCCAGATCGGCATGACCATGCACCATTCGGGCATCGAAGTGGCGCGGGATCGTCTAACCAAACCGGCGTTCCATCGCTCGGTGATCAATGGCGAGATCTTCAATCCACAGGCGGCGCTCGAGGCCGGCTTTCTCGATAAGATCGTTCCGGCCGGTGAGTTGATGGACGTTGCCAAAGCGACTGCGGCTCAGTTGAAGAAGATCAACATGACGGCTCACAAAAACACCAAGCTCAAGGCTCGCAAAGCGCTTCTCGAGACGCTGGATCGCGCCATCGAACTGGACCAGCAGCACTCGATCGTTTCCTGAAGAGAATTTTCGCCGGACCGCCCATTCCCGGTGGCCCTGCGTTTAAACTGCGCTTATAACGCCCCGCCACGGTCAGGCTGTGTCAAAACTACTGCGCTCGGCCATGCTGCGTTAAAAACAGTCTCAAAATGCTCATTTACAGCTCGTAAATTGCGCTTTTTCGCCTGTTTTTGCCTGGCCTGACCTTCGCTCGCTACGTTTTTGCACGGCCTGACGATGGGGCGTTTTCATTCCTATTCGTGTCGCATCGCAGGAGAGTCCTGATGTCCGCCCCGCACACCCCGGTAGAACGCGCTGATTTCGACCAGGTCATTGTTCCCACTTTCGCACCCGCCGCCTTCATTCCAGTGCGCGGCCAGGGCTCGCGAGTATGGGATCAAAGCGGGCGAGAGCTGATCGACTTCACCGGCGGCATCGCCGTGAACGTGCTCGGCCACGCCCACCCGGCACTGGTGGCTGCGCTGACGGAGCAGGCGGGCAAGCTCTGGCACATCTCCAACATCTTCACCAACGAGCCGGCGTTGCGTCTGGCCAAGAAGCTCACCGCCGCGACCTTCGCTGACCGGACGTTCTTCTGTAATTCTGGCGCCGAAGCCAACGAGGCGGCCTTCAAGCTGGCGCGCCGCTACGCTCACGACAATCACGGGCCGGAGAAGAACGAAATCATCTCGGCAGTGAACAGCTTCCATGGCCGGACGCTGTTCACCGTGACGGTCGGTGGCCAGCCGAAGTACTCCGATGGGTTCGGACCGAAGATCCAGGGCATCAGCCATGTTCCGTATAATGATCTCGATGCGCTCGCCGCCGCTATTTCGGATAAGACTTGTGCTGTGGTCCTGGAGCCGATTCAGGGCGAGAGCGGTGTTCTACCTGCCGACCAGGCTTACCTGGAAGGCGCGCGTAAACTCTGTGACCAGCACAATGCATTGTTGATCTTCGACGAAGTCCAGACCGGCATGGGCCGCACCGGCGAGCTGTACGCCTACATGAATTACGGTGTCACGCCGGACATCCTGACCAATGCCAAGAGTCTCGGTGGCGGTTTCCCGATCGGTTTGATGCTGACCACCGACGAGATCGCTGGGCACTTCAGCGTCGGTACCCACGGCACTACCTACGGCGGCAACCCGCTTGCGTGCGCGGTGGCGGAAGCGGTGGTCGATATCGTCAATACGCCGGAGGTGCTGAACGGCGTCAAGGACCGGCACGAACGCTTCAAGCGCGGGCTGCTGGAGATCGGCCAGCGCCATGGGCTGTTCAGTCAGGTGCGTGGCATGGGCATGTTGATCGGTTGCGTGCTGAACGACGCATGGAAAGGGCGCTCGCGGGAGATCTTCGATGCGGCCGAGCGAGAAGCACTGATGATTTTGCAGGCTGGCCCCGATGTGATTCGCCTGGCCCCTAGCCTGATTATCGAAGAGGCCGATATCGCCGAAGGCCTGGCCCGCTTCGAGCGCGCCGCGGCAAAACTGTCCCAGGCCTGAGGCCCAACCCCCCATGGCAGGACAGTCATCCGTCCTGCCTTCGTTCCCTTATCGAGAATTCTGACCATGAGCGATAGCCTGCAACTGATCCTTGAAGACGTCGACGGTACCCAGCTTGAGACGTCCTGCACCCGTTTTGCCGTGATGTGGCAGGGGCGAGAAGTCTGGATTCAACAGGTCGGCAACAACCAGCTGATGATCGGCGTGGACGTGGAAGATGGCGACACCGAGTACGCCAATCTGCTGCTGCGTCCGCTGGCTACCAATCTGGTCAGCCTGGAGCTGGAGATGGAGCCGGTCGAGTCCGCTGATGACGATCATGTGCATGGACCGGACTGCAACCACGACCACTGACGGCCCCGACATGCTGGCGCTGGGGCGACTGCTGGAGCTTACGCTTGCCGGGCGCGAGCCGGACGAGAAAGTCCAATTCACCGCTGACGGCGCCAGACTGCGATGGCTGGGCGAAGGCGCCCTTGAGGTGACGCCAGCGAAAGGCCTGGATGCAGGGCTGGATCTGGTGCTGTCGGCTGGCGTGCACGGCTGTGAGATCGTCCCGATCGAGCTGCTCGATCAATTGACGCAAGCGATTGGGCGCGGCGAGATACGTCCCCGCGTCCGGCTGCTGCTGTTGTTCTGCAATCCCCCTGCGATGCGCCAGAGCGTTCGCCGGGTCGCTGAAGACCTGAATCGCCTTTTCTGTGGCAAGCACGCGAATGGCTGCAGCGACGAGGCTCGCCGCGCGTCGCGGCTTGAAGCACTGGTAGC
Source organism: Pseudomonas sp. SST3 (assembly GCF_003325755.1). Next base: position 842 of record NZ_QORI02000013.1, on the reverse strand, counting down.
GGCGTTCTTCCGCGAGCCGGGGCGTCGTCGCTGGCATTACGATCTGCACTCGGCCATGCGTGTATCGAAGCTGCCTCAGTTCGCGATCTGTCCGTGGGTGCCCGACCGCCAGGTATCTTCGGAAAGTCTGATGCGCCTTCGCCACGCTGCGGTTGATGCGGTGTTGTTGCAGGAGAAGCCCTCCGGAACCTTTAGCGCCCACACCGCGACCCACCACGATGCCGAGGCCTTTACGCTTGAAATGGCGGAAGCCCCTGGCGGTGTCTGGCCTGATTGCCTCAGCGAGTTTCTCCGAACCGCACAGGATTGGATCGAGACGGCCGAGCCTGTGCCGAAAGACTCGTTGCGACCTTTAACGACGTTTCGGCTGGCACGAGAGATCATCAAGCGCAGCGAACGCTTCGTCCTGCGTTTGCCGGCAGATATCGAGAACTTCACTCCGCTGTCACTCGGAACGTTACTGGCGGAGGACGAAAACGGCATGCGCTGGGTGGTCGAAGAGCGGGACGCGCGCATTCTGTTTCCGCTGGCTAATGTCGCGATCGGCGAACGTGCCGGCCTGATCGTCGTGCCTCGCGATTGAGTCAGCGATTGTTTTGAGTTTGTGAACACCGTTTTGGGGCGCAGCTTTTGGCGGCCGGCTGCGGGGCGAAGCTTTGGCCTTTGGGGTGGCAAGAGGCGCGGGTCGCGCCTCCTACGAGAAGCGGCTCGGTGCGTGGAGCGAGCGCAGGGTCCGCCTTTGATCTTTGTAGGAGGCCCGCCCCGGGGCGAAGCTTTGGCTTTTGGGTGGGCAGGAGGCCCGCATTCGTCGCGGGTCGCGCCTCCCACAAGAAGCGGCTCGG
>NZ_QORI02000012.1 GCF_003325755.1 Pseudomonas sp. SST3 | reverse complement strand
TATTCTGTCGGTAACGTCAAAACAGCAAGGTATTAGCTTACTGCCCTTCCTCCCAACTTAAAGTGCTTTACAATCCGAAGACCTTCTTCACACACGCGGCATGGCTGGATCAGGCTTTCGCCCATTGTCCAATATTCCCCACTGCTGCCTCCCGTAGGAGTCTGGACCGTGTCTCAGTTCCAGTGTGACTGATCATCCTCTCAGACCAGTTACGGATCGTCGCCTTGGTGAGCCATTACCTCACCAACTAGCTAATCCGACCTAGGCTCATCTGATAGCGCAAGGCCCGAAGGTCCCCTGCTTTCTCCCGTAGGACGTATGCGGTATTAGCGTTCCTTTCGAAACGTTGTCCCCCACTACCAGGCAGATTCCTAGGCATTACTCACCCGTCCGCCGCTGAATCAGAGAGCAAGCTCTCTTCATCCGCTCGACTTGCATGTGTTAGGCCTGCCGCCAGCGTTCAATCTGAGCCATGATCAAACTCTTCAGTTCAATACTGCTTGGGTTTTGAGAAAACCCTAAACTTGGCTCAGCAATCGCAAATCTCTTCTCCTAAAAGAAGAGCACTCAATGATTTCTCGTTAAGTACATTGTGATGCTGATAATCTTGCTGACCACCAGTCTTACCTCACAAGCACCCACACGAATTGCTTGATTCAGTTGTTAAAGAGCGTTTCGATCAAGTCTTTCGTCTCAACCGAGGCCGCGCATTCTACAGCAGCCTTGTGTCTCGTCAAGCTGTTTTTGAAGAAGTTTTTCTTTCTTCTCAACCGCTTGCGCTTCCGATCAACCTAGCGTCTCTCGTCAGCGGGAGGCGAATCATACAGCGTCCAAAACCGCTGTCAACCACCTCTTTCAACCGCTTCCAATCAACCTGACCAGAGCCACCAACAGCGCAAAACCACCACCCTGTCAGCCCGGCGCATTCTACTCGAATCCGCCCTCCGCGCAAGCCTTTTATTTCGCTAACTTCTTGATTTACAAGAGGTTTCGCCAAAGGCCTGCGCCGGAGAAGGTGCGCATTATAGGTGCTCAGAAAACCACGTCAACGGTTGTTTTCAGTTTTCTCCACAGACGCAAATGGCTACGTACGTGCATATAGAGGTTCACATATATAGGCCTACCCAGTTTGCTGGTGGTAGAGTTTCCTCCGGCTTTCTTCAAAGTGCGTTCGACAGGCTTTACACTGGGCCCTACTTTAGATCGCCCGATGACCCAAATGCCGCATAAACCTGCCGATCCGCTCGACCTCTTACTGCTTCCTACTTGGCTCGTCCCAGTCGAGCCAGCCGGTGTTGTCCTGAAGAACCATGCATTGGGCATCCGTGACGGGCGCATCGTGCTAATAGCTCCTCGCGAGGAGGCAGCTCAATACATTGCCCGCGAAACAAGGGACCTCACCGGAATGCTCCTGGCCCCAGGGCTTGTCAATGCTCATGGGCACGCCGCCATGACCTTGTTTCGCGGACTGGCCGACGACCTGCCACTGATGACCTGGCTCCGTGAGCATATTTGGCCAGCGGAAGGCAGGTGGGTCGACGAAGCGTTCGTAAAAGTCGGGAGCGAACTGGCAATCGCAGAGCAGCTGCAGAGTGGCATCACCTGCTTCTCGGATATGTACTTCTTCCCAGAGGTAGTCAGTCAGCTTGTGCATAAGCATGGAATAAGGGCACAGATAACGATTCCGATTCTAGACTTCCCTATTCCAGGCGCTCGCGACGCCGATGAAGCGCTTCGCAAAGGTGTCGCATTATTCGACGACCTCAAACATCATCCGCGGCTGAGCATTGCCTTCGGGCCGCATGCCCCATATTCCGTAGCCGACGATAAGCTGGAGAGCATTCGCACACTCGTCGCGGAGATGGATATCGGCATTCATATGCATGTTCACGAAACGGCGCACGAAGTTGAGGAAGCGCTGAGCAAGCATGGCGAGCGCCCGCTGGCCCGTTTGGCTCGTCTGCAGCTCCTAGGCCCCCGATTCCAGGCCGTTCATATGACGCAGGTATGTGACGAAGACATCGCCCTTCTGGTCGAGCACAACTGCAGCGTCATTCATTGCCCCGAATCCAATTTGAAGCTGGCGAGCGGATTCTGTCCCGTCCAGCGCTTGTGGGAAGCCGGCGTCAATGTCGCCATAGGAACCGACGGCGCAGCCAGCAATAACGACCTCGACTTACTGGGCGAAACCCGAACCGCCGCCCTGCTTGCCAAAGCCGTCGCAGGATCGGCGACGGCTCTCGATGCCCATCGCGCGTTACGCATGGCAACGCTCAATGGCGCTCGCGCCCTCGGACTGGACGATCACACCGGATCATTGGAGATCGGAAAATTCGCAGACATGGTGGCATTCGATTTATCACGCCTTGGGCAACAGCCCGTCTACGATCCTGTCTCCCAACTGATCTACTCCAGCGGTCGAGATTGTGTACGCCATGTATGGGTGGGCGGCAAGCAACTGGTCGATGATCGTCAACTGATCCGTATGGATGAAGAGCACCTCATTGCCACAGCCAAGGCTTGGGGGGAGAAGATCGGCGCTAAACATTAAACGAGCACCGCTCATGCGGTGCTGCAACAAACTGACGTACACGAAGCGCTTCACCAAAGCCTCTTCGTCTGACAGAAGCTGGCAACATGAGCATTTGCAGCTCAAGCTTCTCCCTCAAGCTTTCAAACGGAACAGATCATGAGCAACGTCGACCACGCCGAAATAGCCAAATTCGAAGCCCTTGCCCATCGCTGGTGGGACCGCGAAAGCGAATTCAAGCCCCTGCATGAGATCAATCCGCTACGGGTCAACTGGATCGACGAACACGTTTCGCTGGCCGGCAAGAAAGTTTTGGACGTGGGTTGCGGCGGCGGAATTCTCAGTGAGGCCATGGCCCAGCGTGGCGCTACGGTGACCGGCATCGACATGGGCGAAGCCCCTTTATCCGTTGCTCGGCTGCATTTGCTCGAGTCTGGGCTGGAAATCGACTATCGCCAGATCACTGCCGAGGCGTTGGCCGACGAGGCCCCGGAGCAATTCGATGTCGTGACCTGCCTGGAAATGCTTGAACATGTGCCCGACCCCGCGTCGGTTATCCGCGCTTGCTACAAGATGGTGAAGCCTGGCGGGCAGGTGTTTTTCTCCACCATCAACCGCAACCCGAAGGCTTACGCATTCGCCATCGTTGGTGCAGAGTATCTCCTGCAGCTATTGCCCCGCGGTACCCACGACTATCGAAAGTTCATTCGCCCGTCGGAACTCGGCAGCTGGAGCCGAGAGGTCGGGCTTGCGGTCAACGACATTGTCGGCCTGACATATAACCCACTGACGAAACACTACAAGCTGTCACCGGATGTGGATGTCAACTACATGATCCAGACGCGTCGGGAGGCCTAATGCGTCTGCGAGCTGTGTTGTTCGATATGGACGGTACGCTTCTCGATACCGCTCCAGATTTCATCGCCGTGGCCCAGGCCATGCGTCTGGCCCGCGGCCTTGATCGCGTTCTGGACCAGCAAGTACGCGACGTGGTTTCCGGCGGAGCTCGGGCGATGGTGCTCAGCGCGTTCGATGTCGACCCTCTGTCAGAAGAATTCGAAACGCTGCGCCTGGAATTCCTGGACCGCTATCAGCGCCATTGTGCGGTTGAAAGCCAGCTGTATGGCGGAATGGCGGAACTGCTGGCCGAAATCGAGAAGGCGAACCTGATCTGGGGCGTGGTCACTAACAAACCGTTGCGTTTCGCCGAGCCGATCATGCATCAGCTGGGTCTCGCATCGCGCTCTGCGGTGCTGGTCTGCCCCGATCACGTCAGCAAGAGCAAACCCGATCCGGAACCGATGCTCTTGGCTTGCAGCCAGCTAGACCTCGACCCGTCGACTGTGTTGTTCGTGGGCGATGACCTGCGCGATATCGAATCGGGACGTGCAGCTGGCAGCCGAACGGCGGCAGTGCGCTATGGATACATCCACCCCGATGACAATCCAGATACGTGGGGAGCAGATCTCGTCATCGATCATCCCCTTGAATTGCGAGCCTTGCTGGAATCGAGCAGCTTGAGATAGCCCGCCACTTGCCACTCTTTTACGATAACCATTGGTGGGTTATGCCCACGCTTTGAATATGAGGCGTCAGATGTTCGAGTACTCAGCCCGCCCCGATCTGCTTAATAATCGGATCATCATGGTCACCGGTGCAGGCCGCGGAATTGGCGAGGCCGCAGCCAAAGCCTACGCAGCACACGGTGCAACTGTGCTGCTGCTGGGCAAAAGCGAGGACAACCTCAATAGGGTATATGACGAGATTGAAGCTGCCGGCTGGCCTCAACCAGCGGTGATTCCGTTCAATCTGGAAACAGCACTGCCGCATCAATACGACGAGCTTGCAGCAACTGTCGAGCGTGAATTCGGACGACTGGACGGGGTGTTACACAATGCAGGTATCGTTGGTCCACGCACGCCTATCGAACAATTGTCTGGCGATAACTTCATGCGCGTCATGCAAGTGAACGTCAACGCGGCTTTTATGCTCACCAGTACGCTGCTACCGCTACTCAAGCTATCCGATGACGCCTCGGTGATTTTCACATCGAGCAGCGTGGGACGGAGAGGCCGAGCCTACTGGGGTGCCTACGCTGTATCGAAGTTCGCAGCCGAAGGCCTGATGCAGGTATTGGCAGACGAGCTTGACGGTAGCGCCCCGGTACGTAGCAACAGCATCAACCCTGGGGCTACACGTACGGATATGCGCGCGAAAGCCTACCCCGGCGAGAACCCAGCGAACAACCCGCTACCGGCAGACATCATGCCGGTCTATCTCTACCTGATGGGGCCGGACAGTGCCGGCATTAACGGACAAGCGCTGGACGCCCAGTAATCTGCCTGCCGTAAAGCCTGATTTACCTGCACCATCGCGACGGCAAGCACGCCAAACTGGTGCCGTCTGGGTATCACGTTCAGCCCCACGAGATAACCAAGTAAAAAGGGCGAAGCCATTACGGCCTCGCCCTCTTTTATCCTTTCACGCTCTGCCTTCAGGGGCGCTTGGAGCGGTCACCGCGCCCGAAACCGGGACGCTGCCCGTCGGACGCTGGCGGACCGCTGCGCTTGGCCGGCGATGGCTTGCCACGGTTACGACCGACAGTGCTCGGCCGCTCTGCCACTGGTGTGCCGCGACCAGGCTTGCTGCGCTCATCGGCATCACGCGGCGTGCGCGCGGGCTGATCGTCGTGCGAACGGCGGCCTTTGTTGCCACCATTTGGCGCGTCCGCTTCATGAGCCGAACGAAGCACCCGCGGGCGACGCTCGCCGCGTCCGATAGGCTTGGCCACCTTGCGCTGCATACGGTCGAGCTTGTCCTTGGTCTTCGCCTTCATGCCAGGCAATGCCACCGGCTTGAGCCCGACCTCCTCGCTGAGGATGTCGACTTCGCTCTGGGACATCTCGCGCCAGCGCCCCATCGGCAAGTCCGAAGTCATGAATACCGGCCCGAACCGTACACGCTTCAGTCGACTGACGACGAGCCCCTGCGATTCCCAAAGACGGCGCACCTCACGGTTACGGCCTTCCATCACCACGCAGTGGTACCAATGGTTGAAGCCCTCACCGCCGGGCGCTTGCTGGATATCGGTGAAACGTGCCGGTCCGTCTTCGAGCATGACGCCTGTTTTCAGCCGCTCGATCATTTCATCGTCGACCTCGCCACGTACCCGTACTGCGTATTCACGATCCATCTCGTAAGAAGGATGCATCAGGCGGTTGGCCAGCTCACCATCGGTGGTGAACAGCAGCAGACCGGTGGTGTTGATATCGAGCCGGCCGATGTTGATCCACCGCCCCTCTTTCGGGCGAGGCAAACGATCGAATACCGTCGGGCGGCCCTCAGGATCGTCACGGGTGCAAATCTCGCCATCCGGCTTGTTGTAGATCAACACGCGGCGGACCACTTCAGCGGCTTCTTCGCGCTTGAGAAGCCGGCCGTCGACAGCGATCGCATCATGCAGATCGACACGTTGGCCGAGGGTTGCGAGGGCGCCGTTGACCTTGACCCGACCAGCGGCTATCCAGTTTTCCACGTCGCGGCGCGAGGCTAGGCCAATACGGGCCAAAACCTTCTGTAGCTTTTCGCCGTGGGCAATATGAGGGGTTGTATCTTCGTGTTCGGTCATCTGGGCACCTCCCGGTGTGGCAGTTCCGATAGAAAGGCCGCGCACTATACGCGGACCGGTCCGCCAAAGCACTAAGGCCTGTTCCGGTTTTGTTCACAGCTTGCGATAAAAACCGGAATAGGCCCTAGGCAGGTTAGCAGCCTGAACCGCGCGAGCGCGGCGCACCAGTTTGTTTATGCTCGACGCTGGTCCAGCGCCGCCAACGCATCAGCCGTGGCTTGCTGAATGCTGGCCCAGTCGCCGTTCTTGAGTGCCGCGCCGTCGATCATCCAGGTGCCGCCAACACACATCACGTTAGGGAGCGCCAAATACTGCGCCGCATTGCCGGCGTTGACCCCACCGGTCGGGCAGAAACGCACATCGGCAAACGGGCCGCCGAGGGCCTTGATAGCCGCAACACCCCCACACACCTCGGCAGGAAACAGCTTGAAGCGCCGGTAGCCGAGTGCGTAGCCGCGCATGATGTCGGATGCGTTACTGATGCCGGCCAACAACGGCACCGAACTGTTCACGCCGGCTCGCAACAGCTCGTCCGTGCAGCCCGGCGAGACAATGAACTGCGCGCCCGCCGCTTCGACCTCGTCCATCATGCGCTTGTCGAGCACCGTACCGGCGCCGACACAGAGCTCAGGCCGCTCTTTGCGCAAGCGACGGATCGCGGTGAGACCGTGTGCTGAGCGCAACGTGATTTCCAGGGCCGTCAGCCCACCAGCGGCAAGCGCATCAGCTAACGGCAGGATCTGATCCTCGCTGCCTATGGTGATGACGGGAAGGATACGAGCTTCGGTACAGATCTTTTCGATCAGTGCGTTTTTCTGGTCCATGGTCATGGAAAAGTCCTCGGGCCTCACGGGCACCAATAGATCTCTAACGGGGAATGTAAGAATGCGCGAATGGGCATCTGCAACGGGTCGAGCTGCATTGCCTGACGCAGCGTTTCCAGCTTGGCCGAGCCCTGAATCGCCAGGCACTGGACCCGGGCGGACGCCAGCAATGGATAGGTCAAGCTGATGCGCTGTTCGGGAGGCGTGGGCGCCAGCATTGGAAGGCAACGAGCAGTCCCATCATTGGCGAGCCCATGTGCCAGCAGCGGACTGTTCGGGAACAGCGAAGCCGTGTGCCCGTCGTTGCCCATGCCAAGTACCAACACGTCGATCGGCTGAGTGAGGCCTCCCAGCCGCTGGCTTGCCAACTCGGCTGCCTGCGCCAGAGTTTTGGCGGACTGGTAAAGGCCGAGCAGCTGCGCATCGACCGCAGCGTTCTGTAACAAATGCCGGCGCACCAGGCCTTCATTGCTGTCGGGGTCATTCACATCTACCCAGCGCTCATCAGCAAGGCTCACCTGCACTCTCGCCCAGTCCAGTTGGCGCGTTGATAACGCCTCCAGAAAGGCAATCGGGCTGCGCCCGCCAGATACCACCAAACTCGCTCGGCCATGGGTGGCGATCGCATAGTTCAGCGCCTCGGCGACGCGATCAGCCAGCGCCCCGGCCAACTGATCCGGCCCCGGCAGGCTGTGCGCGACCACGTCTGACGGTAATTCAAGTTCAGAGATCGCCATACCAGGACCTCCCATCACGTGTAATCAAGGCAATAGACGCGACCGGCCCCCAGGATCCGGCGGGATAGGGCTTCGGCGCATCACCGAGGCGTGACCAGCCATCGATAAGCTGATCACACCATTTCCAGGCGTATTCGATTTCATCCTTGCGTACGAACAGGTTCTGATTGCCCTGCATCACCTCGAGCAACAGACGTTCATAGGCATCAGGGATACGCGAGCTTTTGTAGGTTTCGGAAAAGTTCAGCTGCAACGGCCCACTGCGAAGGTGCATGCCCTTGTCGAGCCCCTGTTCCTTGGTCATCACCTGCAATGAGATCCCCTCGTCCGGCTGCAGGCGAATGATCAATCGGTTACTGATCAGCGAACGCTGCTCAGGCGCGAAAATATAAAACGGCGGCTCTTTGAAATGGATGACGATCTGCGAGACCTTCTCGGCCATGCGCTTGCCGGTCCGCAAATAGAACGGCACACCTGACCAGCGCCAGTTGCAGATGTCGGCACGCAGCGCGACGAACGTCTCGGTGCTGCTTTCGGCATTGGAGTTCTCTTCCTCCAGATACCCGGGAACAGCCTTGCCACCGACCGACCCGGCCACGTATTGGCCGCGTACCACCTGCTGACCGAGACGCTCTGGCGTGATCGGCGCCAGCGCCTTGAGCACTTTGACTTTCTCGTCGCGAATGCTATCGGCGGTGAGGTCGCTCGGTGGGTCCATCGCGATCAGGCACAACAGCTGCAACAGATGATTCTGGATCATGTCGCGCAGCTGACCCGCCTGATCGAAATACCCCCAGCGCCCTTCGATGCCGACGGTCTCGGCAACGGTTATCTCAACATGCGAAATGTGGTGCTGATTCCACTGTGTCTCGAACAGACTGTTGGCGAAGCGCAGCGCGATGAGGTTCTGTACCGTCTCCTTGCCGAGATAGTGATCTATCCGGTAAATCCGCGTCTCAGGAAAATACTGAGCGACCGCGTCATTGACGAGCCGTGAAGACTCCAGATCGTGGCCAATCGGCTTTTCCAACACGACGCGTGTCTGCTCGGCCAGCTCCACCGCCGCAAGGTGCTCACAGATCGATCCGTAAACAGAGGCAGGCGTGGCGAAATAAGCAATCAGCGGCATCCCAGACGACACCGTCTCTGCCAGAGCCGCGTAATCTTGTGCGTTGCGGAAGTCCATGGTCAGGTATTCCAGCCGCGCCTGAAACCGCGCAAGCGCCGCTTCATCCAACTGAGCGGCGGGGATATACCGGCGCAACGCCTGGTCGATCCGGTCCAGGTGAGCAGAAGGCTCTCCTTTATCGCGGGAAAGCGCCAATATGCGCGTGTCGCTATTGAGGAGTCCCGCTCGATCCAGCTGGTAAAGTGCGGGGAATAGCTTGCGCAGCGCCAGATCGCCCAAGGCGCCGAACAAAGCAAAGGTAGTCGCGTCAACGGTGATAGCAGGCATATTTTAATTACTAACCAAATTAAGCTGCATGACAGATTTGTTTGTGCAGTTTAAGCACATAATGTTGTTATTAAAACAACATATCCTGATTTTTTGCGTCTCGAACCGACGGTCAACGACCGCCGCAGACGCAGGCCCTTGCAAAGAAGAGACATGGATCGCATGAAAAATCTCTTGGAACAGATAAAAAATCGGCTCGACGAGCTGAATAAAGCGGAAAAGAAAGTCGCGGAGGCGATACTGAGCGATCCGCAGCAGGCGACGCGCTACAGCATCGCTGCGTTGGCGCAGGCCGCCAAAGTCAGCGAACCGACCGTCAACCGCTTCTGCCGCTCATTCGGTGCGGCCGGTTATCCCGTTCTCAAAATACAGCTGGCTCAGAGTCTGGCCAGTGGCGCGGCCTATGTCAGTCGCGCCGTCGAAGCTGATGACGGCCCCGAGGCCTATACGCGCAAAATCTTCGGCAGCGCCATTGCCTCGCTCGATAGCGCCTGTCAGGCCATCGATCCACAAGTGATCAGTCATGCGGTGGATCTGATGATTCAGGCACGGCAGATTCATTTTTTCGGCCTTGGCGCTTCTGCGTCGGTCGCGCTGGATGCCCAACACAAATTTTTTCGTTTCAACCTGCCGGTCACCGCCCACAGCGACGTGCTCATGCAGCGAATGCTCGCATCGGTCGCCCACACCGGCGATCTGTTCGTGATCATCTCTTACACTGGGCGCACCCGCGAACTGGTCGAGGCGGCGGCAATGGCACGCGACAACGGGGCTTCGGTGTTGGGGCTGACCGCCGCGGATTCTCCGCTGGCCAGGGTCTGCACGCTGAGTCTGGACATACCCCTGCCCGAAGACACCGATATCTATATGCCGATGACTTCGCGGATCATTCAGCTGACAGTGCTCGATGCGCTGGCCGCTGGCGTCACTCTGCGCCGCGGTGTCGACTTCCAGCCGCATCTACGCAAAATCAAGGAGAGTCTGATGGCCACCCGCTATCCGAACGAAGAGAGTTAATCACTTCTTTTTCTTCCTTGCCTTGCCCAAAGCCTTGAGTCGCAAGGCGGCCTGTTCGTTGACCGCCTTGCGCTCCTTGTTCTTCATGCCCTTCCAGCTCTTCATTTCATCCCGGCTACGCCCGCAGCCGATACAGACGTCGTCCTTGAGCTTGCAGATGCTGATGCACGGGTTCTTTGCCTTGTCGCCCAAAACCACCTCCGGTTCAGCTTGAGGACCCTACCGCCCTGGCTAAGTAGAGGTCCTCTTCGCCCGGAGGTTCTAGCGCAATTAGGCTATTGGCTCGATCAGTCCCACCAATATTCCACCTGCACGCCGAAGTTCGAGCCATGCTGGTCGCCACCGAAAGCACCGGTATCGGACAGCGCACTGCCGGCTGCCATCAGGTTTGCCGCATCCTGAGCCGCGTCGTTCCACTGAGCGTAGGTGTAGTACAGGCGCACCTCCGGACGCGACCAGAACTCGGGACCTGCCGGCGACCAGGTCGGCGCCACGGTGAACTTGGTTAATTTGCGGGTGCCTTCCGGTGCATCGATCTGGTCATGTCCGACCTCAGCGACCAGCTTGAACTGCTCGGTCAGCGCATAGACTGGACGCACCCCTACCGAGATCCAATCCTGATCTCCGCCATCCTGGCGCTTGTCTTTCTGATACACCGCCTGGATCTGGCCACCGAAACGTGGCGTGACCTGCCAATCGAAGTACTCGACAACTCGCCAGCTCGTATCGCTGCTGCCCAAGGTCACGTCGCCGGTATAGCCGAGGCCGGTACCCGGCCCCTCACCATACTGGACAGCGAAGGTATTGCTGCCGCCAAGGAAGCCGATCTGCTTGTGCTGGGCTGTAACAGCCCAGCCACTGTTAGCGTTGTCGCGATCCGGCTCGTCGATATAGCTAACCCCGAATTCCAGTTCGCCGCCGGGGTTGCTATCAAAGCCCCCGACGTTGAAGTCGTGGCGATTGATGTAGTTTTCCTGGAAAACGTTGTCCTTGCGTGAGAATGCATAGCTGTATTTCAGCCCACCGATTTCCATGTCCTCGATGCCGGCCCCGGTGGCGCTCTGGTTCCAGTAGTAGAAGTCGGAGATATGGATATCGTTCCGCTTGTAGAAGCGCCGCCCTGCCCACAACGAACCACCGTTAAGCGCCGGGACCTTGCTCCACTCGGCATAGGCCTGGACCATGCGCGCCCAACCGTGGTCACCGGTGAATTTCGGCGTGTGATCGTACTCGTTGTAAAGCGCCGCCATTCCCTCAAGGCTCACAACCGAACCATCACTCAGCGTAAACAAGTCGTGGCGCAAGCCCAGCTCCGCGTACTGCTCGCACTCATTGCCGAGACGAAACTTGGAAGGCGCGCCCGGCAGCTGGAAACAGGCTTGCGAAGCGCTTCCGCTCGACTCGCCTACGCCGCTGCGCACGTAACCATTGAAATCCAATGCCTGAACGGTGAATGGCATGGCAAGACTCGCCAGCGATACCGCGAGGCCCAGGCGTGTGGTTTTTTTCATATCCGCTCCAATTAGCTCTTATTGTTGTTACTGCCGTTGGATCGAGCCGATAGGCTCTCCTTTACGACCCGCACGCAGCGCCATGCGTGCTGCGGTTCGTCTTGTCGCGGCCAGCGGCGTTCGCCGCAACCGCTGTAACCAGACCATCAATAACACTCAAACAAGCTCGACGCCGGTACGCAGACACCCCGCCACCGGGCCTTTTTCCCACCCAGCAGTCAACGGGCAACCAGCCGCGTCACAGTGCCGTTACGCCCCGCCGAACCATTACCAGGCCGGACACCCAGCCGCTCGCCGGTCTGAGCGTCGAACAGCAGGACCTTGTCCGGCTCGAACTGCAGCGTCAGCGTCTGGCCGGGATTGGGTGCGGCGTCCGGCGCTAGGCGACAGCACACCTTGGTCTGGTTGAGGCTGACGAAAATCATGGTATCTGGCCCGGTCGGCTCGGTGACCTGCACCTCGGCCCGCAGCGACGGCAAATCGCCATCGGTACCGATGCCGATCTGCTCGGGACGAATGCCTAGCATCACCTCACGCCCCTCCAGCGACTCGCCGTGCGCGAGATTAAGCGGCAGCTCGCAGCGGTCTTGACCGCTATCGAGCAAGGCATGCCAACCGCCAACCTGTTTGGTCAGGCGCAGCGGTATGAAATTCATCGGTGGCGAACCGATAAAGCTCGCCACGAAGAGGTTGGCCGGACTGTTGTAGATGTCTTTCGGGGTGCCGAATTGCTGGACGATGCCGTCCTTCATTACCGCAACCTTGTCGCCCAGGGTCATCGCCTCGATCTGATCGTGAGTAACGTAGACCGTCGTAGTTTTCAGCCGTTGATGCATCAGTTTGATTTCGGTGCGCATCTCCACCCGCAACTTGGCGTCGAGATTCGACAACGGCTCGTCGAATAGATAAATCTTCGGCCGCCGCGCCAGCGCTCGCCCCATGGCGACTCGTTGCTGCTGGCCACCCGATAGCTGCGAAGGCTTACGCCCCAGCAGATGCTCGATCTGCAGCAACTGGGCGACTCGGGACACCTCTTCCTCGATCTTGGCGGCGGCCACCTTGCGCATCTTCAGCCCAAAGGCGATGTTTTCCTGCACAGTCATGGTCGGGTACAGCGCGTAGGACTGAAACACCATGGCGATGTCCCGATCCTTTGGACTGGCGGCACTGATATCAGCGCCATCGACACGAATCTCCCCGCCGGTGATTTCCTCGAGCCCGGCGATGCAATTCATCAGCGTTGATTTTCCGCATCCAGATGGCCCGACGAGAATCAGGAACTCCCCATCGTCGATCTTCAGATCGATGTCCTTCAGGGTGTCATGGGCGCTGCCCGGGTAGCTCTTGCGAACGTTACAGAGTTCAAGTGCAGCCACAGTCTTCTCCTAACCCTTGACCGCGCCGGCTGTGAGCCCGCGCAGGAAATATTTACCGGCGAGGATGTACACCACCAGCGTTGGCAGCCCGGCGATCATCGCCGCAGCCATGTCGACGTTGTATTCCTTGGCGCCCGTGCTGGTGTTGACCAGGTTGTTCAGCGCCACGGTGATTGGCTGGGTATCGCCGCTGGCGAACACCACGCCGAACAGAAAGTCATTCCATATCTGAGTGAACTGCCAGATCAGGCAGACCATGATGGTCGGGATCGACATGGGCAGCAGAATCTTCGCGAAGATCGTGAAGAACCCTGCCCCATCGAGCCGCGCGGCGCGAATCAAGGCGTCCGGCACGCTGACGTAGAAGTTGCGAAAGAACAGCGTGGTGAAGGCCAGGCCGTAGACCAGATGTACCAGCACCAGCCCCGGCGTAGTGTTGGCCAGGCCGAGCTGGCCAAGGGTAAAGGATGCCGGTAGCAGAATGACCTGGAACGGCAGGAAGCAGCCGAATAGCAGCAGCCCGAAGAACAGCTGCGAACCCGGAAAGCGCCACATGGCCAATACATAGCCGTTTAGCGCACCGAGTAGCGTGGAAATGATGACAGCCGGCACAGTGATCTTTACCGAGTTCCAGAAGTAACCACCCACCGCGTCCCAAGCCTTGATCCAGCCAATCACCGTCATCACATCCGGCCAGGACAGCAGGTTGCCGGTACGGATGTCTTCGGGCGTCTTGAAGCTGGTCAGCAGCATGACCACCAGCGGTACCAGATACATCGCGACCGCGGCCAGCAGCGTCGCGTAGATCGCAATCCGGCTGAACGTCAGGCGCTTGCGTCCTACAAGGCTAGTCATGGCGCTTGTTCCTCAATTCCGAGTAGAGATAGGGCACGACGATCGCCATCACCGCGCCGAGCATGAGAATCGCACTGGCGGCGCCGAGCCCCATCTGGCCACGGGTAAAGGTGTGGGCGTACATGAACATGGCTGGCAGATCCGAGGCGTACCCCGGCCCACCGGCGGTCATCGCAGCCACCAGGTCGAAGGCCTTGATCGCAATGTGCGCGAGGATCATCAACGCGCTGAAAAACACGGGGCGTAGACTCGGCAGGATGATCCGCAGGTAGATGCTCGGCAGGCTTGCACCGTCGATCTGCGCAGCCCGCACGATGGACTGATCGACACCACGCAATCCCGCCAGAAATAACGCCATGACGAATCCCGAGGCCTGCCATACCGCGGCGATCACCAAGCAATAAACGACGCGATCAGGATCAACCAACCAGTCGAAGCGAAACCCTTCCCAGCCCCAGTCACGGAGCATTTTGTCGATACCGAGGCCCGGATTCAGCAGCCACTTCCAGGCCGTACCGGTGACAATCATCGACAGCGCCATGGGGTACAGATAAACGGTGCGGATGAAGCCTTCGCGGCGGATACGCTGATCCAGCAGCACCGCCAGCAGTACGCCAATGGCAAGACTGATGGCGATAAACAAGCTGCCGAACACCAGCAGATTCTTGCTCGCGACCCACCAGCGATCGTTGTTCCAGAGGCGCTCGTATTGCAGCAGCCCGACCCATTTGTAGCTGGGCATGAAGCGCGAGTTGGTAAAAGAAAGCAGGAACGTCCAGAAGATGTAACCGTAGAAACCGACCAGGACGATCAGCATGCTCGGCGCCAGCACCAGCTTGGGCAGCCAGTTCTGCAACGCATCCAGCGGTGACGTTTTAGTGAAGACGGCCGTTGAGCTCATGCTTGGCTCCGTGGACATACAAGACCCATAACGCAGCTCCAGTCGTTATTAGCAGGCGCGACTCGCCCGTCACGGCCAGTTCGTGGACTGGCCGCTGGAGCCGATGTATCGGCATCGGCTGTTCGAGATAAAAAAGGGCCGCCGAGGACAGCGGCCCAAATGCGCTACTGAACCGCCTGGATCGCCGCAGCCAATTGCTGCGCCGCCTTTTTCGGATCGGCAGAAGGGTCGTTGAAGAAATTGGTGACCACGTCGAAAACAGCGCCCTGAACGTAGCTCGATGCAGCCATGCCATGGGCCAGGCTTGGCACCAGTCCCGGGCCTTGCGCCGCGGACTTGAAGTCTTCCATCGATTGCTGGGCGCAGACGTCAAATTCCGTCATATCCTGATCGAGCCGCACCGGAATCGAGCCCTTATTCTGGTTGAAGAACTGTTGAAATTCAGGCTCCAGCACGGTTCGCGCCAGATCCTTCTGAGCCTGGCGATCCTCGTCCTTGCTGAGTTTGAACATGGCCAACGAGTCGATGTTGTAAGCAAAGCTGCCCTGGGTTCCGGGAAAAGGAAGGCATTGGTAGTCGTCACCCGCAATCTTGTTGGCCGCGCTCCATTCGCTCTTGGCCCAGTCACCCATGATCTGCATACCGGCCTTGCCGTTCATCACCATAGCGGTCGCGCTGTTCCAGTCGCGGCCCGCAGCGTTGTTGTCGACATACCCACGCAACTTTTTCAGAGCAGCGAACGCCTCGACCATCTTTTCGCCGGTCAGCACATCACGATCGAGGTCGACGAATGCCTTGCGAAAATCCTCCGGCCCGAGGATGGCTAACGCCAAATCCTCGAACACGGTGCCGTCCTGCCAAGGCTGACCGCCGTGGGCCAGGGGCATGAAGCCAGCGGCCTTAAGCTTATCCGCGGCGGCGAAGAATTCGTCGAGGCTTTGCGGCGGCTTCGCACCGGCTTTCTCGAAGACGTCCGGGTTGATCCACAACCAGTTGACCCGGTGCACATTGACCGGCACGGCGACGTAATCGCCGTCGTACTTCATCGCGGCGGATACCTGTTTGGGCAACAGCTCGTCCCACTTGGCTTCTTCGGCTACGTCATTGAGATCGGTCAGCAGGCCCAGCTCGCCCCATTCCTGAATATCCGGCCCCTTGATTTGGGCCGCGGCAGGCGCGTTGCCAGACACGGCGCGCGTTTTCAGAACCGTCATCGCGGCCTCGCCACCGCCGCCAGCTACGGCGAAATCTTTCCAGGTGTGCCCCTGCTCTTCGACGAGCCGCTGCAGCGTATCGGCCGCACGCTTTTCGCCGCCCGACGTCCACCAATGCAGGACTTCGACCTCACCGGCGTGAGCGAACGGAACGAGGGAGACAAGGGAAACTGCGGTAACCAGACGATGAATCGTGTTCATTGGTCTTCCTTTTGTTTTTGTTATCGATGCAAGTCTCTGCTTGCGTTGCACCGATTCTAGGCGCGCCAGTCGGCGCAGCAGGTAACGAAGGGATAGCGAATAGTCACCGCCTCGTTACAAAGCGAGCGCCTCTGTAACGAGCCAGATGACGACAGATAGCCTCACCCTGCATGGCGCGGCAGACTTAAAGTCACCCGCAAACCACCTTCGGGCAGATTGCGCAGGCTGATCTCGCCGCCATGGGCATGCGCGATGTTGCGGGCGATACCGAGACCGAGGCCGTAACCGGGCTGCTTCGCCGCCAGACGAAAGTTCGGCTCGAAGACCTGCTGCAGCCACGCTGGCGGCACTCCCGGCCCTTCGTCATCGACGTGAAGCACGAACGTTTCGCCATCATCGACAATATGCAGATGCGCTCGCTCGCCGTACTTCAGGGCGTTATCCAGCAGGTTGCCGATACAGCGCCGGAGCGCGAGCGGCTTGCCGGCATAAGGCGCGGCGGGCTTACCCTGAACCGTTACACGGCCATTGCCGGCAGGCGCCAAGTATGGCTCGGTGACACAGTCGAGCAACAGGTTCAGATCCAGCGGCTCGATGTTTTCGTGGATGTCGGTGTCCTTGACGCATTGCAACGCGCCTTTGACCAGCAGCTCCAGTTCATCGAGATCACGGCTGAACTTGTTCTGCAGGGCCTCATCTTCAAGCAGCTCCACGCGCAGGCGGAGTCGGGTGATCGGGGTGCGCAAGTCGTGAGAGATCGCGCTGAACAACTGGCTGCGCTCGGTCAGGTAGCGACCGATGCGCTCACGCATGCTGTTGAACGCCCGGCTGACCTCGACCACCTCACTGCCGCCCTCTTCGGGCAGCAACTCCACTTCGCTGCCCAGCGACATCTCGCGCGCCGCTTGCGCCAACTGCTTGAGCGGACGGCTCTGCCAGTGCACAAGGATGCCGATGAACAACAACAGAAAGCTGGTGGTGAGAAAGATGAACCAGAGCTGCTGGGTCGGGATGCCGTCGTCTTCCAGGCTGACGTAGGGGGCCGGCATCAACGATGCAAGATAGAGCCACTCGCCCGGGGCAATCTGGATCTGCGTCACCAGCACGGGTGGATTCAGCGGTTCCAGACTCAGCGCGTAGTGGGCCCAGGATCGCGGCAGTTCGTCGAGCTTCAGCCCGCCATTGAAGATGCGCAGATCGTCGGGGCTGACGAAGTTGACCGACATGTCTGCGTCGCTGCCGAGGCGCTCACGCAGCACCTCGTCCACTTCCGCCAGGACTGCCTGTTTGCGCTCGGTCGGCGGCAGAATCTGCATCTCCAAGGGTTTGTCGTTCAACGATACGAAAAAGCGCGTACCGCCCATGCTGCGCAGCTGATCGAGCACCAGCGGGCGATAACCCAGCGGCAGCGAACGGAAATAACTGACACTGGCAGCCATCGAATGCGCCAGGCTGCGAGCGCTGGTCAGCAGCCCTTCCATCTGGCTCGCGCGCAGCTGTGATACCCAGATGAAGCTCGACAGCGCCTGCGCCAGCAGCACCACCAGCAGGGTCAGAAAGAGCATCCGGCCGAGCAGCGAGCGCGGCACCGGCAACCAACGGCGCTTAGCCGAGCGCGTCATGATGTGGCGCAACCTGGGCAGCCAGCAGGTAACCGCTGCCGCGCACGGTACGGATTAAACGAGGGCACTTACCGGTATCACGTAGTCGCTGACGCAGACGGCTGACGGCCATATCGACGATGCGCTCGAGCGGCATCACTTCGCGACCGCGGGTCGCGTTGGCGATGGTGTCGCGGTCGAGTATCTGCTGCGGATGATTGAGAAACAGCTTGAGGAGCGCGAAATCGGCGCCGGACAACAGCACCTCCTCGCCATCCTGATGAAACAGCCGGTGGCTGACCATATCCAACCGCCACTCATCGAACGCCAGCACATCACTGGTGCGTTCCTGACCGAAGTTGACGCGGCGCAGCAGCGCCTTGATCCGGGCCAGCAACTCACGAGGGCTGAAGGGTTTTCCCAGGTAATCATCCGCGCCCAGCTCCAGGCCAATGACCCGGTCAGCCTCGTCCGAGCTGGCAGTCAGCATGATGATTGGCATCTGCGCCAGACGTTGATGGCCGCGTACCCAGCGGCAGAGACTGAAGCCATCTTCGTCGGGCAGCATCACGTCGAGGATCACCAGATCCGCCGGATCACTGCCCATGGCCTCGCGAAATTGCGCACCGTCGCCCACGGTTCGCACCTGGAAACCGGACCGACTGAGGTAGGCGTCGAGCAGCTCGCGAATTTCCTGGTCGTCGTCGACCAGCAGAATCGATCTTCCAGCCTGATTCACCTGGCATCCCTTCTCTTGTTCTTGTTTCAAAACAGGTCAGTGCCCGCCAGACGCGCCCTCCAGCAGTTGCTGCAAAGCGACGCCTGCGCCTTCCAGCCCAGGGTACTCCGCCGTCACGACCCAGACCGGAACGTCGTCAAAATACCGACTCATGCAGCCCTTGTCGCGGAAACTCTGGCGAAAACCGCTTTTTACGAAGAACTCGACGAAACGCGGCACTATCCCGCCAGCAATATAGACACCGCCCTGCGCACCGGTTGTCAGTACGTTGTCACCCGCGATCCGACCCAGCCAGATGCAGAATTGCTCCAGCACTGCCGCGGCGTAGGCATCGTCTGCCAGGGCGGCTGCGGTCACTTCGGCCGGCGTCGTAAATCGTGGAGGCTGCTGATCGAGCGCGCAGCAGGTTCGATAGAGCTCGAGAAGACCACCACCGCTGAGGATCGCCTCGGCATTCACATGACCATGTTTCTGATGCAAGTGGGCCCACAAGGCGGCTTCCCGGGCCGTGCCAATCGGCAGGCAAACATGTCCGCCTTCACCTGGCAATGCTCGCCATCCGCCGTTTTCCAGAGGCAACAACGTGGCGACGCCCAGTCCGGTGCCAGGCCCGATCACCAGGCGTGCCCGCCCGGCTTCGGATTTTCCGGAACAGACCTCAATCAGCTCCCCCTCGCGCAGACGGGTCATGCCAAGCGCCATGGCGGTGAAGTCATTGATCAGCAGCAGATCGCTCAGTCCAAGGTCCTGGCAGAAGGTGTTGCGGCTGAGGCGCCAGTGGTTGTTGGTGAAGGCGAACTCATCGCCGCACACCGGTCCGGCACAGGCCAGGCAAACTGCTTGTAGCGCCTCGACGCTTTGCCCGACGCCCTGCAGATAAGCGCGAATGGCGTCTTCCGGACGTGGATACTCCATGGTCGGCAGCACCCGCACCGATTCGATCTGCTGATCGCGCCACAAAGCAAAGCGAGCATTGGTACCACCGATATCGCCTACCAGTGCTGTCACTTGAGCGCCTCCAGCTCCTCGGTGAACACGCTGGCGCCCTTCTCCGCCGGACTGAACGCCGAACGCAGAAAGCCGAACAGCTCCCGGCCGCAACCGATTCCTAGGTCACTCGGCGCCATCACCCGCTCACGACTGTCGAACTCTGCCTGATCGACCAGCACGCGCAGTTCACCTGTCTCGCCATCGACACGAATGATGTCACCATCGCGCACTCGGCACAGCGGGCCGCCATCGAGCGCCTCGGGGCTGACGTGGATCGCCGCCGGCACCTTGCCCGACGCGCCGGACATACGGCCGTCGGTGACTAGCGCCACCTTGTAGCCACGGTCCTGCAGCACACCGAGGAACGGCGTCAGCTTGTGTAGCTCCGGCATCCCATTGGCCTTCGGCCCCTGGAAGCGCACCACGGCGATGAAGTCCTTCTCCAGCTCGCCTTTCTTGAACGCTTGTGCCAGCTCGGTCTGATCGCTGAACACCCGCGCCGGTGCCTCGACCACACGGTGTTCGGGCGCGACCGCCGAGATTTTGGTTACACCGCGGCCGAGGTTACCTTCCAGCACACGCAGGCCGCCTTCGGGCGAGAACGGTCGCTCGGTCGGGCGCAGAATCGCCTCGTCGAGACTGCCTTCCGGACCTTCCCGCCAGATCAATTGACCCTCTTCAATAAAGGGCTCCTGGGTGTACTGCCTGAGACCATGCCCCATGACGGTGTAGACGTCTTCGTGCAACAGTCCGGCATCAAGCAGCGTGCGCACCATGAATGGCACGCCGCCGCAGGCGTGGAAATGGTTTACGTCAGCCTGCCCGTTGGGATAGACCTTGGCCAAGGTCGGCGTTACCGCGGAGATATCCGCCATATCCTGCCAGGTCAGCTGAATACCCGCTGCCTGGGCGAAGGCCGGGATATGCAAGGTGTGATTGGTTGAACCGCCTGTGGCATTCAGCGCCACCACTGAGTTGATGATCGCCTTCTCGTCGACGATCTTGCACAGCGGCAGGTAGTTGCCGGACTGACGTGTCAGGCGAGTCACCTGGCGCGCCGCCTCACGGGTCAGCTCGTCACGCAGCGGTGTGTACGGGTTAACGAACGAAGATCCAGGCAAGTGCAGCCCCATGATCTCCATCACCACCTGATTGGTATTCGCCGTGCCGTAGAAGGTGCACGTGCCGGGACTGTGATAGGACAACATCTCAGATTCCAGCAGCTCCTCGCGGCTGGCCTTGCCTTCGGCATAGCGCTGACGAACCTCGGCTTTTTGCTTGTTTGGAATGCCTGAAGGCATCGGCCCGCCGGGCACGAACACCGCCGGCAGGTGACCGAAACGCAAGGCACCAATCATCAGACCCGGGATGATCTTGTCGCAGATACCCAGATACAGCGCTGCGTCAAACATGTTGTGCGACAGCGCAATGGCAGTCGCCATGGCAATGACCTCACGACTGGCGAGGCTCATCTCCATCCCCGCCTCGCCTTGCGTCACGCCGTCACACATGGCTGGCACACCGCCGGCGAACTGCCCGACCGAGCCGACATCACGCAGCGCCTGCTTGATGATGTCCGGGAAGTGCTCGTACGGCTGATGCGCCGACAGCATGTCGTTGTACGCCGAGACGATGGCGACGTTGGCCTCATTCATCAGGCGCAGCTTCTGCTTGTCGCTGGACGACGCACAGCCCGCCACGCCGTGAGCGAAGTTGGCGCATTGCAGCTTGCCGCGCTGAGGTCCATCACTCGCCGCCCCGGCCATCTGGGCAAGGTAGCGCTGCCGCGACGGGCGGCTGCGCTCGATCAAACGTTCGGTAACTTCTTGAATCCGCGGGTGCATGCCATCACTCCTGCTCGTGAATCTGTAGTTTTACCAACAAAACAACATGTATCTGGGCTTGATTTCTATTTTGACAGGAATAATCTTGTGATTCCTACAACAAATTCCGCCCAGGACCCTCTTATGACTATTCGCATCGCCATCAACGGCTTCGGCCGTATCGGACGCAATGTCCTCCGCGCCCTGTACAGCCAAAGCTACCGCGAGCATCTTCAGGTCGTGGCGATCAATGACCTCGGCAGCTCGGCGATGAATGCTCATCTCTTGCAGTACGACAGCGTCCATGGCCATTTCGATGCCAAAATCGAAGTGAATGATGATCGGCTGGTGGTCAACGGAGACTCGATCGCGGTGAGTGCGATCCGCAACCCGGCTGAACTGCCCTGGCGCCAGCACGAGGTCGATGTGGTCTTCGAGTGTACCGGTCTCTTTACCTCCCGCGAGAAAGCCAGCGCTCACCTGGAAGCAGGTGCCGGCAAGGTGATCATTTCCGCTCCGGCGTCCGGCGCCGATGCCACCATCGTCTACGGAGTCAATCACGGCATCCTGCGCCAGTCGCATCAGATCATCTCCAACGCGTCCTGCACCACCAACTGCCTGGCCCCGGTCGCCCAGATCCTGTCACGCGAATACGGTATTGAGCACGGCCTGATGACCACCATCCATGCTTATACCAACGACCAGAATTTGTCCGACGTCTACCACAGCGATCCCTACCGCGCGCGCTCGGCCACGCAATCGATGATTCCGACCAAGACCGGCGCAGCCGAAGCCGTGGGTCTGGTTCTGCCGGAACTGGCCGGCAAGCTGACCGGCATGGCGGTCCGGGTGCCAGTGATCAATGTATCGCTGGTAGATCTGACCCTCGAACTCAGCCGTGAAACCACCGCAGACGAGGTCAACGCGCTGATGCTAGACGCCAGCCAGCGCTCGCCCATACTGGCCTGTAACTCGTTGCCGCTGGTCTCCTGCGATTTCAATCACAACCCCATGTCGTCGATTTTCGACACCAACCACACCAAGGTTAGCGGACGACTGCTGAAAGTGATGGCCTGGTATGACAACGAGTGGGGATTCTCCAATCGAATGTTGGACACCTGCCGCGCCTTGCACGAAGCACCGTAGCCGGCAATTCGGCTCAGCCGCCCATTCAGCAAGCCAGGGAAGAATATGAACCGCATCGATTTCGTTACCGCGACACTGCCCGCCCGCAAACGCATCGCGCTGGTCGCGCACGATCACTGCAAGGACCGCCTGCTGGACTGGGCGGACCGACAGAAAGAGAAACTGGCGAACCACGAATTGCTCGCCACCGGCACCACCGGCCTGCTACTTGGGCGTCGCCTGGAGCTGCCGGTGGAATGCATGATCAGCGGTCCGCTAGGCGGGGATCAGCAAATCGGTGCGCGCATCGCCGAACGGCGCATCGACATGCTGGTGTTCTTCTGGGATCCCTTCGAGCCGCAGCCGCATGACCCTGATGTGAAAGCGCTGCTGCGGGTTGCTGCGGTCTGGAACATTCCGCTGGCCGCCAACGAGAGCAGCGCCGATTACTTACTCTCTAGCCCATTACTTGATGAAGCCCACGCGCTGAGCATTCCGGACTACGACAACTACCTGGCAGGCCGGAAAACAGAAAACTAGTCGCGGCGTTCCTCGTCCGGAACGCTTTGGCTTTCATCTTCCGCTTCGTTGCGCAAATCATCGAAGTCGGTCTTGAGGCCGGTTTCCATGCTGTCCAACTCCGCCAGCAGGCTGCGGAAGCTGGTTTGCTCGCGCGGCGTTTCCGATTCCAGTTCGGCGTCGACGCGCGCCTGCAATGCCGCCGGCACCGGCGCCTCTTCGACATCGACAGGCAACGGCTCGGGCTCCATCTCGCGCAGTACCGCCAACGGCGGCAGCTCGTCGAGGTTTTTCAGGTTGAAGTGATCGAGAAATTGCTTGGTGGTGGCGAACATGGCCGGCCGTCCCGGCACGTCGCGATGACCAACCACCCGCACCCATTCGCGCTCCAACAGCGTCTTGACGATCTGACTGTTGACCGCAACGCCGCGAATGTCCTCGATTTCTCCTCGCGTGATCGGCTGACGATAGGCGATCAGCACCAGGGTTTCCAGCAATGCGCGTGAATAGCGCTGCGGCCGCTCCTCCCAGAGCCGGCCCACCCAGGGCGAAAAGCGCTCACGCACCTGCAGGCGGTAGCCGCTGGCAACTTGCTTCAGCTCGAACGCGCGCCCCTTGCAGGATTTGTCGAGCACTTCCAGCGCTTTACGCAACAGCGCCGGCGCGGGCCGTTCGGTATCCTCGAACAGCTCGGCCATTCGCTCGATCGACATCGGTTTCCCCGAGGCGAGCAGGAAAGCCTCCAGTAGCGAAGCGAGATCCTTGGGATCAGAGAGATTCAACCTTGATTACCTCGACTCATACCTAAACCGTGCGAACAGACTATTCGACCCGAGCGCGAACATGAATTGGCGCGAAGGGTTCGTTCTGCACCAACTCGACCAGCGATTCCTTGATCAACTCGAGCACGGCCATGAAGGTCACCACCACGCCAAGCCGGCCTTCTTCGACGGTGAATAGCGTGGCAAAAGGAACGAAGGCCCCGCCTTTGAGGCGCTCCAGCACATCGCTCATACGCTCGCGGGTCGACAAGGTTTCGCGCGTGACCTGATGGCTTTCGAACATATCCGCACGGCGCAGCACCTCGGCCATGGAGATGAGCAATTCCTCGAGACTCACTTCGGGCAGTAGCTTGCGCGCCCGAGCGTCCGGCGCATCGATTCTCGGCACATGCAGATCGCGGCCGACGCGCGGTAATTGATCGAGGTCTTCAGAGGCCGCCTTGAAGCGCTCGTATTCCTGCAGTCGACGTATCAGCTCTGCTCGCGGGTCGAGTTCGTCCTCCTCCACCTCGGCCGAACGCGGCAGCAGCATGCGCGACTTGATCTCAGCCAGCATCGCGGCCATCACCAGGTATTCGGCGGCCAGCTCCAGCCGCACCGCCTTCATCAGCTCGACGTACCCCATGTACTGGCGGGTAATCTCCGCAACCGGAATATCGAGGATGTCGATGTTCTGTTTGCGGATCAGATAGAGCAGCAGATCCAGCGGACCTTCGAACGCCTCGAGAAACACCTCCAGCGCATCTGGAGGAATATAGAGATCCTGCGGCAGATTGTTGAACGCCTCGCCATAGACCAATGCCAGCCGCAGCTGCTCACCAGGCGGATCGATCGTCGCCTCGGTCGGTGAATCCTGCATGATCTCTCCACGGAACGAACAGATGAAGCGGCGGCAACTCATGTTGCCGCCGTATGGGCTCTAGCGGTAATTCAGGCCCATTGCCTGACGCACAACCACCAGCGTTTCGCGAACTTCATCGCGGGCCTGTTCGGCACCCTCCGCCAGAATGCTGCGAACCAGGTCCGGATTCTGCTCGTAGTCCTGAGCCCTCTCCTGAAGCGGAGCCAGCTCGAGCTTGATTGACTCGATCAGCGGCGCCTTGCATTCCAGACAGCCGATTCCAGCACTGCGACAGCCCTGCTCGGCCCATTGGCAAACATCCTCTCCCGAGTGGGCGAGGTGCATCTGCCAGGCCGGACAACGCGTCGGCTCACCCGGATCGTGGCGGTGCACCCGTGCCGGATCAGTAGGCATGCGCTTGATCTTCTCTTCGATCTCCTCAGGCGTATCGCGCAGGAAGATGGAGTTGCTCGCCGACTTGGCCATCTTGCCACCATCCAGGCCAGACACCTTGGGCGAATCGCTTAACAGGGCTTGCGGTTCGGGGAGCAGCAACCTGCCGCTGCCCTCCAGATACCCAAACAGGCGTTCCTGGTCACCGATGGTGATGGTCTGCTGATCCTTGAGCAATGCGCGGGCCGTATTTAGCGCTTCCAGATCGCCCTGCTCCTGGTAGCTCTTGCGCAGGCTGGAGTAAAGCTTGGAACTTTTCTTACCGAGCTTGCGGACCGCCGCCTCGGCCTTCACTTCGAAATCTTCTTCGCTGCCGTAGAGGTGGTTGAAGCGCCGCGCCACGTCACGGGCGAACTCGATGTGCGGCAGCTGATCGGCGCCCACCGGCACGACCCCGGCGCGATAGGCCAGGATGTCTGCAGCCTGTAGCAACGGGTAACCGAGGAAGCCATAGGTGCCAAGCTCTTTCTGCTGTGAATCGAGCTGCAGCTCTTTGTAGGACGGCACTCGTTCCAGCCAAGCCAATGGACAGATCATCGACAGCAGCAGGTGCAGTTCGGCGTGCTCAGGCACCTGAGACTGAATGAAAAGAGTAGCCGAGCTGGGGCTGACGCCTGCCGCCAGCCAGTCGATTGCCATGTCCTGCACATTGCGGGCGATATCGACACCGGCCGCATGATCGGTGGTCAGGGCGTGCCAGTCGACGATGCAGAAGAAGCACTGATATTCATGCTGCATCCTTACCCAGTTCTTCAGTACGCCGTGGTAATGGCCAAGGTGAAGACGGCCGTTAGGCCGCATTCCGGAGACCACACGTCGCTGCGAATCCATGGAGCTCAAAAGGGTTTCCTTCGTAGTTTTTTGAAAAGGCGAATCAGATCAGGCGGCGAACGGCGCGGGATCCCCGCAGCCGACACGCACCACTTCCGGATCGCCGTCCACCAGGCTGATGACGGTGGAGGCTTCGACGCCACCGTAACCGCCGTCGATGATCAGGTCTACCTGATGCTCCAGCGCATCACGCATTTCGTAGGGGTCGCTCATCGGCTCGGCTTCACCGGGCAGAATCAGGCTGACGCTCATCAGCGGCTCGCCCAGCTCGGCGAGCAGCGCTTGAGCGATGGGCTGCCCAGGGACCCGCAAGCCAATCGTGCGGCGCTTGGGATGCAGAAGCATCCGTGGGACTTCGCGAGTGGCGGTGAGGATGATGGTGTATGGCCCTGGCAGGTGCGTCTTGAGCAGGCGAAAAGCCGCGGTATCCACCTTGGCGAAGAGGCCGAGCTGGGATAGGTCGCGGCAGACCAAGGTGAAGTTGTGCTTGTCGTCCAGCTGGCGCAGGCGGCGGATACGTTCGATGCCTGCCTTGTTACCCATCGCGCAGCCGATGGCGTAGGACGAGTCGGTGGGATAGACCACCACGCCGCCGTTGCGAATGATTTCCACGGCCTGCTTGACCAGCCTGGCCTGCGGATTTTCCGGGTGTATCTGAAAAAACTGGCTCATGGAAACTCCCTGCTCAGCGGGCAACAGACTCGCATGGTTCATGATCGAAATGCCTCCACAGCGGTTGCAGATCTTCCGGCAAGGACCGATACATCCCCAACTCCGACCAGTCGCCTGGCGCATGGAAATCGCTGCCGACACTGGCCATCAGGCCAAACTCACGCGCCAGAATCGACAGGCCGCCAACCTGCTCCAGCGGCTGCATGCCGTTGACCACTTCCAGCGCATGCCCACCGGCCTGGGCAAACTCTGCCACCAGGCGCCGCCGCTTGCTACGAGTGAATTCATACTGCCAAGGGTGCGCCAGGCTGATCCAGGCGCCGGCCTCGCGCAGCGTAGTCACGGTTTGCTCGAGACTCGGCCAGTGTTGTTTGACATCGCCAAGCTTGCCCGAGCCAAGCCACTTGCGAAACGCTTCGGCACGGTCACGCACATGACCGGCACGCACCAGGAAATCGGCGAAGTGCGGACGCGCCGGGGCGTTGCCGCTGTCGCCCAGCTCCTGCTGGACGGCCCGTGCCCCTTCCAGCGCACCCGGCATTCCCTTTGCCTCCAGGCGTTGGGCGATCAATTCCGCCCGACGCCAACGACCCTCGTGCAGTTGCGCGATGGCCTCCTGCAGGGCGGCTGCGTCCCGGCGAAAGGCATAGCCGAGAATGTGAACGGTCGCGCCGCCCCACACGCATGAAAGTTCGATACCGTTGACCAGCCGGACCCCTAGCGAGTCCGCCGCGGCGCGGGCAACATCGAGGCCTTCCAACGTGTCGTGATCAGTCAGGGCGAGCAACCCGATACCGCGTGCATGTGCCCGCTCAACCAGCGCATCAGGCGCCAATACGCCGTCCGACGCGGTACTGTGGCAATGCAGATCAACAATCATTCGGGACCTTCTCCATGGGGCTGGCGACATACAGTTACTGACCGTCCGTGCCGGCGCTCGTGCCATCATCCACTTCGCCAAAGCTTGCGCCATGTTCAGGAAATGGCCGGCTGACAGCGTTCCGCCAAAAGCGCGGTTTGTTATTATGCCGGCCACATACCGCTTCTGGCTCTCTTCGTGAAACAAATCGTCGACTTCATTCCGCTGCTGCTGTTCTTCGTGGCCTATAAGCTCGAGCCGAGGACCTTTGCACTGGCGGATCTCAGCTTCACGGTCGGCGGTATCTTCAGTGCCACAGCAGTGCTCGTTGCCAGCTCGCTGATCCTGTATACCGCGCTGTTCGCTTACCAGCGCCGGCTCGAGAAGGGTCAATGGCTGACGCTGGGAGCATGCCTGCTGTTTGGCGGGCTGACGCTGGCGCTGCACAGCGAAACCATCCTCAAATGGAAGGCGCCGGTGCTGAACTGGGTGTTCGCGCTGGTTTTCGCCGGCAGCCATTTCATTGGCGAAAAGCCACTAATCCAGCGCATGATGGGTCACGCTGTCCAATTGCAATCAGCACAATGGGCGCAACTGAATGTCGCCTGGATCCTGTTCTTTCTCGTCTGCGGCTTCACCAATCTGTTCGTTGCCTTCGTCTATCCCTCTATCTGGGTCGACTTCAAGGTTTTCGGCAGCCTGGGGCTGACGCTGCTTTTCATGGCGGGCCAGGCCGTGTATCTGGTCCGCCACATGCAACCCGAACCTGAAGAATCATAGGAGTAAACATGCTCTACGCCATCATCGCCACCGATGTACCCGACTCGCTGGAACACCGCCTGGCTGCGCGCCCGGCTCACCTGGCGCGTCTCGAACAGCTGAAAAACGAGGGTCGAATGGTCCTGGCCGGTCCGCATCCAGCAATCGACAGTAACGATCCGGGCGCTGCCGGCTTCACCGGAAGCCTGGTGGTCGCCGAGTTCGCGTCCCTACAGGCCGCCGAAGACTGGGCTGCGGCTGATCCGTACAAAGCTGCCGGCGTCTACGGCGAGGTAGTGGTCAAGCCCTTCAAGCAAGTCTTTCCCTGAGCGGATCGGCTAACGCCGCCAGGTATCTGTCAAGCCGTAGGGTTTCCACGGCCTGTTGAGGAAAAAGGAGTTCCGATGCGCCAAGGTTCGCTGTCTCTGCTGCTTATCGCGAGTTTCGCCATGCCATTGGTGCATGCCGAGGAAGGTACAACCGATCCCACCACCGAACGACGGACCGAGCTGGAGCAACGTCTATCCGAGAACGAACTGCGGCGTGAAGAGCTGTCCGGCAGTCTCGGCACAGTTACCGATGCCGAGCGAACACAGCTGGCGCAGCTAACTCAGGAGAACCATCGCCTGCGCATGCAGCTGCAACAGGCGCAGCCGAACGCGCAACCTCAACTGCTGAATGACCAGCAACAATGGTTTGCTGTGGGCGGTGGCGTCGGTGTACTAGGTTTCCTGCTGGGCGTTCTGACCACGCGGGGACGCCGTCGTCGGCAATGGTTGAATTGAAGCGGATACGAGCGAAGCATGAGCGAACTGCTGCTGATAGATGACGACGAAGAACTCTGCGAGTTGCTGGTGAGCTGGCTGTCGCAAGAAGGATTTGTCGCCCGCGCCTGCCATGACGGGCAAAGCGCACGGGCGGCGCTGGCTGAGCATCAGCCGGCGGCGGTGGTGCTCGATGTGATGCTGCCTGACGGCAGCGGTCTGGAGTTGCTCAAGCAGCTGCGCAGCGAACATTCTGATCTACCGGTGTTGATGCTCTCGGGGCGCGGCGAGCCGCTCGACCGCATCCTCGGCCTGGAGCTGGGCGCCGATGATTACCTGGCCAAGCCCTGCGACCCCCGCGAGCTCACCGCGCGGCTGCGCGCGGTGCTACGGCGCAGCCAGCCGGCAAGCACGCCGACCCAGCTTGAGCTGGGCGATCTTTGCTATAGCCCCGCCCGTGGGGTGGCCAGCGTCGGCGAGCATGAGGTAACCCTGACGCTTTCCGAAGGTCGCATCCTCGAGGCGCTGCTCAGTCAGCCAGGCGACCCGCTGGACAAGCAGTCACTGGCCCAGCTCGCACTCGGGCGCAAGCTGACCCTGTATGACCGCAGTCTGGACATGCATGTCAGCAACCTGCGCCGCAAGCTCGGTCCGCACCCCGACGGACGCCAGCGCATCGTCGCGCTACGCAGCCGCGGTTACCTTTACGCCTCCTGATCGGCTTTACCCAGCCTTTACCCTGAGCTGACGGGCCTTGACCTTGCGCGCCCTAGACTGAGCTCATCCGGTCGAAGCCAGAACGTGCGCAAGCGCTGCTGGCGATCGGTTTCATACACAGGAGAGACCTCATGATGCGCAAGACCCTAATCGCCGTGCTTTTCGCTTCGACTCTTCCGGCCATTGCCGTGGCCATGCCCGACGGTGGCCACGGCCATCACGGCAAACACGCCCCGTTCGAACAGCTGGATCTGACAAAGGAACAGAAGCGGGAAATGCGTGAATTGATGGGCAAACAGATGAAGAACCATCGTGAAATCACCCAGCGTTATCTGGACAAGTTGCCAGAAGCCGAGCGCAAGGCGATGCAGGATGAGCTGAAGAGCAGCAAAGAAAACACCCACAAGCAGATTCGCGATCTGCTTAAGCCTGAGCAGCAGAAGCAATTCGACGCGATGCACGAGAAAATGGAAGCCAAGCGAGCCGAGCGCGCCGAGTTCGAACAGTGGAAAGCCGAGCGCGATCAGAAGAACTGACCGCTAGCCAAAACCAACCCGCCCGGCCCGCGCCTAGTCATCGAGGCGCCGCGCCGGGTTTTGCCTTGGAGAACTGACTGGTGCGATCCCTGTTCTGGCGCATCCTCGCGACATTCTGGGTCGCCATCGCTTTGGTGGCAGGCCTCGCCATGCTGCTTGGTCATGCACTGAACCAGGACACCTGGATCATCAACCGGCATCCCGGGGTGAAGGATCTGGCCGAGGTCTGGACCAGAGTCTATGAGCGCCAAGGCCCTCTGCCTGCGCAGTTTCTGCTCGAACGACACCGGCATCGCTTCCACGTCGATGTGCAGGTGCTCGCTGAGAACGGCCAACCGGTTATTCGCGGGACGTTTCCCGCACGCGCCGCCGCGTTTGAAGCGCGTCAGGAAAACCGCTCGGGGCGCTTACCCTGGCGACGACTCACCGCCGATTACACCAGCCCGCTCAGCGGCGAAACCTACCTATTCATCTATCGCATTCCAAACTCAGAACTGCAGGCCTGGCATCGCGACAGCCTGTTCTGGCCGCTAAGCGCGATTGCCATCGCGCTGGTCGTGCTGGCCGGCTTCAGCCTGCTGCTTACCCTGTCTATCACCCGCCCTCTCGATCGCCTTCGGGGCGCCGTGCACGACCTTGGACAGACGGCGTATCAGCAGAACTCGCTCGCCCGCCTGGCCACCAGGCGCGACGAACTCGGCGTGCTGGCCAAGGACTTCAACCGAATGGGCGCACGGCTGCAAAGCCTGATCGGCAGCCAGCGCCAGCTGCTACGTGACGTCTCCCACGAGCTACGTTCACCGCTTGCACGCTTGCGCATAGCCCTGGCGCTCGCCGAACGGGCGACCCCGGAGGAGCGAGAAGTTATCTGGCCGCGGCTAGCCAAGGAATGTGACCGACTCGAAGCGTTGATCAGCGAGATTTTGGAATTGGCGCGACTGGACGCCGAGCCAGGCGCGACGACCCCCGTCAATCTGGCGTCGATCTTTCAGCAGCTGGAAGAGAATGCGCGCATCGTCGCCCCCGCCCAACGCGTCGAAACTCGGATAGCCCCCGATATCGTGCTGAACGGCTGGCCGGACATGCTTGAGCGAGCGCTGGATAATCTGCTGCGCAATGCGTTGCGCTTCAATCCCGAGGGTGCGCCGATCGAGTTAGACGCCAGCATCGATAATGGCTGGTTGCTGTTGAGCATCCGTGATCACGGGCCCGGTGTGGATGAAGCCCACCTCGCGCAACTGAGTGAGCCATTCTTCCGCGCACCGGGACAGACCACCGCCGGCCATGGATTGGGATTGGCGATAGCCCGCCGCGCGGCTGAACGCCATGGCGGTGAACTGCTGCTGGGCAATCACCCGGATGGCGGTTTCATCGCCGGCTTGAAGCTTCCGCTGAGCGTGACAGGGTCAACCCTGCCGCATCCGCATTGAGCACTATCGTGCGCGGTCCCACTGATTAACGAAGGACCGAGGATCCAACTCCGGAGGGGTCCGCAGATTACCTTCCGGCGTTCCCAGGTAGATGAAGCCGAGCACCTGCTCGTTCTCGGCCAGGCCCAACCGCTCGGCCACATGCCGATCATAGGCAAACTCGCCGGTACGCCAGACCGCGCCCAGGCCCTGCGCGTGAGCTGCCAACAACACACCGTGGGCCGCACAGGCGACCGCGAGCACCTGCTCTGAATCAGGAATCTTGGGGTGTGGCAGGACCCGGGCGATAACCACCAGCACCATTGGCGCACGCAGCGGCATCTTTTGCGCCTTGCGTAGCGCTTCCTCAGCGGCGTCCGGCTGGCGCAAGCCAAGTGCCTCGGCGAACACCTCACCCAGGCGCTCCCGGGCGTCGCCCTGAACCGTCAGGAAACGCCACGGACGAAGCTGGCCATGGTCCGGAGCGCGCAGTGCGGCGCGAAAGATCAGATCCAGCTGCGCGGCATTCGGTGCCGGATCAGCGAGCCGCGCAACAGAAACGCGGTTGAGTAACAGGTCAAGAGCGTCCATCACCACCTCCAAAAACGAATCGGACATTCTAGGGCCCCGATACGTTCTTTGCGCGGTGGCAATGGTAAGACTCTGCCGGCGGAGACGGTCAGGCCACCCGGTCAGGTGCCACTTGTGGCGCCAGTGGTGGTGTCAGCGGAGGCAGGCCATGGGCTGCCCGGGCCGCATCGCAGTGAGCGTTGTGCTGACCATCAGCCCAGGACGCCTCGAATTCGCGGCACGTGCTTGAGCGCTGCTCATACATCGTGCAGCGCACACCGCACCCCACATCGCCCATCAAACCGACGCATCGTGCAGGTTTGGATTCCGTCCCGAGCATCGCCACGTGGAATGGGTTGACCTGCACGGTGGCGCTATCGGGAACAGTACCGCCGGATGAGGCGCATTCGCCCCAAAAGAAAGACACACGAAAATACGCGCAGCAGGCGCCGCACGTGAGGCATGGGTTGTCGATCGACATGGAAGGTGAACACCGAGAAACCGGCAAAGGGCCGGCGCCGGGCGGCTATTCTATCCATCGCCACGAACTTGGGAAGAGGCCCGCAGAGGGTGCTGCAAAAGATTTTTCAGCAGGCCGATCGCCGGTTTACTGCCGCTGCGACTGGCGTAGAATGGCGGGCTCATTTTCGAGCCGAGCAGCAATCACCAATGGCCTTGCCGACCCTGCGTATTATCGGTTTCATTCTCGGCATTTTCCTGATCACCCTGGCAGTCAGCATGGTCATTCCGATGATCACGTTGTTTGCCTTTGATCGCACCGACGATCTCCAGGCATTCCTTTGGGCGAGCCTTATTACATTCGGCTGCGGCTTTGCCCTGGTCGCGCCAGGGCGACCGGCCAACACCCATCTGCGCCCGCGCGACATGTATTTTCTGACCACCGTCAGCTGGGTGACTGTCTGCTGCTTCGCTGCCTTGCCGCTGATGCTCATTCAGCACATCAGCTATACCGACGCATTCTTCGAAACCATGTCCGGTATCACTACGACTGGCGCGACGGTGCTTTCAGGGCTGGATAGCGCGTCGCCCGGCCTGTTGATGTGGCGGTCGCTGCTGCACTGGCTTGGCGGTATTGGATTCATTGGCATGGCGGTGGCGATTCTCCCGCTGCTGCGGGTCGGCGGCATGCGGCTGTTCCAGACCGAGTCATCGGACTGGTCAGAGAAAGTCATGCCGCGCTCGCACATGGCCGGCAAGTATCTGATTGCGATCTACCTGACATTCACGCTGGCAGCCTTCATCGCATTCTGGCTGTCGGGGATGAGCGGCTTCGACGCCATCAACCATGCGATGTCGACCGTGGCGACGGGAGGCTATTCGACATCGGATGCTTCGCTCGGCAAGTTCAGCCCCGCATCGCATTGGGTAGCGATCTTCTTCATGATCCTGGGTAGTTTGCCATTCACACTGTATGTCGCCACGGCACGCGGAAATCGCAACGCATTGCTCGGCGACCAGCAGGTGCGTGGCTTCCTGCTGATGCTGACCATTACCAGCCTTTTGTTCAGCGGCTGGTACTGGCTCAACCATGACGACAACCTACTCGACTCGCTGCGTATCGTGACGTTCAGCGTGGTATCCGTGATCACCACGACGGGCTTTGCAGTGAACGATTACACCCAGTGGGGTGGATTTGCCGTAATGGTGTTTTTCTATCTGACGTTCCTAGGCGGGTGCTCCGGCTCGACATCCGGCGGCTTGAAGATGTTCCGCTTTCAGGTCGCCTATGCCCTGTTGCGCTCGAACCTCAAGCAGCTTGTTCACCCGCGCGCGGTAATCCGTCAGCAGTACAACGGGCACAACCTCGATGAAGAAATCGTCCGTTCGATTCTGACTTTCTCTTTCTTCATCACCATGACCATCGGGGTGTTGGCGCTCTGTTTGGCGCTGCTTGGGCTGGACCCGATCACCGCGCTCACGGGAGCGGCTTCGGCGGTCTGCAACGTGGGTCCTGGCCTGGGTCCGATTATCGGCCCGGCGGGCAACTTCTCGACCCTCCCGGATGCCGCAAAGTGGCTGCTGTCCGTCGGCATGCTGCTTGGCCGCCTGGAGATCATCACCGTGCTGGTGTTGCTGACACCGTCATTCTGGCGTCACTGACTCGTCTCCCCGATATCCTCGTTCCATAGTTCGGGACTATTGGCGATGAAGCTGCGCATCATCTCTACGCAGCTGGCGTCCTGTAGCACTTCGACCTCAACGCCGCGACCGCGCAACAATAGCTCCTCGCCCATAAAGGTCTGATTCTCGCCGATCACCACCCGGGGAATTCCGTAGAGCAGGATGGCCCCGCTGCACATCGAGCAGGGCGATAACGTGGTGTAAAGAACCGACTCGGCATAGACATTGGCTGGTTGTCGGCCGGCATTTTCGAAGGCATCCATCTCCCCGTGCAGCACGGCACTGCCCTGCTGCACGCGCCGGTTGTGCCCGCGGCCGATGATCTGTCCACGATGGACGATCACCGAGCCGATCGGAATGCCACCTTCCGCCAGGCCCTTCTTCGCTTCGGCGATTGCCGCTTGCATGAATGCATCCATCCCTTTGCTCCTGTGATATTCAGAAGATGGTTTGCTTGGCCCGCACGACCATGTGCAAGCCAAAGCTTCGGTTTCAGGTCGCGTCGGCCTTGCCCTTGAACAGCCGCCCGCCCAGTGTCACCGCAGCGAATACCAGGCCACCGACCAGGATGCCGAATGCCGCGTCCAGGATCGTCGGCAGCAACCCAGCCAATACCGAGCCGACATAAGGCAGCGCAACCGTATTCTCTGCGCTGTTCTCGATGAAATGGTGAATCGCCTGGATACCGTGGGTGAGGATGCCCCCACCGACCATGAACATGGCCGCAGTACCGATCACCGACAGCGATTTCATCAGCCACGGCGCAACCGTAAGGATGCCCCGCCCGATCGCTTGCACGGCACCACTGCTGCTTTTGCTCAGTGCTAGACCGGCATCGTCCAGCTTCACGATCCCAGCGACCAGCCCGTACACGCCTACCGTCATGATGATCGCAATGCCCGCGAGCACCGCCACTTGCTCGGTGAAAGTTGCAGCGGCCACGGTGCCAAGGGTAATGGCGATGATTTCGGCCGAGAGGATGAAATCGGTGCGCACCGCGCCACTGATTTTGTCTCGCTCGAAGGCGACCATGTCGACACTGGGATCGGCCAGCGCCTTCAGTTGCTGCGCGTGATGGTCGTCGTCCCGGTGCAGGAAGCGGTGCGCAAGCTTTTCGAAGCCTTCGAAACACAGGAACGCCCCACCGAGCATCAGCAAAGGCGTTATCGCCCATGGGATGAATGCGCTGATCAACAGCGCAGCCGGTACCAGGATCAACTTGTTGCGCATCGACCCTTTAGCCACGGCCCAGACGACGGGCAACTCCCGGTCGGCTTTGACGCCGGTGACCTGTTGGGCGTTGAGCGCTAAATCGTCACCCAGCACTCCGGCGGTTTTCTTCGCGGCGATTTTGGTCATGACCGAAACGTCATCCAGAATCGTCGCGATATCGTCAATCAGGGCGAGCAGGCTACTGGCCAAAGCTGGGTGTCCTTTGGTGATGTATTCACGGGAACGGCATTTCAGCACGCCGCAAGAAAGAGGATATGGAAATTAAGGCCCTCCGGCTGCGAAACAAGTTCCGGCACGGCAACACCGGGGCCGGCACGCCTCGCAAGCCAGCATGATGTCACCTGTGGGTTCTAGCCGTGAGCTTGCAACGCGGCCAGGCCAGGTATCCTGGCCAGTGGCCAAAAAATACCAGCGACTCTAGACTGCGCTGACCACAATGACAGGAGGTGTGGCATGAGCACGCAAACCGCCGAACGCTTTACCCGCTTTGCCGAGTTCTACCCGTTCTATCTGGCCGAGCACAGCAACCCCACCTGCCGTCGACTGCACTACATAGGCAGCTTCCTCGTATTGGCCATACTCGCCTACGCGCTGATCAGCCAGCAGTGGTTATGGCTGCTAGCGATGCCGTTGGCTGGCTACGGGTTCGCCTGGATCGGGCATTTCATTTTCGAGAAGAATCGGCCGGCGACGTTCCAATACCCGCTCTACAGCTTTCTCGGCGACTGGGTGATGCTCAAGGACATGCTTACCGGAAAGATCCGCTTCTGAATCACCAGGGCCGACCATACCCGGTTGGTAGCCGCGGCCCGTCACGGATTGGACGGGCGGTTTGGCGCAATGGTGGCGACTTGGTTATGATCCCCGGGCCAGCGCCGGTCGATGCGCTGTTGCCTCCAACGGCGCATGCCAGAGCGCCGGAACCTTTCAGGGATAGCAATCATAATGTCAACCGTGACCGGTGAACGGCGTAACGGCCTCGCGACGCGCCCCCTACGCGAGTATTACGCCCGGGTTTTCGCCTATCTGACCTGCGCCGCCACACTCGCCGCTGGTGTCTATACCCAACAATTCGCAATCCACCTGTTGTGGATGGTGCCCTACACCCTCCTCTATCCACATTTCGCCTATCACCTGAGCTATCGCTTCAAGCGCCGATACCCCGAGCAAACTTCGCAAACACTGCTGTGCCTCGACGCCTTGAATGCGGGAGCGGGAATCGTGCTGCTCGGCTGCGCCCTGGTGCCAAGCCTGATGTTCCTTCTGACCCTCGGCTTCAGTGCGCTGGTCATCGGCAGCCTGCGCCATTTCCTGATGACCGTGTTGATGGTCACGATCGGCGTCGGGCTGACCAGCTTGCTGGTGCCTTTGCGCTTCGACGACTCTACCCCGGTCCTGGTATCCGCCGTCAGCATTCTCTTCACCATGCTGTATGTGTGCGTCACGGCCTACTACGTCCATCAGCAAGGGATACGGCTGGCGCAGGCTCGCAGCGAGGTCGAGGCCCAACAAGCCAAGGCGGCACGGCTGGCAAGGAATCTGGCCAAATACCTGTCGCCCCAGGTGTGGGAGTCGATCTTCTCCGGCAAACGCAGCGTACGCTTGGAAACCCAGCGCAAGAAACTCACGGTGTTCTTTTCCGACATCAAGGGCTTCACCGAACTCTCAGAGGAGCTGGAAGCCGAAGCCCTGACCGATCTGCTCAACACCTACCTCAACGAGATGTCGAAGATCACCCTCAAGTACGGCGGAACCATCGACAAGTTTGTTGGCGATTGCGTAATGGTTTTCTTCGGCGACCCCGCCAGCCAAGGTGCCAAAAAGGATGCGGTGGCCGCGGTATCGATGGCCATCGCCATGCGCAAACACATGAAGGTGCTGCGCCAGCAATGGCGCGCGCAAGGCATCACGAAGCCGATGGAAATCCGCATGGGGATCAACACCGGCTACTGCACAGTCGGCAACTTCGGTGCCGATACCCGCATGGATTACACCATCATCGGCCGCGAAGTGAACCTCGCCAGCCGACTGGAGAGTTCCGCCGAAGCCGGGGAGATCCTGATTTCCCACGAGACCTACTCGCTGGTCAAAGACGTGATCATGTGCCGCGACAAGGGCCAGATCAGCGTCAAGGGCTTCTCGCGGCCGGTGCAGATCTATCAGGTAGTGGATTTCCGCCGCGATCTGGGTGCGACCAGCAGCTTTGTCGAACATGAATTGCCGGGATTCTCGATGTACCTGGACACCAACGGCGTGCAGAACTTCGACAAGGAGCGAGTTATCCAGGCCCTCAACCAAGCTGCCGACAAACTTCGTGACAAGGTCATCATGTAGCACCGCCGGATGCCGGCAACGGTCCACAGCAATCACAGCCTAGGCTACCGGCACTAGCTCAAAGTCGAGAATCACCCATGTCGCCCATCCTGTCGCTGCGCCACTACAGCCACGACCAGATCATCCATAGTCACCAACACACGCAATTGGTGTTCGGCCTGCGCGGGCAGCTAGACTTCGAGATCGACGGCCACGGCAGCCGCATCCAGCAACAGCTCCTGGCGGTAGTCCCCAGCGATGCGCACCATGCCTGCGGTAGCGTCGATGGCAGCTTGTGTCTGGTCGTGGATATACCTGATCACGGTTGGCTGCAGCAGCGTCTCGGACACCATGCCGACCCTGCGCAGCGCTTGCTGGAGCGGCCCGCAGCGCTGCGCCTGAGTCCCACCCAGAGCCAGCTCGTCAACTGGCTTTCAGCCAGCCCGATTAACGACCCGATCATCAATGAGCAAGGCGCCACGCTACTATTGGCCAGTCTTGCGTCGGGCTGCGAGCCGGCCGGCCGGCAGCATCCGCTCCCGCTGGCCGGCCTCTACGCCCACGTCGATCGGCATTTGGCGCATCCGCTTGAAGTCAGTGACCTCGCACGGCTGGCCGGCCTTTCCGTGCCGCGCTTCCATGCGCGCTTCGTCAGCGAAACGGGCCTGACTCCCCAGGAGTTCATCCGCTTACGCCGTCTGCAACAGGGCAGACAGCTGCTGATCAGCACCCCGCTAGCGGTCGGCGAAATCGCCGCGCGCGTCGGGTACGCCTCGCAAAGCGCTTTCACCGCCGCCCTCAACCGTCAGTACGGCACGACGCCGCGCGCAATCCGGCGCGAGGCGCTCGACAAATCACAACGTTGACGCGACAGACGGGGCGCCCCTGGCGCTCTACCATGAACGCCAGCTGACAGTCTCAAACGCATCTATCGTGAGGCCCCATGACCCATCGCAACGCGCTACTGGCGATCCACTTTGGCGCGCTGATGTTTGGCCTCTCCGGCGTGTTCGGCAAGTTGGCCGAAAGCCCGCCGCTACTCATCACCTTCGGCCGCGCACTGTTTGCCGTCGCCGCGCTGGTACTCGCGGCGCATTTCCTGCGTACAGGCGGCAGCCGGCCCAGCTGGCGTCAGCGCGGCGGCCTGTTGTTTGGCGGCCTGCTGTTGGGCGGGCATTGGCTCACCTTCTTCATGGCGGTGAAAGTCGCCGGCGTCGGCATTGCCACATTGGGCTTCGCCAGTTTCCCGGCCTTCACTGTGCTGTTTGAAGGTCTGCTGTTCCGCGAACGAACCCGCCCTGTCGAGTTCGCAATGGTGGGGTTGGTGTGCGCGGGCCTCCTACTGGTCACGCCGCATTTCGACCTCGCCAATCAAAGCACGGTGGGTCTGCTCTATGGCGTTCTGTCGGGGCTGATGTTTGCGCTGCTATCACTGCTCAACCGCGCCGTTACACGCGGCGTCGATCCGGTACAAGCCGCTCTCTGGCAGAACGGCACGATCCTGCTCTGCCTGCTGCCGTTCACTTGGCGTTCGTTGCCAGCAGTACCGGCGCTGGATTGGCTATGGCTGGTATTGCTCGGCGTGTTCTGCACGGGCCTGGCGCACAGCCTGTTCGTAGCGAGCCTCAAGGTACTGAAGGCCCGAACAACCGCGGTGATCTTCGCCCTCGAGCCGGTCTACGGCATCGCCTTCGCGTGGTGGCTGTTCAACGAGCAACCCACCCTGCGCATGCTGATGGGCGGCACACTGATCATCCTTGCCACGGTGATCGCCAGCCGCCTGAAGACACAGGCCACGCCGAACGCCGCTACACCGCTGGCGGAAGTGCCCGAAGCGCCTCGTTAGTTGGCACCACCGGCGACGCCTCCGCTCAGTCTCCGAGCAGTGGTAGCGTCTCAGTGGGAATGACGGGGTACGTCCGCACCCCGACAACCGACGAGGAAGTCGAAATCGCAGCCTTCATCGGCCTGTAGAACGTGATCGACGAACAGGCGCCGATAACCGCCGTCCCACAACAAGCCCTGCGGCGCTTGCCAGGCAGCCAACCGCTCTTTCAACTCTGCATCGGGAACGTCCAGATGCAGGCGACCCGCCAGGCAATCCAGTTCGATGAAGTCGCCGTTACGCACCACTGCCAGCGGTCCACCAGCGGCTGCTTCAGGGGCGACGTGCAACACCACGGTGCCGTAGGCAGTCCCGCTCATCCGCGCATCGGAGATTCGCACCATGTCGGTGATCCCCTTCGCCAGTACCTTCGGCGGCAGCCCCATGTTGCCGACCTCGGCCATGCCGGGATAACCCTTGGGCCCGCAATTCTTCATCACCAACACGCAGGTTTCATCGACGTCCAGCTCCGGATCGGCGATGCGCGCCTTGTAGTCGTCGAAGTCCTCGAACACCACCGCGCGCCCCCGGTGCTTCATCAGCTCAGGTGTCGCCGCGGAAGGTTTAAGCACTGCCCCGCTGGGTGCCAGGTTGCCGCGCAACACGCAGATACCGCCGTCCTCGCGCAGTGGATTGTCCAATGCACGGATGACTTCGTCCTGCCCATAGATCGGCGCTTGGGCGCAGTTGTCCCACAGCGACTTGCCGTTGACGGTCAGCGCATCGGGATTGGGCAACAGCTGGTTTTCCCCCAGCCGACGAATCACCGCCGGGAGGCCGCCGGCGTAGTAGAACTCTTCCATCAGAAAGCGTCCCGAGGGCTGCAGGTCGACGATGGTGGGCATGCCCCGGCCGATGCGCGTCCAGTCGTCCAGGTCGAGCTCCACGCCGATGCGCCCGGCGATCGCCTTGAGATGGATCACCGCATTGGTCGATCCACCGATCGCGGCGTTAACGCGAATGGCGTTTTCAAATGCCGCTTTGGTCAGCACCTTCGACAGCCGCAGGTCTTCCTCGACCATATCGACGATGCGCATGCCGGACAGATGCGCCAGCACGTAGCGGCGCGAATCCACCGCGGGAATCGCCGCGTTGTGCGGCAACGAGGTACCCAGCGCTTCGGCCATGCAGGCCATGGTCGAGGCCGTGCCCATGGTGTTGCAGGTGCCGGCCGAGCGCGACATACCAGCTTCGGCCGAAAGGAACTCGTCGAGGCTGATCAGCCCGCCCTTGTACGCCTCGTGCATCTGCCAAACGATGGTCCCGGCGCCGATGTCGCGGCCGTTGTGCTTGCCGTTCAGCATCGGCCCGCCGGTCACCACAATCGTTGGCACGTCGCAGCTCGCGGCGCCCATGAGCAGCGCTGGCGTGGTTTTGTCACAGCCGGTGAGCAGTACCACCGCATCGATGGGGTTACCGCGAATCGACTCCTCCACATCCATGCTGGCGAGATTGCGCGTGAGCATGGCGGTTGGCCTGAGGTTCGACTCACCATTGGAGAACACCGGGAATTCGACGGGAAAGCCGCCTGCTTCCAGCACGCCTTTCTTCACGTGCTCGGCTATCTTGCGAAAGTGCGCATTGCAGGGCGTCAGCTCTGACCAGGTGTTGCAAATACCAATGATTGGCTTGCCCTGAAACTCATGGTCGGGGATGCCCTGGTTCTTCATCCAGCTGCGGTACATGAAGCCGTTCTTGTCGGTCGTACCGAACCATTGAGCGGAGCGCAGGGGGCGTTTTTCAGTCATTGCATGCACCTGTTTTTCGTCGATGGGCCACAGGGCCCGCCAGATTTAACGTTCGGGTTGGTTAGAGCAGCCAGGTCGAGATTGCCGGGACGTAAAGGAGTAGGCCGAGCACAGCGATCTGAATAACGATGAAGGGCACCATCGAGCGATAGATGTCGGTCAGGGTGATATCTGGCGGTGCCACGCTCTTGAGATAGAAGGCGGCCGGCCCGAAGGGTGGCGAGATGTAGGACACCTGCATGCTCACCGCGAACAAAATGCCGAACCACACCGGGTCGTAGCCGAGCTCGACGACTATGGGCACGAAGATCGGCAGGCAGAGCATGGCGATGCCGATCCAGTCCAGAAACATGCCCAGCAGCAGGAAGATCAGCATCATCACCAGCACGATGACGAAGGGCGCCAC
This sequence comes from Pseudomonas sp. SST3, assembly GCF_003325755.1. The sequence continues at coordinate 137,141 of NZ_QORI02000012.1, read as the reverse complement.
CTCCAGCCCGGTAATCGCGGATGAGACGAAGCGGTTGCCGCCCATCAGGTTGTAGACCCCGACCAGACAGGCCGCACCGATACCGATCCAGACAATCATTCCGCAGGTTTCCAGCGTCTGGGTCAGGCTTTCCTGAAGCAGCTTGACGCTGAATTCGCCGCGCACCAGCACGGCCAGCAACACACCCAGCGCGCCCATGGCCGCGGCCTCGGTGACCGAGGCGATACCGCCGTAGATGCTGCCGAGCACCAACCCGGCGATGGCGATCGGGAAGAACATGCCCTTGAAGGCTTCGGCCAACGTAAGTTGTGGCTGATTGATGTCCTTCTCCAGATGCGCACCACCCATATGCGGATACCGCATGCACATCACCACCACGTAGAGCATGTAGCTGCCCATCAACAGCGCCGCGGGCATAATCGCCGCCTTGAACAGGTCGGCAATGGAGACGCTGGCGATCAGCCCGTAGATGATCAGCACGATCGACGGCGGCACCATGGTGCCCAGCGAGCCACCCGCGCAGACCACGCCTATGGCGATGCGCTTGTCGTAGCCCAGGCGAAGCATCTGCGGCAGGGCCAGCACGCCGAGCAGGACGATTTCGCCACCGATGATTCCCGAAATCGCAGCGAGAAAGAACGCCACGACGATGGTCTGTACCGCGACCCCGCCCGGCAGCCGACCGGCGAAAAAGCGCATGGAATTGAACAGATCCCGCGCCAGACCCGATCGGTCCAGCAAGCCCGCCATGAAGACGAACATCGGTACGGCCACCAACGAGTATTCGGTGATAAAGCCGAACATCCGGCTCGCCACCAACGGCACCGCCACAGGTCCAAACCAGCCAAGGGTGAAGCCGGCGGCCACCAGGCCGGTGACGAAGGCCAGTGGTAGGCCCAACACCAACAAAGCGAAGATCGCGAAGATCATCAGGTAGGTTGCGATCTCGATGCTCATTGCGCGGCATCCGAATCATGACGTGCACGACGATGAGTCGCGATCCGTACCACCTGCTGCACGCACATCAGCGCAATAGACGCGAGAATGACGATCTTGGTGAAGGCCGGCAGCGGCTGGTTCCACGACGAACCGGAGGTTTCAAGGCGCCAGCTGCCGTCGGGTGCATGCGTCGCGTTGTAGGCCAGCACCCAGGCGGCATAGCCGATGGCCAGGCAGAACAGGATGCCCAGCAACAGGTTCAGCAATTCCAGCCAACTCCTCTTACGCGGCGAAAGGCGATCGAGCAGGATACGAATCTGGATATGCCGGTTGGTTGCCAGCGCATAGGGTCCACCCAAGGCAAAGATGCTGGCGACCAAAAAAGTGGTGGTCTCATGCGCCCAGTCGGTGGGTGCGCCGAATCCGTAGCGCATGATGACTTCGAACACGCTGACCAGCATGGCGATGAACACCAGCCAGGCGATCAGCTGGCCAGCACGCCGAATGCCACGATCGAGCAGCCCGTGGCCGGGCTCGGGCGCGCAGGCGTCGAGGTGATCGTCAGATGAAGGTTGAGGGTTTTTCACAGCGAAACTCCTCGGACTACCCGGCCGAAGCCAGGGAGCCGTCCGTCAGCGAAGAGAGGAACCGCGGGGCGCGGCTCAAAGCATGCCCTTGTCCTGCAGATAGGCCTGGATCGAATCAACCGCCTCCTTGGCCTGAGGGCTGCGATCACGCCAGTGCGACCACTCGTCCCGAGCGGACTGACGGAATTTCTTCAGCTCTTCCTCGGGCAGCGAGGCCAGGGTCACGTCGCCTTTCTGCTTGGCAAGCGCCACTTGCTCTTCGTCCTTTTTCTGCAGGTCGCTGACTAGCTGTTCGGTGAACGCATCGACCGAGTCTTCGAGAATTTTCTGCTGCTCGGGAGATAGCTCGTCCCACAGCGCCTTGTTGACCGAAATGTCTTTCATCGGCATTGAGTGAAAGCCGGGATAGACGGCGAACGGCGCGTACTTGTGATAGCCCTGCTGGTAGTTGGTTGAGAACACCGTGTAATCGGCCGCGTCGATTACGCCTTTCTCAAGCCCCGTATACACCTCCGAGGTCGGCAGATTCACCGGCGCGGCTCCGGCCAGCTTGAAGATGTTCGACACCATGCCTTCCGGCGCCCGGACCTTGAGGCCTTTCAGGTCGTCGAGCGTCTCGATCTTGCGCTTGCTTATCAAGGATTCGGCACCCACGGCGCCGGCGCGGATGAGGTGAACGTTGTACGGCTCGACCAGGCGGTTGTAACCGGCTTCCCCGCCGGCGTTGCGCATGTAGTCGAGAAACGGCGCCGGGCCGCCCCAAGCGCCGACCATGTTGCCGTAAACCGCGAAGGCTGGATTCTTGCCAGAGAAATAACCGGGGTCGGTAATGTGGCCCTGAATGATGCCCGCGCCGACGGCATCCAATGTCTCGTTGTTGCCGACGATGGTGCCGGTCGGCAGGACTTCGATGGTGATCTCGCCGTCGGTTTTTTCGCCGACGCTTTTCGCCCATTGCTGGGCGATGCGGTATTCGTCGTCACCAGCGTTGACGTTGATCTGGAACTTCCATTCCTGCTGGGCGAACGCACTGCCGGACATGAGGACCAGGGTCGCCGCGAGGCCCAACCCGAAACGTTTGATGTTCGATTGCATAGTTGCCTCTCCGATTATTGTTATAAGGCACGGTCTCGATCGAGGTGCCGGCGGCTACCAGCCGCCGGCAACACCCCTTCGTTAATCCAGAGCGTAAAGAGACAAGACATCATCAACAAATATATATTTCAGCCTCACCGATACTCGAATGGATATAGCTGAATGAAGCCGATCAACAGCAACTGGTTTGTCCGAGCGCGCCTGAAGAACCGCCACATCCCGCTGTTGGCCGCGCTCGGCGACACCGGAAATCTCAATCGCGCCGCCATAGGACTGGGTATTTCCCAGCCGGCGATTTCGAAGTTGCTCAAGGAGCTGGAAGACGGACTCGGTGTCGAACTGTTCGAACGCCACGCGCGCGGCGTCGTCCCGACGCTGTATGGCGAAGCGATGATTCGTCACGCCAGGCGCCTGCTGAACACGCTGGACAGCGCATACAGCGAGGTCGACGCATTGCGTCTTGGGCAACAGGGACATGTGCGCATCGGCACCATCCTGACGCCTTGTGCGGAACTCCTGCCGGAGACCGTCCGCCGCGCGAAGCAGCGCTTCCCGGGCCTGGAGGTGACCATTCGTACGGGCTCGAGCCGGGACTTGTTGGCGATCCTGGACGATGGGGAGCTGGATTTTCTGGTGGCGCGGTTTTATGCCGGCAGTCAGCAGGAGGACCTGCATTTCGAGCCACTGGCCAAAGAGCCGCTGAAGATCTGCGCGCGCGCCGGGCTGGTCGAAGGCCTTCTGTCGCGCGCCGAATTGAACGCCGCGGACTGGGTGCTACCGCCGGCCGGAAGCGTGTTGCGTCAGGAGTTCGATGCGCTGTTTCAGCGCGTCGGCATGCGCCCGCCGAGGAAGGTCGTAAATGCGGAGAACCTGCTGATGGTGACGACGTTAGCGGAAAAGAACGACATGCTTACTGTGCTGCCGCGCGACGTCCTGGCGCATTACGCACGCTATGGCATGCTCGGCGAGATCGAGGTCGACGCCGACATCGACCGCGATCTGAACCAGGGCCTGATGGCCTTCGGCATCATTACCAAAGACCAACGACTACTCTCCCCTGCAGCCAACAGCGTGCTGGAACTGCTCCGTGACACGGCGCGTCAGCTACGACTGGGCTTGGGCTGACGGACCTACCCGCCGCCCTTAATAGACCCCGCGGCCATTCATCGACGCAGCTTTTGATGAGTTCGATCGGAGTCAGCATGTTCGCATCCACCACCGCCAACCAGGTCTCGCGGCTCCACTGGCGAAAATCGCCGGGCGGCGGACCACTCGCATTATTGATCAGGATATCCACCTGTGGGCGTGCCGCCAGCCCTGCTGTTCGCACTTCCTGCTGAAGTGATGTCGCTCGGAACGGTGCGAATCTCTACCTGAGCATTCAACGCACAGAGCTCGTTAGCGGTAGCTTCGAGTGCATCGATTGAACGAGCGTTGATAAGCTCCGCTGGTAATCGGCTTGGTTGTGGATCGCCATCAAGCGAGATGGCCCCGCGAAATGGTCACCGCTAAGGCAGACCACGCGCTTCATCGCAGATTGTCACCGGTTCAATTGCAAAAAATCCCCGCCGGGTAAGCCCCGGCGGGGAGAGAGGACGCCACGGGTATCGCGCCCCGCGTGTTGATTGATTGACCTGACGGGCAGAAAAACGGCCCGTCAGGTAGCGCTAGATCGCGTTCCGTGTCATCTCGCCATCCACGAGGCGGTTGATGCCCAGCGGGTTGGCGTTCTTCAGCGCCTCCGGCAGCAGTGCCTCGGGGAAGTTCTGATAGCAAACCGGTCGCACGAAGCGGTCGATCGCCAAGGTACCCACCGAAGTGCCTCGCGGATCGGAGGTCGCCGGGTACGGCCCGCCGTGAACCATCGAGTCGCAAACCTCAACGCCGGTCGGATAGCCGTTGAGCAACAAGCGTCCGGCCTTCTGCTCCAGCACCGGAGTGAGATCGGTGAAAGCGCTGAGGTCCGCCTCATCGGCAATCAAGGTAGCAGTGAGCTGCCCACGCAAGCCATGTAGCGCGCGCAGCAATTCCGCTTTGTCGGCGACCTCGACAACGATCGTGGTGGGCCCGAAGACCTCCTCCTGCAATAACTCATCACCGTCGATGAGCAATTGCGCATCGGCCTTGAACAGCTGTGGTCGCGCCTGATTGCCGTCCTGCGCGGCACCGGCCAGATGGGTGATACCCGGATGCGCCTGCAGATGCTCCAGGCCTTTGGCATAGCTCGTCAGTGTTCCGGCGTTGAGCATGGTTTGCGCCGGCTGCTCGGACATGAAACCTGTGAGTCGCTCGAGGAAGTCGGAAAACTCTGGCGAACGAATACCGATGACCATGCCCGGATTGGTGCAGAACTGGCCACAGCCCAGCACCACAGAGGCCGTCAGCTCATTGGCAATGGCGTCACCGCGCGCTTTCAGTGCTTCGGGCAGTACCAATACCGGATTGATGCTGGACATCTCGGCGAAGACCGGAATGGGCTGCGGGCGCGCCGCCGCCATATCGCATAGCGCACGTCCACCGCGTAGCGAGCCGGTGAAGCCGACCGCCTGGATCGCCGGATGCTTGACCAGCCACTCGCCGACACCGCCGCCGTAGATCATGTTGAACACGCCCTTGGGCATGCCGGTTTTCTCAGCGGCACGCAGGATCGCATCGGCGACCTGCTCGGCCGTTGCCATATGCCCGCTGTGCGCTTTGAACACCACTGGGCAGCCGGCGGCCAGCGCCGAGGCGGTATCGCCGCCGGCAGTGGAGAATGCCAGCGGAAAGTTACTGGCACCGAACACCGCGACCGGGCCCAGGCCCATCCGGCATTGGCGCAGACCGGGCCGCGGCAACGGCTTGCGCTCCGGCAAGGCGCGATCGATACGCGCGCCGTAGAAATCGCCGCGGCGCAGCACTTTGGCGAACAGCCGCATCTGACCGCTGGTACGTCCGCGCTCACCCTGGATGCGCCCGGCCGGTAGTGCGGTCTCCTGGCAGACCAGTGCGACGAAGTCATCACCCAGCGCGTCGAGCTCATCAGCAATGGCGTCGAGGAACTCGGCGCGCTTTTCGGCCGGAAGGACACGGTAGGTTGGGTAGGCAGCGGCAGCAGCTTCGGCCGCGGCGTTCACTTCGTCTTGGGTAGCCTGTACGAATTCGAATGGCAGCGCCTGGCCGCTGTTGGCGTCATGGCTCTGCAGCTTTTGAGTGCCGGCGGCGCTGCGCGTACCTGCTATGTAGTTGTGGCCGAGAATGGCGGACATGGAATCTCTCCTCTACCTGTAGGTTCGGGGGGCTCCGCATGGCAAGCGGAGATGACCGACGGCCCGTTAACGAATGCACCGCCGCCCTTGATGACAAGGCCAGCGGCTCGTCACGTACGACAGTATCGCTCTTTGAGTTGCGAATCAGAGCGCTTTTACCCCTCCAGCCTCGATGCCGGGCTGCCGGATGGAGATGCCGTTGCGCAAGGGTTCACCGAACGCATCGAGACTGATCTCGAACTGGTCGCCCGGCTGCGCCTTGATACCGTCAGCGAACGACAGCGTCGCCGTCCCGAAAAAATGCACATGCACGTCGCCGGGACGGAGGAACTGCGAATACTTGAAATGATGGTACTCAAGATTTTCCAAGCTATGGCACATGTTCTCTTCGCCGGACAGAAACTCCTTTTCCCAAAGTAGCTGTCCGGCCCTGCGGATTCGGCTAACGCCTGCCAGGTTTGCGGGCAACTCGCCAATGAGCAGCTCCGGCCCGAATGAACAGAACCTGAGTTTGGAGTGGGCTAGATACAGGTAGTTCTTGCGTTCGGTCACATGATCGGAGAATTCGTTGCCCAGGGCGAAACCGAGCCGGTATGGCTGGCCGTCGTCGCCCACGACGTAGAGACCGGTCAGCTCAGGCTCTTCACCGAAGTCTTCGGCGAAATCAGGCGCCTCGAAATCCGCCCCGGGGCGAACCACGATGCTGCCATCGCCCTTGTAGAACCACTCGGGCTGCGCGCCGACGGTTCCCGGTTGTGGCTTGCCACCCTGCATGCCCCAACGGAACATCTGCATCGAGTCGGTGAGCTTTTCCTCGCCCTGCTCGACCTGCTGATGCATCTTGTCTCGGGTCGAAGCGCTACCCAGGTGAGTCAGGCCGGTACCGCTGACCAGGCAATGAGCAGGGTCCTCATGGTCCAGCGGCGGCAGCACACGGCCGGCGTCCAGCAGTTGGCGATACGACGAACCGGCGTCCCAGCCTTGCGCGTCGATCTGTGCCGCCAGGCTATGACCGTTACGAATTGCAGCCAGTGCCAGCTCGCGGGTACTGCTCACGCCGCGCAATACCTCGATACGCTCGCCGCCCACCACGCCGACCTGACGCTCGCCCTGTTCGTTTTCAAATTGAATCAACCGCATGAGGTTTCCTCTTCTTGTAAGGGCCGCGCAATCGCGGGCATGTGCTGCAATCACTTTAAAAACCACCGTGGGTGGTGCCTAATGAAAGCTTCTGATTGAGTGATAACTTCCAGTCATCCCCATGATCGCTGCCCTGCCCTCCATCGTTTCCCGCCTGCGCCTCAAACAGCTGCGCCTTCTCATCGCGCTCGATGAACAGGGCTCGCTGCACCGTGCCGCCGAGCAGGTATCGATCAGCCAACCCGGCGCCACCAAGGCGCTGCATGAAATCGAATCGACCTTTGCCGCCGAGCTGTTCACGCGCAGCAGCCAGGGGTTGCAACCCAACGATCTGGGGCGCTGCGTGATTCGTTATGCGCGGCTGATCCACAGCGATCTGGCGCACCTGCGCGAAGAGATGGTCGGCATCCTGCAAGGGCATGGTGGGCGCCTCTCGGTGGGCGTAATCATGGGTGCCGTGCCCCTCTTGATGCGTGCGCTGGGCCGACTGCGGCGCAAGCAGCCGGAGCTATCGGTTGAAATCGTCGAGGACACCAGCGCGCGCCTGCTCGGCCTGCTCGATGAGGGCCGGCTGGATCTGGCGATCTGCCGGAGCAGCGTCAGCCGGCGTCCGGACGCCTATGACTGCCTGACCCTGCACGAGGAGCAGCTGGCCGTGGCCGCCCATCCAGACCACCCAATGGCCGGCGCCGCGCCGCTGAAGTTGGCTGATCTGAGCGGTTATCGCTGGGTCATCTACCCGGCTAACATGCCGATGCGTCAGTTGCTCGAACGCGAGTTCAGCGAAGCCGGCTTGGAATTTCCGCGTTACCCGGTCGAAACCGCTTCCACCTTCACTACCCTCAGTCTGCTGCAGGAAGACCCCGAGCTGGTCGCCGTCATGCCGCTGTCGGTGGCCCGCTTCAGCGAACGCTTTGGCATGATCCGTCGATTGCCGCTGGCGCTGCACTCACGCAGCGAGCCCTACGGCGTCATTGCCCGGCACGGGAGCAGCCTGTCCCCTGCGGCGCGGCTATTGCTCGAGGAATTGCAGGATGAAAGCGGCTCGGCGGCGGCAGCCGAGCCGTGCGCGGGCTAAAGCAGGCCGCGCACTGCGAGGTTTAAACAGAGCCAGCATGCCGAATTCTTACGGCGGCACCGAGTCGCTGTGATTGACCCGGTTGTGCAGAGCGCCCAGCTGAGCGCTGCGTATGCTGACCCGGTCGCCTAGCTTGTGGGTGAAGCCGGAACCCGCCGTATCGCGGTCCTCGGTAGGTGCGAACAAGGTGCCGAGAAAGAGTAAGGAACCCATCGGGATACTGGTGATTGCGATTGATCGCCTGGGCTACCAGATCCAGCGGGTCACGACTGATCTGGTCCATCGAACTGCTGCCGTTGAGTACGTAGCCGTCCTCCCCCTCGACCCGCAGCTCCACCACGCTGCGGCGCACATCGTCGATGGCGAAGCTTGCATCGAATAGCCGGATGAAGGGCCCGATGGCGCAGGAAGGAAACATGCTGCTGGCCAGCGCGGCCGCGCAGCGTGCGGGCATGCCGAAGCCGCGGGAAGTTTCGATCGTCGACTACAAGATTCTCGCCCGTGAAAGCACAGCACCGCTAGCTGCCGGCCGGCCGGAACACCCCTATTGTCTGATCTATCTGTCGTTATGCCCGAGATCCCGTTGCGGATCGATCTGGTCGCGCACGCGCTGTTTCAGCTCCTTGGCGTCCGGAAAGCCACCGTCGCGCTTGCGCTCCCATATCTGCACGCCGTCACAGGCAATATGGAATGTACCGCCACTGGCCGGGACCAACGAGACCTTGCCCAAGTCCTCGGCGAAAGTGGACAACAGTTCCTGAGCCAGCCAGGCCGCACGCAGCAGCCACTGACACTGAGTGCAGTAGGTAATGACGATTTCCGGTTTGCTATCGGCCATGACAGGGCGCTCGTGGGCTGACGGACGCCTATAATAGCCGCCATTTCGCGATCCTCCGCCGGTGTTGCCATGTCCCGCCTACTCTTTCTGCTGATCCTCCTGATGCCGCTGACAGGATTCGCCGATTCTCAGCCCCGCACCGGTCTGGTGCTTTCCGGAGGCGCTGCAAGAGGATTGGCGCATATTGGCGTCTTGAAAGCACTGGAGGAGCACGGCGTGCGAATCGACGCGATTGCCGGCACCAGCATGGGTGCGGTGATCGGCGGACTCTACGCGGCAGGCTATAGCGTCGAGGAGCTGGAAAAGCTGGCACTCGGTCTCGACTGGCAACAAGTCCTGTCGGACGATCCGCCACGACAGGATGTGCCTTTTCGGCGAAAACAGGACGACCGCGATTTCCTGGTCAAGCGCAAGCTCAGCTTCCGCGACGATGGCAGCCTAGGGCTGCCTTTGGGTGTCATCCAAGGGCAGAACCTTGCCCTACTGCTCGAACGCCTGCTCGTGCACACCAGCGACACCCGTGATTTCGATCGCTTGCCGATACCCTTTCGCGCTGTGGCAACCGATATCGCCAACGACAAGAAAGTTATCTTCCGCAGCGGCCATCTGCCTCAGGCCATTCGCGCCAGCATGTCGATCCCCGCGGTGTTCGCCCCGGTCGAAATCGAAGGCCGTCTGCTCGTCGACGGCGGCATGGTCGACAACATTCCCATGGATGTCGCCCGCGACATGGGCGTGGATCGGCTGATCGTGGTGGACATCGGCACGCCACTGCAGCCTCGTGAGCAACTGCTCACTGTTGTCGATGTGCTCAACCAATCGATCACCATGATGACCCGACGTAACTCCGAAGCGCAGCTGGCGACACTCCGCCCGGAAGACCTGCTGGTGCAACCGATGCTGGCGGGGTTCGGTTCGACCGATTTCGGTCGCACGGAAGCGCTTATCGACGCCGGATATCGTGCGGCCACCGCGTTGGACGCTCGGCTGAACGCCATGCGCAGCGAGAGCGGCGGCAGCCTTGCGCTGAGCCTTGCCCGCTCGGCCGAGCCCCGCACGCCGCTGATTACCGCTGTGCGGATCGAGAATGACTCGAAAGTCGGTGACGCCGTGATTCGCCGGCATATCCGCCAGCAGCCAGGCAAGCGGCTGGACCTTCAGGACCTGCAGAAAGACATGGGTACGCTGTACGGACTGGACTACTTCGAACAGGTCGAATACCGCGTCGTGCATGGCGACTCAGGCAATACGCTGGTCATCACGACCCGTGAAAAGCGCTCCGGCACCGACTACCTGCGCCTGGGCATCAACCTCTCGGATGATTTTCGCGGCGACAGCGCATTCAACATCGGTGCCAGCTATCGCAAGAACGGCATCAACGCGTTGGGCGCCGAGTGGCTGACGCGCCTGCAGGTAGGCGATCGCCAGGAGCTGTTCAGCGAGTTCTACCAACCGCTGGATGCCGGCTCGCGTTGGTTCGTCGCGCCTAATTTGTTCGCCGAGACGCAGAATGTCGAGGCGATCCTGGATAACGACCCAATTGCCGAATACCGTCTTCAGCGCTACGGCTACGGGCTTAATATCGGCCGCCAGATTGCCAATAACGGCGAAATTCGCTTCGGCGTGGGCCAGGCGTGGGGCGAAGCGGATGTACGCGTCGGCGACCAGCAACTTCCAGATTTCACCTTTGAAGAAGGGTACTACCAGCTGCAGTACTCGTTCGACACGGTGGACAATGTCGACTTCCCTCATGAAGGCGAGAATATCGGGCTTAACCTGCGCCAATACGACCCCAGCCTTGGTTCCGATCAACGCTATCGGCAATGGGAATTCAATCTGGACAAAGCCTTCAGCTTTGGCCTGAATACACTGGTCGTTGGGGGGCGTTACGGACGCACCCTGGATGATGCGGAAATCATCTCTTCAAGCTTTCTGCTTGGCGGCGCGCGGCAGCTTTCGGGCTTTCGCCAAGACGCCCTTTCTGGTCAAAACGTCAGCCTGGCGCGCATGATCTATTTCCGCCGGATGACGCCGCGCTCGTTTCTGCCGCTGGATTTTCCGCTGTACCTGGGGGCATCGCTGGAACGCGGTCGTGCCTGGAACAACGACAACGAGTTCGACAGTGGCTACATCAATGCCGGCAGCATCTTCGTCGGCTATGAAACGCCGCTTGGCCCTCTGAACTTCAGTTATGGCCTGAACGATGAATCCGAACGTGCGCTGTACATGAACCTTGGGCGCAGCTTCTAAGCAGCTGTCGTGGCTTCATGGCGCAGGCGCGCCGCTGGCTATCGTTTAACCAGATTGGCAAGAATGCGCTCATGCACCTGTTGGCACTTGCGTAGATCCTCTTCAGCGATCCCGGCGAACAGCTCCTCCCGAACCTGGGTGGAGATCGCCTCGATTTTCTGGATCAGTGGGCGGGCCGGTGTGCCCAGGGTGATGAGCTTGGCCCGTCGATCTCCGGGAGCCGGCTTGCGGTGCACCAAGCCTTGGGCCTCGAGGCCATCCAGCAGCCTTGCGAGCGTCGGCCCCTCGACCGCTACGCTTTGTGCCAACTCGCGCTGGGTCGGGTCATGGTCGAATCGGGCCAGATGCAGCAGAACCAACCACCGAGCCTGCGATAAGCCGAGATCTGCGAGCCGACGATCCAGCTCGGCGCGCCAGCCACGCGAAAGTTGCGCCAACTGCATGGCGAAGCGGTGTTGGTCTGGGTACATGGAAAGGTTTTCCCGCAATTACTAATTATTAGCGAGCTAATCACAGCTCCAGAATGCTGGCAAGGCTACTATCGGCGCAAGAACGTAACCGAGAATTGCACCACCCCGCTCCGGGTGCATAGCAAGGGCGAGCGTAAGTAAACGCCGCCCGCCGAGGGACAAGACGTGAAGCGCGGTTCAGAGCTCGAATTCGGCTTGCAGCGATGCCCGGACACAGAACAGAACGGCTTCGGGAACACGTCCGGCAAAGTGCTCGGAGATTGCCGCAACGGGCGGTAGCTCGCCTTCACCATCGAGGAAGGCTTCCTGAATCTCTCCAAGCAGTTGCTCTGGCAGATCCAGGGCCTGTTCCAGGCTGAGCTGCTGCTGCCCAATCGCTTCGGCGAGCATGGCGTACACATTCTTCTCGCTGCAATCGAGCTGACGCGCGATCTGCGCCGGCGTCATGCCGGCGCGAGCCAGTGTGATCAGCTCGTGGCGAATATCGGCAGGCGACCTGGCGACAGTCACCCTGCCTTGCAGAACTTCCAGGAACGCCTGGCCGTAGCGTTCCAGCTTGCGCGCACCGACGCCGCTGATGCGCGCCATATCGCTAAGGGAACCCGGCTGGCTGCGGAGCATTTCCAACAGGGTTGCGTCCGGGAAAATCACATAGGGCGGTACGCCATGTTCTTCAGCCAGTTTACGGCGCAGCATGCGCAACGCCTCCCAGGTTTCACGCTCCTCGCTACGCACCAGCTGACTCGCGGCGCTGACGGCTGATTTCGGCGCTTTGGTAGCCAGCTCGCGGCGCAGCTCCAAGGTCACCTCGCCGCGCAGTAAGGCTCGGCAGCTATCGCTGAGCCGCAGCCCTCCGAAACCCTCCAGATCGACATCCGCCAAACCGCGGGCAACCAACTGGCGATAAAGCGAGCGCCACTCCCCCTCCGATAACGCTTTGCCAACGCCGAACACCGACAGATGCTGATGCCCGAGACTGCGAACTTTCTCGTTGTCGCGGCCCAGCAGAATATCGACCAGATGACCTACGCCGTAGCGCTGTCCGCTGCGGTAGATGGCCGACAGCGCCTGGCGCGCCGGTTCGGTAGCATCCCAGGTCTGTACCCCGTCGACACAGTTGTCGCAATGGCCGCAAGGCTCCGGCATCTGCTCGTCGAAATAGGCCAGCAGAACCTGGCGACGGCAGCGGGTTTCCTCGCACAGCGAGAGCATGGCGTCGAGCTTATGCTGCTCGATCCGCTTGTGCCGCTCGTCACCTTCAGAGTTGTTAAGCATCTGTTTGAGGAAGATGACGTCCTGCAGGCCGTACGCCATCCAGGCATCGGCGGGCAGACCATCGCGACCCGCGCGTCCGGTTTCCTGGTAATAGGCTTCCAGCGACTTGGGCAAGTCCAGGTGGGTGACGAAACGCACGTTGGGCTTGTCGATGCCCATGCCGAAGGCGATGGTCGCCACCATGATCAGGCCTTCTTCGTTCAAGAAGCGCTTTTGATGAAAAGCCCGCAGATCATTCGGCAGCCCCGCGTGGTAGGGCAGCGCCGGAAAACCCTGCTCGGTCAGGAAAGCAGCGATGTCATCGACCTTCTTGCGCGACATGCAATAGATAATGCCGGCATCACCGCGACGCTCAGCCAGGAACGCCATCAACTGCTTACGCGGCTGCTCCTTTGGCACGATGCGATAGAAAATGTTGGGACGATCGAAACTGGAAAGGAAACGTTCGGCGCTCTCCAGATGCAGCCGCTGGACGATCTCTTCGCGCGTCCGCTTGTCAGCCGTGGCGGTAAGCGCGATGCGCGGGACGCTGGGGAAAAACTCGGCAAGCTGCCCGAGCTGTAGATACTCGGGACGGAAATCATGCCCCCACTGCGAGACGCAATGGGCCTCATCGATGGCAAACAGACCGATCTGCAGGCGCTCCAGAAAAGCCAGCATGCGCGGCTGAACCAGCCGTTCAGGCGCGAGATAGAGCATCTTTATTTCGTTGCGCCGCAGACGATCGGCAATGTCGCGCTGCTGTTCGGCCGTCAGTGTCGAATTGAGCGCAGCCGCCGCAACGCCAAGCTCCTCGAGCGTGGCCACCTGATCATCCATCAGCGCAATCAGCGGCGACACCACGACAGCCAGCCCATCACGCAGCAATGCTGGTACCTGATAGCAGAGCGACTTGCCGCCACCCGTGGGCATCAGAACCAGCGCGTCGCCGCCGCCGGCTACGCGCTGGATGACCGCACCTTGGTTACCGCGGAATGCGTCATAGCCGAAAACGTCTTTTAGAATGCGCTGTGCCTGATCGAGCATGCCGGTCTCCGAAACAAGACGCGCGAGTATACGCGACCCGAGCGCCGGGTTCAGGCGGAACACTGCGACGACGCGATAGCCGGACGGCCAGCGTCATTACCGCGGAACTCCGTACGGATTTTTCTATCTGTCGAAGACGAACGGGCTGAAAAACTGACACAGTCACCGCAGCGTTCGAGCGCGCGGTAGCCGGGGACTCCCAGCTCGTCTAGAATCACCGCTGTCTTCTATCCAAGGTAGTCATCGATGTCATTCGCCGAGCAACTCGCCCGCCTGCAAGTGTTTCTGGATGCAGATGATCTGCACGAAGAGGCGCTGGATTACATCGCCGCGCACGGCTACCTGACCGCGTTGTGCATTTGTTCGGAGCAGGTACCCGAGCGTGAGTGGATCGACGCGCTGTTCGCCGAGCCGCCCAAATACGCCGACGACACCGAACGCGAAGCGATCGAGGCCACGCTGATCCAGCTCAAGGCGCACATCGCCCGCCAGTTGGCCAGCGACGAAGACATGGAGCTACCATGTGACTTGGACCTGGGTGACGAGCCGGATGAATCCGATATGCGCGGCTGGTGTATTGGATTCATGGAAGGCGTGTTCATGCGCGAATCGGTGTGGTTCGAGGATTCCGAAGAAGAGGTCAGCGAGCTTCTGTTGCCGATTATGGTCGGTTCCGGGTTGTTCGATGAGCAACCGGAGTTCAGCGACATCGCAGCAGACCGCGACCTGGTTGACGAAATGGTTGCGCAGATTCCGGAAATCCTCACTGCGCTGTATCTGATCTGTCACGCACCCGAAGAGAAGCCGGCGCTTCTCAAACCGCGCAAGCACTGACACACGGATTCTCTCTTGGCCCACCGCGATATCCCGACGTATCGCAATCCGGTAGTGCGTTATGCGCTGCTGGTGGTCGGCTGGCTAAGCGTCGCGCTCGGCGTCATCGGCATCTTCCTGCCGATTCTGCCCACCACGCCCTTCCTTCTGCTCGCCGCCGCCTGCTTCGTGCGCAGCTCACAGCGTTTCTACGACTGGCTGGTGACGCATCCACGGCTTGGCCCGTGGTTCCGAGATTATCTGGAAGGCAATGGCGTCCCGCTCAAGGGCAAGGTCTATGCAATCGTGACGATGTGGCTGAGCATCAGCCTGTCCTGCTGGCTGGTGCCCTTGCTCTGGGCCCGCATCGCCATGCTGTTCACCGCGACTCTGGTGACCTTGTACATCCTTCGCCTAAAAACCCTTCCGCCGCGCTAATTCACTACTTTGTACACTCAGCATTCGTGGCCACCGCCGTGATTGCGCTGAAAAACCTCGTCGCCCATGGCCTCGATCTGAGCGTTGATCATGACCTCGAAGGGTCTTAGCAATGCGTCGTATCGCCCCGCGCCTTCCAGCGTGTTCAACGCAGCCACTATCGCTTCAAGCGTGGACAACGCACCAGGCATCGGAGCCTTGCGCAACCGGTAACGCGATGTCAGCCCCTCTGGAAGCGCCACCCGAGGCAGGTCGGCCAGCAGATGATTGAGATGCAGCAGCTTGCGGGCCTTGCGCCAGGTTCCATCCGGAACGATCAGCCGTAACGGCTTCGATTCTTGCGCCAATTCTGCAAGTGGCACGGCATGCTCGTCTGGAAACAGCAGATAGTTTTCAACGCCATCATTGAGCGGCAGCCCATCGAATATCTCTCCGATTCGCAGTTCGGCATTGACCAAACCAAGCGCTGCGAGCCGCGCCGTATTCAGCGCATGTCCGGCTTCGCTCGGGTGTTGCAGAATCAGAACGTTGGTTCTGCTGACAAGCGATGGGATCGAGGCGCAGAGACAGTGACTCAGAGGACGCTGACAACGCGAGCATTGCGGACGGGGCATGGTTTCTCCTGGACAGAGAGCGAAGTCTGCCATATCCGGCAGGAGTACAACGGTCGACTAAGCTAGTCGCGACTGTCGACACCGAGAGGCTCCACCGATGATTACCCTGCACCATCTGGATAATTCCCGCTCGCAGCGCGTGCTCTGGCTGCTGGAAGAATTGCAGCTGCCTTATGAAATCAAGCGCTACGCCAGGGACCCGCAGACCATGCTGGCTCCGGCCGAATTGAAGAAGGTGCATCCCTTGGGTAAGTCGCCGGTCATCACGGACGGCGAGCTGACGCTAGCCGAGTCGGCGGTCATCCTCGAATACCTCGTCGAGCGCTATGGCCAGGGGCGATTGGCCCCACCTGCAGACTCGCCGGAAAATCTTCGCTTTCGTTACTGGATGCACTACGCCGAGGGTTCGGCGATGCCTCCACTACTGCTCAAGCTGGTATTCGATCGCATTGCCAACGGGCCTATGCCAATTGTCATACGGCCGGTGGCCCGAGCTATCGCCAAAGGCGCCGACAAGGCCTTTATCGGCCCGCAGCTAAAGCTCCATCTGGATTATATGGAGGGCGAACTGGAGAGAAGCCAATGGTTCGCAGGGGAAGAATTCACTGTTGCGGATATTCAGATGAGCTTCCCGCTGGAAGCTGCCAAAGCCCGCGCCGGACTTGATGTCAGCCGCCCGAGGCTGAACGCGTTTTTACACCGGATACGTGACCGCCCCGCTTATCAGCGAGCCGTAGAACGGGGTGGTCCGGTAATGCCCGGGCACTGAGCAATCAGGGCCCGGCGTCTCAACGATTCAGCGTCTTGGCGTCGCTGAATCGCTTCGCTGGGCGCGGACCGGAATCGGTTGCAGCCGAGGCGGATCGATGAAGCCAAGCGCCACTGCCAGATTCCAGTACACACTGCTGAGCCACGCTTTCATGATGAACCCTCCTGCTTGTAACGGGTCTTGGTGGAGCCATGGGCTTCGTAGTCAGCATACCCCAAGAGTTGCACTGTCGCTTGCGGCAGATGTTGCAGGTTGTGGCCGCCGTGCCCTTCTTTCGGCTCTATAAAATGCGACCCGGACTATCTACAGGCGTTCACCGCACCGCGCGACTCACTGGGTGGCTTTCAGCCTACGTCTGTACGGGAAGACATCGATCACCTTGCCGTCGCTTATCGCTTGCTGCAAACCTTTCCAGTAATTGGCGTCATACAGTTCGCCGTGCAGCTTGGCGAATAGCCGGCGCTGATGGATATCGGCGAACAGAAAGCGCGGAAATTCCTCTGGAAATACGTCGTTCGGACCGACCGAATACCAAGGCTCGGATGACATTTCGTCTTCGGGGTAACGCGCCTCGGGGATGTAGCGAAAGTTGACCTCGGTTAGAAAGCAGATCTCATCGTAGTCATAAAACACCACGCGGCCATGACGGGTCACGCCGAAGTTCTTCAACAGCATGTCCCCGGGAAAGATATTGGCCGCAGCGAGCTGCTTGATCGCCAGGCCGTAATCATCCAGCGCTTCGTGGATTTGCTGCCCGCTGGCGTTCTCCACGTAGATATTCAGGGGAGTCATCCGCCGCTCGGTCCAGCAGTGCCGTACCAGCACCGTATCGCCTTGAACCTCGACCGTTGAGGGCGCAACCTCCAGCAGTTCTGCCAGGCAGTCGGGCTCGAACTTCGATTTGGGAAAGCGGAAATCGGCAAACTCCTGCGTATCGGCCATGCGCCCTACCCGATCGACGCTCTTAACCAGCCGGTACTTCTCGATCACCGTTGCGCGACTGACGTTCTTGGCGTGGGAAAACCGATCCTTGATGATCTTGAACACCGTATTGAAGCCCGGCAGCGTGAATACGCTCATCACCATACCGCGCACTCCCGGCGCCATGATGAAGCGGTCATCCGTGGTTGCCAGGTGGTTGATCAATGCGCGGTAAAACTCCGATTTGCCATGCTTGTAGAAACCGATGGACGTATAGAGCTCGGCGATGTGCTTACCCGGCATGATGCGCTTGAGGAAACTGATGAAATCCGCCGGAATCGGCACATCAACCATGAAATAGGAGCGCGTAAAGGAAAAGATGATCGAGACTTCCGCCTCGTCAGTAATCAGCACATCGGCCACAATACCCGCGCCGTCATGGTTCAGCAGCGGTATAACGAGTGGCCACTGTTCATCGCAGGTGAAGATACGCCCGATCAGGTAGGCACCTTTGTTGCGATACAGTACCGAACAGAACAGTTCCGTCGTGAGCTCTGGATCCTTGCATACCCAGTCCGGCAAGGACGTCTGCAGCTGCGCCTCGAGCCTTTGCAGATCCCCACTCAGGTCGGCGTATGGCACAGCGAAAGCAAAGTCATCGAAGATCTGCGCGAGCATGCCGTGCAAGTCACCGCCGGGCTGATACCGGCGCGTCTGCGTCATCCGCTCATGGGCACGGTTCACAGGCCGAGTGCTATGGATGAACATGGTGCTGTCGCTGATACAGTCATGGCTGAACAGCGTGCAGAAAATCGAGTTGTACCAGGTCTCGGACAACTCATCGTCGAAGCGCGGATTGATCTGATCGATATAGGCACTTTTCACCCGAGGCCAGCGCTGCACATCCAACAGCACTTCCTCGTCAAACGCCGAGCGCAGGGCAGTCGCCGTTTCACCGACCTTTTGCTCATACAGATTGATGCGGGCCGCCGATGCCCGCTGGGCTTCCAGCCACTGTGCCTGCTCGAAGCGAGACCTTGCCCCCTCGGTAATCAAGCGAAAGTGCTCACGGTAGTCATCGAAACCCTGAAGGATCTGCCGGGCAATCTCGATATCCTCTGACATATCATCCATTTTGATTGGCCTCGCTACGGCGGAAGCCCGAGCTTAGCCAGTGGCTGATCGCAATGAAAGATGTCACAAGGCGATGGGACGCTGTTTAAGAGCGTGGTCCGACTTGCCAGATAGGCAGCACTCGCCAACACTCCGATGTCAATATCCGGAGCTCTCCCCATGCGCCCTTCAGACCTCCTGCGCCTTCTCGGTCTCGCTGCCATTTGGGGCGCCAGCTTTCTATTCATGAGGATCATCGCTCCCGAACTCGGAACGTTCCCCACCGCATTTTTCCGTGTGTTGTTCGCGTGCGTTGGCCTTTTAGCGATCCTGATGCTGATGCGGATTCGCTGGGATTTTCGCGGCAGGTTGAAGCTGTGTCTGGTCCTGGGAATGATCAATTCCGGCGTCCCTTTCGCGCTCTACGCACTGGCAGCGCAATTTCTGCCAACCGGCTATTCCGCGATTTTCAACGCGACTACACCGATGATGGGTGTGCTCATCGGTGCATTGTTTTTTGCCGAAGCGCTAACGGTCGAGAAAATAATCGGCGTGCTGTTCGGGCTGGGCGGCGTGGCGCTGTTGACCCGTACCGGCCCCGTGGCGTTCGATGCACAGCTGCTGATTGGCGCACTTGCGTGTCTCGGCGCAACGGCATGTTATGGGTTCGGGGGGTTCCTGACCCGGCGCTGGATCAACCAGCACGGCGGACTGAGCAGCGAATTGGTGGCTTTCGGCAGTCAGGCGGGAGCGGTGCTGTGTCTGCTGCCTCTGTTTGCCATATCGCTGCTGACATCGCCACCGGTTTCCTGGGGCGATGGCACGGTCTGGCTTAGCCTGCTCGGGCTCGGTATCGGCTGTACGGCGTTCGCCTATATTCTTTACTTTCGACTGCTCGCTGATATCGGCCCGGTTCGTACCCTGACGGTGACCTTTATCATTCCACCGTTCGGTGTGCTTTGGGGCGCACTGTTTCTAGGTGAGCCGTTGGATTGGGCCTATGTGTACGGCGGCGCACTGATCGCCGTTGCGCTCTGGCTTGTGCTCAAGCAGGCGCCGACCGCGACGGTGGCGACGCCGGTCCCCGAAACGACTGGCGACGACCCAAAGCTTGCTGGAATACCAGAACGAGCCCAAACACGCGCAAGGTCATGCCGATCAGACTGAACGTAACCAGCCGGTTTCCGTTACGACGCTCCCCTGAGGTACCACCAAGAACAGGCTGGTTAGTCGGTTCTTCAGGGCAAGAGGCTGCCGACAAGCCTCCTTTTTAGCTGCCCGTTCTCTCAATAATGCTGAAATGACTTTCGGCAACGCGGTAGATGTTGTATACATTCAGATATAATTTTTACCAATTTATGTATACAATATGAAAACGCCCCTTACAGCTCGCGGCAGCACGCCAGCGAGCACCAACAACCAAGATGGGAGTTATATGGCAAACACCAAGTACTACGCACCCACCGGGGGCCACCCAGCGCAGACCGAGCTGCTGACCGACCGTGCGATGTTCACCGAGGCCTACGCCATCATCCCTAAAGGTGTGATGCGCGACATCGTCACAAGCCACCTGCCCTTCTGGGACAACATGCGCATGTGGGTTCTGTCCCGCCCGCTGTCCGGCTTCGCGGAGACCTTCTCCCAGTACATCGTGGAACTGGCAGAAGGAGGCGGCAGTGACCAGCCCGAGCAAGACCCTAACGCCGAAGGCGTGCTGTTCGTAGTCGATGGTGAATTCACTCTGACCCTCGAAGGCACCAAGCACACCATGCGTCCGGGTAGCTATGCCTTCATCCCGCCAGCCTCCGAATGGAGTCTGCGCAACAACAACGCCTCCCCTGCGCGCTTCCACTGGATCCGCAAGTACTACCAGGCGGTCAAAGGGCTACCTCACCCCGAAGCCTTTGTGACCAACGAGCAGGATATCGAGCCGATAGCGATGCCGGGCACCGACGGCAAGTGGGTCACCACCCGATTCGTCGACATGAGCGACATGCGTCATGACATGCACGTAAACATCGTGACCTTCGAGCCCGGTGCAGTGATCCCCTTTGCTGAAACTCACGTCATGGAACACGGCCTGTATGTACTCGAAGGAAAAGCCGTTTATCGCTTGAACCAGGATTGGGTTGAAGTGGAAGCTGGCGACTACATGTGGCTGCGCGCTTTCTGCCCGCAGGCTTGCTACTCGGGCGGCCCCGGCAAGTTCCGTTATCTTCTCTATAAGGACGTGAACCGTCACATGGATCTGGGCAAGTACAATCACCGGTCCTAGCCTTAGCATCGAACGCCCTCGCGCCTTTTGGTGTCGAGGGCGTTTCAATTCAGGCCCAACTATGCGCACTGCACTATTCGGCACCATTCACGAATCACATGGCGTGCGGCATTGATTTGGTTGTTCATGGCCAGCACGTGTTACTTCTGCCGCAGTTTTCGACAGTATCCATCGCCGCATTCTTCTTCCAGCCAATCAGCATAAAGCCAACGCCCCGGCACCCTGGGGGAGCGACGAGCTCTCTCTCTGCATGCTCGGCTTCCGCAGCGGCAGCTTGAGGCTGGCCAGGCGATCGGCTTCCAGTTCGCATCACGATCATGGAACGACTCGACCGGCTCCTGCTGACCTTTCTCGGTGTGTTCGGCGTGCACCGTATGTATCAGGCAAATGGATTACTGGCCTGATCTACCTGTGCACTGGCGGGCAGCCGCGTCTAGTATCCAGCGGCGGAACGCGGCGACCTTTGGCCGATCGTGTCGGGCTTCGGGGTAGACCAGGTAGTAGGCGAAATCCTCCAGCAACGAGACCTGCGCAACCTTAACGAGCTGCCCCTGCGCGAGTTCAGAAGCCACCATGGCTGCGGGCAACAACCCGACTCCCTGACCTGCCAGCACGGCCTTGACCAGCAAGCCTGAGTCGTCGAAGGACGGTCCTCGGAGCGCACCGATCTCCTCTACACCTTGCGATTGGAACCAGCGATGCCAGGCCCTGCGCTCCGCATCATGCACCTGTGGCCAACGTGTCAGGTCGGCTGGCGATGCCGGCTGACCCATTCGGCCCACGAGTTGCGGGGCCGCCACCGGAACGACCTCCACTGCTAGCACGTGGTGGCTCGCCAGGCCCGGATAGACGCCAAGCCCGTGACGGATAGCGACATCCACGCTATCACGGGAAAAATCGACCAGCTGATTGTTGGTAACCACCCGCAGATCGATCTCCGGATTGTCGTCTTGAAACTGCATCAGACGCGGCACGAGCCAGGCGGACGCGAAAAATGAAGTCACGCTCACCGTCAGTATTCCCGTCTCCACAGCGCTCGAGATGCGATTGGAGGCTTCGGTTATTTGCCTGAAGGCGTTGCGTACCGGCGGCAGGTAAGCCTGCCCGATATCGGTCAGGAAGATGCCCCGATTTACTCGATTGAACAACTTGACGCCCAGGTTGAGTTCGAGCGCCTTGACCAACTGGCTCACGGCGCCTGGTGTCACGCAGAGTTCTTCGGCGGCGTTCTTCACGGACAGGTGCCGTGCCGTGGCTTCGAACGCACGGAGCGCGTTCAGTGGTGGCATCTTACGCTCGATCATTTAGCTCACCTAAATCGAAATCGACAGAAATACTCGTTTGCGCGTGATTTCGCGCGAGGTCACTATTTTCTCAGCTTAGTCATCCTGATGCGATCCAGACAGCACGTGATCAAGCATATTTTTGCCTTTGGTGGAGATGAATACATGACTATCCAATCGACAGAGCTGCATTACCTTGAACTGACCCAGCTGGCGGCTCGCATCAGATCGCGCCAGATATCGCCGGTCACGGTCGTGCAGGCGCAGCTGGACCGAATTGCAACCATGGACGGGAATCTCTGCAGCTATGCACTTGTAACGGCGGATCTAGCCCTGTCCCAAGCTGAGGCAGCTGAAACAGAGATCGCGGCGGGCCGATACCGCGGGCCACTACATGGCATTCCGATCGCAGTGAAAGACTTGTTCTGGACCAAGGGCATCCCGACGGCAGCAGGCATGCCGATACACCAACAAAATCGGCCAACCGAGGATGCAACTGTGGTGCGACGCCTCAAGGAGGCCGGCGCCGTCTTGCTGGGCAAGCTTCAACTAACCGAAGGTGCTTACTCCGATCACCACCCTTTGATCGCATCGCCCAAGAACCCATGGAATGCCGATTTCTGGCCTGGCATCTCGTCCAGCGGTCCAGGCTCGGCTACGGCTGCGGGGCTGTGCTACGGAGCGCTTGCTTCCGATACGGGTGGCTCGATCCGTTGGCCCTCGGCCGCTAATGGTGTGACAGGGCTGAAACCCACCTGGGGGCGCGTCAGCCGTTACGGCGTGTTCGAGCTTGCCGCAAGCCTCGACCATGTAGGCCCCATGGCACGGAGTGCCGAAGACATCGCCGCGCTGTTAGCCGTCATCGCCGGTCACGATCCGCAGGACCCTACCGCCATACCCGAACCGGTCCCCGATTACATGGCTGCTGTCGGCCAAGGCATCCGGGGCGTACGCATAGGCATGGACACCGTGTGGAACAGCAGCGATGTCCACCCCACTGTTCAACAGGCACTATCGGAAGCGCTGGAGGTATTCCGCGCGCTCGGCGCGCATATCGTTGAAGTCACCTTTCCCGATGTCGAGCAGGCGGTTGCAGACTGGTATCCCATTTGTTCGGTGGAGACGGCCGTCGCGCACCAGGCCACTTACCCTGCGCGCAAGAGCGAATACGGCCCGGTGCTAGCGTCCGTTATCGAAGCAGGCCGCGGTCTGTCCGGCATCGATTATCAAAAGGCACTGCTGCGCCGGCTGAATTTCCGTGGAAGCGTCGCCACCTTCTTCGGCGCCGTTGATTTGCTGCTCACGCCGGTACATCCCTTCGCACCACTGAGCCTCGATGCGATACAGACATTGGGCGAACAACCCGAACTGATCGCCAGACTGCAGCGCTATACCTGCCCATTCAACCTGACCGGAAACCCCACCGTCACCCTACCCGGTGGCTTTACCGACTCGGGCTTACCCATCGGGCTCCAACTCGTCTCTGCCCATCTCGGTGAGGCAATGCTCCTGCGAGCCGGCGCCGCCTTTCAGAACGCTACATCCTGGCATTGCCGCCACCCGCTGGCCTAAAGGGGGTTCCGATGACAAACGACTCAATGCACGCTCGCATTTTCTACGGCTGGTTCGTGGTCGCGGCCGCGTTCGCCGTTACGTTCGTAGGATTTGGAAGCGCTTATACGTTCGGCGCTTTCGTCCCTTCTCTGCAGACCGAATTCTCCGCCTCGCGGGGCTCGGTTTCCTTGGTGTTCTCGCTCGCAGGTTTTCTGTATTTCGGCCTGGGCGTTCTGAGCGGACCGCTCTCGGATCGCTGGGGTTCTCGCGCATTGACGGTCGCCGGAATGACTCTGGTGGGGCTCGGCCTGGCTTTGGCCGGTATGGCCCGCAGCCTGACTGAAGTGTATATCGCCTATGCGCTTGGGGTGGGGCTCGGTGTAGGGCTCTCTTACGTGCCTGTGCTGAGCACCATACAGCGGTGGTTCGTTCGCCGCCGCGGCTTCGCATCGGGAGTGGCGGTCAGCGGGATTGGCGTGGGCACGCTGGTGATGCCGCCATTTTCGGCCCTGCTGGTCGAATCCATCGGGTGGCGCGACGCCTACTTCGTGCTCGGCGGGCTCGCGGTGGTCATTGGCGCCGGAATGGCGCTGCTGATCGTCAACAACCCCAGGGATCGGGGTGTTGCCCCTGACGGCGCCCCCATACAGGCCGGCGCACAATTCGAAACACCAAAAGGCTTCGCTGTAGCCACGGCCGTCAAGTCACCACGTTTCATCGGGCTTTATGTTGCGTGCTTGCTTTGTTCATTCGGCGTCTTCGTCCCGTTCGCCCACGTCGTACCCTATGCGGTGGATCTCGGCGTCGCGCCCGCGCAGGCCGTCTATCTTCTGGCCATGATAGGGTTTGGAAGCACTGCTGGACGGTTTTTGCTCGGCGGGTTTGCCGACCGATACGGCCGGCGCTTTTCCCTTCTGGTCATGTTCGCCGGGATGGCATTCGCCATGATGATCTGGCTGATCGCGACCGAGTTCTGGTCGTTATTCATTTTCGCTCTGGCGTATGGCGTCTTCTATGGTGGCTGGGTTGCTGTTCTCCCAGCGCTCGTCATGGACTATTTCGGCGAAGCCAAGGTCGGCAGCCTCATCGGTATTCTGTACACCAGCGTAGCGTTCGGCACGTTGGTAGGCCCCAGCGCGGCGGGATATGTCTTCGATCTGAACCAAAGCTACACGACGCCGATCCTGGCGAGTGTCTGCGCGAACCTCGTCGCCATGCTAATCGCAGCGGGTAGCTCCAGAGTATCTTTGCAGCCATCAGCAACGTCTGATCTGGCTGAGCCCAGCGCGACGCCAAAGACGGCTATGACTTCGCCGGGCCTTCAGCCTCGCGGCAAAGGGTGAAATTCGGCAGCACAAATGATTGCTTCGCGCCAGTTTCTGCCTGTGAGGACTGGCAGCGTTGGGTCGCCTTCAAGCCGTCTAGAACAGGCGGTCATTGGCCGGGAATGGCGGTTCGTTAGCCGATGAATAGCGTGATGGAGCTCGATGCGTAGGTAAGCGAATCGCTTCGCTAAGGACGCCGTAGCCGACACAGGATCGTCGGCAGCGCCTTACTCCGCTGGCTCATCGGCTTGCCGCGGTTCTGGAACGCCTTCTACAGTGATTATTCATCTCTGCGCAGAAGCCTGCTCCCATGCTCACCGACGCCCTCTCCCGCTTCCCTCGCCTTGAATTGATTCCCGCCGCCACACCGCTCGAACATCTATCGCGTCTGTCACGTCACCTGGGTCGGGATATCTGGATCAAGCGCGACGACCTCACCCCTCTCGCCCTTGGTGGCAACAAGGCACGTAAGCTCGAATACCTCGGCGCCGATGCCCTGGCCCAGGGCGCCGAGGTTCTGGTCACTGCTGGCGCCATCCAATCCAACCATGTACGCCAGACCGCGGCGCTGGCGGCCAGGCTCGGCCTAGGCTGCCTGGCGCTGCTGGAGAATCCGCTGGGTACTGCCGAGGGCAATTACCTGAGCAACGGCAACCGCCTGCTGCTCGACCTGTTCAGCTGCGAGATCGAAGCTGTCGCCAATCTGGACGCCGCCGACGAGCTGCTAGAGACCGCCGCCGAGCGCCTGCGCACCGCCGGACGTAAACCCTACGTGGTGCCCATCGGCGGCTCCAACGCGCTCGGCGCTATGGGTTATGTGCGTGCTGGCCTGGAGCTGGCCGAACAGATGCACAGCACTGGCGAGGATTTCGCCGCAGTACTGCTCGCCTCCGGCAGCGCCGGAACCCACAGTGGCCTGGCCTTGGCGCTGGAATACACACGACCAGGCAGCCGGGTGATCGGTGTCACCGTATCGCGCCCGGATGCGACCCAGCGTCCCAAGGTCCAAGGCCTGCTGCAACGCACCGCCGAGCTGCTCGATGTTGATGTACCGAAGGGGTTGCAGGTCGAACTGTGGGATCAGTACTTCGCCCCGCGCTATGGCGAGCCGAATGCCGGTACCCTAGCCGCAATCCGCCTGCTCGCCGAGCAGGAAGGCCTGTTGCTCGACCCGGTGTACACCGGCAAAGCTTTCGCCGGCCTGCTCGACGGCATTGCCCGAGGTGCCTTTCCCGGCCGGGGTCCGCTGCTGTTCCTGCATACCGGCGGTGCTCCGGCGCTATTCGCCTATCATCCATGGGTACTGTGAGCGCGTATCAGAAACTCCACACAGTTGGGTGGTGATGATGATTCTAGTTATTCATGGAATATCTCCGCCCTTAGAGTTGTACGACTTTCCCCCGCCCATCTAGAGGCCTGCCATGAAATTCACTACTCTGCGTCGTCGTTTCCTGCTGGGCAGCCTGAGCCTGCTACTTGGTTCCAGCCTTTTCACTCCGGTGTTCGCCGCCGATCTGCTGGATGAGGTCAAGGCCAACGTCACCCTCAAGGTCGGTATCGAAGGTACCTACCCTCCCTTCAACTATCAGGACGAAACCGGGCAGCTGACCGGTTTCGAGGTCGACTTCGCCAACGCCCTGGCCAAGCAGCTGGGGGTCAAGGCCGAGTTTCAGCCGACCAAGTGGGACGGTATCCTCGCCGCCTTGGAATCGGGCCGCCTGGATGTGGTGATCAACCAGGTGACCATCTCGGAGGAACGCAAACAGAAGTACGACTTCTCCACGCCTTACACCGTCTCGGGCATCCAGGCACTGACCCGCAAGGCCGATGCCGACAGCATAAAGACCCCGGCCGACCTGGCTGATAGAAAGGTCGGTGTTGGCCTGGGCACCAACTACGAGCAGTGGCTGAAAGAGAACGTGCCGCAAGCCGACATCCGCACCTACGACGATGACCCGACCAAGTTCCAGGATCTCAACGTCGGCCGCATCGACGTGATCCTGGTCGACCGCCTGGCCGCCTTCGAGATGGTAGAGAAAACCGGCGATCGCCTGGCCGTCGCCGGTGACGCCTTCTCCCGCCAGGAGTCCGGCATTGCCCTGCGCAAGGGCAATCCGCAACTGCTCGCCGCCATTAACGCGGCCATCGCCAGGCTGCGCGCCGACGGCACCTTGCAACAGCTATCCGAAAGGTGGTTCAAGACTGACGTCACGCAATGATCGACGATAGCCTGCAGCTGGTGCTGGACTCGCTGCCCTTCCTACTGAAGGGCGCGTGGTGGACCGTGGTGCTGAGCCTGGGCGGAATGTTCTTCGGCCTGCTGCTGGGCTTCGGCCTGGCCCTGCTGCGATTGTACGGTTACTGGCCGCTGCAGTGGCTGGCTCGGATCTACGTGTCGTTCTTCCGTGGCACGCCGCTGTTGGTGCAGCTGTTCATGATCTATTACGGCATGCCGCAACTGGGCATCCAGCTCGATCCACTGCCAGCCGCGCTGATCGGATTCTCGCTGAACATGGCGGCCTATACTGCCGAGATTCTGCGCGCCGCCATCGCCTCCATCGACCGTGGCCAGTGGGAAGCGGCCGCCAGTATCGGCATGAGCCGCGCACAGACTCTGTATCGGGCCATCCTGCCGCAGGCCGCACGCACCGCCCTGCCGCCTCTGGGCAACAGCTTCATCTCGCTGGTCAAAGACACCGCCCTGGCCGCCACCATCCAGGTGCCGGAACTGTTCCGCCAGGCGCAGCTGATCACCGCTCGCACTTTCGAGATTTTCACCATGTACCTGGCCGCCGCGCTGATCTACTGGTTGCTGGCCAGCGTGCTGGCGTACTTCCAGGGTCGCCTGGAAGACCGGGTCAACCGCCACGAGCAGGACGCCTGATGATTTCCGTGCGCAACCTGAAAAAGTCTTTTAACGGCCAGGACGTGCTCAAGGGCATCGACCTCGACATTGCTCCCGGCGAAGTGCTGGCGATCATCGGCCCCAGCGGTTCGGGTAAGACCACCCTGCTGCGCTGCCTCAATCTGCTGGAGCAACCCAACGGCGGGCAGATAAGCGTCGGTGCGATCCGCATCGACGCCGATAAACCGCTCAAGGCGCAGCAAGGGCTTATCCGTCAGCTGCGCCAGCACGTCGGGTTCGTGTTCCAGAACTTCAACCTGTTCCCCCATCGCACCGCCCTTGAAAATGTCATCGAAGGCCCGGTGCAAGTGAAGAAGGAGTCTCGCACCCAGGCCCTCGAACGCGGCCGAGCATTGCTGGCCAAGGTCGGTCTGGGCGGCAAAGAAGACGCTTATCCCAAGCGTCTCTCCGGCGGCCAGCAACAGCGCGTGGCGATTGCCCGCGCGCTGGCCATGCAGCCGGATGTGATCCTGTTCGACGAACCGACCTCGGCGCTCGATCCGGAATTGGTCGGCGAAGTGCTCGCCACTATCCGCGGCCTGGCGGAGGAAAAGCGCACCATGATCATTGTCACCCACGAGATGGGCTTCGCCCGCGACGTCGCCGACAGGGCGATATTCATTGATGACGGGGTGATTGTCGAACAAGGCGACGCCAGGCAATTGCTTAGCGCGCCGCAGCAGGAACGCACACGACAGTTCCTCAGTAAGTTCATCGGCGATCAGCAAGTGCACTAAAACGCCCGACCGCCGTCCATGAGTGTGAAGCGCCCATAAAAAAATCCAGTCACCGTTAAGCAACTGGATTTTTTAGGTTTTTTGGTCGGGACGGAGTGATTCGAACACTCGACCCCTTGCACCCCATGCAAGTGCGCTACCAGGCTGCGCTACGCCCCGACGATGTATTCAGCTCTGCTGAAAACGGATCGAACTATACATTAAGCGACTGAATATGTGAAAGTTTTTTGCACAGCGGCGACTAATTCTTCAACACCTGCAGGACATCCTCAAGCTCGGTAATCATCTGTCTGATCAATTGCTTGTATTGCGTGGTGTCATCACGGGCCTCTTCGCCGGACATCCGCTGCCGAGCCCCGCCGATAGTGAAGCCTTGCTCGTACAACAGCGACCTGATCTGTCGGATCATCAGCACGTCTTGCCGCTGGTAATAGCGCCGATTACCGCGACGCTTAACAGGGTTCAGTTGTGGAAACTCCTGCTCCCAATATCGCAGCACGTGCGGCTTGACCGCGCATAGCTCGCTCACCTCACCAATAGTGAAATAGCGTTTGCCGGGTATCGTTGGCAGTTCGTCGTTATGACTTGGTTCCAGCATACGCTTCGACTCTGGCTTTTAGTTTTTGGCCTGGCCGGAATGTCACGACACGACGCGCCGTAATCGGGATTTCCTCACCGGTCTTCGGGTTGCGCCCCGGGCGCTGTCGCTTGTCGCGCAGGTCGAAGTTGCCGAAACCGGACAACTTCACCTGTTCGTTATGCTCGAGCGCTTGGCGAATCTCCTCGAAAAACAGCTCGACCAGCTCCTTGGCCTCGCGCTTATTCAAGCCTAGCTCTTCATATAGACGTTCGGCCATTTCAGCTTTCGTCAGAGCCCCCATACGCTATTTCCTTAACGTGGCGTTGAACCTTTCTTCCAGGGAGGTAAGGATTTGCTGCATCGCACCACTTACCTCGTCGTCGTTTAGAGTGCGCGAAGGGTGTTGCCAGGTCAAGCCGACTGCCATACTTTTGCTAAGCGGATCAATACCTTTACCCTGATAGACATCAAATAGCTTGAGGTCTTTCAGGTTCTCACCGGCAGCATCTCGGATGCATCGCAGCACAGCGTCAGCCGACACCTCGTGCGCCACCAGGATAGCCAAGTCGCGCCGCACCTCAGGGAAGCGGGACAGCTCGCTGAAGCGTGGCAGTCGCCCTTCGCTGATCTCGGCAACCAGCAACTCGAAAAGATAGATCGGTTGATCGATGCCCAGCGTGGCGGCCAGTTCGGGATGAAGGCTCCCGATGTAGCCGACCAGGCGCCCTTCCCGCTCGATTCGCGCGGTCTGCCCAGGATGTAGAGCAGGATGCTCACCGGCGAAAAAGCTATACGCTACGGCATCGCCGGCATATCCAAGCAAGGCTTCAACGTCGGCCTTGATGTCATAGAAGTCAGCCGCTGCTCTTTCGTTGCTCCAGGCTTCTGGCAGGCGACTTCCCGTGATGACGCCGGCCAACATGGGCTCCTGCTTCAGTTCACCCAGTTGGCCCACGAAGCGCAGACCGCTTTCGAACAGACGCACGCGTGTTTGCTGACGATTAAGGTTGTACTGCAACGCCTTGACCAATCCTGGCCAGAGCGTCGCGCGCATCGCCGCCATATCCGAGGAAATCGGATTGGCCAGCTGCAGCGGTTCAACGCCAGGGCTGAACAGCTCGAATAACTTAGGATCGATGAAGCTGTAAGTAATCGCCTCCTGGTAACCACGAGCCACCAGCAACCGACGCAAAGCCGGCAATTCGGCGCGAGACTCGGGCTTAGCCTCCGGCGCCAAGCGCGCCTGCGGATAACGCACCGGCAAGCGATCGTAACCATAGAGACGCCCCAACTCTTCGATGAGATCAACCTCGAGGCTGATATCGAACCGATGACTGGGAACGCTGACTTCCCAGACTCCAGCGCCCTGCTCGACTACACCCAGGCCCAGGGCAGAAAGCAGCGAGACAACCTGATCGTCGGCCATGCTCAATCCGAGCATCTGCTCGATGCGCCCCTTACGTAGCGAGATCGGCGCAACGGCTGGAAGATCGGCGTTGCTGGTAGCATCGATCACAGGGCCTGCATTGCCTCCGACAATATCCAGCAGCAGCGCAGTGGCACGCTCCATGGCTCGATGGGTCAGCTGGAAATCCACGCCACGCTCATAACGATGCGATGCATCGGTGTGCAAACCATAGGAGCGCGCCTTGCCGGCGAGCGCGATGGTGTCGAAGAAGGCGCTTTCCAAGAACAGATCCTGGGTAGAAGCGTTGACACCGCTGTGCTCACCGCCCATCACACCCGCGATAGCGAGGGCACGCTGATGGTCGGCAATCACCAGCGTATCGGTACGCAGGGTCACCTCCTGGCCGTCGAGCAAGACGAGCTTCTCCTGCTCCTCTGCCATCCGAACCTTGATCCCGCCATTGATCTCGGCAAGATCGAAGGCGTGCAGCGGCTGCCCCAGCTCGAGCATCACATAGTTGGTTACGTCCACCACAGCATCGATGCTGCGGATATCGGAACGACGTAGCCGCTCGATCATCCACAGCGGTGTGGGTCGCGACAGATCAACATTGCGGATCACGCGCCCGAGGTAGCGTGGACAGGCTTTCGGCGCAAACACCTCGACGGGGCGCACCTCATCATGACTCGCGGCAACCGAAGCGATATCGACTGAAGCGACCGTCGCGCCATAGATCGCACCTACCTCACGTGCTAGACCAGCAATAGAAAGGCAATCGCCGCGATTCGGCGTCAGACCGATCTCGATGCTCGCATCGTCCAGCCCAAGATAGGCTCGCAAATCACCGCCAACCGGAGCATCGCTCGCCAACTCCATCAGCCCGCTGTCATCAGTGCCAATCTGCAGCTCGGTTTCAGAACAGAGCATGCCGTTGGATTCGACGCCACGAAGCTTCGCTTTCTTGATCTTGAAATCGCCCGGCAGCTTGGCGCCGATCATGGCGAAGGGAATCTTCAGGCCTTGCCGTGCGTTTGGCGCACCACAGACCACCTGAAACGTCTCGCTGCCGTTGCTGACCTGACAGACGCGCAACTTGTCTGCATCAGGATGCTGTTCGGCGCTCAGCACCTCGCCCACAACTACACCATTGAACTCGCCGGCGACCGGAGCCACCGCGTCCACTTCGAGGCCCACCATCGATAGACGCGCCACCAGCTCCTCGCGGGAAACTTGTGGATTGACCCAGGTGCGCAACCACTGTTCGCTGAATTTCATCCTGCTCTCCTAAGAATTCTTTGACTGGACATGCCCTAGCGAAATTGCGCCAGGAACCTCAGGTCGTTATCGAAGAACAGGCGTAAGTCGTTGACGCCATAACGCAGCATGGCGAGCCGTTCAGCTCCCATACCGAAAGCGAAGCCTTGATATTTTTCTGGATCGATACCAGACATGCGCAATACGTTCGGATGCACCATGCCGCAGCCCATCACCTCGAGCCAGCCGGTCTGCTTGCACACGCGACAGCCCTTCCCGCTGCACATGACACATTGCATGTCCACTTCGGCCGATGGCTCGGTGAATGGGAAGAACGACGGGCGGAATCGAACACCTAGCGGTTTTTCGAAGAACACGCGCAAGAACTGCTCGATCGTTCCCTTCAGGTCGGCGAAGCTGATGCCCTCGTCGATCAGCAGACCTTCGACCTGATGAAACATTGGCGAGTGGGTGATATCCGAATCACAGCGGTAGACCCGGCCAGGGCAGACGATGCGGATGGGCGGCTGCTGCGACTCCATGGTACGCACCTGAACTGGCGAGGTATGGGTGCGCAACAGCATGTTGGCGTTGAAATAGAATGTGTCGTGCATCGCCCGAGCGGGATGATGCCCCGGAATATTGAGCGCTTCGAAGTTGTGGTAGTCATCTTCGACTTCCGGCCCTTCGGCGACACGATAGCCAATGTGGCTAAAGAACTGCTCGATCCGCTCCAGCGTACGGGTCACCGGATGCAGACCACCGGAGGCCTCCCCTCTGCCTGGCAGGGTTACATCGATTCGCTCCGCAGCCAGTCTGGCACTAAGCGCAGCCTGCTCAAGATCGGCCTTTCGGGCATTCAGTTCATCTTGAACCCGACTCTTCGCTGCATTGATCAGCGCACCCGCCTTCGGACGCTCCTCAGCGGATAGCTTGCCCAAGGTCTGCATGACCTGGGTCAACTCGCCTTTCTTACCAAGGTACTGAACCCGGATCTGCTCCAGGGCGGTGATGTCTTGACTATGTTGCACCGCCTCAAGCGCTTGCGAGACCAGTGCATCCAGGTTTTCCATGTACAACCTCCAGAGGTTCTTGCAGAACCGCACCAGGCGATCAGCGCATTGGCTTTGGCCAGGTGCATTTTTGCAAATGCCCCTTCAGATACGAAATAGGGGAAGAGCACAAGGCTCTTCCCCTATCGGTGACGCTACGAATCCGAAGATTCGATTGTCGATGGGCTTAGGCCAGAGAAGCTTTGGCTTTTTCGACAATCGCAGCGAAAGCTGCTTTTTCGTTTACTGCCAACTCGGCCAGAACCTTACGGTCGATCTCGATGGCTGCTTTTTTCAGGCCAGCGATGAAACGGCTGTAGGACAGACCATTTACACGAGCACCGGCGTTGATACGAGCGATCCAAAGAGCGCGGAACTGACGCTTCCGCTGACGACGGTCACGGTAGGCATACTGGCCAGCCTTGATCACCGCCTGCTTGGCAACACGGAACACGCGCGAACGAGCGCCGTAATAGCCTTTAGCGAGTTTCAGAATTTTCTTGTGACGGCGACGAGCGACGACGCCACGCTTAACACGAGCCATGAGTTATTCCTCTGAGTCTTGACCGAATTAACGAACGCGCAGCATGCGCTCTACTTTTGCGTTATCAGACGGGTGCATCAGAGATGTACCACGTAGCTGACGCTTACGCTTGGTAGACATTTTGGTCAGGATGTGGCTCTTGAAAGCGTGCTTGTGCTTGTAGCCATTCGCCGTCTTTTTGAAGCGCTTCGCAGCGCCACTTTTAGTCTTCATCTTTGGCATGTTCGGTACTCCACAGTGTGGGTGATTTCAAATAACCGCAAGGCCTGCCAGTGCCCTGGTGGTTACTTTTTCTTCTTGGGAGCGATGACCATGATCAGCTGGCGTCCTTCCATCTTTGGATGCTGTTCGACCGAACCGTATTCAGCCAGGTCACCTTCGACCCGCTTCAACAACTCCATCCCCAGCTCCTGATGGGCCATCTCACGACCGCGGAATCTCAACGAAACCTTGGCCCTGTCCCCGTCACTCAGGAAACGTACCAGGTTGCGTAGCTTGACCTGGTAGTCGCCCTCTTCCGTCCCTGGACGAAACTTTACTTCTTTAACCTGGATCTGCTTCTGGTTCTTCTTCGCTGCAGCGACCTGCTTCTTCTTTTCGAACAGGTGCTTGCCGTAATCCATGATCCGGCATACAGGAGGAACCGCATCGGCGGAAATTTCCACCAGATCCAACTTGGCTTCTTCAGCTATACGAAGCGCTTCATCAATCGAGACGATGCCAACCTGCTCGCCATCAGCACCAATCAAACGGACCTCACGAGCCGAGATATTCTCGTTGATCGGGGCCTTGGGTGCAGCTCGTTTATCCTGTCTCATTTCACGCTTAATAGTCATTACTCCAATTCTTGGCGACCACGCCGGGAAACCGCTTGTGTCAGCAACTGCGCGAAGTCGTCCAGGGGCATGGAGCCCAGATCGACGCCTTCACGGGTGCGCACAGCAACGGCTCGTGTCTCTACTTCCCTGTCTCCGATAACCAAGAGATAGGGAACCTTGAGCAAGGTATGCTCGCGGATTTTAAAGCCGATCTTTTCGTTTCTCAAGTCGGACTTGGCACGGAAGCCGCTTTGGTTGAGTGTTTTCTCCACTTCCTGGGCGAAATCAGCCTGTTTATCGGTGATATTCATCACCACCGCTTGAGTCGGCGCCAACCAAGCCGGGAAAGCACCTTCGTAGTGTTCGATAAGAATACCGATGAAACGCTCGAACGAGCCAAGGATGGCGCGGTGCAACATAACCGGATGCTGACGATCGTTGTTCTCGCTGACGTATTCAGCTCCCAAGCGAATCGGAAGATTGAAGTCAAGCTGAAGCGTGCCGCACTGCCATACGCGACCCAGGCAGTCCTTCAGCGAGAATTCTATCTTCGGACCGTAGAAGGCGCCTTCACCAGGCTGCAAATCGTAAGGTAGTCCCGCACTATCCAGCGCGGCGGCCAGGGCCGCCTCGGCACGACCCCACAACTCATCGGAACCGACTCGCTTCTCAGGTCGAGTCGACAGCTTCAGCTCAATGTTATCGAAGCCGAAATCTGCATAAACCGCCTGGGTCAGCTTGATGAACGCCGCTGACTCGGACTGCATCTGCTCTTCGGTACAGAAGATATGCGCATCGTCCTGCGTGAAACCGCGCACTCGCATGATGCCGTGCAGCGCACCCGACGGCTCGTTGCGATGGCAGGCACCGAACTCGGCGAGACGCAACGGCAGCTCGCGATAGCTTTTCAAACCCTGGTTGTACACTTGCACGTGGCAAGGGCAGTTCATCGGCTTGATCGCATAATCGCGACTTTCCGATTCCGTAGTGAACATATTCTCAGCGTAATTCGCCCAGTGACCGGACTTCTCCCACAGGCTGCGATCGACGACCTGCGGGGTCCGAATTTCCTGGTAGCCGTTCTCACGCTGTATCACGCGCATGTACTGCTCAAGCACCTGATACAGGGTCCAGCCATTCGGGTGCCAGAACACCATACCAGGTGCTTCTTCCTGCGTATGAAAAAGATCCAAGCGCTTACCGATCTTGCGGTGATCACGCTTTTCAGCTTCTTCGATGCGCTGAATGTAGGCTGCGAGCTGCTTCTTGTCCGCCCAAGCAGTGCCATACACACGCTGTAGCTGCTCGTTCTTCGCATCGCCGCGCCAGTAAGCGCCGGACAACTTGGTCAACTTGAACGATTTGAGAAAGCGTGTATTGGGCACATGTGGACCACGACACATGTCGACGTATTCTTCGTGATAATACAGCCCCATCGCCTGCTCGTCAGGCATATCCTCGACCAGACGCAGCTTGTAATCCTCACCACGCGACTGGAACAGCTCAATGACTTCAGCCCGCGGTGTCACCTTCTTGATCACGTCGTATTCGGTGTCGATCAGCTGCTTCATGCGCTGCTCGATTGCAGCCATATCGTCCGGCGTGAACGGCCGCTCGAAGGCGATATCGTAGTAGAAACCTTCGGCGATCACCGGCCCGATGACCATCTTCGCGGACGGGTAGAGCTGCTTGACCGCATGCCCAACCAGGTGCGCACAGGAGTGACGAATGATCTCCAGCCCCTCTTCATCCTTCGGCGTGATGATCTGCAGGCTCGCGTCGCTTTCGATCAGATCACAGGCATCGACCAGTCGCCCATCGACCTTACCAGCAAGGGTAGCCTTCGCCAGGCCTGCGCCGATTGACTGAGCAACCTCAGCGACTGAAACGGAATGATCGAATGAACGCTGACTGCCGTCAGGAAGAGTAATGATGGGCATGGCGCCTCCTCTCCTAGTGGTGACCCGCACCAAAGGCCACATGGGTTGGGATGAGCCAGGAAAGCGATCCATCGAATGACCTGCCGCACAGTGGCAGGAGCCCAAAGGCTATCGAGATGGACCGAAGTCACTGGAAATATGGAGCACGGATGCTTTCAGAAAGCCGCCGCACTGACAAGCAAGGCATAAAAAAAGGGTCGCTGGCGCGACCCTTTTTCGGAATTGGTAGGCACAATTGGATTCGAACCAACGACCCCCACCATGTCAAGGTGGTGCTCTAACCAACTGAGCTATGTGCCTCCGATGGACGCGCATTGTAGAGATACGCCTGAGAGAGTCAAGCGCTTTTTTTGCTAAGCCACTGATATTCGTAATTTTTGGATGAGAGAACGCCCTAGGCGTCGCTATAGCATCGTAGGGGCTTGTCGAGATAGCATCTCGTCAAATATTCGGAACAGGGCAATCAGAATGTCGCACACTCCCTACCCCTCGTCCTATTACGCAGCGTCAGCGAACCCGGCACCTACTCGCGACGCTCTGAGCGATAGTGTCGAGACGGACGTCTGCGTGATCGGCGCCGGCTACACCGGGCTATCCACCGCACTGTTTCTTCTTGAACAGGGTTTTCGCGTCGTCATATTGGAAGCTGCCAAGGTCGGCTTCGGCGCTTCCGGGCGCAACGGCGGACAAATCGTCAACAGCTACAGCCGCGATATCGATACGGTCGAGCGCAGCACCGGAAGCAATGAAGCACGCCTGATTGGGGCGATGGCATTCGAGGGCGGGCAAATCATTCGTGAGCGAGTCGCGCGTTACGGCATCGACTGTGACCTGAAAGACGGAGGCGTATTCGCCGCTTTCAATTCCAAGCAGATGCACCACCTTGAGGCGCAGAAGGCCCTTTGGGAGCGTTACGGCTACGGTCAGTTGGAAATACTCGATCACGACGGCATTCGAAACGTCGTGGCGAGCGAGCGATACATAGGTGGAATGCTAGATCACGGGGGCGGTCACATCCACCCGCTCAACCTTGCGCTAGGCGAAGCGGCCGCGGTCGAATCGCTCGGCGGCGTCATCTACGAACAAAGCGCGGCAACCCGCATTGACCGAGGAAACATCCCGCGAGTACATACCCAGCATGGCCAGGTGACCACGAAGTTTGTGGTTGTTGCCGGAAATGCCTATCTCGGAGGCCTGGTTCCGGAGCTGGCCGCCAAATCCATGCCCTGCGGCACCCAGGTGATCGCTACGGAACCCCTCGACTCGGAGCTCGCGGCGACGTTGCTGCCGCAGGATTACTGCGTTGAGGACTGCAACTATTTGCTGGATTACTTCCGCCTGTCCGCAGACAAGCGCTTGATCTATGGCGGCGGAGTGGTCTACGGCGCGCGAGATCCGGCCGATATCGAGTCGATCATCCGCCCGAAGATGCTCAAGACATTTCCACAGTTGCAGGGCATCAAGACAGAGTTCGCCTGGACCGGTAATTTCCTGATGACACTGTCTCGCTTACCGCAGGTCGGCCGGCTTGATGACAACCTCTACTACTCGCAAGGGTGCAGCGGCCACGGCGTTACCTATACCCATATCGCCGGGAAGGTTATCGCTGAGGCGTTGCGGGGACAGGCCGAGCGCTTCGACGCCTTTGCCAGCTTGCCGCATTACCCGTTTCCCGGCGGGCAGAAGCTCAGCGCGCCGCTGAGCGCCCTCGGCGCGCTCTACTACAGCCTGCGGGACAAAGTCGGGTTCTAATGCCTCACTGAACCGGGCACGCCGGAAGCGCCTCACACGTGCTGGCGCCGTCACGCCCCGAGGGCAGTTCCGCCTTGAATCGCTTGTCGTCTGGTGCGAGTCGCGCTGCACACGCGAGCGCTGTAGCTGACTGGGCTTGGCAACCCCGTTCCGCCAACACCTGGGATAGATTGAACCAGCCTGCCGCGAAGGAACTGTCATGCTGAACGCTGGTTCGCAATGCTCGCTCTGCTGCCTCCTTGTCGCCTTGCGCGTACCGAGCATTGGCAAGCACGAACCAGGACAAACCGCTGGACCAATGTTCCGCAGCCTTTTCATAGGCCTTCAGAGCAGCATCGTCGTGGCCGGTTTGTTCAAGATCATTTGCAGCTTTCAGCCACACCGTTTCCTTGGCGGTACGGGGCAGTTGATCGGGCGCAACCGTTACTACAGCCCAGCGATTTCCCTTGGCCCAGCTTAGCTCGAACTGACGAAAACTCCCGGTCCAGCGTCTTGTGGTTCCGGATCGCAACACCAGGGTCTGAGCCGTCAGGTCGTATCCCACCACAACCGCGAAATGCCACTGAGGCCAGCGATCGAAGGCAAGGTTCTGCAGTACTAGCACCGGGTTCCCGGCCGCCACTTCAGACAGCACAGCTCCTAGCCGCGGCTCCAATTGATAAACCAGCAGATCGTGGGCCCGGGCGGCCGCGACCATCTCAACCTGCAGACTGCCCTTACGCTGCGGAAGATAGACGCGCTTGACGAGCTGCTCCGGCCTGGTGTCGACGCCCCGCTGGGTCAGCATCGTTGCAAGCGCAGCGGGCCCGCATTGATAGTCTTCCTGAGGGAAGAAAGGAACCGCATCCAGCTCAACGCTCCCCGGGAGCCCCGCAGACCCAACCGGAACGATCGGAGCCCGCGCGCACGCCCCGAGGAGGATTACCGCGAGCAGCAGGGCCAGTCGCCGAATCAACGGTTGATACAGTTGACGAAGTTGAAGATGTTAGTGGCGCAAAGCAGGTCGGTGATGATGAAAATCACCAAAAACAGAACGATGATACCGACCACACCCGCACCAGCCGGCGCCTGATCCAACTGCTGGTTGAATTGAGCGAGCTCCGCCGGCGTCAGGCTGTTGATTCGCTGCTCGACCTGATCACGCTCGACTCCCATCGCCACCAGCTTCTTCTGTACATCTTCATCATCAAGCATTGTCAGCAATTGCTGGCGATCTACCTGTTGCTGTTGCTCGGCGATAACTTCCGGGGTGCCGATCATTGCCGCCTGGGCCAATGGGATCTGTGCAAACAGCATGAAATGCATCACGGCCAACAGGCTGGCCACACGCTTCATCATGGGCGAATTGAACATGGCGGGACTCCTTATCTTTTTGTTCGGTAGCCCAGCGCAATTTGCGACGGGCCGTCAGAAGTAAGACGGTGCCGCTGTTCCGCCAGTTCCCTTGCGCGCTATGGTTTAAGTCATCAATCCGTTCACCTACCGACAACAGCTATTTCGTACCCGATACACCTAGCCAAAGGAAAGCCATATGCAAGCCATTCGCTCAACCGCGTTGATGCTGTACAGCGCCATTCTGTTCGGCTGTCAATCTTCCCCATCGGAACCGGTGCAAACACCAGGAGAGTCAGCAGGACAATGCAGCGCCTCTGATCTGCAGAAGCTTATCGGGGAGCGGGCAAGCCCTGCGCTTCTCGACCAGGCACGTCGCCAAAGTGGGGCTGCCGTCGCTCGCATTCTTCGCCCCGGAGACATCGTCACGCTTGAGTACAACGCTCAACGATTAACACTGACGACGAATGAAGCATTGGAAATTCAACGAGTTAACTGTGGGTAATTCACTCAGCCATTGGTCGCATAAACAATCAGAAAAGTCGGTTTAAGGTTGAAGTTCAAGCGAAACGGCTAGTAGGCTAATGAAAGCCTATTGCCATGACAGAAGCCATGGCAGCCCTTTTCGCGAAGGTCGTGTCGAGCTCATACGACCGAATGACGAGCGAGCCCGCATTGAAGTACCAACACGCACGCAACATGGCGCTATTTGGGTTAGCCCTGCTGTTTCTCGCCGTCATGGCTTTGAAAGACTCACCAACCTCACAGCTCTACCTGGGCGCGGATAAGCTCTATCACTGGATTGGCTTTAGCGTTCTGACGTACGCCGCCCACCTGGCGTTCCCACGCGCCCGGCTTGGCTCCTTATTCATTTGGATATTCGTCGGCGCCACATCGATAGAGTTACTGCAGGCGCTTGCCCCATCTCGCACCCCCTCGCTGGCTGACATGACTGTCAATATAGTCGGGATCCTGACTGGGCTCGGCGCCACCCAGTTAAGGCGGCAGAAGCCGGAGCCGTCGAAGCGGCGCCGTAAATCGTCCAGTAAGCGGCGGCGCCGCCGTGTCGAAAGCGAGCATCCCAAAGAAGAAACCTCCTGATCTGCTGGCGGGCGGTTTTCACCGATGCCAAGCTCATCTTGTGACTGTCGAAGCTGCGGAGCATTCCTTCGCTGGCATGGGCCACAAACGGCTCAGGGCGCCACTGCCCTCCGTGTTCGCAGACTCGTCGCAGAGAACCACTTAGGTGGGGACAGCAAGAAGTACAGGTCGTAGCGTTTGATGATGACCTGGGCCACCAGGGGTGCAACGAGCCCGATCAGCGTCCCAAGCAGCAGATGGACCGGAATCGAATCAATACCCATGAATTTGCTGAGAATTACCCGCACTCCGCTCCCTGCGAGAATATGCATCAGGTAAATAGTCATCGAAGAGGCTCCGATGAATAGCAGCCATTGCATGCGGATCCTGCCCAGCCACATTGATAGCGCGATCATGAAAAAGATCGAAGCGGTCGCCAGCGCAAGCACCGGCAAGCCTCCGACTTCCCAGTTCAAGCCAAAGGTAATGTGGAACAGATACTGGCCAGCCACGAACAAAGCGCCGAACAGCAAGGTGAGCGGAACATAACGGGCGAGAAAAAATGTCCTGATCTCGTTAAACCAGATTCCGAGCGCAAAAAACACGGCGTTACCGAAAATGAACCTGCCGAAATCGCCCATCGCCAGGTCCTGCTTGAACACATAAAGCGCACCGAACGCTAACAATATCGGCAAGAAGTAGCGGCGGTCGGCCTTGGCGTAGACAAAAGAACAGACGACAAAGACCAGAAACAACGCATAGAGAAACCAGAACTGCGCACGCGGTGACCAGAGCAGTGAGAACACCTGTCCTAACGTGACCTCTCCATTCGTGTAATTCGATAGCGCCACTTCGATTAGGCCCTGCAGCAAAGACCATACGATAAAGGGGTAAACGACTGTGTCTACCTTGTTGACGATTAGCCCGGCTTTTCCTCGTTTCATCAAAGAGTCGTAGAAAAACAACCCCGACAGAAAGAAAAACAGCGGCATATGAAAACTGTAAATGATGCTGTCGACGAGAAGGTAGGTACCCTCATCCATCGGTAAGCCGGCATTGAATACCCCGCGCGCGACATGTCCGTAGACCACCAGAATGATCCCAATGGCTTTGGCGTAATCGACCCAGGCGTTTCTCTCCTGCATCACATTCTCCTTGTTATGGGCAATACCAGACACACCGCAGCCAGAGCTGGCGCAGATGGGAAAGGTAGACAATGGAAAATGCGATCAGTTTATTGTCGACGCCGAGCCGCCGGTATTGACCGACGTAATGCATCGGCGCCTGATTCAAACGCGAACGATGCGAGCGCTCAGCCGAGCAATTCGGCAAATGAAATAAAGCGCACGGATTCGCCTTCTTCGAGCTGGCTATGCTCGCGCACTTCAACCACCCCATCCGCCCAGGCGGCACTGCGAAGAATGGAAGAACTTTGGTTGGCATACAGAACAGCCCTGCCGGCTTCGAGACGCGCCCTCAGATATTCGCGGCGCTTGCCTGGCTTAGCCCAGCTGAAGCCAGCCGGGACCAGGAAGCTCAACGGTTCGATCTCTGAAGCACCCATTCGCCGCAGCAGATAAGGCCGTGCCAGCAGACCAAAGGTGACCAGCGTAGACGCAGGATTTCCAGGCAATCCGATGACCGCAAC
The DNA here is from genome assembly GCF_003325755.1 of Pseudomonas sp. SST3. The sequence goes on along the minus strand of NZ_QORI02000012.1, from coordinate 95,040 downwards.
ACCACGATAATTGCCGCAGGTTAGCGGCTTGCCCGGCTTTATCGCCAACTTCCACAGCCTCAACTCGCCCTCTTCCCGAAGCACCTGACCGAGATAATCGGCCTCACCAACCGACACCCCCCCTGTCGATAGAATCAGGTCAACCTGATGCAGGTCCGTCAGGCATTGGCGAACCTGAGAAAGATCATCGGGTACGATTCCGACGTCCGTCACATCGCACCCCAGGCGCTGTAGCCAATGACGCAACAGCACGCGATTGCTGTTATAGATTTGTCCTGGCTGTAGCGTTTCACCCGGCTCGACCAGCTCGTCACCGGTCGAAAGCAGAGCGACCCTGAGCTTGCGGCTCACCTTCAATCGCGGCATTCCCAGTGAAGCGGCGAGCCCTAATTCAATTGGTCCCAGGCGCACGCCGGCGGCTAAAACCTGCTCCCCCGCCCGCGCCTCGCCAGCCTGAGGTCTGACATGCTGCCCCTTTCGTACCGACTCGACAAAGCGCACTCGGCCATCGTCGAGCACCTCGGCGTTTTCCTGCATCTCCACGCTATCGGCACCCTCCGGCATCGGCGCGCCGGTGAATATGCGTGCACAGCTACCAGGCTCCAGGGGCTCCGGCTGTGTCCCGGCGAAGATCTTCTGGCTGACGCGTAGCGGTTGCGCATGCAGATCAGCTTCACGGATGGCATAACCATCCATGGCGCTGTTCGGCCATGGCGGCAGGTCCAGCGGCGCGACCAACGGCTCAGCCAGTATTCGGCCAACAGCATCGTCTATCGAAACGCTTTCGACGTCCTCGATCGGTGCAGCTTCCGCTTGCCGGAGCAATGCCTCGAGCGCCTGCTCCATCGGCATCAGCACCGTCGACTCCCCCGCCATCATGAACGGCTCTCGCAGGGCGCGGCCTGCTTGAGATGAGGCACGAAGTTGCAGGGGCGATGGCGCGCGTCGAGCTGCTCGGCAAGAATGCCATCCCATGCGGTGCGACAGGCATTGGTCGAGCCAGGCAGGCAGAACACCAGTGTTGAGTTCGATAACCCGGCCAGTGCTCGCGACTGGACGGTGGAACTGCCGATATCGCTTACCGAGATCTGGCGAAACAGCTCACCGAAGCCGTCGACCTGCTTGTCCAGCAGACAACCAACCGCTTCCGGTGTGCTGTCCCGCGCGGTGAACCCCGTCCCCCCGGTAATCAACACCACCTGCACCGTGTCCTCAGCGATCCAGCTCGCGACCTGCGCGCGGATCCGATATAGATCATCCTTGAGCAGCACCCTCGCCGCGAGCCGATGTCCAGCCGCCAGCGCGCGATCGACGAGCAGTTGCCCCGAGGTATCGGTTTCCTCGGAGCGAGTGTCGCTGACTGTCAGAACAGCGATATTCAACGGAACAAAGGATTGATCTGCGAGGTGGCTCATTCGGGCTTCCCGGTTGTTGGACTTGGTTGACGAATGTTATATCACAGGCTTTTGATGGGGCACTTGATGCAGCAGGCCAGGCTTAAGGATTGCTCGATTTTGCTATTGGCCGGCGGGCGCGGGCAGCGGATGGGCGGACAGGACAAGGGTTTGGTCGAGTGGCACGGCAAGCCGCTCGTGGCGTGGCCACACCGTATTGCACGGCAACTGACGGATGATCTGCTCGTTTCCTGCAACCGCAACCAGTCGTCTTACGCAGCCTTCGCGGATCGGTTGGTTGCCGATGATGAAGCGGACTTTCCGGGCCCACTTGCCGGTATACGCGCCGGCCTGGCAGTGGCGCGTCATCGGTGGCTCATAGTATTGCCGTGCGACGCACCTTTGATCGACGAGGCATTGGTAACAGACTTGTACGAGAAGGCTCGAGCGGAACCGGACATTCCGGTAATGGCCCGACGAGGCACCCAATGGGAACCGCTTTTCTGCAGTATTCCAGTGAAACTCGCGGACGCTATCGAGAATGCTTGGCAATCTGGGGAGCGAAGCAATCGCAAGGTACTGCTCACGCTTCAAGCGCGCGCCCTCGAGCTCGCCACGAATGATCCCCGCCTAGCCAATCTGAACTCCCCTGAACTGCTTGCTCAGCAAGCGCCACCCTCGGGAACTTAGGGCTGCTGGCCACCGTCACAAACGCAACCATCAGAGGAGAATCACCATGCGCGCAGCAACCGGACCCGCCCTTGCATTACTGGCCGGCCTAGCCCTCCTTGCAGGCTGCTCGAACCCCAGCGTGATCACGCTCAACGATGGTCGCGAAATTCAGACGCTTGACCACCCCGAGTACGACGATGAAGCCGGCTTCTACGAGTTCGAAGGCATCGACGGCAAGCCAGGGAGGGTCAACAAGGATCAGGTTCGTACCGTTCAGGAACTATGATAACCCGCACTAACGGCTCCAGGCACCTCGCCCGGCGCCGTGAAAAGCGCTCTCTAAGCTCTTGTGGAGCAAAAGTTTTTATGTAGAATGCGCGCCATCTTCGGAGCGTAGCGCAGCTTGGTAGCGCGTCTCGTTCGGGACGAGAAGGTCGCTGGTTCGAATCCAGTCGCTCCGACCAAACTCCCGACATTGGACTAGAAGTCTGATGCAAAAAAACCGGCCACTGGCCGGTTTTTTATTTCTGGCCCAACAGTATCCGGCGCCCGAACAGCCAGGCCTACCTTTCTATACGCAAATACCGCGCAATCTCTATCGTGCGCTAGCGATGTCGGTTAAGCCATCGCCAGCGGCGATTCTGCAACAGGCAACCGCACCTAGCGCCGCAAAAACCATACGACCTGTTCTATTTCAAACGGCCAGTCCAGCTCCGCGCCCGTGTCGGCTCGCCGCAGTACAGGTATACGCAAGCCATAATCATCGACCCATTCTGGCCTATCAGCTATATCCAGCAGCTCTACCAACAACCCACGCTCCACCAATGGCAGAACCACCGCCTCGGCCTGCTCACATAGGTGGCAGCCCAGCGTTCCAAACAGCTGGCATTCGGGAAGATGCATAAATACGGCTCATCGAAACTGGCCGTACAATTCTAGCAGGCTCGTCATGATGCGGCTGTCACTCACCGATCATTCCGTTCCGGCGCAGTAAAAAGAAAAAATGTGACCTTCAACTCACTCAAACGACAGTTTGATTTAGGGAATCGACGCGGCGCTGGCAAACGGCTAGGATGCGGCAACCCAAGCGGTCACAGAGCCGCCGGGCCGGATGTGTACGCGCGCATCGGCAGCAACACTTGATGCCTGCATCGGATTGAAGTAAATACAACTGCCGAGTGATTCAGCTGACGCTTCCCTGTAAGCCTTAAAGACTAAAGTCTAAGGGCTTATATATTTATGTAATGCTTAATTGCATGGCGCCGTAAGAGCGACTTCAGAGCATCATCCAACGAGGAGAAATAAGAAATGCTCAAGACCCCAATCGCCCGGGGCGTGGCCCTAGCCACTCTGGGAGCAACACTGGCCATTCCTACCATGGCTCAAGCTGCCTTTATCGAGGACAGCAAAGCAGGCCTGGAACTTCGTAACTTCTATTTCAACAGGGACTTCCGCCAGGAAAACGCACCTCAGTCCAAGGCTGAAGAATGGGCGCAGGGCTTTATTTTAAGAGCCGAGTCCGGATATACCGAGGGTACGGTGGGCTTCGGCGTCGACGCAATAGGCCTGCTGGGTGTGAAGCTGGACTCAGGCCCTGGACGTACAGGTAGCAGCCTCCTGCCAAAGGGTGCGTCCGGAGCACCGGACGATTACTCGTCGCTCGGCCTGGCTGCCAAAGCGAAAGTCTCCAAAACCGTATTGAAAGTGGGCGCGATCGAACCTAAAAACATAGCGATTTCAAGAAGCGATTCGCGCCTCCTTCCACAGACATTCAAAGGCGCCCAGGTTGTCTCGAATGAAATCGACGGGCTTACAATCGACGCCGGCTACTTGACCGAACAAAACAACCGCGACAGTTCTAACTATGAAGATCTAACCGCCATCCTCAACGGCGCCAATACTGGCGGCGAAGAAATCGGTGACTTCATGTTCGCTGGCGCTAGCTACAAACTGCTGAAGAATCTGACCGGCAGTTATTTCTATAGCAACCTGGAAGAAGCTTACAAACAGCACACTTTCAACCTGGTCCATATCCAGCCGCTCGGCGGAGATCAGTCGCTCAAGACCGACCTTCGTTATACTCGCTCTAAAGACGACGGAGCATCCACCGTCGACAACAGAGCCTTCGGCGCAATGATGACTTACTCGGTGAGCGGTCATAGCTTCGGCCTGGGCTACCAGGAAATGAACGGTGATACCGGCTATGCCTACGTAGGCGGAGCTACGGACCCGTACCTCGTGAACTACGTAATGGTTTCCGCTGACTTTGCTGAGCCTAACGAGAAGTCCTGGCAGGCCCGTTACGATTACAACTTTGCGGCTATGGGCATTCCTGGACTGAGCTTAATGGCCCGTTACCTCACCGGCGATGATTTCGGTGCGGACGGCAAAGGCTACGAATGGGAGCGCGATACCGATATCGCTTACGTATTCCAAGGGGGGGCGCTTAAAAACCTGGGCATTAAATGGCGTAATGCCACCTACCGCAGCAACGCTACCGACATCAACGAGAATCGCTTGATCGTTAGCTACACCATCCCGCTGATGTAATAGCGGCTACCGCATGCAAATGCAGTAGATAGAAAACCCGCTTCGGCGGGTTTTCTTTTTTGCGCATTACCATTTCGCGAAGCCATACGAAGGCTGGGGCACGAGCTAAACGCCAGGGTCAGCAAATCGACTCAAACGAAGCGGGAACCTTGTGCTAACAGCATGCTCGAAACTCTAGGCACTGGGACCTATCGTCCTGGAGATTCAAGAGGAGCTGCAGATGTCTACCGAATCGACTTTCGGCACCAGCGACAACACCCCGATTCCCGACGCAACCACGGGAACGACGGGAACCACCGCACCCCTGTTCGATAAATCAGCACATCGCCGCAACCTTCAGGCCGCGCAGAATGCACTCATCGAAGAGTTCCATACCCTGATCGGCGATACCGAGCGCTGCTCAAACATACGCAGGACACCGCAGGCTCTCAGACTGAAGAGCTGCGCGGCAAGATCAATGCCAACCTGAGCCGCGCTCGTCAAATGCTCAAGGAGCAGGAAGGCTCTTTGCGCGAGCAGAGCCAGGCGGCTATTCAATGCACCGAAGAGTACGTTCATACCCATCCATGGCAATCGATCGGTATCGCAGCAGGCGTCGGCTTTCTCTTCGGCTTGATCACCCGCCGCTGATGTGGGGAATGGATCCAATGGAAACCAAGCACGCCGACGAAGCCCCAGCGCCCTCCATCAAAAAGATGGGTAGTGCGCTTGCCGGTCTCGTACAAGGGCATTTGGAGTTGGTCGGAATCGAAATTCAGGAAGAGCGAGCGCGAGTGTTCAAGCTCTTTCTGCTCGCGAGTATTAGCCTGATACTCGGGCTGTTGATTCTGGTAGGGCTCTCAGCTGCGATTGTGATTGCCTTCTGGGACAGCAACCCTATCGCGGCAATCCTGGTGCTCTGTGTGCTATACGGCGCTGTCCTTGCGGTATGCATCAGCCGCGCAATCCGCCTCGCCAAGGAGAGTGCTTCGCCTTTCCAGGCGACAGTAGAAGAACTGGCCCGCAATAGGGAGCGTTTATTGCCATGAGCCTTCCCCTCAGCAGCTCCAGCGATCTAGCCATGCGCAAGGACCTGGTCCGGTTGCGCATGGAGATGAATCGCCAACAACTGCTCTATCATTCGCAGCCGCTCGCCCATCCATTCCAGCGGATCAAGGGGATGGTCGCGAACCGCAGTGCGGCTTCCGAGCATCATGTGCCGAAGGGACCGGTGATGATCGCGACAACCCTGGCACTGACCTTCTTCGGTCGTCGCCTCGGCAAGGTAGGCAAACTCGCCCGGCTAGGCCTCCTGCTGTACCCGGTTGTTCGCAGGCTTCGCCACTAACCTACGATAAGCCGACATGCAACGGACGCAGCTGACGGTCAGTCCATGCGACATTGTGCATGCCTAATGATCAGCAGGTGCTGTAGGCTGACATTATGCGCACGATGCGTAAAAAAGGACTCGCCGCCGCGTCCGCTGTCGGCCACGCTACTGAACCGACAAACCGGCCGATACTGGCGACATTAGGAGGTTGCTCTTGGATTGGCATACCCTGCTAAACCGCGAACGGCTCGGAAAATCTGTTCACAGCAATGAAGAACTCGGTCGAAGTCCTTTCCACAAGGACCACGACAGAATCATCTTTTCCGGTGCTTTTCGCCGACTTGGACGCAAGACCCAGGTACATCCGGTTTCCAGCAACGACCACATTCACACGCGTCTCACCCACTCATTAGAGGTCAGTTGCGTCGGGCGCTCGCTCGGCATGCGCGTGGGCGAAGTGCTGCGCGACGATATGCCGGAATGGTGCAATCCGGCCGACCTTGGAATGATCATTCAGTCCGCCTGCCTCGCCCATGACATCGGCAATCCGCCGTTCGGGCATTCGGGTGAGGACGCCATTCGCCATTGGTTTCAACAGGCTGCCGGGCGTGGCTGGCTAGATGACATGAGCGATGCCGAGCGAGCCGACTTTCTGAATTTCGAGGGTAACGCTCAAGGATTCAGGGTGCTTACACAGCTCGAATACCATCAGTTCGACGGCGGCACCCGGCTTACCTATGCAACGCTTGGCACCTACCTGAAATATCCGTGGACGTCCCGTCATGCCGAGGCGCTCGGCTACAAGAAGCACAAGTTCGGCTGTTACCAGAGCGAGCTATCGCTGCTTGAACAGATCGCCTCCAAACTCGGACTGCCAAAGCTGGACGAGCAACGCTGGGCGCGCCATCCCTTGGTCTATCTGATGGAAGCAGCTGACGATATCTGCTACGGCCTCATCGATCTTGAGGACGGTCTTGAGATGGATCTGCTCGATTATTCGGAAGTCGAGGCCCTCCTGCTGAACCTCGTGGGCGACGACCTACCAGAAACCTATCGGCAGCTCGGCCCCCGGGATTCGCGCCGACGCAAACTGGCGATTCTCAGAGGAAAGGCCATCGAGCATCTCACCAATGCCGCTGCGCGCGCCTTCGTTGAGCAGCAGCAGGCATTATTGGCGGGCAACTTGGCCGGAGATCTGGTCGAGCATATGCATGGCCCAGCCAAACAATGCGTGGTGCAAGCCAAGGCTATGGCGCGGGAGAAAATCTTTCAGGACAAACGCAAGACGCTGCACGAAATCGGCGCCTACACCACACTTGAGATATTGCTCAACGCTTTCTGTGGTGCTGCGCTGGAGCAACACGGCGGACGTACACCGTCATTCAAGAACCGCCGCATACTCGACCTGCTCGGCAGCAATGCGCCGAATCCCGACTGGCCACTGTATCAATCCTTTGTGCGAATGATCGACTTCATCGCCGGCATGACCGACAGCTACGCGACCGAGATGGCTGGTGAAATGACCGGACGCTCGAGCCCGACGTGATCCAGATGAAGAAGCCGTTGTGGAAGCTCATCGGTTGGCAACCTGGCCGCCCGGCTTGGGGCGCGGCGACCGTCGCCGGCCTGGGCTGTGCGTTACCGCTTCTGCTCGGGCTTTTCAGCGGCCATGCCGGCTTTCTCTGGGCGACGGTCGGCGCATTCCAGGCGGCCAAGGCCAACCCGCTTCACCGCCTCGGCATGCTGCGAATGTTGTTGCTGATAGGTCTTGGTGCCGGTAGCGCCGGCCTCGGCTTCTGGTCAGCGACCCACCCTTTGATCAGCCTAGGCCTATTCGCTTTCTATGGCCTGTTACTGGCGTGGCTGCAACGCTATGGCAGCGAGGCCGGCAAGCTCGGAATCGGCCTGGCCATTTGCTTGTGCCTTGGCCAGGGTCAGCATGGTATAGGCGACTTCAATAATCCGCAGGCGATTGCCGCGCTGTTTGCGCTGGGGGGCCTGTGGGTCACCTTGCTGGCCTTCGGGTTACGCGGCATGCATGGCTTGCGCATGTGGCCATACATGCCTCGAGTGCTCAGCCTGGTCAAAGTATTGCGTCGTCGCGCGCGGCGTACGCCAATCCGTCAATGGCGTCTGCACGCATTGGCTTACATGTTGGCCGCTGCGGCCGGCGGCCTGATCGTAAACCTGGCCGGGCTCCCACGAGGTTATTGGCTGACATTAGCGGTATTCACCACGTTGCAGATGGACCTACAACTTAGCCTCGTCCGCGCCCTGCAAGCCGGCATCGGTATTTTCTGTGCAGCGGCGGTGTTGATCTACATGGGCCATAGCCTGGCCGATCCGCCGGTGATGGTGATGATCATGCTGCCGCTAGTGATGCTCAGTCGGGCATTCCAGGCACATCACTACGGGCTTTTCGTCCTGCAGACAACGCTGAGCTTCGTGCTGCTGGCCGAAACCTTGGCGCAAGATTGGGAGCTGCCTCAATTACGCCTGATCAACGCGGCTATCGGCGTAGGCGTGGCACTGACCGTCACGTTGCTCATGCATTTGCTACGTCGGCTGATCGCCCGGATTGCATCGCGCAAATCCGGACAAACAGCCGCAACCGATCAGGACAGGAACGACTCGATCACGCCTTAGCGTTGATCTCGTTTTCCGGATACCAGACGTCCATCAACGGGCTTACGTTGAACTCAGCAAGCTCGTTGCGCCCCTTGAGCCACGCCTCGACCTGACCGCGCTGCTCCTCGTTGACCGAACCACGGCTGGCCAGGCATACGAAACCGTAATCCTCACCACCGATGTAGCCCAAACCGTTGGCTTCGATGGCCTCGTTCAGAAAGGCCTCGAGGAACTCGTCCACTGCCTTGGCATCCAGACCGTCACGGTAGGTCAGGTTGACTTCGAAACCCAATTCCTGGAATTCGTCGACACAGAGTTTCTTGCGCAAGCGACGCGAGCGATTGGTAGCCATTGAATCGGTCCTTTTTCTAACATGATGACGGCGCGCACTCTAACAGCAACGCCGCGCTTGTGCGATTACAGGCATCGGTCTGTTGGCCTATCCGTTGAAAACAATGGCAACTGTCGGGTTCTTTTGCAGGGCATAGGATTCGCCGACTACGCTTGTCGGATGAGAAGTACGTCACTTCTCGGACGTGGGCATAATGGCCCGCCTTTCTTCCCTGAACGCTGTAGGGAACTTTAATGTCATTGATTTCCAACCTGTCTGCCGCAACCGATCAGGGCAGAGTCATCCGCACATTCATTGGCCGTGTCGCCATCGCCACGCTGACATTGCCGCTGGCATTTTCGACCTTTGCTGAAACGGTCAATCAGACCCTGCCGCCCCGCGTTGCGCAGGCGCTCAAGGCGAACAAGATTGAGAGCAGCGCATTGTCGGTCGTCATGTTGCCACTCAACAGCAGCGCGTCGCCGACCTTCGTGAACGCCGACGTGTCGGTGAATCCTGCCTCGACCATGAAGCTGGTTACCACCTATGCGGCGCTGGAGTTGCTTGGCCCTAATCATCAATGGAAAACGGAATTCCATGCTGACGGACCCATCGAGAATGGCACGCTGAATGGCAACCTCTACCTTAAAGGGGGCGGTGATCCCAAGCTCAACATGGAAAAGCTCTGGCTGTTGCTGCGCGATCTGCGCGCCAATGGCGTTCAGACCGTAACCGGTGACCTGATTCTCGACCGCAGCCACTTCGTGCAACCGTCGCTGCCAATATTCGATGATGACGGCAATGATAAAAACAAGCCCTTCCTGGTCGGCCCGGATTCGCTGTTGGTCAACCTCAAGGCGCTTCGCTTCGTCGCTCGCAACGATAACGGCAAGGTGAACGTAGTGGTCGAGCCACCAATCGCCACGGTTCGCGTCGACAATCGCATCCAGGCCCTGCCAAAAGCCAAATGTCCGGGTTGGCCTGACATACGCTACAACCCGATCGAGGATGCCGAAGGCGTCACCGTTGTAGTGACCGGCAAGCTTGCGGCTGGATGCAGCGGCCAAACTTACCTGTCCCTTCTCGACCATCAGCGCTACGCCGCTGGCGCCGTCCGCGCGATCTGGAAAGAGCTGGGCGGCAGTATTCTCGGCCATGATCGAGTCGCCCCCGTGCCCGAGGATGCGCGAATGATCGCTCGCGCCTATTCGCCTGACCTGGTCGAGATCATTCGCGATATTAACAAGTACAGCAACAACACCATGGCGCGGCAGCTCTTCCTGAGTCTGGGGGCAGAATTTCGCAACGAAGCGGATGTCGACGACTCCATGGCCGCGCAGCGAGTGATTCGCCAATGGCTGGCGAAGAAGGGATTGATTTCACCGCATCTTGTTATCGAGAACGGTTCGGGCCTTTCGCGCGCCGAACGCGTCAGTGCGCGTGAGCTGGCGAGCTTGCTGCAGGCGGCCTGGCAGAGCCCCTACGCGGCGGAGTTCATTTCATCGATGCCGCTCGCCGCGGTGGATGGCACCATGCGCAAACGGCTGCGCAATACCGGGGTCGCCGGCAAGGCGCACATCAAGACCGGGACCCTGAATACGGTGCGGGCAATTGCTGGCTATAGCCGCGACAACGACGGCAATACCTGGGCAGTCGTCGCAATTCTCAACCATCCGCGTCCGTGGGGCGCTTCCTCGGTGCTGGATCAGGTGTTGGTCAGCCTCTACAACCGCCCAGGGAACGAAAGCACGGCACAACGCTAGCTTTTAAAGGTGCCGATGACTGGGAGGCGTCGGCACCGGTTAGCCAGCCGCTCCTCTACCGGGAGCGCGCCGCCCCGCTGCTTATCGCCACAGCACGACGTATCAACCGCGCCCTCCGCACCCTCCGCCGGGCCTCCATCATCGCGCCTGCAGCTTCCAGGCGCGATGAATCTTGCTGTTGCGGCGGAAGTCCTCGTCCAGCGTGGCACCGGTGATTTCCTCGACGGCATAGCGTTCGGCGATGCCAGCGTCCAGCACGAACTTGCGGAAGTTGTTGGAAAAATACAGCGTACCGCCCGCGGCCAATCGCGCCATTGCCAAGTCGAGCAAGGCAACATGATCACGCTGGACATCGAAAACGCCCTCCATGCGCTTCGAGTTCGAGAACGTCGGCGGGTCGATGAAAATCAGGTCGTATTCGTCCCGGTCCTCTTCCAGCCAGGTCATCACATCGGCCTGCTCCAGACGTTGCCGATCGGACAGGCCATTCAGCGCCAGATTTCGCCGTGCCCAGTCCAGATAGGTTTTCGATAGGTCAACGCTGGTTGTGCTGCGCGCTCCGCCCTTGGCCGCATGCACCGTGGCGGTCGCGGTGTAGCAGTACAGGTTCAGAAAGCGCTTGCCGGCCGCTTCCCGCGCGATGCGCAGGCGCATCGCGCGATGGTCGAGAAACAGCCCGGTGTCGAGATAATCGGTGAGGTTTACCAGAAGCTTGACGTCACCCTCCCTGACCTCAAGAAACTCGCCCTGACTGGCCTGGCGCTCATACTGGCGCGTTCCGCTCTGGCGCTCGCGCCGCTTGACTACCACGCGCTCGCGCGAGATGCCCAACGCCTGGGGAATCGCACCCAAGGCATCGTACAGGCGCGCCTGGGCCTTTTCCGGATCGATTGAGCGTGGCGGAGCGTACTCCTGAACATGCACCCAGTCGCCATACAGGTCGATGGCCAAGGCATATTCAGGCATGTCGGCGTCGTATAGCCGATAGCACTGGATATCTTCCTTGCGAGCCCATTTGCCGAGCAGCTTCAGATTCTTCCGCAGCCGGTTGGCAAACATTTGTCCGCCTTCACTGAGGCGCGCCAGCTCTACGGCGGGCTTCTCTTCGGACTGGCGCTCAGCGGGCGCCGTGCGCTGACCTGTGACGAACTGATCCAGCTCGACCTTGATCAGCAGCAGCTTGCACGGCAGCGCGCCGTTCCAGAAGGCGTATTGCTTGTGGCTGCGGATGCCCATGCGCTTGCCGAGGTCGGGTGCGGAGGTTAGAACCGCCGCCTCCCAACCGAGGCAGGCCTGCCGCAGGCGCTCACCCAGGTTCTGGTATAGATAGACCAGGCTCGCCTCATCGCCCAGACGCTCGCCGTAAGGTGGGTTGCAAATCACCAGTCCCTTCTGGTTCTGGTCGGGCCGCGGCTCGAAGGTCGCAACGTCGCCCTGATACACACGGATCCAGCTCGCCAAGCCGGCACGTTCGATATTGTTCTTGGCCGGCTGGATCAATCGCGGGTCCGCCTCGTAACCCCGTATCCATAGGGGCTGCCGGGCTAGCCCCGCCTCGGCACGCGCCTGCGCTTCAGCATGTAGTCGATTCCACAATGCCGGAACGTGTCCGAGCCAGGCGCTGAAGCCCCAGCGCTCACGGCGCAAATTGGGTGCGATGTCGGCCGCGATCATGGCGCCTTCGACGAGGAAGGTGCCCACGCCGCACATAGGGTCCGTCAGCGCGCCACCCGCAGCAGCGATGCGAGGCCAGCCAGCACGAATCAGCACGGCCGCTGCGAGGTTCTCCTTCAACGGCGCCGCGCCCTGTTGAAGACGGTAGCCGCGTTGGTGCAGGCTGTGACCCGAGAGATCCAGGGACAGGACCGCCTGCCCGCGGTCCAGACGCAGGTGAACACGAAGGTCCGGATTAAGCTTGTCGACACTGGGCCGCTCGCCTGTGGCCGTGCGGAGGCGATCGACGATCGCATCCTTGACCTTGAGCGCGCCGAAGTGAGTATTGTCGATACCCGATCCGTGACCGCTGAATTCGACTGCCAGACTGCCAGTCGCCTCGAGGTGTTCCGACCAATCGACCTGCTGAACCCCCTCATATAGCGTTTCGGCATTTACCGTGGCGAAACGATTGATCACCAGAAGCACCCGATTGGCCAGACGCGACCACAGGCACAGCCGATAGGCGACCTCCATGCCGGCGAACCCGCGGATGGCGGCGGTTTGCTCGCGGGCCTCGTCGAGTCCAAGCCCGACGGCTTCCTCTAGCAACAGGCCTTCGAGCCCCTTGGGGCAGGTGAGGATAAGTTCGTGGCGATCAGTCATGGCATGTCCAGATATTGTTCGATCCGTTTGGGCGTGCCACTTTCGGATCTCGTTTCGATATTTGCGCGGCTCGACTGTTCTTATCGAGAAACAGACGCAACAGAGCGGGTGGTAGACACCGCGAGCGCGCGTCTCGCGTGCCTTATGGGCAGCACTACGGTTTGATTACTTGCTTATGACAAAACGATCATTCCCGCCTCGGAGCCATTGGGTTAGAACTCGACTCAGTCCGGCATCGCAACGATGCTGGTAGAACCCCGCCACGCCGGCAGCGGGCTTCGCTGGCAGTCTATCTGCCGATCTCGCCATGAGGTCAACAGGAACACCAGTCAACCACTGAGGGCAATACCCAATGAGAAGACTCAAGCGTGATCCGATGGAACGAGCATTTCTACGCGGTTATCAGCATGGCATACACGGTAAATCTCGCGATCTATGTCCCTTTTCCCATCCGGAGGTGCGCCAAGCCTGGATTAACGGCTGGCGGGAGGGTCGCGGCGACAACTGGGACGGTCTGACCGGCGCGGCCGGTCTTCATCGACTGAACGAACTTCACGCGGTCGGCTGACACGATCACACCGACTTCAACTGGCACGCCCCACCCGGGCGGCGGGCTTGAAGCCCGGGGCTCCCTCAGGGAGCCCCACCGGGAAACAAATCAGCGATTCATATCCTTCCGAGACTGCAACGCAGCGATGGCATCCACCGCCTCGCGGATCAATGCGGGCCCCTTGTAAATGAAACCGGTATACAGCTGCACCAGACTCGCCCCTGCCTCGATCTTTTCCGCCGCATGTCGTCCTTGCGTGATGCCGCCAACGGCGATAATCGGCAGGCGACCGGACAGCGTTTCAGCCAGAACCCTGACGGTATGGGTACTTTTCTCGCGTACCGGAGCACCTGAAAGCCCTCCGGCTTCGTCCGCGTGAGCAAGCCCCGCTACGCCTTCCCGTCCAAGCGTCGTGTTGGTCGCAATGATGGCGTCCATCCCGGCCTGGAACACCGCCTCAGCAACTAATACGATTTCCTCGTCAGTCATGTCCGGCGCGATCTTGATTGCCAACGGCACCCGCTTGCCATGCAGCACTTCCAGATCTTCACGGCGCTGACCGAGCGCATCGAGCAACTGCTTGAGCGAGTCGCCGAATTGCAGACTGCGCAGCCCCGGGGTATTTGGCGAGCTGACGTTCACGGTGACATAGCTCGCTTGGTGATAGACCTTGTCCAGGCACAATAAATAATCGTCTTGGGCACGCTCGACTGGCGTATCGAAGTTCTTACCGATATTGATGCCCAGAATGCCTTTGAAACGAGCCGCATCGACCCGCTCCAGCAGCGCATCGACGCCATGGTTGTTGAATCCCATGCGGTTGATGATGGCTTGAGCTTCGGGAAGGCGGAAGATGCGCGGTTTCGGATTCCCTGGCTGCGGCCTCGGGGTCACGGTACCCACTTCGACAAAGCCGAAACCCAACTGAGACATGCCGCAGATCGCCTCGCCGTTCTTATCCAGTCCGGCCGCCAAGCCCACCGGGTTGGCAAAATCCAGCCCCATCACCCGCACCGGCAAACTGGCTGGGGCCTTATTCAACATGGCGTTAAGCCCCAAACGGCCACCAGCGCCGATCAGATCGAGCGACAGCTCATGGGAAGTCTCGGGCGTGAACTTGAACAGCAACTGGCGGGCCAGGTTATACATACGCAGCCTAAATCCTGGAAAGTGTGGCGCGAGAGTATAGCAGGCAGGCGGTATGCTCAGAGGGCGGAGCACACACCTTGTCGTGGAATCACTACGGATCGAAACCCTAATCGAGCCGGCGCAGGCGAATCAGTTTGCCCTCTGGAGAAAATTCCATTTCGAATGAACCAAACACGCCGGCCGTTGTCAGAAACGGTCGCAGATGATGTGCCGGCAAGCTGACGCTCGTCCCTTCCCGGCTCTTGATCAGGATACGATTGGCGCGCCCTTGATAAACCGCCAGTAGTTTTTCGGCGGGCAGCACGATATCCAGCACGAGGCTTGGCATGGAGGCTCCTCAATGATCAGCACAGCGATTTTGCCATACCGACACCCTTCCTATGGCACGCCGAAGGTGTCAAAAACTGTCACCTATGAACAAAAGCTCGGCAAACACGGTGCACAGCGTCGTCAGCTCTGCCACACTTCAATCGTTGCCCTACGCGTTCATCCACAATGATGAGCTTGCCCGAGCCGATGCCGCCCGTGACCTCCCGAATCGCCAGATTTGCCCAACGCCTTGGATTGGGCGGCAGATCGCCGCGCCAGATTCTTGAGCGCGCCAGTCAGATCCGATTGCCCTTCGCTCCGCTCTCCGAGTCGACGCCAAGCATCTTCTGGCACGACGGGCCCTGCCTGCAGCGATTCGTCGACCTGCCCAGAAGCGCACTTTCCGGTCCGATCCAGGAAGACAAAGCCAGAGCTCGCGTCGCCCTGACCCGGCTGGTGCGCCAGGAGCAGAGCATTCATTCAGCGATCGATCTGCGGCAAATCGACGGCCTCGGAGGCCAGAGCACCGATGGTACTACCTATCCGACATTCGAAGCCTTTGCCGCCACCCAAGCCTGCCGTCAGCTACGCGTGATCAGCTACAACGACTTCGTGCGGACCATCACTGCAGCCCTGCCTGATTTCCAGAGCCAGGCGCCCATCGAGCTTCGCCAAGCCAGTTGGCTCGGCGAGCGCATTTACTGGTCGGGCGAGCACCATGCGGAAGCCTTTGCCTGCGCCATCGCTTATGCCCGACTGCGCGGGCTTGAAGTCAACCTGCCCTGCGAGCTAATCGACTATCGTCTCGACGCAGGCGGGTTGCATGCGCTCGATAATGAATACCACGCCGTAACCATGCCAGCGCAGGCCTGGGATGATCGTGAATTTATGAGCTTATTGCTCGATGCGAAGATTCCTTACGCGCGTCTGACGCTATTGCGCAACACCAACAACTCCGAACTGCTCCTGCTGGACAAGCGGCAGCCCGCTGCCAACGCCCTCGGCGAAGGGCTCAAGTTCGCCGGTGCACCGGACATGGTCCGCTACCTGCACGACCTGCCACAGATCACCCGATTCCGCCTCGGCAACCGGATGGCCTGCGCCGATTGATTTGACCTGCCAGCTCGCATACCAACAGCCAACGGTACGCATGCATGTGCTTTGCCTACGGCATAACCGACAGCTGAATAAAAAACGCCGGTGCAAAAGCACCGGCGTTTTTCACTCCGCAGCCGCCGGAGTAATCCGGCGGCCGATCCCGCACTAACGTCGTGCACTATCCAGCGCCAGGTCCTGGAGTTCACGCCCGGCAACAGCATACATCGCATAGTCGACGCTGCTGGCACCGCGCAACTCGACCAGCATCCGACGCCACCGCTCGACCTGATATTCCCGTTGTTCCAGCCAAAGCTGAACTCGAGCATCCAGATCTTCAGGTGCGTCGCTCATCTGCAGCACCGACACCGTGATGGCACGTTGCTGACTGTCGAGGTCGTCACGGAAACTCTCCCGCGCCAGGGCCTGCCAGTTATTCTCGACCGGAAGTCCAGTGATCAGTTGCAGATACCACGGCAACTCCAGCGCCCCGCCGACGGCGAAATAGGCCGCGGCCACGTCAGCCGGTGGCTGGCCGGTTTCATCGGCCGCTTCGAGAATCGGCAACAGCGTGTACAGGTGATTGGTGCCCGCCACCATTCGCGCCAGCAGCTCCGGAACGCCTGCTTCGGTGTAACGTTCGTAACGGGCCTGCCAGAGGTCCCGCGTACCTCCTTGCAACAATGCATCGAGCTTCAGACCCAGTGCCGCAACACGCGGTCCGAAGTGCCCGACGTCACGCGCCGCGTCCAGCTCGTTGCGACGGTTGCGCAGGAACCAGCGGGTCGCGCGACGACCCAGTCGCATGAGTTCCTCCATGAGGCTGAGCTGAAGTTCGGCTGGCACCTTGTAATCCAGCGCCTCAATCTGACGGAACCAATGTGGCAGATGGAACACGTCGCGAACGATCACATAGGCGCCGGCAACGTTCGCAGCGCTCACGCCGGTAGCTTCTCGGAGCCGTTGAACGAAGGTCAGGCCCATATTGTTGATCAGGTCGTTTGCGATCTGAGTGCTGACGATCTCGCGCTTAAGGCGATGCTGCAACATTGCCTCGCGATATTGCTCGGCCAGCAATTGTGGGAAGGCACTCTCCATGTCCCGTGCAAGGTAGGCATCATCCGGCACACGGGATTGCAACAGCGCTTCCTTCAATTCGATCTTGCTGTACGAGATCAGAACCGATAGCTCTGCGCGCGTCAGGCCTTTGCCCAGATTCGCGCGTTCGGCCAAGGCATCGTCGCTGGGCAGGAACTCCAGGGCACGATCCAGCAGCCCATCGGACTCAAGGGCATTGATCAGGCGCTTGTACTCACCCCCGCCCTCGCGGGCTCGGTGCTCCGCCTGCGACAGCGCCTGGGTCTGCTTGTAGTTGTCATGTAGCACCAGCTCGGCGACCGCGTCGGTCATCTCGAACAGCAGCTGATTGCGCTGCTTGCTCGTCATGTCGCCGGCAGCCACTATCTCGTTGAGCAGGATCTTGATGTTCACTTCATGATCGGAGCAGTTGACCCCACCGGCGTTATCGATGAAGTCGGTGTTTGCCGCGCCACCATGCAGGCAGTATTCGACCCGGCCCAGCTGAGTGATCCCGAGGTTGCCGCCCTCGCCGATTACCTTCGCCCGCACTTCGTTGCCATTGACGCGCAACACGTCGTTGGCTTTGTCCCCCACGTCCGCATGGCTCTCCAGGCTGCTCTTGACGTAGGTACCGATGCCGCCGTTCCAGAGCAGATCTACCGGGGCCTTGAGCAACGCATGAATCAGTTCGGCTGGGGTCAGCTGATCCGCTTCGATATCGAACCTGGCCTTCATCTGCGGCGTGATTTCGATGCGCTTGGCCGAGCGCGAGAAGACCCCGCCACCGGCCGAAATCAACGAGGCATCGTAATCGGCCCAGGACGAACGCGGCAGATCGAATAAACGTTTGCGCTCGATGAAGCTGCGCGCAGCATCCGGATCAGGGTCGATGAAAATGTGCAGGTGGTTGAACGCGGCCACCAGCTGAAGGGTTTCGGACATCAGCAAGCCATTACCGAAGACATCACCAGCCATGTCACCGATGCCGATCACGCTGACAGGATCACGCTGAACGTTCATGCCGCGCTCGCGAAAGTGGCGCTGTACCGAGACCCAGGCACCCTTGGCGGTAATGCCCATCTTCTTATGGTCGTAACCCGCAGAGCCACCGGAGGCAAACGCATCACCCAACCAGAAGTCGTACTCGGCAGCGATGCCGTTGGCGATGTCGGAGAAGGTCGCGGTGCCCTTGTCGGCCGCCACCACGAGGTAGGGATCGTCTTCGTCGTAGCGCAGCACGTTGACCGGTGGAACCACCTGGCCATCCTTCAGGTTATCGGTGATATCCAGCAACCCGCTGATGAAGATCCGGTAGCAGGCGATGCCCTCGGCCAATACCTCATCACGCGAACCGCTGGTCGGGAGCCGACGCGGTACGAAGCCGCCCTTGGCACCGCCGGGTACGATGATGGCGTTTTTGACTTGCTGAGCCTTTACCAGGCCCAGCACTTCGGTGCGGTAATCCTCTTCACGATCAGACCAGCGCAGCCCGCCGCGGGCCACCTTCCCGCCACGCAAATGCACGCCTTCGACCCGAGGTGAGTAGACGAAAATCTCGAACTTCGGTGCCGGGCGCGGCATTTCCGGAATCGAGCGCGGGTCGAGCTTGAAGCTGAAATAACTCTTCGGTTTGCCGCTGGCGTCGGCCTGGTAGAAGTTGGTCCGCAGGGTCGCCTTGATCAGCGCCAGATAGCGCCGCAGGATGCGGTCCTCGTTGAGCACCGCGACATCATCCAGAGCCGCAATGATCGCCTGTTCGAGCCGGGCCTGCTTGTCCGCCAGATCCTCTTCGCCGAGCTTGCGTGCCAGATAGAAGCGCGTCTTGAACAGACGCACCAGCTCGCGAGCGATATCGGTGTGGTTGAGCAGTGCGCTGGCGATGTAGCCGAGATCGAAGCCCACGCGAATCTGCTTGAGATAGCGGCCGTAGGCCCGCAGCAGTGCCACTTCGCGCCAGGTCAGGCCGGCGGTCAGTACCAATCGGTTGAAGCCGTCGTTTTCTGCCTGACCGTTATGGATGTGAATAAACGCATCCTGCAACGGCTCGTTGATTTCCATCAGATCGATTTCGAGGCCTTCTGCATAGGTGAAGGCGAAATCGTGAATCCAGTATTCGCGCCCGTCCTTGCGCCGCAGATGGAATGGGAACTCCCCTAGCACGCGCAGGCCCAGGTTCTCCAGGATGGGCAGCATGTCCGACAAGGGCAGCGGTGTATTCAAGTGATACAGCTTGCAATGCAGGCGATTTTCCGCCGCGGTGATCGGCTGATAGAAACTCATCACCAGCGGCCGCTCTTCGCTCAGGCTGAGCACGTGCTGCATGTCCACTGCCGCCGAATGCGGGGCGAAGCGCTCGCGGTAGCCGGCCGGGAACCGCGCGGGAAATCGGCAAGGATGCCGGTGCCCTGGGCTTCACCGAAACGTTCGATCACAACGCTGGAGTAGTCGTCCTGCCAGGTACGGCAGGCCTGTACGACTTCACGCTCCAGCTGCACGGGATCGAATTGCACCTGCTTGTTCGGATCCAGGCGCAGCAGGAATTGCACGCGGATCAACACGGATTCAGAGAAGTAAGTGGAAAACTCGCAATCGCTGGCTTCCAGGCGATCGACCAGGACCTGCTGGATGCGCAGCCGCGTCTCGGTCGAATAGCTGTCGCGCGGGACGTAGGCCAGGCAATAGCAGAAGCGGCCATAAGGATCGATACGCAGAAACAGCCGCAGCTTGTTGCGCTCCTGGATTTGCACAATGGCGATCGCGGTATCGAAAAGCTGATCGATTGTCATCTGGAACAGCTCGTCGCGCGGCAGCACTTCGAGTACTTGAATCAGTTCCTTGGCCAGGTGCGCCGAGTCTTCGAAATGGGAGCGCTCCACAACCTCCGCTACCTTGCTGCGGATGTACGGGATTCGACGCACGCTCTGGGTGTAGACCGAGGATGTGAACAGACCGAGGAAGCGGCACTCCTTGACCACATGCCCCTGTTCGTCGAACTCCCGGATAGAGACGAAATCGGGATAGGCCGGCCGATGGACCCTACTGGGTGTCGCCGCCTTGGCGAACGACAGCAGCAGTGGCTGGCGCAGATAAGCCAGGGCCGGGGGCATGATCAGCTGATCACTGTCCTCCAGACCTGTGCGCAGCGTGCGTGACAATCCCAGCAGCGACGACTCGTCATAGACGATGCGGCCGCCCTCGCCCCGATCTACCACCGTGAATTCCTCATAGCCAAGGAACGTGAAGTGATCATCGGCAAGCCAGCGCACGAAATCCATGATTTCAGCCAGCTGTCCATCACTGGCTTGGGCGTGCGGCTGCGAAGCGCTCAGCCGGGCATGATGCTCCTCGGCCTTGGCTCTCATGGCGGCGAAATCGTTCACGGTGATGCGTACATCGGCGAGCACGCCCAGCAGCGACTGTTCCACTTCGCGCAAGGCGGCGGCGTTGGCGCAGCGGTCTATCTCGACGAAAATCAGGGACTCGGCGCTGCTACCCCCTGCAGCGTTTCCTTTCGGCAGGAGCTCAATCAGGCTGCCATCAGCATCCCGGCGAACCTGCAGCACGCTGTTCTGCAAGGTGTGAATCGCATAGCCGCGACGGGTCAGCTCCATACGTACCGAATCGACCAGGAACGGCATATCCGGATGCAGCACTTCGACCACGCTATGGGTCGATTGCCAGCCATGCTTTTCATAGTCAGGGTTGAACACATGAACTTCCGGACTGCCCGGATCGAAACGCTCCAGCAGGCGCCAACTGGCCAATGTCGAGCCGACCAGGTCGGTCATGCGTCGCTGGGTAAGCTCGGGTAGCGCGACAATTCCGAAGAATTGCTCGGCGAAAAGTCCCACTTGTGGCAGAAGTTTTTCGTCGACATGCTGCGCCAGGGCCACTTGCAGTTGTTGCTGAAAGTCGGCTTTGCTGGCAGCTGTAAAGAACGCCATTTGTTCGCTCCATTCTGGCTTGGGATTCGACTAGGGCAGTCGGGGGACCTGACCGGCCCCGCAACGTTTAAGTTCAACGTTAGTTCAGCAGGCAGGGATTGCATCAACGCGCCCCTACCTTGTCTGGCGACACCAGCGACTGAGCCGTCACATTTAAATTCTTGCAGGGTGACGACAATGCAATTCACCTTCTCAAAAGAGTCGTCAGCATCCCTTCGGCGTGATGAAGTTGCCGAGCCGCGCATAGCCTGTCGCTCGGCAAATGAATTAAAGTCGTGACCGTCGAGCACCCGCCCAGACACGCCCCTCAGAAGAGCTCAGCGATGGACCACCGTGAAGCAATAGTCGCCTTGCGACAGTTTCTTTCAACCCAGATTCTTGGCCAGGAACGGCTGATCGAGCGACTGCTGATTGCGCTGCTGGCCGATGGTCATTTGCTCGTTGAGGGCGCCCCTGGTCTGGCCAAGACCCGAGCGATCAAGGAGCTGGCCGGTGGCCTCGAGGCCGAGTTCCACCGTATCCAGTTCACCCCGGACCTGCTGCCGGCCGACATTACCGGTACGGAGATCTATCGCCCGGAAACCGGCAGCTTCGTCTTTCAACAGGGCCCCATCTTTCATAACCTGGTGTTAGCCGACGAGATCAACCGCGCGCCGGCGAAGGTACAGTCGGCGTTGCTCGAAGCCATGGCCGAGCGCCAAGTCAGCGTTGGCCGTAGCACCTACGAGCTGTCACCGCTGTTTCTGGTGATGGCCACCCAGAACCCTATCGAGCAAGAAGGCACCTATCCCCTGCCCGAAGCGCAGCTCGATCGCTTCCTGCTGCACGTGAAGTTGGGATTCCCCGATGCCTCCGTGGAGCGGCGCATCCTTCAGCAAGCTCGAGGCGAGGCCATCCACGGCGAGACCCCGCCCGACCATCGCGTATCACAGCAAGCCATCTTCGCTGCGCGCAAGGAAATCCTCGGTCTGTACATGGCCGATGCGGTCGAGGAGTACCTGGTGCAGCTGGTCATGGCAACCCGCGCACCGGCCAAGTTTGATGCCGAGCTGGCCGGCTGGATCGCCTACGGCGCCAGTCCTCGTGGTTCGATCTCGCTGGACCGCTGCGCCCGCGCCCACGCCTGGCTGGCGGGGCGAGATTTCGTGAGTCCGGAGGACATTCAGGCCATGCTGTTCGACGTGCTGCGTCATCGCCTGATTCTTTCGTTCGAAGCGGAAGCCGCTGGCATCGACCAAGACCGCGTGCTGCAACGCATTCTCGACGTGGTGGCGGTGGCCTGATGCAATCCTCCCCAACGGCCGGCGGCCATGCCCCCCCCTTGCCGGGCACGGGGGTCCGCATCAGTCTGGCCGAACTGATCGACATTCGTCATCGAGTCAGAGAGGTGCCCTTGTTTTCAACTCCGCACCGTCGCAGTCCGCTGGTCGGCCTGCATCACTCCAAACTTCGCGGGCGCGGAGTGGACTTCGATCAGGTGCGTATCTATCAGGCGGGCGATGACGTCCGTACCATCGACTGGCGGGTGACGGCGCGTACCCAGGAACCCCATACCAAGCTATTCCACGAGGAGCGTGAGCGGCCTATTTATATCCTCGTGGAGCAGAGCCCGCGGTTGTTCTTCGGCAGCGGGCGGGCGTTCAAATCAGTACTCGCCGCACAGGCTGCCAGCCTGGTCGGTTGGGCCGCGCTGAGTCACAACGACCGGGTCGGCGGCCTGGTCTTCGGCCATGGTGAACATCACGAGGTCAAACCCCGCCGCAGCAAGCAGAGCCTGCTGCAGCTGCTCGATCGCCTGGCGCGCGCCAACGCCGGGCTGAACGCCGATCAGAACGACGATCCGGACACCTTCGGCCTGGCATTGAGACGCGCCCGCGAAGTGCTGCGTCCCGGCAGCCTGGCAATAGTCGTATGCGACGAACGCGCGCTGGGCGACGCGGCCGAACAGCAGCTGACGCTGCTCGCCCGTCATGTCGACCTGTTACTGGTCCCGGTTTTCGACCCCCTCGATCACGCCTTGCCTGCCGCCGGTCTGCTGCGCTTTGCTCAGTTCGGCGCGCGATTGGAGCTGGACAGCCACGATGCGGTCATCCGCCAGGCCTACCGTCTCCAGGGAGAAGCCCGCACCGCTCGGTGGCGGCGGTTGGCCGATCGCCTGCGATTGCCGTTGATGCCACTGGACACCCAGCGGGATCTGGTCGATCAGCTTCGTGAGCACCTCAGCGTGCAGCATCCCGGAGCACACCGTTGAGCGCCCTCGATCAGCTCGACCCCCTGATCGCTCCCGCCCCCATAAGCGGATGGCCGCCAGCGCCCGGCTGGTGGTTCCTGGCTGCGTTGATTCTCAGCGTTTTCCTACTGTTACGCTTGCGTCCCTGGCAGCGGCAGCGCCCCAGAATCGAAACCGAAGTGGCGGTCGATCCTCAACGACAGACCGCGCTGGACGAACTCGCTCAACTGAACAAACCCTACGGGGGGCAACCGGCCAACCAGTGGCTGCAGCAACTCAATGCGGTGCTCAAGCGCCTCTGCCGCACCCGCTATCCAGACGATCATCCGCACACGCTCAGCGGCCGTGCCTGGCTGGCGTTTCTCGACAACCGCTGTCCAGCAGCCGGCCTGACGCGCTGGATGGTGCTTGTCGAAGGGGGCTACCGCGCCGAATGCCGGCTGGATGACAAGGCCATCCAGGGCCTCGAACAAGCCGTCCAGATCTGGATTCGCAAGCATGTTTGAGCTGGCCTGGCCGTGGATCTTCCTGCTGTTGCCGCTGCCCTGGGTATTGCGCTGGCTATTGCCGGCTGCGGACAGCGGTGACGCGGCCTTGAAGATCAGCTTTCTTGCCGAACTGGAGTCACTAGCCGGGCGCCGCGCCGCTGTTGCCCTGCCCGCGTGGCGCCAGCAGCTTCCGTATCTGGTGGTCTGGCTTCTGCTGCTATTCGCTGCCGCCCGGCCACAATGGCTCGGCGAGCCCCTGCCGCTGCCCACCAGTGGTCGCGACCTGCTGTTGGCGGTGGATGTGTCCGGATCGATGGACTACCCGGACATGCAATGGCAGGGCAGCGAAGTCAGTCGCCTGGAGCTGGTCAAGCATCTGCTTGGAGACTTCATCCTGGAGCGCCGAGGCGACCGCGTCGGGTTGATCCTGTTTGGCAGCAAGGCCTACCTGCAGGCACCGCTGACGTTCGATCGGCAGTCCGTGCGCACCTGGCTCGACGAGGCTGTCATCGGCATCGCTGGCGGCAATACGGCTATCGGCGACGCCATCGGATTGGCAGTGAAGCGTCTGCGCGAAAGACCCGCAGAAAGCCGGGTGCTGGTGCTGATCACTGACGGCGCCAACAATGGCGGTGAGATCGATCCGCTGCTGGCCGCGCGCCTGGCGGCGAGAGAACGCATAAAGATACATACGATCGGCATTGGCGCCGATGCCGAAGCGGGCGGCATTCTCCAGCGCTTTGGCTTTAACGCCGCCGCGGAGCTGGACGAGCCAACCCTGCGAGCGATCGCCGAGCAAACCGGCGGTGAGTATTTCAGAGCCCGCTCGAGCAACGAGCTGAAGGCCATTGGCGCCACGCTCGATCAACTCGAGCCCGCTGCACAGCAACCGACGCAGGCCCGTGTTGCCGATGCGCTTTATGTCTGGCCGCTATCGGCCGCATTGCTGATCAGCCTGATGCTGGTCGCAAACAGTCTCTGGCATTCCGCGCTGCAACGCCTCGTATGGCGCCGGAAACAGCCATGATCGAGCTGCTGCCTCACCTGCTCAGGCCGTACTGGCTGCTGATCATGCCGCTGCCGATCTGGCTGTTGTGGCGGCTCTGGCAGCGGCAGCGGCAGATCGGCCGCTGGCAGCGCCTGTTACCCGAGGCTTTCCATGCTGCATTGCTGACCCGCGGCAAATTGCGCAACAGTAGACGCCCCTGGCTGGTACTTGGCTCAGCCTGGCTGCTCGCCTGCCTGGCGCTGCTGGGACCGAGCTGGCAGCACGCCGAACAACCGAGCCTGTCACGTGCCGACCCGCTGGTGGTACTGCTGGACACAACGACCAGCATGCTGGCCACCGATGTCCGCCCCAATCGCCTGGAGCAGGCCAAACACAAGGTTCTCGATCTGCTGCAAGCCCGTCAGGACGCCCAAACGGCAGTCGTGGCGTTCGCCGGTAGCGCTCATACCCTGGTGCCGCTATCAAACGATATCGCCACGACGCAGAACCTGCTGGACGTGCTTCAGCCTGACCTGATGCCCGAACCGGGACACCGAGCGGACCTGGCTGTGGCGCACGGCATCGAGCTGCTTGAACGAGGCGCGAACGGACGCGGCCGGTTACTCCTGATCGGCAGCAGCCTGAGCGAACAGGAGCGCACCGCGATTCGCACGCTTTTCGACGATAGCCCCATGCAATTACTGATACTCGGCATAGGCACCGAACAAGGCGCGCCAATCGCCCAGGAGGATGGCCGCTTTCTGAAGGACGATAAGGGCGCCATCTTGATACCGAGATTGGATGACGGCGCTTTGCGTCGTTTTGCCACCGAGGTTGGCGGGCGCTATCAGCAGGCGCGACTCGATGACGCGGATTTCGATGCGCTGGGGCTGTTGGCACGCAACGGCGAATTGGTATCCAAGGACGACATTACCCGACTCAACGCCTGGCTGGATCAGGGGCACTGGCTGTTGTTACCGCTGCTGGTGCTCGCCGCGTGCGCCGGGCGCCGTGGCTGGCTATTCTGCCTGCCGCTCATTGTCCTCATGCCGCAGCCAGCCAGCGCGCTGAGCATGCAGGATCTATGGTTACGTCCGGATCAACAGGGCATGCGCCTGCTGGAATCCCAGCGCCCGGCCGAAGCGGCGGCACGTTTCGACAATCCGCAGTGGCAAGGCTACGCCCGTTACCAAGCCGGTGATTATGCTGGCGCCGCTGAGGAGTTCGCCAAAGGTGATACCGCGGCGGACCATTACAATCGCGGCAACGCACTGGCCCGCAAGCAGGAATTGGAAGCGGCCATCGAAGCCTATGATCAGGCCCTGGAGATAGACCCGGAGCTGGAGTCGGCCCGTCGCAACAAGGCCATCGTCGAGGATATCCTGCGCCAGCAAAAGGCGCAGCATGAGCAGAGCACGGACAACCAGCCCTCGCAGGACTCGCCACCCGATGCCGGGCGAACCGGGCAGAGCCCCCCCACCGGAGGCTCAGCGATTACCCAGCCACAAACAGCCGAGCCATCCGAGCACGATGAGCCCGGCCAGAGCAATGAAGGCACCAGCAAGGCAACGGCCGAAACGCCGCCCGATTCGGGTGAGCAGAACGAGACCGGCGAGACCCTTGCCCAGGCGGGCGAAGCGGCGTCCGATCCCGAGCAGGACCAGGCAATGAATCAGTGGCTACGCAAGATTCCCGACAATCCCGGCGAGCTGCTGCGCCGAAAGTTTCTCTATGAACAACGCAAGCGCCAGGAATGAATCGATGACGCGGCTAACAACACTGGTGTTCCTGCTCATGCTCGCTTACCAGACGAGCGCCGCGCCACTTATCGCCAGGGTCGACCGCACCCAACTGAGCCTGGACGAAACCGTCGAGCTGACGCTTGAGGTCGGTGGCACCACGGTGTTCGGCAAACCGGACCTGCAGCCGCTCGATAGCCTCTTCAAGGTATTCGGCACCCGCCAGCTCAGCCAGCTCTCGGGCAGCAATGGCGAGGCGCGGGCTATTACCAAATGGCTGATCACCCTTCAGCCTCGACAGACCGGTTACGTGATCATCCCACCGCTGCAGCTGGGCGACTGGCGTAGCGAACCCATCACCCTCAACGTCAGTGAATCCAGCGCCGAGGACGGCGACAAGCTGGCCCCGATATTCATCGACTCCAGCCTCGATCAGGACAACGTCTATGTTCAGGCACAAGTGGTCCTGACCCTGCGCATCTACCATTCCGTTTCGCTCTACGATGACAGCACGCTCTCGCCGTTACAGATGAGCGACGCGCTGGTCGAACGCCTCGGAGAACCGCGCACCTATGAAAAAGACATCAACGGCATTCGCCATGGTGTGATCGAGATCCGCTATGCGCTGTTTCCCCAGCAGAGCGGAGCGCTGACCATTCCCGCGCAGCTATTCAGCGCGACCACGGTTGCCGCCACCGGTGACTACTATGGCTCTCGCTTCGGTAAATCCACCCAGGTCAAATCTCCCGAGATCCCGCTGCAAGTCAAACCGAAGCCGGCCGATTACCCCGCTGATGCCCCCTGGCTTCCGGCGACCAGCCTGACATTGGTCGAAGCCTGGAGCCCGCAGCCGCAAGAGGCGCAGCTGGGTGAGGCGCTGACACGCAGCCTGCTGGTGAAGGCCGACGGTCTGTCCAGCGCCCAATTGCCACCGATCGAGACGCCGTCTGTGCCCGGCCTGCGTCGCTATCCTGATCAACCGAGTCTGAACGATGCGGTCACCGACGACGGGGTCAGCGGCAGCCGTGAGCAACGCGCGGCACTGGTGGCGACGCGAGCCGGCGACTTCGTGCTTCCTGCCGTGGAACTGGTCTGGTGGAACACAACCGAGGACCGGCTGGAGCGCACCACGCTGCCCGAACGACCACTTCAAGTGGCGGAAAACCCCGAACTGCAGCAACCCTCAATCGAAAATTCCGCTGCCGCTCAGCCGCAGCTCCAGGCACAAACGTTGTGGGCATGGCAGCTAAGCAGCGCTGTACTGGCTCTGACCACACTGCTCGGCTTCGGCCTGTGGCTACGCGCACGCAGCCAGCCGGCGGTAATCCGCACGGTACAGAGCGGCCCCACCCCGCGCAGCCTGCTCGATGACCTGAAACGCGCCTGCCTGGCCAACGACACCCAGGCGACCCGCCACGCGCTCGATGCCTGGGCACGTCAGCAACCGGAAACGTTGGCGGACATGGCCGCACGCTTCATCCCGCTGTCCGACGCCCTCGACGGCCTGAATGGTGCGCTCTACAGCGAGACCGGCCAGCGTTGGCAAGGCGAAGCGCTATGGCAGGCCATCCAGAACCTGCCGACCGCACACGCAGCAACCACCGAACAGGAAACAGGCGCCCTGCCGCCGCTGTACCCGCGCTGAAGCGCACAGGCTATCTCGCAGGCGACAAGAACCTCGCCGGCCGACTTGAGTGAATCACGGCCAGCACCTGGATGCTGATGGGCTAGCACGCTCGCCTTTGGCATATGGCTTGCTTTGCAGACCATATGATTTCCCAGTGCGCTCGCCGCCGCTCCCG
The DNA here is from genome assembly GCF_003325755.1 of Pseudomonas sp. SST3. The sequence continues at coordinate 66,700 of NZ_QORI02000012.1, read as the reverse complement.
GCAGTGGTAGCGCCCCCGCCAAAGGCTCTAGTCCGCATGATTCATCCCAGTACCCTACTACGTTCCGACTCGCTGGCCTGGGTCGCAGGCAGCGATGCACCGGAAAAACACGTGGTCAACCTTGGCTTCATGGCCCTGACCGATGCCGCTTCACTGATCGTCGCCGCCACCCAGGGCTTTGCTCAGCCCTATGGCCTGACACTCAATCTGCAGCGGCAGACGTCCTGGTCCAGCCTGCGTGACAAGCTGATCGAAGGTGAGCTGGATGCAGCCCACGCGTTGTACGGATTGGTTTATGCGGTGCATCTGGGTATCGGCGGCGGTGCACCGGTAGACATGGCGGTGCTTATGGGGCTGGCCCAGAACGGTCAGAGCATCAGCCTGTCCTGCTCGCTCAAGGCTGCTGGGGTGACCGATCCGGAGGCACTCAGCAGCTGTGTGCGCCAAAGCGGTGCGAAGTTGGTTCTGGCGCAGACGTTTCCCACAGGTACGCATGCGCTCTGGCTCTACTACTGGCTGGCGGCCCATGGTATCCACCCGCTGAGCGACGTGCGTACGCTTGTAGTGCCACCCTCGCAAATGGTCGGGCATCTGCGGGCACGACGCATCGACGGCTTTTGTGCCGGCGAACCTTGGGGCGCCCAGGCGATCCAGGAGGACAAGGCATTCACACTCGCCACCAGCCAGTCGATCTGGCCCGACCACCCGGAAAAGGTGCTGGGTTGTACTCGGGCCTTTGTCGAGGAGTATCCCAACACCGCCCGCGCGCTGGTCATGGCCATCCTCGAGGCAAGCCGCTTCATCGATGAAAGCCAGGAAAACCGCCGCAGCACTGCGCGCCTGATCGCCGGCAGCGACTATGTCGACGCGCCGATGGCGGCCATCGAGCCGCGTTTCCTCGGCCAGTATGAAGATGGACTGGGCCATGCTTGGCAGGACGACCACCCACTACGCTTTTTCGGTAATGGCGAGGCCAACGTGCCCTACCATTCCGACGGTGTCTGGTTCATGACGCAGCTGCGCCGCTGGGGCATGCTGCGTGAGGATCCGGATTACCTCGCCGTAGCGCAGACCGTGCAACAGAGCAGCCTTTATCGCGACGCGGCAACGGCCTTGAACATCCCCGTGCCCGACTCGTCCATGCGCAGCACCGTGTTGATGGATGGAAGCCATTGGGACGGCAGCGACCCGGCTGGATATGCACGCAGCTTCGCCTTGCATGCTCTGACTGATACCGCCACGTTCGGCATTCTTTGACAAGGGAGACAGCCATGCTTCGCGTTCTCCTGATCGACGATACCCCACGCAAAGTCGGCCGCCTGCGCGCTGCCCTGATCGAAGTTGGTTTCGAGGTGATAGAAGAATCCGGCCTGACTATCGACCTGCCTGAGCGCGTCGAGTCCATACGCCCCGATGTGGTGCTGATCGACACCGACTCCCCCGGCCGAGACGTGATGGAACAGGTGGTGATGGTCAGCCGCGATCAGCCGCGTCCCATCGTCATGTTTACCGACGACAACAACCCCAGCGCCATGCGTCAGGCGATCCGCGCCGGTGTCAGCGCCTACATCGTCGAAGGTATCCAGGCCCAACGCCTGAAGCCCATCCTCGACGTGGCCATGGCCCGCTTCGAAAGCGACCAGGCGATTCGTGCGCAACTGCACGCACGCGACCAACAACTGGCGGAACGCAAGCGCATCGAACTGGCCAAGGGCATGTTGATGAAGATGCGCAGCTGCAATGAGGAAGAGGCCTACACCCTCATGCGTCGCCAGGCCATGAGCCGCCAGCAGAAGCTGATCCAGGTCGCCGAGCAGATCATCGCCATGAACGACTTGCTGGGTCAGTAATCCGCAGCGCCTAACCCCGCCCCACATATCGAGGTGGGGCGATTGCGGCCCGGCGCGCATCGCCCCTTCATCAGCCCTCTTCGCCATGTTCAAGGCAACCACGAGCTTGATGGTTCCGCCTGCGCATAAGTTGCCGCAACGGCACCGTAGGCACGCCACCCGTACTCCTGGCGAACCAAAACAGCGCCCGCTGGTACTGCCCTGCCCCGCAACCGAACCAAGGTTCTGCTGGACCGGCTCATCGATGGCGAACTGGACGGCGCGCACATGCTGTCCGGCCAGCCGATCGGCGCAACCATCGGTTTTGGTACCAAGAGCGAGATCATCACCGCCTTCACCATGGACTCAATAGCAATGCCATCACGATGTCCAACGCGATCTGAAAACAGATGAAGCCCCATGTGACGATGGTCGATGGCAAACCGCAGCATCCGGTCAAGGCCGATGCGCTCAAACCAGTGATCGAGCGGCTCAATGCCAGCGGGAAGTCGTTCAACCAGGGCATGGTGTTCCCGGTTTCAACGCACAACTACGAGCTGCGCTACTGGCTTGCCGCCGGCGCGCATTCATCCCGGCTACTACGCACCGAACGAGGGCTGTCCGCTGGATATGCAGATCCAGATGCGCTACCTCTGCGAGCGGCTGGCCGACCCGATTGGTGGAAAGACACTGGGCAACCTCATCGAGCATTTGGAGCGCAACCTGATCGATGCTCCGCGTATCAGCCTGGCGCCAGCCGAATGCTACGCACTGATCACGCCGATCATCGCCGAGCGCCTGCGGGGCATCCGCCATAGCATCGCCTGACACAGGTGCGATACGCGACATGCGGTAGTCATCAGCGGGCTGAATCTTGTTTGGGCCTGGCCGGTGGGCACGTAGAATCCGCGCCCGCCCATCGCGCCGCAACCAGCGCCCAGTACACGCCCAGTAACGAGAGCACCATGGCCCGCCTGACCCTGCAGTTTCCCGAAAACCAGTTCTGCTTCACCACCCAGCTCACCGTGCGCATTACCGATATCAACGCCGGCAATCATCTGGCCAACGACTCGATGATCTCGATGATTTCCGAAGCCCGCGCGCGCTTTCTGTTTGCCTACGGCATCGCCGAGACCAGTAAGGACGGCAGGGGGATCATCGTCACTGATCTGGCGACCACCTACAAAGCCGAAGCCCATGCGCGCGATGTGCTGCTGTTAGAAGTCGGCGTAATGGATTTCAACCGCTACGGTGGCGACATTACGTTCCGCATTACCCGTCCCGCCGACGACACGCTCATAGCCATGGCCAAGTCTGGCTTCGTTTTCTACAACTATCTGGACAAACGCGTCGTGCCGATGCCCGGCGAATTCGACGCGAAGTTCCCTAAGGTCAACCGCATCGCTTAAGGCGCCCCGATTCGACGCACCGTGCACCAGACCTGCACCTTTTTTACCTTCAGAACACGTCAGGTAATCAGCCAAGGCCGCAGAACAGCGTGGTTGCTTCTCTTGGCACAGCTTCTGCTTAGTGCACAACAGGTAGCCAAAGGCGGTTACTCATAGACATGACAAAGGCGTCGCGTTGCCCCGCTCGAAATGGCGGTGGCTTCGCGGCGCTTTTTTTTTGCCCCGCCACACCGAACCGGTTGGCGGTCACCGCATGCTCCGTCGCTCAACCTCGTGCGCCGGATGCGCTGTCAGTGAGGTGTCCATGCATACGAGTTTCTGGAAATCCGGCCATACGCCGACGCTGTTCTCCGCCTTTCTCTATTTCGATCTGAGTTTCATGGTCTGGTATGTGCTCGGCCCCATGGGCGTTCAGATCGCCGCAGACCTGGGTCTGACCACACAACAGCGTGCCTTCATGGTCGCCACACCCATTCTGTCCGGCGCAGTGCTGCGCCTGGTGCTGGGCATGCTCGCCGATCGCACCTCGCCGAAAACGGCTGGGCTGCTCGGCCAGATCGTGGTGATCGCCGCGTTGTTCGTCGCCTGGCTGCACGGCGTGCACAGCTATGAGCAGGCGCTGCTGCTCGGCCTGTTCCTCGGCATGGCCGGCGCCTCCTTCGCCGTGGCGCTGCCGCTGGCTTCGCAGTGGTATCCGCCGCAGCATCAGGGCAAGGCCATGGGGATCGCCGGCGCGGGCAACTCGGGCACCGTGTTCGCGGCACTCTTCGCACCGGTGCTGGCCACCATGTTCGGCTGGAGCAATGTGTTCGGCCTGGCGCTGATCCCGCTGATGCTGACGCTGATCATCTTCGCCACCTTCGCCAAGAACGCCCCCAACCGCCCTGCCCCGAAATCCTTCGCCGACTACATGAAAGCCCTAGGTGATCGTGACAGCTGGTGGTTCATGTTCTTCTACAGCGTGACCTTCGGCGGTTTCCTCGGGCTGGCCAGCACCCTGCCCGGCTACTTCCACGACCAGTACGCCTTCGACCCGGTCAAGGCCGGCTATTACACCGCCGCGTGCGTGTTCGCCGGCAGTCTGCTACGGCCGCTCGGCGGCGCGCTGGCCGACCGCATCGGTGGAATCCGTTCACTGCTGGTGATGTATACGGTCGCGGCCGCCTGCCTGTTCGTGGTTGGCTTCAACCTGTCGAGCTCGACGGCCGCACTGGCGCTGTTCGTCGTCGCCATGCTCAGCCTGGGTGCGGGCAACGGCGCGGTCTTCCAGCTGGTGCCACAACGCTTCAGCAAGGAGATCGGCGTGATGACTGGGCTGGTCGGCATGGCCGGCGGCATTGGCGGTTTCCTGCTGACCGCAGGCCTGGGTGCCGTCAAGCAAGCCACCGGCGATTACCAGATGGGCCTCTGGCTGTTCGCCAGCCTGGGTGCGCTGGCCTGGTTCGGCCTCTATGGTGTCAAGCGTCGCTGGAGAACCACCTGGGGCTCCGCGGCGATGACCGCCGCACGCGTCTGAGTTCGAATACGTTAGCCAGGAAAGCAGGCCATCAGGCCTGCCTTTGCCGTTCAATCACCCTATCGCGCTATCCGGAGTGTTGCCTTCATGCCTCTGCAGCTGTCGTTTGGCGAAGCCACCGCAACCGGCCCCCGGGAAGAAAATCAGGACGCGCTGCGGATCGTCACCCCGACACCGGGGCTTGCGGCGAGCAAGGGCGCATTGTTTGCCATTGCCGACGGCGTCAGCCAGTGCGCCGATGGCGGCCTCGCGGCACGGGCGACCCTGCAGGCTTTGGCCACCGACTACTACGCCACGCCTGAGACCTGGACCGTCGCGCAATCACTGGATCGGCTGCTGGTGGCGCACAATCGCTGGCTGCAGGCCAATGGTGGCGGGCAGCCGCTGCTGACCACCCTTACGGCGCTGGTGCTGCGCGGCCGCCGCTTCACGCTTGCCCATGTCGGCGACTGTCGTGCCTACCGCTGGTTCGACGGCGAGCTGCAGCGGCTCAGCGAAGACCACGTCTGGGAACAACCGAACATGCAGCACGTGCTCAAACGTGCCATGGGCCTGGACCAGCATCTGGTGGTGGACTACCTCGACGGCGAGCTGCGCCTCGGCGAAAGCTTCCTGCTGCTCAGCGACGGCGTCTGGACCAGCATTACCGAAGGCGACATTCAGAACATCCTGCGTGCCGAGCCCTATCTGTCCAACGCCGCCCGTGCGTTGGTCCACCTCGCGCATCAGACCGGCAGCCAGGACAATGCCAGCGCCCTCCTGCTGCGGGTCGAGGAACTACCGGAAACGGCGCTGGCCGACTCCCTCGCGCAACTGGCGGATTGGCCGTTACCACCCAAGTTGCGCCCCGGCCAGGTATTCGAAGGCTGGACCGTTGAAGCGCTGCTGGCCGAGTCGCGCCAATCACTGGTCTACCGCGTGCGTGACCAATCGGATCAGCCCTGGCTGCTCAAAACATTGTCCGCCAGCCGCGACGATGAACCTGAAGCCGGGCCGGCCTTGTTGCAAGAAGAATGGTTTCTGCGCCGCGTCGCCGGTCGCCATTTTCCCGAGACCCATGGCCTGCCGCAGCGACAGCACCTGTATTACGTCCAGCGGGAATACCACGGCCAAACCCTTGCGCAGCAATACAGCCAGCAGGGCCCGATGGCACTGACCGACTGGCTGCAGCTGGCCCCATGCCTGATCCGGGCGCTGGGCATGCTGCATCGGCGCAACATCCTGCACCGCGACATCAAGCCGGAGAATCTCCATCAGGGCGATGACGGCGAGCTGCGCCTGCTGGATTTCGGTCTCGCCTACTGCCCGGGCTTGTCCAGAGATCTGCCGCACCATCTTCCAGGTACGCCCAGCTATATCGCACCCGAAGCCTTTAGCGGTGCAGCGCCGAGCCGTGAGCAGGATCTCTACGCAGCGGGCGTCACGCTGTACTACCTGCTCACTGGCCACTACCCCTACGGCGAGGTCGAGGCCTTTCAGCGGCCCCGTTTCGGCACACCGGTGCCGGCCAGCCGTTATCGGCCAGACCTGCCCCCGTGGCTGGATGAAATGCTCAAGCGCGTCGTCGCGGGCGATCCGGCGCAGCGCTTCGAAACTGCGGAAGAATGGCTGCTGACCTTGGAACAGGGCGAGCGTCTGGCCAGCAGCGCGCCCCGGCTGCCGCTGCTTGAACGCGAGCCGCTGAAGGTCTGGCGCGGCCTCGCGCTGCTGTCGCTGCTACTGAATCTCGTGCTGCTGGTTTGGCTGGCCAGAGGCAGCTAGCGGATGGCAACCATCAGGGCCGAACGATCAGCCCCTGGCGCGCGACCCGTGTCAGCTCGCGCACGCAGTCATCGAGGCGTTCGCGGCTGGGCGCCTGGATCACCGCCAGGTCGAAACTGTCCGCTGCGAAATGCGCCAGCGATTCATCGGCACCGGTGAACTGAACGAGAAACGCCCGCGGCTTGCCCCAGCGCTTCGGCCAACCGTCCAGATAGCGCAACAGGGACGGTTGATGGCTGCCGCCAAGGAGGATTTTCGGATTGCTGCGAACCAGGCCACTGGTGATCGGGGCCAGGCGTAAAGGAGCGCGTTGCAGTGCATTCATTGGGAAAAGTCCCGCCTCGAGGATTCCGCTGGGCAGCGGTGGGAGGCGGCACCGAACCAGCGCTTTAGCGGTATTTCGAAGCCTTCGGCTCCAGGCGCCCCGCAAGTAGCTGACTAAATCGGCGCATGGGCGAAACAATAGAAAAGCGGCACAGGACCTGTCAACGCCCAATTCGAGCGACTCATGCCCTCAATTGCACCAGCGCAGCGCGGCGCGCTTCATATGGGTGCATAAACAGTCTCATCAGACGCTGCTGCCTCTTGTAAACGACTGAAAACAAAGGGCTTCGTGTTTGGCACAGCCTCTGCATTGTCAGGCTTACATCAAGCCGGGCCTTCAACGTGGAGGGCCGGGCTCCGAATACGGAAGGCAAGGACAAAGGCGTCCTCACTGGGAGATCAGTGGGACGCCTTTTTCGTTGTTGGATCTTTCAAGGGCATGGCCAGGCAGCGTTCAGCAAGCCGGCCCGGCGCGGAGAACGGCATGAAGAAACTCAAACTGGTGATGATTGGCAACGGCATGGCCGGGGTACGCACCCTGGAAGAGCTGCTCAAGCTCGCCCCCGAGCTTTACGACATCACGGTGTTCGGCGCCGAACCCCATCCGAACTACAACCGCATCCTGCTCTCACCCGTGTTGGCTGGCGAACAGACATTCGAAGAGATCGTGCTGAACGATCTCGACTGGTACGCCGAACACAACATCCGCCTGATGCTCAATCGCAAGGTCGTCGAGATCGACCGCGCCAAGCGCCGCGTGATCGCAGCCGACGGCAGCGAGGCCGAGTACGACCGCCTGCTCATCGCTACCGGTTCGAATCCGTTCATCCTGCCGATACCGGGCAATCAGCTCGACGGCGTGATCGGCTACCGTGACATCGCCGACACCACGGCGATGATGGACGCGGCCAGAACCCACAAGCACGCCGTGGTCATCGGTGGCGGCTTGTTGGGGCTGGAAGCGGCCAATGGTTTGAAGCTGCGCGGCATGGAGGTCACCGTGGTGCATATCGGCGATTGGCCGATGGAGCGCCAACTCGACAAGACCGCAGGCACCTTGCTGCAGCAGGCGCTGGAAGCGCGCGGGCTCGCCTTCAGAATGCAGAAGCAGACCGCCGAGCTAATCGGCAACGATCAGGGCCGGGTCCAGGCGGTGCGCTTCGCCGATAACGAGGCGATCGACGCCGATCTGGTAGTTATGGCCGCCGGTATTCGTCCCAAAAGCGAGCTGGCGGCGAACGCCGGAATTCCCTGTGATCGCGGCATTCTGGTCAACGATACGCTGCAGACCTACGACCCGCGCATCTACGCCGTCGGTGAGTGCGCCAACCATCGCGGAACGGCCTACGGCTTGGTGCCCCCCCTGTTCGAACAGGCCGAGGTTTGCGCCAACCATCTGGCAATGCTCGGTTTCTCGCGTTACCTCGGTTCGGTCACTTCAACCAAGCTCAAGGTCACGGGTATCGATCTGTTTTCCGCCGGCGATTTCATGGGTGGCGAAGGCACCGAAACCATCACCTTCTCCGACCCCATCGGCAGTGTGTACAAGAAACTGGTGATCAAGGACGACATTCTCGTCGGCGCCTGCCTCTACGGCGACACGGCCGACGCCGGCTGGTACTTCCGTCAGATTTGCGCGCATCGCGAGGTGGCGCGAATTCGCGACTACCTAATGTTCGGCCCTGCAAGTTACGGCGAACCAGCCATCGACGATGCCGGCCCGCAGCACCGAGGCAAGAGCGCGCAACGTTTGCCAACTCCGGCGAGCTGGATGGGAAGGCCGTCATTCACGTCACAACCTGGAGCGACCGCATGACCCAGGCGACCCAGACAACCGCCTCGATCTGCTGTTATTGCGGCGTCGGCTGCGGCGTGCTGATCGAACACAACGGAGAGCGAATCTTCAATGTCACCGGCGACCCGAACCACCCCGCCAACTTCGGCAAGCTGTGCAGCAAGGGCTCGACGCTGCACCTGACCGGCGACCTCGACGCCCGCGCACTCTATCCCGAGCTGCGCCTAGGCAAAAGGTTGGCCCGTACACGCGCAGACTGGGACAGCGCCCTGGATCATGCCGCCCATGTGTTCGCCGACACCATTGCCGAGCACGGCCCGGACAGCGTCGCCTTCTACATTTCCGGCCAGTTGCTGACAGAGGACTACTACGCATTCAACAAGCTGGCTCGCGCACTAGTCGGCACCAACAACATCGATTCGAATTCGCGCCTGTGCATGTCGTCCGCCGTGGTCGGTTACAAGCGCAGCCTCGGCGCCGACGCCCCACCCTGCAGCTACGAGGACATCGAGCAGAGCGACTGCCTGCTGATCGTCGGCAGCAACATGGCCTACGCCCATCCGGTGCTGTTCCGCCGCCTGGAAGAGGCCAAGGCGAAACGCCCGGAAATGAAGGTCATCGTTGTCGACCCTCGGCGCACCGACACCTGCGACCTGGCGGACCTGCACCTGGCGATCCTGCCGGGGACCGACGTTGCACTGTTCCACGGCGTCCTGCACATCCTGCTGTGGGAAGGCTGGATCGACCGCGCCTTCATCGACGCGCATACCGATGGATTCGACGAGCTCAAGCGCTTGGTGCGCGACTACAACCCGGCCATGGTGGGGGGCCTCTGCGGCATCGGCGTCGATGAATTGCAGACCACGGCCCGCCTCATCGGCACGTCGAACAGTTTCCTCTCGCTCTGGTGCATGGGCGTCAACCAGTCCACCGCCGGCAGCGCCAAGAACAGTGCCCTGATCAACCTGCACCTAGCGACCGGCCAGATCGGCAAGCCTGGTGCCGGCCCCTTCTCGCTGACCGGCCAGCCCAACGCCATGGGTGGGCGCGAAACCGGCAGCCTGTCCAACCTGCTGCCTGGCCACCGCGAGGCGGCCAACCCAGCCCACCGCGCCGAAGTCGCCGACTACTGGGGCGTGCCTGCCCTGCCGGACGCACCGGGGCTGTCAGCCATCGAACTGTTCGATGCCGTACGCAACGGCAAGGTCAAGGCGCTGTGGATCGCCTGCACGAATCCTGCGCAGTCCATGCCGGATCAGCAAAAGGTTCACGAAGCCCTAGCCGCCTGCCCTTTCGTGGTGGTGCAGGAAGCCTTCTCGACCACCGAGACCTGTCGCTACGCCGACCTACTGCTGCCAGCCGCCAGCTGGGGCGAGAAGGAAGGTACCGTGACCAACTCCGAGCGCCGCCTCAGTCACGTGCGCCCGGCCATTGCTGCGCCGGGCGAAGCGCGCGCCGACTGGTCGATTACCTGCGATTTCGCGCGCCGGCTGGAAAAGCGTCTGCGCCCGGGTCAGCCCAGCCTGTTCGCTTTCGACGCGCCGGCCAACTTGTTCGAGGAATACAAGCAGCTGACCCAGGGGCGCGACCTGGACCTGTCCGGACTCAGCCATGCGCTGATCGACCGCCTCGGCCCGCAGCAATGGCCCTTCCCGGCCGGCAGCCAGCAAGGCACGCCGCGGCTCTACGGCGATGGCGTGTTCCCCACCGACAATGGCCGCGCACGCTTTCTCGCCGAGCAGTACCAGACGCCAAAGGAGCAACGCGAGGCGCGCTTCCCGTTGACGCTGAACACCGGTCGCCTGCGTGATCACTGGCACGGCATGAGCCGCACCGGTACCGCCGCCCGCCTGTTCGGCCACGTCGAGGAAGCGCTGCTCGGCATGAGCGCCGACGACATGCGCCGTCGGCGGCTGCTCGACGGGCAGTTGGTCAAGGTCCGCAGCCGGCGCAGCGAGCTGCTGCTGCCGGTGCAGAAGGATGACAGCCTGCGGCCGGGTCAGGCCTTCCTGCCGATGCACTGGGGCGATCGGTTCCTCAAGGGCCTCGGTGTGAACAGCCTTACGCTGCCCGCCGTCGACCCGATCTCCAAACAACCCGAGCTCAAGCATGCTGGCGTCGAAGTGGAAAAAGTTGATCTGCCCTGGCAGTTTTTCGCGCTCGTCGAAGGCTCGGTGCAGAAGCGCTTCGAGGCCCTGCGCCCGCTGTTCGAAGGCTTCGCCTACGCCAGCTTCAGCCTGACCGGACGCGATCGCCCTGCCCTGGTTATCCGCGCCGCCTGTCACGAGGCGCCGAATGCGGTGCAACTGGCGCAGCTCGAAGCGCTGCTCGGCCTGGATGAGGGGCCGGTTCTGGTCTATGACGATCCACGCCGCGCGGTTGGCAAGCGGGTGCGGATCGAGGATGGCCGCATCGTCGCCCTCAGCCTGTCCGGCGAAACCGCTGCACGTGACTGGCTCAAGCAGCTCTGGCAGGACGGCAAGGCCGATCAGGCACTGCGCCCCTGGTTGCTGGCACCGCTGAGCACACCGCCCGGTGGCGAGGTGCGTGCGGCCAAGACCCTGTGCAACTGCATGAACGTTAGCCAGGACGCGATCTGCGCTGGCATCGAGCGGGGTCTCGACCTGGCTGGACTGAAGCGGGAGCTGAGCTGCGGTACCAGTTGCGGATCCTGCGTGCCGGAAATCACGCGGTTGTTGGTCAAGCAACCTGCTGTCGCTTGAAGAATTATTCGACAGGCGATGCACGACGCATTGCCGCCTGATCATCGCAGTACGAGGGGTAGAAACATGAGCGCAAAAGTCTGGCTGGTAGGCGCGGGCCCTGGCGACCCGGAGTTGCTTACGCTCAAGGCCGTGCGCGCCCTGGGCGAGGCACAGGTGGTGCTGATCGACGATCTGGTCAATCCCGCCGTGCTCGAACACTGCCCAAACGCGCGGGTGATTCCGGTGGGCAAGCGCGGCGGCTGCCGTTCCACCCCGCAAGCCTTCATCCACCGCCTGATGCTGCGCTACGCGCGTCAGCGCAAGTGCGTGGTACGCCTGAAGGGAGGCGACCCATGCATCTTCGGCCGCGGCGGCGAAGAGGCTGAATGGCTCACCGATCGCGGTATCGAGGTGGAAATGGTCAACGGCATCACCGCAGGCCTGGCCGGCGCCACCCAGTGCGGTATTTCACTGACCCAGCGCGGCGTCGCCCGCGGCGTGACCCTGGTTACCGCGCATACGCTCGATGGTAGCGGCCCCGAGTGGCGCTCGTTGGCTAAAACCGGCACCACGCTGGTCGTTTACATGGGGGTTAGCAGCCTGCAGCAGGTTCAGACCGGGCTGATCGAGGGTGGCCTGTCGGCGAGCACTCCGGTGGCGATGATCGAGAACGCCTCGCTGCCGCAACAGCGCGAATGCCGCTCGGCCCTGGGCGTCATGCGCGAAGCCGCCGTTACATTCAAGCTCAAGAGCCCGGCGATTCTGGTGATTGGTGAAGTGGCGGCGCAAACCGTTACGCAGGTGCTGAGCCAGATTGCGTGATAGGTAGGAGCTGATACGTTAGCCAGATAGTCGAAGCTGACGCTGACATTCAGCACGTAGGGGCTCATATCACCGAACAGTCCTACCGGGGAACGGTGGGCTGAAGCCCACCCTACTCTGAGGTTCCAGTCGCGAATGCCCAGCAGGCGTGACCCAAAGGTAGGGTGGGCTTCAGCCCACCAGACAGCCCGAGGTGACGACGTGATAGCAGACTCCGCCCCAGCGCTAGCTACTAAAACCCCGCTTTGCAGGGTTTTAGTTTAGCGCTTGGCTGTGTCACGCCTTCTGCCGCAGCTTCTCCGGCTTGATCAGGAAGCGAGCCAGAGCCGGCAGCAGCCAGATCGCGCCCACCATGTTCCAGAGGAACATGAAGGTCAGCATAAGGCCCATGTCGGCTTGGAACTTGATCGCCGAGAACACCCAGGTGAACACGCCGATCGCCAGGCAGACACCGGTGAAGATCACGGCCTTGCCGGTCGTCTTCAGGGTCTGGTAATAGGCTTCCTGCAGCGTCAGCCCCTGGCGCAGGAAGGATTCCAGACGGCTATAGATGTAGATGCCGTAATCGACACCGATGCCCACTCCCAATGCGATCACCGGCAGCGTCGCCACTTTCACGCCGATGCCCATGAAGGCCATCAACGCGTTGCCAAGGATGGACGTCAGTACCAGCGGCAGGATCACGCAGAGCGTCGCCGCGACGGAGCGGAAGGTCAGCAGGCACATGAAACTCACCGCGGCATAGACCGCAATCAGCATGGTGGTTTCGGACGCACCGATGACTTCGTTGGTCGCCGCTTCGATACCAGCATTACCGGCGGCCAATACGAATTCCAGCCCTTCGCGGTTATTTTCCTCGGCGAACTCACGCGCCGCGGAAACGACATGCTCCAGCGTCTCGGCCTTGTGATCGTTAAGGAACACGAGCACAGGTGCCAGCGAGCAATCACTGTTGTACATGCCTTCGGCACGGGCAATGGAGCTGTTGAGCACGAACTGGTTACGCGACAGCGTTTCCCACTTCAGACTGCCCTCGTTCATGCCCTTGATGCTCTGGCGGGCGACGGTGACCATCGAAACCGCCGATTGCACGCCCTCGGTGTTTTCCATCTTCCACATCAGCTCGTCCATGGCGGCGAGCGTGTCGTAGTGGGCACAACCTTCAGGCGCGGTCTTGACCATCACCACCAGCACGTCGGAGCTGGTTGAGTAGTTGCGGATCACGAAATCGTTGTCGAGGTTGTAGCGCGAGTCCGGATGGAGTTCTGGAGCGCCCTGATCGAGATCGCCGATCTTCAGATTCTGGCCGTACCAGAGGCCACCACCCACCGCCAGCAACGCGATGACGATGGAGATCGGTGCGACCACCGGATTGGCGAAGTTAGACAGCAGGCGCCAGAACGGATGGTTGCGAGCCGCTTCTTCGCGGGCCTGCTTGATCGCGCGCTGGCTGATACCCATATAGGAAATCGCCACCGGCAGCAGAATCAGGTTGGTCAGGATGATCACCGCCACGCCCAACGACGCGCCGATGGCCAGCTCACGGATCACCCCGATATCGATCAGCAGCAGGGTCACGAAACCGACCGCGTCAGAGGCCAGCGCCACCATGCCGGGGATGAACAGCTGACGGAACGCCATGCGCGCCGCCGCCAGCGGATCATCGGTTTCGCCCGAGGCCATGGCGATGCCATTGATCTTCTGCACGCCGTGGGAAATGCCGATGGCGAACACCAGGAACGGCACCAGCATCGAATAAGGGTCGAGGCCGAAGCCCAGGGTATGCAACAGACCGAGCTGCCAGGCAACGGCGATTAGCGTGGTGACCACCACCGCGATGGTGCTTTTGAAGCAGCGTGTGAACCACAGCAGCAGCGCCAGGGTGATGCCAATGGCGACGAAGAAGAACAGCGCAACCCCGACCAGGCCATCGATCAGGTCACCGACTTTCTTGGCGAAGCCGATGATGTGGATCTCCACATTCGGGTTCTGGGCCTCGTACTTGTCGCGAATCTTTTCTTCCAGCTCGTGGGAGAACTGCTGGTAGTCGAGCTTGACCTGCTTGCTGCGATCGTCCGGGTCCGAATAGGACTCCATCAGCGGCACATCGATGATGCTCGACTTGAAATCGTTCGCGACCAGACGCCCGATCTGGCCGGACTTGAGGATATTGCTACGCAGATCGTCGAGGCTTTCTGGCGACCCGTCATAGGTCTGCGGAATCACCTCACCGCCGGCGAAGCCCTGCTCCGTCACCTCGGTCCAGCGGACGCTTGGGCTCCACAGCGACTTCATGTTGGAGCGGTCGACGCCCTGGATGTAGAACACCTCGTCATGGATCTGACGCAGCGTTTCCATGTACTCCTTGGAGAAGATGTCGCCATCCTTCGCCGCCACGGAGATCCGCACCGTGTTGCCCAGGTTGGCAAGGTCGTCACGGTGCTCGAGCATGTTCTGAATGTAAGGGTGCCCCAGCGGGATCATCTTTTCGAAACTGGTCGAAGGACGAACCTGGGCAGCCTGGTAGAAGAGAAATACGCTGATCAACAGGCAGAGGAGGATCACTGCCGGTCGATTATTGAATATCAGGCGCTCAAGGAAGGACGCCGGTTTCTGTTGATGCTTGCTCATGTTGGCTCCGGCTTATTGTTGTTTTACAGGCAGGTTCGCGCCGCTCGGCGAAACGACCCTGACGCCGCTCTGTCCGACCAGTACCAGATTGCCGTCCTGGTTGGCGACGACGCCGGAAAGCGAGCGCCGATCCGGGCGGCTGAACAGTTTGAAACTCCGCCCCTTGTCGTCGCTGCTGAGCACGGTACCGCCATGGCCGACCACGACGATGCGACCATCCGGTAGCAGGCTGCCATCAGCCAGACCCGTTTCGAGGGCGTCGCCATCGTCGAGCAGCTCGATCGGCTGCCAGCTGTCGCCGAAATCGGTGGAGCGGAACAGGTTGCCACGCAGGCCGAACGCCACCACGACGCCGGGTTCGCTGCCACCCACAACGCCGAAGAACGATCCTTGATAGGGCGATTCGACTCGCTCCCAGGTTTCGCCCATGTCGGCGGAACGGAACATGCCGCCCATCTCGCCGACGACAAACAGGCCGGAGCCTTTGATCTCGGCGATGGCGTTCAGGTGGGAGCCGTCTTCGTTGTCGAGTCGATCAGCAACGTCTTCCCAGTTCTGCCCGTCAGTGGTTTCCAACAGCACCCCGTAGGCGCCGGTGGCGAAGCCATGCTGCGGATTCTCGAACCAGACGTCGAGCAACGGTACTTCGCCTTCGCGATTTTCGTACTGCCGTGTCCAGGTCTCGCCGCCGTCGTCCGTGGCCAGGATCAGTGCGTCGTGACCAACCGCCCAGCCATGTTTGTCATCGACGAAATACACGGCAGTAAGCAACTGGCGAGTCGGTACCTTGGCCTGAACCCAGGTATTGCCGTCATCATCGGAGTAAAGGATATGTCCGCGATCCCCAACCACGACCAGGCGCTTGCCAGCATGCGCGACGTCGAGCATGAGCGTGGATGCGGCCTTGTTCGATTCAATCGAATAGCGGATAGCTGGCTCGCCAGCGCTTTGGGCATGAGCGGGAGCAACAGCGAGCAACAGGATGGAGAGAACACTGCAGAGCGAGAGCGTTCTGGCCAGTGGCGAATGGCTGAATCTCGGCTTGCGGAGCGTTTTGACCGCACAGCCGAATCGGGTGCGCCACATGACGGGCTCACTCATACATACCCCCTTTATTCTTATTAGGTAAGGCCTGCGTTTGGTACCAGGCTGGGCCATGCTATAGGGCTTTCGAAAGCGGCCGCAATTAGCGGGACGTTATGTTTTGTTAAGCCGCGTCGACTGATGTCAGGCCATAAACAGGCCTTATGGCATAGCACTTCGGAGCACCGTTGGTAGCCCTGAAAAGCCCGTCATCGGCCAGTACGCCAAAAAAACAGTTCCCGCGGCTGGGCGCGGGAATTGTTTGGGGCCGATTGGCCGGGTTGAAAAGCGAATCGAAGGTTAGGCCAGGCTTTTGCTAACCACTTCGTAAACATCGCTGGACAGCTCACCCGAGGCCAGAATCCGCTCCAGCTCAGCCTTCATCAGGCCTTGGCGGCTGGCATCGTACTTTCGCCAGCGGGTCAGCGGTGCCAGCAGGCGCGAGGCGATCTGCGGATTGAGGGTATTCAGCACGATCACCTGATCAGCCAGGAAGTGATAGCCAGCACCGTCCGCGCGATGGAAGTTGATCAGGTTCTGGTTGGCAAAGGCGCCAATCAATGCGCGCACCTTGTTCGGGTTCTTCAGCGTGAATGCCGGATGCTGCATCAGGTGCTGGACACGCTCCAGCCCGCCCGGTTGTGTATTGCCAGCCTGCACGCTGAACCACTGATCCATCACCAGTGGGTTGTCCTTGAAATGCTCGGCAAAGGCTTCGAGTGCCTTGTCGCGCTCGGCTTCGAAACCGGAGTTAACCAGCACGGCCAGCGCCGTCAGACGCTCGGTCATGTTGTCAGCCTGCTCGAACTGTTCGACGCAGGCGGTGACCACGTCCGGCTTGCCGCTGAGCATCAGGTAGGACAGCGCGATATTTTGCAGCGCACGGCGGGCGAAGTGCCCGGCCTCGGCGACGTAAGGCGTCTGCCGGGAAACGTCGCGATTGGCCTGATAACGCTTCCAGAGCAGATCGAACAGCTCCGTGGCGATGCGCTCTCGGGCAAAATCGCGTGCCGCGTGGATGGCATCGACATCAGCCACATTGCTGATTTCAGTGAGGTAGGCTTCACTGGGCAGCGCGAGCATCTCCGAAACCATGGCCGGATCAAGGGACTCATCCTGCAACAGGCTGCGCAGCGCCTCTAGCAGACGTTGATCCAACTGCAATGCTTCGCCGCGCTGATGCTGGCCAATCATCTCCTGCAACACCTGGACCGACAGCTGCTGCCCCGCCTCCCAGCGGTTGAACCCGTCGGAATCGTGCTGCATCAGGAACATCAGCTGATCACGGCTGTAGGGGAAGTCCAGCTTCACCGGCGCGGAGAAACCACGCAGCAGCGAAGGCAATGGTTGCTCCGGCACATCGACAAAGGTGAAGGTCTGCTCAGGCTGGTCAACGGCCAGCACGCGCGTGGAGCCAACCGCAGCGTCCTCACCCTGCAGGCGTAGTGCAATTTCGTTGCCCTGCCCATCCAGCAGGCCTAGCGAAACCGGGATGACGAACGCCAGCTTCTCGCTTTGCCCCGGCGTTGGCGGGCAGCTCTGGCGGAATGTCAGGTTGTAGGTCTTTGCGGCGGCGTCGTACTGCTCACTGACAGCCAAGCGCGGCGTGCCCGCCTGGCTATACCAGCGTTTGAACTGGGTCAGGTCAGCGCCGTTGGCGTCTTCCATGGCCTTGACGAAATCGTCGACGGTCACCGCCTGCCCATCATGCCGTTCGAAATAGAGGTCGCTGCCCTTGCGGAAGCCCTCCTCACCCAGCAGCGTCTGGATCATGCGCACCACTTCGGCCCCCTTCTCATACACGGTCAGGGTGTAAAAGTTGGAGATTTCGATAAAGGATTCCGGGCGCACCGAGTGAGCCATCGGGCCGGCATCCTCGGCAAATTGGTGGGTGCGCAGATAGGATACGTCCTCGATGCGTTTGACCGTCGGCGAGTTCATATCGGCGCTGAACTGCGAGTCGCGGAACACGGTGAAGCCTTCCTTCAACGACAGCTGAAACCAGTCGCGGCAGGTAACCCGATTGCCCGACCAGTTGTGAAAATACTCGTGGGCGACGATCGCCTCGACGCGCTGATGAGCCGCATCAGTTGCGGTCTCGGCGCGCGCCAGCACGGCGCTGGAGTTGAAAATATTGAGGCCCTTGTTCTCCATGGCGCCCATGTTGAAGTCGTTCACCGCAACGATCATGAAGATGTCCAGGTCGTACTCGCGACCATAGGCTTGCTCGTCCCACTTCATCGACTTCTTCAAGCTGTCCATGGCGTGCTGGCATTTGTCGATATTCTCCGGCTCGACGTAAATGCGCAGCGCCACGTCGCGACCGCTCATGGTGGTGAAGCTGTCCTCGACGCACCAGAGGTCGCCCGCCACCAGCGCGAAAAGATAGGCCGGCTTCTTGAACGGATCTTCCCAGGTCACCCAGTGACGGCCGTCGTCTTCTTCGCCACTGGCTAGCGGGTTGCCGTTGGACAGCAGGATCGGATAGGCCTGCTTGTCGGCGCTGACCGTGGTGGTGAACTTGCTCATCACGTCCGGGCGGTCGAGGTAATAGGTGATCTTGCGGAAGCCCTCGGCCTCGCACTGGGTACAGAACATACTGCCGGACTTGTACAGGCCCTCCAGTGCGGTATTGCTCTCGGGGTGGATGACCACGGTGCTGTCAAGGGTAAAGCTGGGGCTGTCGGGCTGCAGCGTCAGGCTTTCCTCCGCAACGGCATAATCGCCAAGGCCGAGCTGCCGGTCATTGAGCGACAGCGACAGCAGCTCCAGATCCTGACCATGCAATTCGAGCGGTGGCAGCCCGGCGCCAGCGTCCGGGTTGCGGCGCATCACCAGTTGCGCATGGACCAGCGTGCGGTCCTCGTAGAGTTCGAAGGTCAGATGGGTTTCATCGATCAGGTACTCAGGCGCCTGGTAGTCCTTGAGATGAATGACTTTCGGTTGTTCTGTACGCATCTGGTAGGCCTCTTCGCGGCAGCTCAAGCAGCGAGCTTGAAGCTGCAGGTGAATTCCGATGGTTCCTACGCTCCCGCGTGGGAACCCATTACTGGACACTCTGCGTCCTTGAGACGCTGAGCGTCTCGCGCTGCGTTACCGCGCGGAGCGTGGGAATGATCATTAAGCGTGATCCACCCTACCCCCAATGGCGACACGCCTGAAGCTTATGGCGTGCTGCTTGCGGCAATTTGGTAAGACGTGAACTTGCGGATGTTGATCACGCCCGTATCGAGGATCAGGTATTGACCCTTGATGCCGCGCAGGGTGCCTTCGACCACCGGCGTCTTTTCCAGATCGAGGCTGACGATCTTGGTTGGATAGGCATCGACCGGATAACGAATCTCCAGCACTTCGGTGTCCGCCACTGGCTGAATTGCTTGCAACCCGTAGCGGTGTTGCAAGGCATGCAGCCCATCGGCACAGGCATCGAAGATTTTCTCGCGTATCTCGATCAGATCAAGCGGTTCGGCATCGCCCTTCAGCAAAGCGCGCCAATTGGTCCGGTCGGCCACCTGGCTGCGCAACAGGTCTTCGACCATACCCGACTGCTGGCGGGTGGCGACGCGCATGATAGGCAACGCCTGGCTCGCGCCCTGATCGAGCCAGCGAGTCGGCAATTGCGTCGCGCGGGTGATGCCCACTTTGATGCCCGACGAGTTGGCCAGGTAGACCACATGATCGGTCATGCAGAAGTCCATACCCCACTGCGGGTCCCGACAGGTGCCGAAATCGTGGTGGCACTTCTCGGGACTCATGATGCAGATGTCGCATTGCGGCAGCTTCTTGAAGCAGGGGTAGCAATAGCCCTGACTGAAGCTCTTGTTGGTCTTGCGACCGCAGTGGCTGCAATGGATGGCGCCAAGGTATTCCAGCCGCAGCGTCTTGCCGATCAGTGGATTGACCGGCACCAGCTGGTCATTCAGACGGAATGAATACTGTGCCTGCTCGCCTAGCTGAATCGACATTTTGCTCAGGGCGCCGCGTCCTAGTTCAAGCATTAGGGTCTGCTCCCGCTTCGTCGCGAGCCGCGTTGCAGCGTCAAATTGCGCCAGGCAAGGCGCGGGACGCAGGTAATGGTCACTCCCTTGCCAAGTCCCGCAACGCCGCATGGCGCGATTTGACGCGCAACCCGCAGGGCCGGGCCAGTTTTTGCGTGGTGCTGCGTTATTCGTCGTTTATTTGAAATAACCAAACTTCTCTCCTCATGCCTTGCCCCGCGCAAAAACTGGCTCCGGCGCGGCCGCGAACGAAACGGGAGCAGACCCTTAGTGCCGCGTTCCGGAAGCCGGTGCGAACAGGCTGGTATCGATAGGCGCCTTGTTTTTGCTTTTGGAGGCGCATTCCTGACCGCCCATGTAGCCGGTGCGCTCCTCTTCCGGCAGGTTCTGGATTTCCCAGGCGATCATCGCACCGAGGCAGATTTCCTTCTGCTCGGGGGTCAGCTTGCGACCGTCGCTCCACTTGCCCAGTTCGACGGCGGTTTTCAGGTTTTCGTAGATTTCGGGGGTGATGTTTTCGATGGCTTCGATAAAGGACGACATGGCCGGCTCCCGGTGAACAAGCGCGCATTCTAACGGAAGACGCCGCTATAAGCCGCAAGCTTCAATTGCAAGAAAAGCCCTGAGGTCTTCCGTAAAGGCGGCGTGCTGTCGCTTGCGGTTCGACGCCTGGCTCTAGCCCCTTCTCGCCAGTAGCCCACCGATGATGCCAGTGACGCAGCCAGCGATCAGTCCACCGACATGGGCGGCGTTGGCGATAGCAAGAGCGCCGAAACTGAGCACCTCGATCACGCCAGTCAGACACACCACCAACCAGATCAGCATCAGCACCACCACTCCGGGCGGGAGGCGGTAAGCCTCGTCCGGCGACAGCTTCTGAAACAACCAGCAATGACCCAGCAGCCCATAGAGTACGCCGGACAGGCCACCGAAGATGCCAGGCCCACCGAAGATGTATTGCGACAGGTTGGAGACCGCGCCGAAAAGCAATGTGAATCCGAGCAGCATCAAGGCGCCCTGGCGATACTCGATGCGCCGACCAAGCTCCCAGTACCACATTGAATTCATTGCCAGATGAAGAAAACCGAAGTGGACGAAGATCGGTGTGATCAACCGCCACCACTGCCCTTCTGCCAGGGTCTGTTCGAGGGTCGCGAAATAGGCATACTCGCCGTCGATGCGGAAGTCGCTGAAGCTGAACCAGCGGATGGTGTCGAAATTCTCGCCAAGCATGGTGATCGCAGCGGCTACCAGCGTCAGCAGCAATACCGCCGCGGTCAGCGGACTGCGGCGCAGGCTCGCTACGAACCCCGCGCCGCGACGTGCTGGTTGCTCGGCTATCACCGCCCCGTCCCCTTGCGGGTAGCGCTGATAGAGCTCGCGCACCTGCTCGGCCGTCTCCTCTGGCACACGCAGCACCTGCTGACCCGCCTCCTCGGATACCCGACAAGGCACCCGCAGGCGCTGCAGCAACGCGATGAAACCGCTCAGATCCTCTGACAATGGCAGGCGCAACGCCTCTACTACGGCCATCTAACGCTCCACATTCACCCAGACGAACTTCGCCGGGTCGAGTCGGGTTTCCTGGTCGAGCCGGTAAGCAACCAGCTTGCCGAACTTCACCGCACTGTAATCCAGGCAGGCCAGGTTGTGGCGTATCGGTGCGGGTTCACCGCTACGCCAGTAATGCCCGACGAACAACAACGGGTCGTCAGGGCCATAGAGGAACAGGCGACTCTTCTGACT
Source organism: Pseudomonas sp. SST3 (assembly GCF_003325755.1). The sequence continues at coordinate 45,081 of NZ_QORI02000012.1, read as the reverse complement.
ATCGCTGAGCGGCAGACGCGCCGCTTTTTCTGGCAGACCGTCGGGCTGAAACACGATATCGCCGTAAGTCTTGGGGTTCTCTTCCCAGAACTTGGTGCGGAAGAAGCTGCGGGTAAATCCCTCGGCGCTCGTCAGTGTCAGGCCCTCCGGCAGCGGCATGTCTGTGCCACGCAGGAGACGATCCAGCGCCTTGGCAGCAAACCCTTCGGAAAACGCCGCGTCACAAAGAAATTCCGGATCAACCCGCCCCTGGTTCAAGCGCTGGCGCAGCTGGTCAATCACGGCGTTGTCCCAACAGGCATGCACCACGCGGAAACGCTCATTCTGCAGAAACAGCGGCAGCTCCATGAACCACTCGCGGAACGCCTGCCATTCAGCCGGATAGTGCTCGAACTGTTGGAAGGTCTGCTGCAGCAGCATTTCATAGCGCGGTGTGTGTTCGCGGACAAAGGTCTTGCCGCTCTCTGGTGGGGCTGGCGTGTACCAGCCCAGCGCATTGAATTCATGATTGCCCATGATGCAGTAGGCCTGGTTCGCCTCGACCATGTCGTGCACCAGATGCAGCGCTTCGCGGATGCGCGGACCGCGGTCGATGATGTCGCCGAGAAAGATCACCTGCCGCCGAGCGTGCTGCCAGACGCCGTTTCGCTGGCGATAGCCGAGCTGGTCGAGCAGGCGTACCAGGGTAAGGGCGCAACCGTGCACGTCTCCGATGAGATCGTAGCTGCGCTCCGGATCAACGATCACTATTCCCCTCCACCGAGGCGACTACCCCAGCCAAGCTTGGTACGGCAGACCTCGTAATAATTGTGGTCGAGTGGGTGGATCAGGTGCAGCTTCTGTGGCTTCTTGCGCACCGTGACGGTATCGCCCGGCGCACAGGTGAAATGATTCTGGCCGTCACACGAGACTTGCGGATAGATCTGCATGTTCGGCGAGACCACGATTTTCAGTTCGCTATTGCCATCCACCACGATCGGCCGGCTGGACAAGGTATGGGGATACATTGGCACGATGACGAGGGCATCCAGACGCGGATGCATGATCGGCCCGCCGGCGGAAAGCGAGTAGGCCGTGGAGCCTGTCGGCGTCGCCACGATCAGCCCGTCGGCTTTCTGACTGCAGACGAACTGGCCGTCGATATACAGCTCGAACTCGATCATCCGCGTCGACTTCCCCGGATGCAGCACTACGTCGTTGAGCGCATCGCCTTCCCCGATGGACTCCTCGAAACGCCGTACCTGCGCTTCGAGCAGGAAGCGATTCTCCAGCGTGTACTGGCCACTGAGTACCTCGGCGACCTTCTCCTCCAGCTCATCCGGGCGGATGTCGGTGAGGAAGCCCAGGCTGCCACGGTTGATCCCCAGCACCGGCACACGATGCCTGGCCATCGCCCGCGCAGCACCGAGCAGACTGCCATCACCGCCCACTACGATCACCAGATCGCAAGACTCGCCCAGCCTTTGCCGTGACGAGGTCTGCATGCCATGGCCCGGCAGCACCTCGGCGATGTTCTCTTCGAGAATGACATGCAAATGACGCGCTACGAGGAATCTTTTCAACCGGCGGATGGTATCCAGCACCTGGGAACTGCCCAGGCGACCGATGATGCCGATATTGCGGAACTGATCCATTGAAGCTCCCTGATAGGCGTGACTGGTAACGGGCAGACAAGCGTCGAGGGGTCGCGGGCCGGCCGGAGCGTAACAGGCACTAGGTTGGTGTCGCGCGGGCATGTTTGAGTTCAACGCCGCGCTTGGCCCGGAGTACCGTTGCCGTGCGGCGCAGCGATTATGGGCGAAACCGGGAAGTGGCAGCAAACCAACCCGTCTATGCTTGATGCATGAACCTTCCCTGCCTTGCCGAACTGATGCCCAGGTTAGTGCACCCTCAGGTGCGGGATCTCGCTTGGGCGTTACTGTCGCCGCCGCTATTGAGCGATGCGCTCGCGCCCCAGCGTCACCCACTCGCGGCCAGCCGCTGGGCTTCTCAACCCGGCGAACTGGCCGACTGGCTGCTGTCGCATGATGGCCAGCCGACCGTGCTCCAGGCCTGGCTGGCACAACACAGCGTTCGCCGGTTAGGCCTGTATTACGAACGTCTGTGGCAGTTCGCGCTGGGCCAGGCTCCGGATGTCGAGCTGCTGGTGTCCAATCTACCGATCCGTCACGAGGGTCATACTCTCGGCGAGCTGGATCTGATTCTGCACGACGCCGAAGGCGTGCATCACCTTGAGTTGGCAGTGAAATTCTACTTGGGCCTCGAGACCGGCGATCGCAGCCGGCACGATCACTGGCTGGGACCGGGCAGCCATGATCGGCTGGATATAAAACTACGACGCCTCTGTGAACATCAGCTCCAGCTTTCATCAAGCGCACACGCGAAGGCGCTCCTTGCCGAGCTGACCTGCGGTGAAATAAACAGCGCGCTCTGGCTCGGCGGCTACCTGTTTCAGCCCGAGCAGACCGGTTGCGAGCCTCCCGCCGGCGCCAATCCGCTGCACCTTTGCGGGCGCTGGCTGCGGCAACGTGATTGGGCACACTCGGCTATCGCCGGTGGCGCTGTGCGCTGGCAGCCTCTACCTCGCCAAGCCTGGCTGGCCCCGGCGCACCTGAACGATAGCCAGATCTGGCCAGCCGAGGACGTCGAGCGTTGGGTTGCCGGAGCCGACGGCAAGCAGGCAAGGCTTTTGGCGCGCCTCGAACCCGATACCAAGGGTCGCTGGGTCGAGAGCGCACGCTTATTCGTGGTACCTGACAGCTGGCCAAAGTGAGCAGCGCCGCCTTGGCTCATTGAACTGTCATCTTCCTGATGCACACTATCGTGTCAGCTGAACTGATCCTACGGCAACCGAAACGGCCTACAGATGTCCTCTACACCCTCCGATTCTGCCCCCCCACAGCGTTCGAGCACATGGTCCATCTTCCTGGTATTCCTGCGCCTGGGATTGACCTCCTTTGGCGGCCCGGTCGCCCATCTCGGTTATTTTCGCGAAGAATTCGTCAGCCGCCGCCGCTGGTTGGATGAAACGCGCTATGCCGATCTGGTTGCGCTCTGCCAGTTCCTGCCGGGGCCGGCCAGCAGCCAGGTCGGAATCGCCGTTGGATTGCTGCGTGGCGGTTACCGCGGCTCGCTAGCCGCCTGGGCCGGTTTTACCTTGCCCTCAGCAATCGCGCTGACACTGTTCGCCCTGGGCATCGCCAGTTGGGGAGACGCCGTTCCGGAGGGGTTCCTGCATGGTCTGAAGATCGTCGCGGTGGCGGTCGTGGCCCAGGCCGTATGGGGCATGGCGCGAAACCTATGTACCGACGGAATGCGCACAACCATCGCGTTGCTTGCCGCTTGTGGGGTACTGGTTCTACCCAGCGCCTGGGCACAGCTTGGGATCATTGCACTGGCAGGCTTGATCGGGCTGATGTTGTTTCGCCCGACTACTAACACTTCAACCGCGCCCGGTCAGCCGCCCGGAGGCCAATCGGCTGCCAGCCTGTTTCTGCTGCTGTTCTTCGTTCTGCTGGTGGTGTTGCCAGCACTGGCCGCCACCTCGACGAACCAGCTGCTGGCGTTGCTCGATTCGTTCTATCGAGCCGGCGCGCTGGTCTTCGGTGGTGGTCATGTGGTGTTGCCATTGCTGCAAGCCGAGGTCGTACCCAATGGCTGGGTCAGCAACGACACCTTTCTCGCTGGCTACGGCGCCGCCCAAGCGGTGCCGGGGCCACTGTTTACCTTTTCCGCGTTTCTCGGCGGATCGATGAACAGCGGGATCACCAGTCTGATAAGTGCAGCGGTATGTCTCGTCGCGATATTCACCCCTTCGTTTCTGCTGGTGTTCGGCGTCATGCCGTTCTGGGATCGGCTACGTGCCAACCGTCATGTACAGGCGGCGCTGGCGGGCGTGAATGCAGGGGTGGTCGGCCTGCTGCTGGCGGCGCTTTACGATCCGGTCTGGACCAGCGCCATCTTCAGCAGCGGCGATTTTGCTCTGGCGCTGATCGCGCTGGTCGCATTGTTGGTCTGGAAGCTGTCGCCTTGGCTGGTGGTGTTGGCAGGGGGCATTGCAGGCTGGGCACTCGCTGCGCTCTATTGACTGCGTCGTGCCAGGGTACGATCAGCCGCTACGCTCGGTACGGCCACCGGAGCGGGCAAGGTAGCCGCTGCCCTGCTCACAGAGCAGGGTCGCGTATTCCTCGGCCGACAGGGCATCGAGGCCACCGCGTAGCGGGTAGGCAGTGAAGCCCAGCTGGGTCAACAGAAAGACTGCGCTGGCGCTACGCTTGCCGCTGTCGCAGTAACACAGATAGACCCGATCCTGTTTTAGCAGCCGCGTCTTCAGCCGCAACAAATGCAATGGCATGTTCAGCGCCTGCAACGCATGGCCACGCTGGTATTCGTCGATCAAGCGGACATCCAGCCATTGCGCGCCTTGGGCGAGCAACCCATTCGCCTGCGCAAGGTCTAGCTCGTCGATCACCGGCGCACTCAGCAAGGTGATGAAGTCCTGCCGCGCCAGACGCAATACGCAGGCGTCTTCGAGCGTTGTCACGGTGGCGTTGCGCGCATGCTCGGTCAGCAGGGCTTCTTCACCAAAGCAGCTACCGACGCCCAACTCGGCGACCACCTGCTCGTCTCGACCCAAGCCGATCATGACCTCCGCGCGACCGCTCTTGAGAAAATAGCAGCAGTCACCGGCTTCACCTTCACGCAGCAGTACGTGCCCGGCGGGCAGCTCGAGCGGTTCGAGCTTGCGCAACATGTTCCGCACATTTTCCGGCGGCACCTTGGCGAACAACGGGTTTTCCAGCAGTTCCTCAAGCCAATCGGTCAGTTCGCCAGCGGTAACCAGCTCCAATAGCAGATCAGCATGAGCCTGTTGCCAGGACAGCAATCCATCCAGCAAGACGCTGTCGAGCACCAACACACTGGAATCTTCCAGCGCCCACACCCGATCCAGTCGGCCACTGGCGCTGAATGCATAGCAGCTTTCAGAGGAACCGCCGGTCATTTGCCATTGCGCGCCATCCGCCCCTTGCATGGACAACGTGCCGGTGAGCAGAAAATAGCTCGAGCTGGCGCCGGCCCTGCCCTCGAACAGAAGCTGACCAGCGAGCAAGTGTCGAGGGACCAGCTGCTCACGGAGCATCTGGAGACGACGAGGCGAAAGCGCGTTGAGCGGAATCAGACTGCTTAGCTGGTAGGGAAGCAACGGCTTGTTCATCCATGAATTCCAATACGTAGGTCAGCGCAACAGCTTGTCCAGCTGTGCCTGGGCATCCCGCCGACCTTGCAGGCCACCGGTGTGGACGAATATGAGCCGCGTGCCCTTACTAAAATAACCGCCGCCGACCAGATGACATAAGGCCATCATCGCTTTCGCTGTATAGATCGGATCCAGCGGTAGTTCGGCCTCTCGCTCGGTTTCGAACATAAAACGGGCAAGCCGCTCGTCAAACCGGCCGAAACCGCCCCGACTCGCATCGATCAGCTGGTAGTTAGTACTGTCGATTCCGGACTCGCCCAGCAATCTGTCGACTTGTTGCGCTACGCCATGGGACGGTGGCCCAGCCAAGGCCCCATAGACCCGTCGGCCGCCCTGCTCCGCTTCACCGATCACCAACCCGGCGAGCGTCGTACCGGTACCGGCCGCCAGCCACCAACCGTCATGATCGTCCCAACCAAGCGCACCAAGCTGTTTCCGTACCTGTGCGACCAAAGGTACACAACCCATTGCACCGGCAAGGCCGCCACCGCCTTCAGGTATGCAGTAGTGGTCTGGATAGCGCTTGCGCCAAGCGTCGAAAAAATCCGGCTGATGCCGCTCCCGGTAACCGCCGTAACCCAACCAGTGCAGGCGCATGCCGAAGCGCTGCAGATCCTCCACAGTCGCGGTCTGCTGTGGATGACCTCGCAGCAAGCCGACACTAGCGAGGCCGAGCCGCTTGGCCGCAGCCGCCAGCGCGTGAAGATGATTGGAATGCGGACCACCGAGACTGATGAGGCCTGCCGCGCCGGCGTTCTGTGCGGCTTGCAGATGGTGGGTGAGCTTGAACCATTTGTTTCCGGATAACTCGGGGTCGACCAGATCCAGACGCAGTACCGCGAGTTGCACGCGCGCCTGTTGCAGCCAGGCCAGGTCGAGGAGCTGCAACGGAGCTGCTTGTAGCCCAAGCCGAAAGGGTGGAAATCCAGGCAAGTTGTCAGCTACCCGTGCGCAGCCGTTCCTGCGATCTATGCCTTGCGCAGCAATTGGATTCACCGATAAGGAAGCGTCCGGGTGCGTCCACCTTGTCCAGCGGCATATTGCAGCGTTCTCCACTGGTCAGCGTGGCGATGCAGGTGGGCTGCTGGTAATGCAGGACCCATTGACCGTACTGCTCTTCGGAGACGGCGCATTTGGCTGCGGCATAGGCAAGTGGGTTTTGTTGATAGCGTGCCATGTCCGATAGCGGGATGGTCAGATGACCTGCGCCAGGATGATAGGCCATGAATGTAACGCCAAGCGCTGAAAGACGCTCAAGCACGCGGTCACCACTGTGCTCGGCAAGTGTGTCACGCTGCTTCTGGAGCTGCTCGATTTCCTCCTGCAGCTGGCTATCCAGCTCGTTGCGGTACGCCAGCTCTACGTCACGGATGGATACCTGTTCCTTGTACTCCGCCACCGCCGCTGCAATCTGTATCTTCAGTTCTTCATCGAACTGCGCGCGCGAGGCTTGCGCTTCGGCGCGGCTGTTCTGCTCCAGCGCCCTCAGCTGCCGGCTCATTTCCTCGCGCGTTTTCTGGAATCCCTCGGCCTGAGCGTTGAGCTGCGAGCGCAGCTCTGCAGTGAGCTGCTCCTTTTGAAGCAGTTCGTGACGCAGCTGAGCGATCTCGTCCTGCAATTTCGACTGCTGCTGCGCCGCCAACTCGCGGAGTCTGTTGATATCGGTTTCGCGCTGCTGCTCAAGACTGGCGATGCGCAGACGCTGCTGTTTGATCAGTTGCGCGGCTTTGAGTCGCTGCTCTTGCTCAAGCTTCTCAGCGCGCCGGGTAGCGATCTGCTTGGCAGGATCGGCCGCGTACCAGGTGTCCTCAGCCACCATCTGCAGCCGCTCGGCCGGTACTGCCTGAGGAACATCCTCTTCAACCAGCAGGCCGAGCTGGTTGCGTTTGATCCGGTCGCGCAACATGACCAGGTGATTCGTGCCCTGCGTCAGTTCCGGATCCCAGAGGTGCATCTGATGCCAGGACACCGGGCACTGGCTGCGACAGGCCAGGCGAATCGGTCCGGCGCCTAGATCCGGGCCGCGTCCGGTGCGTTCGGCCAGGCTCCGGAGCGGAATGTTCCAGCCACTGTCAGCTGAACCGTCTTCGTTGAAATCGAGGTAGAAGAACACCGCCGCACGAATCTGCAGGCGGGTATTGATCAATACATAAGCAACGCGCATCTGCTGGTCGGCGAACTCCGGCATGCTCACCATGCCATCGAGCACGGCCTCGAATTCCGGATAGAGCATTTCCTTGCAGACGCCGCCATCATTGAAGAACAGCACGGCTTCGACCGTCTGCGGTTTGATCTGCATGCTCGCACCCTCAACGGCTTGATCGGCCAGCGAATGTTTCTGAACAGCGACCGCGCCGAGGCCGCTATCCCATTGGTCGACTCAAGTTTAGGGGAAAAACCGAAACCGGCGATGTGACTGGGTTGGCAGCGAGTTCGGCATTGATTACCGCACAGACGCACAGCCGAAAAACTGTGACGGAGTTGGAAAACCTATGAAGGCTTCAGCGCGGCAAGCTGAGGTGCAAGGCGCTTACCCATCTCCTCACCGAGTGCCTGCAGTCCGCTCATCGGGCGCACCATGACTTCGAAATCGGTGATCAGGCCAGCTTCGTCGAAGCAAATCAAATCGATGCCTTTGAGCTGCCGATCCCCCACGCGTGCACTGAACTCCAGCACGACGTTGGAGCCGTCGGCGCTGGCCAATTCCCGGTGGTAAGCAAAGTCTTCGAACACCGTCACCACGGTGTTGAGGATCAGATTGACGGCAGCCGCTCCCTCGTAGGGCTTGAAGGCCATCGGCGAGCGAAATACTGCCTGCGGGTGCAGCAGTTCCGGCAGCTGGTTGAGATCCTCGGATTCAATCATTCGATGCCAACGCTGCAGCGTGGAGGCAGCCGCCGGCTGCAGCGAGAGAGAAACATTCATGCGGAACTCCATTGCAACAGGAAAAAGCCCCGCTCGAAGCGGGGCTTGGGTGCTCAGAGTTCCGCAGCGAGGCGGGAGCCCTGGTTGATCGCGCGCTTGGCATCCAGCTCGGCGGCGACATCCGCTCCGCCGATCAGGTGCACGTTCGCACCTGCGGCTTCAAGCTCGGCCTGCAGTTCACGCAGTGGATCCTGGCCGGCGCAGACAATCACGGTATCCACCGGAAGCACTTGCGGCTCGCCTTCTCCGACACGGATATGCAAACCCTGGTCATTCACCTTGAGATAATCCACCGCGCTGATCATCTGCACCTGCTTGTTTTTCAGACCGGTACGGTGAATCCAGCCGGTCGTCTTGCCCAGACCATTGCCGACCTTGGATTTTTTGCGCTGCAGCAGGTAGACCTGACGTGTCGGCGCATGGGGTGCCGGCTGAATTCCAGCCACGCCACCGCGCGCTTCGAGCCCGAGGTCGATTCCCCACTCCTTCCAGAATGCCTCCCGGTCCAGGCTGGTCGACTGACCCTGATGGGCGATGAACTCCGAAACATCGAAGCCGATGCCACCAGCACCAATAACCGCGACGCGCTGCCCCACGGGTTTGCGTTGCAGGATCGCATCGAGGTAGCCAATCACCATAGGATGCTCGATTCCCGGAATTTCCGGGGTGCGCGGCGCAATACCGGTGGCGAGAATGATCTCGTCGAAACCGCCCGCCGACAGATCAGACGCACTGACGCGAGTGTTCAGGCGGACGTCGACGCCGGTGCTCTCGAGCTTGCTGTCGAAGTAGCGCAGAGTCTCGTAGAACTCTTCCTTGCCCGGCACGCGTTTGGCGACGTTGAACTGGCCGCCGATTTCGCTGGCCGAGTCGAACAGGGTCACCTGATGGCCACGTTCCGCAGCCACCGTTGCCGCGGATAATCCTGCAGGACCGGCCCCTACCACAGCGATCTTCTTCACCGCCGCGGTAGGAATATAGTTCAGCTCGGTCTCGTAGCAGGCACGCGGATTGACCAGACAGGTGGTCAGCTTGCCGCTGAACGTATGGTCGAGACAGGCCTGGTTGCAGCCGATACAGGTATTGATGGTGTCGCTGCGATCAGCGGCCGCCTTGTTGACGAAATCCGGGTCAGCAAGGAACGGGCGCGCCATCGAGACCATGTCGGCATCGCCTTCGGCCAGCACCTGCTCGGCGACTTCCGGTGTGTTGATGCGGTTGGTGGTCACCAACGGGATGCTGACTTCGCCACGCAGCTTGGCTGTCACCTTAGTGAAAGCCGCACGCGGCACCTTGGTCGCGATGGTCGGAATACGCGCCTCGTGCCAGCCGATGCCGGTATTAATCAGCGTCGCGCCGGCTTTCTCGATGGCTTTGGCCAGTACCACGACTTCGTCCCAGGTGCTGCCGCCTTCCATAAGATCAAGCATGGACAAGCGGTAGACGATGATGAACTCCGGCCCCACCGCCTCTCTCACGCGGCGCACGATTTCCACCGGCAGACGCATGCGGTTTTCGTAACTGCCACCCCAGCGATCGCTGCGATGATTGGTGTGGGCGACCAGGAACTGGTTGATGAAGTAGCCTTCCGATCCCATTATCTCGACACCGTCGTAGCCGGCCCTCTGTGCCAGGCTGGCGCAATTGACGAAGTCGCGAATCTGCTTCTCGATGCCCGCTTCGTCCAGCTCGCGCGGCGTGAAGGGGTTGATCGGCGCCTGGATGGCACTCGGCGCCACCAACTGCGGACTATAGGCATAACGGCCAGCATGAAGGATCTGCATGCAGATCTTGCCGCCCGCCTCGTGAACGGCCTGGGTAACAACCTTATGCTCCTCGGCTTCCTCGACGGTCGACAGTTTGGCAGCGCCCGCACGTACCGAGCCTTCCTCGTTGGGGCCCACACCACCGGTGACGATCAGGCCGACACCGCCACGCGCACGCTCGGCGAAGAATGCGGCCATGCGCTCGAAACCGTTGGGCATTTCCTCAAGGCCGGTGTGCATCGAGCCCATCAGGGTGCGGTTACGCAACGTGGTGAAGCCTAGGTCCAGCGGGGCCAGCAGGTGCGGAAAAGCAGTCATCTTCGTTCCTCTATCAGATGGCACGCGGTGCCCTGTAGTCAGCGGTAGGATCGCCACGCGCTCATGGGGCCGTGGTCGCTATGCAGCGAAGATAAACAGGCGCAGAGGCTCGCTCAATGATCGAAACTTACAACTGCCTGACCTTATCGCTCAAAAAAGCTTGGCAACCAATGACTCTGCGCCTAGTCTCTTCGCACACTTGCCGGCAACTTCATCCATGCGTACTTACAGCAAATTGCTCAGTCTGACAGCGCTCGCCGTCGCCGCACTCATCATCTACCTGAATTGGGCCGTTGACCGGCGTAGCGGTCCCCTTCTGTCCGATCTACGAACGCTGCCAATCAACAGCCAGGGGCAACCGGGAACAGCCGGCAACCTGCTCGGCATGGAAGCCCGATTGATGCCGGCCGACTACCAGAGCCGGGAACGGCTGCAGTTGAAATTCACCACCTACCTGAACCAGGCGCGCACTGCCGGTCTGTTGGGCTCACGCACGGTTGTGGTGCTGCCAGAGCATGTCGGCACCGGACTATTTGCTCTCGGCGAGAAACCCGAGGTTCAACAGGCACGCACGCTGCGCGACGCCATGCAGTGGATGGCCCTGAGCAATCCCTGGGATTACTTGCGGGCACTGCTGAGCAATGAGAGCGACGACCGTCGTACCGAGGCCGTTCTAAGGATCAAGGGAAGGCAGATGGCCGATGACTATCAGCTCATCTTCGGTGGCCTGGCGAAGACGTATGGGGTGACCATGGTGGCCGGGTCTATCGTGCTGCCCGAACCGCGGCTCGAGAACGGTCGCCTGCTAACCGGCAATGGCCCACTCCGGCAGGTCAGTTTGAGCTTCGCCTCGAACGGGCAGCCGATCGGCCCCTTACAGTACAAGAACACGCTCAGCCGCTATGAGCGCCGCTACAGCGAGGCCTCAGACGCGTCTGCAGCCACGCTGCCGACCCCCGCCGGACGCCTCGCCGTACTGATCGGCTGCGATGCGTATGTCCAATCGCCACCAGCCGATGCCGAACTTCTCGCCATACCGGGGGCACGGCACGATCCGCCCACAAGCTGCGCGGTTGATACCCAGCCGGAAACGGCACTGCCGCGCATGGAGGTACGCACCTTTGGGTTGCCCTGGAATCTCGTCGGATCACCCCGCAGACCTGCGCCACATCACAGCGAGCCGGTACAACTGAATAACCTCTGGCTGCCGGAGCGCCCATGAACCGTCAACGGGTGCGACTCGGTGATCTCTCGGTCGGCTTCGTGCACAGCCTGAGCAGTGCCTTGCAGGAAAAACAGATCGATCCGCAGCCGCTGCTGGATGCCTACGGGCTGGACCTGGCACGCCTGTCCGAACCACGCGCGCGCCTTTCGATTCCACGTTACATGCGCCTGGGTCATGCAGCCATTCAGCTGACCGGTGACCCAAGCCTAGGCTTGGAGATGGGACGACTGCGCAAGGCCGGCCACCTTGGGCTAGTGGGTGTGACATCCGCTCAGGCACCGACGGTACGCGAAGCGGCACGTGCGTTGATTCGCTACGAGCCGCTGTATGCGTCCAACTACCGTGGCGCATCAACGTTTCATGAGGATGCTGGTGGCGCCTGGTTGCGGTTCTATTCGATCAGCCCCTACAACAGCTACAACCGGTTCGTCGTGGATACCGTACTGGCCAGCTGGATAACGCAGCTGAGCGCGGTTGCAGCATGTCCACTGGTGCCCGTCGCGGTTCACATCGAGTTCGATCGACCCGAGTACGCAGCGCGCTACGAGACGTTGCTAGCGAAGCCAGTTGAATTTTTAGCCGAACACAATCAGTTGCGACTGGACAAGGCTGCACTGGCACTGCGCAACCCAGAACATTGTCCCAGCACCTGGCGCCAGCTGTTGGAGCTCTGCGAGGCAGAACTGGAACAGCGCACTCGCACGCGAAGCCTTCGCGAGCGGGTCACACAACTGCTGGGGCCGATGCTCAAAGGGCAGGAGCCGGACTTGCAGCAGATCGCCAGCCGTCTGCAACTGCCGCCCTGGACATTGCGCCGCAAGTTGGAAGAAGAGCGCACCAGCTACCGCGCCATCCTCAACGACACACGACGTGATCTGGCCATGGCCTACATTCGTGATACCGAATCGGCTTTCGGTGAGATCGCCTGGCTGCTGGGTTTCTCTTCGGCGGAGGCGTTTCAGCGCGCCTTCAAGCGCTGGAGCGGGCAAACGCCAGGGGAATACCGACGCGCCCAGCGGCACGCCGAATGATCGCCTAGAGCTCGAAGGCGTCTTCGGCCGGCTCGGGACCGTCCTGCTCCGCGGCATGCCATTCAAGTATCTCGTCCTGGTAGTCATCCATAGGGAAGGCTCCTCTTGCTGGGGTCTACAGGGGCTAACAAAGTCCATGCCAGCCAAGCTAACGCGGGTTCATTACGAAACCATGAACCGAGTTACGCTGGCGTCGGGGACTGAATAACCCGAACCCTTGACCACCTCAACGCGCCCAATCGCCGCATGTGCTGCAACCTGTGTTCTAGGGCCTCCAGCCCGGCTCACGGCGCCGCCAAACCGGCAGCCGTCATGAACTGACGCAGCAGCCAGGCTACGATGCCAAGCGCCAGCACGCTAGCGGACCAGATCAGCACGAGCCAGGTCATGCGCTTCCATAGTGGCTTTTGCGCTGACGCACCACTTTCGTGCTTCTTCCGCATAAAACGCTCCATAACGAGACCGGCTCAGTGGTAGCCATCTTCAGCGCTGACCTTGCCGCGGAACACGTAGTAGCTCCATGCGGTGTACATGAGGATCAGCGGGATGATCAGCAGTGCCCCGACGAGGGTGAAACCCTGACTCTGCGGTGGCGAGGCGGCGTCCCAAATGCTGACCGATGGCGGAATGATGTTTGGCCAGAGGCTGATACCCAGGCCGCTGTAGCCCAGGAAAATGAGGGCGAGTGTGAACAGGAACGGCGAATAGTGAGCGTAGCGTGCGATCGACCGTAGCAGCCCGAAGGTGCACAGCAACACCAGAATTGGTACTGGCATGAAGAGGAACAGATTCGGCGTGCTGAACCAGCGCTCGGCGATGTCCGGATGCGTCAACGGGGTCCAGATACTTACGATCCCGGTCACCGCCAGCACCGCCCAGACCAACGGGACGCCAATATCATGCATACGTCTCTGCAATGCACCGCCCGTTTTCATGATTAGCCAGGTGCAGCCCAACAGGGCGTAGGCGGCGATCAGGGCTACGCCGCAAAACACTGAAAAGGGTGTCAACCAATCCAGTGGGCCGCCAGCATAGGCGCGGTCAACCACCGGGAACCCGTGGATGAAAGCGCCTAGCGCGACACCTTGAAAAAAGGTCGCCGCCAGTGAGCCACCGATAAACGCCTTGTCCCAGATGTGCTGGCGCGCGGCGCTGGCCTTGAAGCGGAACTCGAAGGCGACTCCACGAAAAATCAGCCCCATCAACATGAAGATGATCGGTAGATACAACGCGGAAAGCACCACCGAGTAGGCCAGCGGAAAGGCGGCGAACAATCCGGCTCCACCCAGCACCAACCAGGTTTCGTTGCCGTCCCAGATCGGCGCCACCGTATTCATCGCCACGTCGCGTTCGGAACTGTCGGCAAGAAACGGGAAAAGAATTCCAATACCCAGATCGAAGCCATCCATCACCACGTACATCATGATGCCGAAGATGATGATGACGGCCCAGATCAGCGAAAGATCGACACCCATATTCAATTCCTCTCGCCCAGTTGATCGCCATGTTCGTGGGGAATCGCCTCGTCAGCGGCGGATAGTGGCCGCATCGGCGTGCGCTTTTCACCGGGCCCGCCGGCGCCCTTCTCGTTGCCCTCGTTTATCACCGGTCCCTTCGCAATCAGCCGCAGCACATAGACGAAGCCGATGCCGAACACTGCAAAGTAGATCAACACGAACATCGCCAGGGTCAGGCCGAGCTGTTCAGCGCCATGGTTGGAGACCGCGTCTGCGGTGCGCATCACGCCGTAGACCACCCAGGGCTGACGGCCAATCTCGGTGGTGAACCAGCCCGCCAGAATGGCGATTAGCCCGGAGGGTCCCATACACAGCGTCAGACGCAGGAATGGGCGAGACAGGTAAAGCCTGCCGCTGCGGCGAAGCCACAGACTCCACAGCCCGGTAAAAATCATCAAAAAGCCCAGCGCGACCATCACACGGAAGGTCCAGAACACGATTGTCGAGTTGGGCCGGTCCTCCGGAGGGAAATCCTTTAGCGCCGGAATCGGCTCGGTCAGGCTGTGCTTGAGAATCAGGCTGCCCAGGTAGGGAATTTCAACCTTGAAGCGAGTTTCCTCACGCTCCATGTCCGGCCAGCCAAACAGCAACAGCGGCGTCGGCTCGCCGGAGGAATTGTCCCAGTGCCCTTCCATCGCGGCGATTTTTGCGGGTTGGTGTTCAAGCGTATTCAGACCATGAAAATCGCCAACCACGGCCTGGATCGGCGCGACTATCAGTGCCATCCACATCGCCATGGAAAACATCTTGCGGACCGCGGGATTGTCTCGCCCACGCAGTAAATGCCAGGCCGCCGAAGCACCAACCATGAATGCCGTAGCCAGGAACGCCGCAATCGCCATATGCGTCAACCGATAAGGGAACGACGGGTTGAACACGATAGCGAACCAGTCCACCGGCACCACAATGCCATCGATAATCTCGTGGCCCTGAGGGGTGTGCATCCAGCTGTTCGAAGCGAGAATCCAGAATGTGGAAATTAGCGTGCCGACGGCCACCATAAGCGTTGAAAAGAAGTGCAGCCCAGGACCGACGCGGTTCCAGCCAAACAGCATGACGCCGAGAAATCCAGCCTCAAGGAAAAACGCGGTGAGCACCTCATAAGCCAGCAAAGGCCCAGTGACGCTGCCGGCAAACTCCGAAAAAGCGCTCCAATTGGTACCAAACTGGTAGGCCATGACGATGCCGGAAACCACGCCCATCCCGAAGTTGACGGCGAAGATCTTCATCCAGAAATGGTAGAGGTCGCGATAGACCTGACGTTTGGTCTTCAGCCACAACCCTTCCAGTACGGCTAGAAAACTGGCCAGTCCGATGGTGATCGCCGGAAAGATGATGTGGAAAGAAATAGTGAAAGCGAATTGGATCCGCGCAAGCTCGAGAGCTTCCAAACCGAACATTAAAGACCCCTCGTCAGTTAGCCGCGTGCCCCTGGCGTATTGATGTCGTCACGCATTAAGGACAGCAGGAAAGCACAAGGGTGCGCTCTGATCACCGTGACCGCTCGCCGCAACCTGCTAAACGAAGAGAGTCAGCCATGCTTTCGCGAATGCGAAGAAGCCCCCATGAAACATAGGCGGGGCAGCGTTGGCGGGTGTGCTGCCGTAGCGATTCGAGAACGAAGAGGCGATTGATCGCGGGTAAATTTTTCGAGATTCGAAGCGATGCAGGCGGCTGAGCCACCTTCCGGACGGGAAAAGAAAATCAGGCAAGGTCGTCAGCACAGCCTGGAAAATTGAGCGGTGGCAAACGGAGATATAGAAACGAAAAAAGCGGCCCTAAGGCCGCTTTCAGCGAGACTTCCTGGCGTTCAGTTGCCTGGAAGAAATATGTGGCGCAGCGGACGGGACTCGAACCCGCGACCCCCGGCGTGACAGGCCGGTATTCTAACCGACTGAACTACCGCTGCGCGTCGGCCGGACTTTCGTCCGATTCGCAAAGCCTGCATCGTAGCTCTCTACCGAGAAGCCAGCTGGCTGATCACCTTGCGAGGCGCGCAATTTACGCACCCCCAGGGATCAAGTCAACCGCACGCTACGTTTTTTTTGTCAAAAAAAAAACGGCCAATTGCAATCACGCTTGGAAATGACGACATGCCGGGCACCTTTTGCCTGAAAAACAGTCAGTTGCACTGGCATACTCAGGTGCTTCTTTGTCATGGACCCGGTCTAGACTGCCGGGACGCACAATGGTTCGCAGGCGGCTGATGCCGCGCTTGCGATCACGGCCATCATCATCAGTTTCACGGAGTGCCTCGCTTGGCTTCACCCGCAGCAGTGCAGAAAGTTCGCCAGCATGCGCCATTGATTGCAAGCGTCGCCATCGTCGTGCTCTTCGGGCTCTATCTTGCCGGCCAGATCAGCGATTGGTTGCAGCTTACCCGGACACCCCCTGCGGCCGTCACGGACAGCGGCCAACCCGCTGGCGTCGCTCCTGATCTGCAGCGCATGGAGAGTCTGTTCGGTACAGCTGCCTCGTCCGGCCAAAGCTATGCACCCGATGCGTCGAGTTCTGATCTAACCTTGTTGGGCAGCTTCGTTCATGCCGATCCATCTCGGTCAACGGCGATCATCCAGCTGAGCGGCCAACCTCCACAGCTCTATCGGGTCGAAGAGGAACTGGAACCGGGTGTGAGCTTGCACAGTGTCCATCCGGACCGAGTCGAAGTAATGCGCGGCGGTCGCCTCGAAAGCCTGTATTTTCCGAGTGTTCGCTCCGCGACGGCTGTACCCGACAACCTCCCGGACTACAGTGAACCAGCGGAAACGGGGCCACTCGATCCGCAAGCGGAGATGCTTCAACAACAGATGGAAGCCCTCCGCCAACAGATGGAAGGGGCAGCCAGCCCGCCAGAATCCATGCCCACCGACGAACAGCCCACGGAAGACAACTGACTGATGCTGCCTTTTTCCTCCCGCCCGCTCATTGCGTTGCTCACCGCCGGTCTGCTTGCCGCTCCCCTGCCCCTGTTGGCGGCGGATCCCGGAATTGAGCCGAGCGAAACCCAACAGGACGGTTGGACGATCAATCTCAAGGACGCCGATATTCGGGCCTTCGTCGATCAGATCAGCCAGCTGACCGGGCAGACCTTCATCGTCGACCCGCGCGTGAAAGGGCAGGTCAGCGTCGTGTCGTCGACGACCCTTTCGCTATCCGAGGTATATCAGCTGTTCCTGTCCGTCATGGCGACCCACGGCTACAGCGTGCTGACGCAAGGGGAAGTTGCGCGAATCGTGCCTAACGCCGAAGCGAAATCGGAGGCCGGTGGCGGGCCAACGGGCGGTGACCTGCTGGAAACCCGGGTGATCCAGGTTCAGCACACCTCGGCCACCGAGCTGATTCCACTGATTCGCCCACTCGTGCCGCAATATGGCCATCTCGCCGCCGTCGGCTCAGCCAATGCATTGATCATCAGCGACCGCAGCGCCAACATCGCTCGCATCGAGGATCTGGTTCGCCAGCTGGACCAAGCCCAGACCGACGACCACAGCGTGGTCAACCTGCAATATGGCTGGGCCGTGGACATTGCTGAGGTGCTGCGCAACACCCTGGCTCGTGGCGAAGCGCGAGACACGGCAGGTGCACAGATCATCGCCGATTCGCGCACCAACCGGCTTATTTTCACTGGTCCGGAACAGGCGCGGCAGAAGCTCGCCAGCCTGGCAAAAACACTCGATACGCCGAGCACACGCTCGGCCAACACGCGAGTCATTCGCCTGCGCCACAACGACGCCAAGTCGCTGGCTGAGACCCTTGGCGACATTTCCGAGGGCCTCGCAGCACCTGCCGATGGCGAAACTCAGGGGGGGCGGCAGCAGGACATACTCATTCGCGCAGACGAGAGCCTCAATGCGCTGGTCATGCTCGCCGAACCCGAGCTGATCGGCACGCTTGAATCCATAGTGCGCCAGCTCGATATTCCCCGCGCGCAGGTGATGGTGGAGGCTGCCATTGTCGAAGTCTCCGGCGATATCACTGACGCGCTCGGCGTGCAATGGGCGGTAGACGCTCGTGGCAGCACCGGTGGTGCTGGCGGGGTCAGCTTCGGCAATACCGGTATTTCCGTCGGTAGCGTGCTCAATGCAATCAGAGAGGATGATATTCCCAACGAACTGCCCGACGGCGCCATCATTGGTCTGGGCACACGTAGCTTCGGCGCGTTGATCACCGCCCTTTCCGCTAACAGCAAGAGCAACCTGCTATCGACCCCAAGCCTGCTGACACTGGACAACCAAGAAGCAGAAATTCTCGTCGGGCAGAACGTTCCGTTTCAGACTGGCAGCTACACGACCGATTCGTCCGGGGCCAACAACCCGTTCACGACTATCGAGCGGGAGGATATCGGCGTAACGCTCAAAGTGGTGCCGCATATCAACGATGGCGCAACGCTGCGCCTGGAAATCGAGCAGGAAATCTCATCGATCGCTCCATCGGCAAGCCTGTCGGCGCAGGCCGTCGACCTGGTGACCAACAAGCGTTCGATCAAGAGCACCATTCTTGCGGAGGATGGCCAGGTAATCGTGCTGGGCGGCCTCATTCAGGATGACGTGACCCGGACCGACTCGAAGGTACCGCTGCTGGGAGACATACCCTGGCTCGGCGCGCTGTTCCGCTCCACCCAGGAAACCCATGTCAAACGCAACCTCATGGTGTTCCTCCGCCCGACCGTCATCCGGGATCGGGCGGGCCTGGCGGCGCTTTCCGGCAAGAAATACAGCGACATCCGGGTTATCGAAACCGGGTCGAATAGCCCGAGTATCCTCCCCGCCACGCCCGAACGTTTGTTCGACGGTCAGGGTCAACCGGCGCCGGCCATTGATCTCCGCTCCAACGAACCGGCTCAGCGACGTGCCGTCCCCGACGCTCCGGCAACTCGACGCGCACCGGACACTTACGCGCCACAGGCGCAACAATCCCGCGAGCAGACATCGTTACGTTCGGGCTGGGCAGTACAGGTCGCCAGTCTGCAGGACCGCAATAGCGCCGAGGCGTTGCAGGAGAAACTCGGCGCTGAAGGCTTCGATGCCTATATCAGAACCACGGGCCGTACTCACCGCGTTTTCGTAGGGCCCACTGACCAGCGACAGGAAGCCAACCGACTCCGCGAGCAGCTTTCCGAAGAACAACGCCTGGACGGCTTCGTAGTGAACTTCGAAGGCGCGGATAATTGATGGCTCTGCGAGGCAGGCAGCTCAAGAACCTGAGCTGAGGGTAAGAGCACCACCCCGTGGGATAGCTGGGTGCCGCTAATTCACGGTGGCCCTTCGCGGGCCACTCGAACCAGCATCAGAGCGCCGCCAGCCCTCGAGCAAGATCAGCCTTCAGATCGGCTACGTCCTCCAGGCCCACCGCCACGCGGATCAGGCTGTCACGAATACCCGCGTTCGCACGGTCTTCCGGCGAGAGCCGTCCATGAGTGGTCGAGCCCGGATGGGTGATAGTGGACTTGCTGTCACCCAGATTGGCGGTGATGGAAATCAATCGAGTCGCATCGATGAAACGCCAGGCCCCCTCCTTGCCCCCCGCCACTTCGAAGCTCAGCACCGCACCGAAGCCTTTCTGTTGCCGCTTGGCCAGCTCATGTTGCGGGTGGCTGGGCAGCCCGGCGTAGTAGACCTTCTCCACACCCGGTTGCTGCTCAAGCCACTCGGCCAATGCCTGCGCACTGGCGCAATGGGCTTGTATGCGCAGCCGCAGCGTTTCCAGCCCTTTGAGAAATACCCAGGCGTTGAACGGACTCAGCGTAGGACCCGCTGTGCGCAGGAAACCCACGACCTCCTTCATCTGCTCGGCTCGGCCGGCAACCACGCCACCCAGGCAACGACCCTGACCGTCGATGTATTTGGTCGCCGAGTGGATGACAATATCGGCCCCGAGCGCCAGCGGCTGTTGCAACACCGGCGTACAAAAGCAGTTGTCCACCGCCAGCATGGCGCCTTTGGCGTGACAGAGCGATGCCAAGGCCTCGATGTCAACCAACTCAGCGAGCGGATTGGACGGAGATTCGACAAAGACCAGGCGGGTGTTGGGCTTGAATGCGGGCTCCCAAACGCCGACCTCGGTGAGCGGAACGTAGTCGACTTCCAGACCGAAGCGCTTCAGGTATTTTTCGAACAGCGAAACTGTTGCACCGAAGACGCTCCGCGAAACCAACACATGATCACCGGCCGAGCACAGACTCATCACCGTTGCCAGGATCGCGGCCATGCCAGAGGCAGTCGCCACGGCCTGCTCGGCGCCCTCCATGGCAGCGATACGTTCTTCGAATGCGCGCACGGTGGGGTTGGTATAGCGCGAGTAGACATTTCCCGGCACTTCGCCGGCAAAACGTGCTGCGGCATCGGCGGCGCTACGAAACACATAGCTAGACGTGAAGAAAAGCGGTTCGCCGTGCTCAGCCTCGGGTGAGCGATGCTGGCCCGCACGCACAGCCAATGTATCCATGCCTACGCCGGACAAATCACTGTCCAGCCGGCCAGCGTCCCAGTCGGTTGTCATAGTCGTTCGCATCCTGAGCCAGGGCGGCAACGCCGCCGGGTTGTCGATCAGTTGTTGTACAGGTCGATAATGGCGTTGCTCGCAACGCCCTGGTTCTTACTCAGATCGTTACGTGCCTGCTCGATTTTATGCAGGTAGGCATCATCGATATCGCCGGTCACATATTTGCCATCGAATACCGCGCAATCGAAGTTCTCGATCTTCACCTTACCGCCACCGACCGCATCGATAAGGTCTGGAAGATCCTGATAGACCAGCCAGTCGGCGCCGATCAACTCGGCGACTTCTTCAGTGCTGCGGTCATGGGCAATGAGCTCATGCGCGCTGGGCATGTCGATACCATAGACGTTCGGGTAACGGACTGCCGGCGCAGCGGAACAGAAATAGACATTCTTCGCACCCGCCTCGCGGGCCATCTGAATGATCTGCTTACAGGTGGTACCGCGCACGATAGAGTCGTCCACCAGCATGACGTTCTTGCCGCGGAATTCGAGATCGATGGCGTTGAGCTTCTGCCGAACCGATTTCTTGCGTGCCGCCTGACCCGGCATGATGAAGGTCCGACCGATATAGCGGTTCTTGACGAAGCCTTCACGGAACTTCACGCCTAAGCGGTTGGCCAGTTCCAGCGCTGCCGTGCGGCTTGTGTCGGGGATCGGGATGACGACATCGATATCGTGATCAGGGCGCTCACGGAGAATCTTGTCCGCCAGCTTCTCGCCCATCCGCAGACGCGCCTTGTACACCGAAACGCCGTCCATCAGGGAGTCGGAACGCGCCAGATAGACATGCTCGAAGATGCAGGGCGCGTAATGAGGGCTGGATGCGCACTGGCGGGTGTGCAACTTGCCGTCCGAAGTGATGTAGACCGCTTCGCCCGGCGCCAGATCGCGGATCAGCGAGAAGCCCAGCACGTCCAGGGCAACGCTCTCGGACGCAATCATATATTCGACGCCCTGTTCAGTATGGCGCTGGCCGAACACGATCGGGCGAATTGCATGCGGATCGCGGAAGCCAACAATGCCATAACCGGTCACCATGGCGACAACCGCGTAGCCACCCACACACCGCTCATGCACCTTTGCCACCGCCGCGAATACATCTTCCTCGGTGGGCTGCAGCTTGCCGCGCACCGCCAGCTCGTGCGCGAATACGTTGAGCAGCACCTCCGAATCGGAATTGGTGTTCACATGGCGCAGGTCGGATTCGTAGATCTCTTTGGTCAGTTGATCAACGTTGGTCAGGTTGCCGTTATGCGCCAGGGTGATGCCATACGGGGAGTTCACATAGAACGGCTGCGCCTCCGCCGAGCTGGAGCTGCCCGCGGTGGGATAGCGCACATGACCAATCCCCATGTTGCCGACCAGACGCTGCATGTGACGCTGCTGAAAAACGTCGCGGACCAGCCCGTTATCCTTGCGCAGGAACAGCTTGCCGCCGTCGCTGGTCACGATTCCGGCTGCATCCTGCCCACGGTGTTGCAGTACGGTAAGCGCGTCATACAACGCCTGATTGACGTTCGACTTACCGACGATGCCGACAATGCCACACATGCAAGGAACCTCTCAGTTGTTACAGGCTGATCCGGACATGGGACAGGCTGGAAGGCCCTCGGCACGTCCGTTGTAAGAAAGCTCGTCTCAGCTGGAAGCGTCGAGCGAGCCGGCGACCCATTGGCTTCCAAACCCGAGGATCAGGTTCTTTGACCAATCGGCAACCAACAAAAAATGCGGCAGCAGTGTCGATTCACGCCACCAGGGGTCCTGCTGGACAGGAGCGAGGCTAAGCAGACCAACCAACACCACGATCAGCAACCCACCTCGAGCCGCACCAAACACCATTCCGAGAAAGCGATCCGTGCCAGACAGACCGGTTACCCGAACCAGCTCTCCGATGAGAAAGTTGACCAGCGCGCCGACCAGCAACGTCACGATGAAAAGAATTGCGCATGCCGCGATGACTTGAAACGAAGGCGTACTGATGAACTCGGCAAGATGGTGAGACAGCGCGCCACCGAACATCCAGGCGACGACGCCCGCAATGATCCAGGTAAGCAGGGAAAGCGCCTCTTTGACGAAACCGCGCTTCAGACTGATCAGGCTGGAAATGACCACAACGGCGATAAACGCCCAATCGACCCAGGTGAATGTCACAGGGTTTCCTGCACATGAGAAAGGCGGGGCATTTTAGCAGAGCACCTGCCAGGGCGTAAGCATCGCGAACTTGCTCTTGCTGGCAGGTGGGCGCGATGAGACTGAAACCAGCCTGGACGGCTAGGAAAGACTCAGCCCGACTCAGGTTTAAAGCGCACGACGAAGCCGTCCAGTTTCTGCTGTCGCTGCAACTGATCACGAAGGCGATTGGCTTCCGCCCGCTCCACCAACGGCCCAACGAAGACACGATTCATCCCGTCTGCAGTGCGGATATAAGCGTTATAGCCCTGAGAGCGCAGCGTCTTCTGCAGCTTTTCGGCGTTCTCGCGATTGGACAGACTTGCCAGCTGAACCGACCAGCTGACTGGTAGGTTCGCCGTGTCCAGTCGTTTTTCTTCCGTCGCTTCCGGAGTGACCGGCTGCGCCTGGGCAGTAGCCGGTTTAGCACCGGACTCTGGCTCGACGAGGACCGGAGCAGGATCGATGGGTGCAGGGGCCGCATCAGGCTCGGCTACCGGTCCCTCCTCCACGATCTCGAACTCTTCGGGGACAGGCTCAACCTCAGGCTCGGGCACTTCGACAGGCTGCAGCTCGATCGCCGGCGCAGCCGGCGTTTCGGGCATGGCCGGTGCATCCACAGCAACCCGCGGGCTAGCATCTTCACGGTTGAAAAGCATCGGAACGAATATTACGGCCAGCGCAACAAGCACAAGCGCGCCGACGATACGCTGCATCAATCCCTTATCCACCAAGACCATGCCCTCCATTCGCTGCGTGCAGATCAAGCCAGGCCAGCGCTTCAGCCACGCAATAAAAAGATCCGAACAGAACTATCTCGTCGCCCTCAACAGCCTGATCGCACTGCTGCTCAAGCGCCCGAGCTATCCCCGGATAGATAGTGACCTCCGCGCCCCTCTCCATCAATACCGAACTCAGCTCACCCGCAGTGCGCGAGCGAGGCGTTTGCAGTGGGGCAACCGCCCAGGCGTCCACAACCGGCAGCATTTCATCGAGCACGCCAGTCAGATCCTTGTCTGCCAGTAGACCGAACACCGCGAGCCTGCGTCCAGGCTTCGCCTGCAACTGGAGTTGCCGGGCCAGATAGGCGGCGGCGTGCGGATTGTGCCCGACGTCGAGCAGTATCGACAGATCATGGCCCCTCCAACGGATCGCTCGGCGGTCCAGCCGCCCCGTAACCCGAGTATTCTGCAACGCATCGATTAATCGATCCGGCTGCCAGAATGATTCGAGTAGTGCAAATGCCTGCAACGCCAGCGCCGCGTTTTCCAGCGGCAACGCGAGCATCGGCAGATTACTGAGCGCCAACGGATCACCGGCCCCGTTCTTTCCGTGCCAGTGCCAACAGCCGGCGTCTTTCTCAAGATCGAAATCGCGCCCACGCACGAGCAAGGGGGCAGCCGACTGCGTTGCATAGTCCAACATGGTAGCCGGCGGGGCGGGGTCACCGCATACGGCAGGCTTTGCTGAACGAAATATTCCGGCTTTTTCGAACGCCACGCTCTCGCGCGTGGTGCCAAGCCATTCGGCGTGATCCAGACCGATATTGGTGACCACCGCCACATCCGCATCGACCAGGTTTACCGCATCGAGACGCCCGCCGAGGCCGACCTCCAGCACCACGGCGTCCAGCGCCTCACGCTCGAAGAGCCAGAAGGCGGCCAGCGTACCCATTTCGAAATAGGTCAGGGAAATGGAGCCGCGGGCGCGTTCAACCGCATCGAACGCCTCGCACAGCGCATCGTCGCTGGCATCGGTCCCGTTGAGACGCACGCGTTCGTTGTAGCGCAGCAGATGCGGTGAGCTGTAAACGCCCACGGTTTTGCCCTGCCCGGCCAGCATCTGCGCGATAAAAGCGCAGGTTGAGCCCTTGCCGTTGGTTCCAGTGACGGTTACGACCTGAGGAGCCGGACGGGTAAGCCCGAGCCTCGTCGCCACCATACGGCAGCGATCAAGGCCCATATCGATCGCGGTAGGATGCAGCTGCTCGAGGTAATCAAGCCAATCCTGCAGGCTCCGCCGGATCATGCGTCAGCCGTCACCCGAGCAGGTTCCGCAGGGGTCGGCAGCTGCTGCATCTGCGCCAGAAGACGAGATAGACGAGCGCGCAGCTCGGCGCGCGGAATTATCAGATCGATAGCACCATGATCAAGCAGGAACTCACTGCGCTGGAACCCTTCCGGAAGCTTCTCACGCACGGTCTGCTCGATTACCCGAGGCCCAGCAAAGCCGATCAGTGCCTTGGGCTCCGCGACGATGACATCGCCAAGCATGGCCAGACTGGCCGACACGCCGCCGTATACCGGGTCGGTTAGCACAGAGATGAAGGGCAACCCTTCTTCACGCATCCTCGCCAGCACAGCGGACGTTTTCGCCATCTGCATGAGAGAGATCAAAGCTTCCTGCATCCGGGCACCGCCGGAAGCGGCGAAACAGACCAGCGGGCAGCGCTGCTCAAGCGCAGCATTGGCAGCACGAACGAAGCGCTCGCCGACGATCGCGCCCATGGAGCCGCCCATGAAGGAGAACTCGAACGCACAGGCCACGACGGGCATGTGCATCAGGGTCCCGCGCATCGCGATCAGCGCATCCTTTTCACCGGTCTGCTTTTGTGCCGCGGAGAGGCGATCCTTGTACTTTTTACTATCACGAAACTTCAGACGGTCGACAGGCTCGAGGTCGGCGCCAATTTCTTCGCGCCCTTCCTTGTCGAGAAAGATATCCAGACGCGCGCGCGCATCGATACGCATGTGGTGCTGGCATTTCGGGCAGACATCCAGCGTTTTCTCCAGCTCCGGACGATACAGCACCGCCTCGCATGACGGACACTTGTGCCACAGGCCTTCGGGCACTGAGCTTTTCTGCGTTTCCGAGCGCATGATCGAAGGGATCAGCTTGTCTACCAGCCAGTTGCTCATGCTTTTATTCTCCACAGCTTGTCAGTCCCGCGCGTAACACCTGCACGCACCGGCAAAAATCATTGTTGCGACCGGTCTCCAGTCGGAGCTCACTGCGTCGCGCATGCGATAGCCCAAAGGGCGCCATCGCTGAAACTAGACCTACCGCCCCGTCTTGAACGACATCAATGGCGGGCCCCGCCAATCCAGCGAATGGTAACTGGACGGCAACTGCCCTCGGTTCGTCACATCGCCGCTCTTACCAACCGAACGAACTCACGAATGTCTGCGGCATTCTTGATGCCCTTGCTCACCTCAACTCCACCGCTTACATCGACGGCGAAGGGTCGCACTTCCGCCAGAGCCTGCTGGATGTTCTGCGCGTTAAGCCCGCCTGCCAAAATCAACGGCTTGGGCAGATCCGCCGGTATCAACGACCAGTCGAATACCTCGCCCGTCCCACCGGGAACGCCGGCGACGAACGCATCGAGAAGAATCGCGCTGGCCCCAGCATAGCGGGCGGCCTGCACCTGAATATCCTCATCAGCCTTGACTCTGAGTGCCTTGTACCAAGGGCGATGAAAACCTTCGCAATCGGCAGGTGTTTCATCGCCATGAAACTGCAGCACATCCAGCGGCACGGCATCGAGCGTTTCATTGATTTCACAACGCGAAGCGTTGACGAACAAGCCAACGGTAGTCACGAAAGGCGGGAGCGCAGCGATAATGGCGCGCGCCTGTTGCACATTTACCGCGCGCGGGCTTTTGGCATAAAAGACCAAGCCGATCGCGTCCGCTCCGGCTTCAGCCGCAACGAGTGCGTCCTCAACGCGGGTGATCCCACATATCTTGCTACGAACGATAGGCAACGGCAGGTACCTGCGATGAAAGATCCCGGATGGTAACAAAAGCGCCACAGGCTGCAACTAGCATCGTTCTGTCAGCTGGCAAGCCGAATGAGCCAGCTGCACTCCCATTGACATGCCATGAGCACGGGGTCGGCCCTAGGGGTTTCGCACATCCGGCAGGCCAGATAGAAAGTGCGGCCCGAGATAGCGTTCAGGTAGCGCGAACTGGTCCGGGTAGTCCACCTGGACGAGATACAGCCCGTAAGGATGCGCCGTTACTCCGCCAGTTCTCCTTATGCGTGACTCCAGCACCTCCTGCGCCCACTCCACCGGACGCTCTCCCGCGCCGATGGTCATCAGCACCCCGGCAAAGTTACGCACCATATGATGCAGAAAGGCATTTGCTCGAACATCGATCACAATAAGCCGCCCATGCTCGAGCAGCTCAAGGTGATGGATGGTTTTGATCGGCGATTTCGCCTGGCACTGGCGCGCCCGGAAAGCACTGAAATCGTGCGTACCAACGAAGGCCCTGGCCGCTTCGCGCATGCGGGCGATATCCAGCGGGCGATGATTCCAAGTCACCTCCTCGGCGAGGTGCGCGGGACGAATCTGGTCGTTGTAGATAACGTAGCGATAACGACGCGCCATAGCGCTGAAGCGGGCATCGAAGGTCTTCGGCATCTCCTTCGCCCAAGTCACGCTGATATCACCGGGTAGATTCATATTCGCTCCCATGACCCACGCATGCATCGAACGAGCTACCGGCGTATCGAAGTGCACGACCTGAGCGCACGCGTGCACGAGCGCATCGGTGCGACCTGCACAACTCAGCACGACTGGATGGCCACCGGCCACAGTGCTTAATGCGCGTTCCAGTGAGAGCTGAATAGACGGCACTCCATCGCGCTGCCGCTGGAACCCACGATAGCGAGAGCCCTTGTATTCAACCCCGAGGGCGATTCTAAAAACGTCAGCGGCAGCCGATGGGGCTGCCGCTTCAGGTATTGCATCAGTCATGGTTAGGCTAGTTTGGCGATCATCTCGCGCGCCTCTTGCTGTTGAGTATCGCTACCCTCGCTCATCACTTCATCGAGGATATCGCGAGCACCTTCCGCATCGCCCATATCGATATAGGCGCGAGCGAGATCCAGCTTGGTAGTGGTTTCATCAGTATCCGAGAAGAAATCGAAGTCATCATCCAGCGCCTCGGAGGAGGAATCTACAGGATCGATAGCAGCCACTGGCGCCGCTTCCGGCTGACTGGCAGGCTCTTCCAGGTCTCGCACCAAATCGTCAAGTTCAGCTTCGACTTCATCCAGTTCCGAGGCGAGGCTTGCCGGGGCCTCTACCTCACTCGTTTCGCCTTCCAACGACAGGTCGAATTCATCCGGCATGCTAGCCGGCTGCACGGGCTCGGAGAGATCGAAATCGAAATCATCGGCCGGCTCAATGGCGGCAGGCCTCGCCGGCCCGTCTTCAAGACTCAGAAGCAATTCGTCATCCGGGGTAGAGCTAGCCGGCTGATCGTCCAGGTCTAGCGAGAAGCCAGCCAGTTCGTCCTCAAGAGAGACTTCATTCGCCTTGGATGACTCATCCAGATCGAAAGAGAAGTCATCGCTGGCCTGCTCCTGGGCTGCGGCGTCGAGATTGAACTCATCGAAGTTGAACTCATTCGATTCGGCCTCGCCAGCCGGCGATTGGGCATTGTCAGCCAGCGCCTCATCCAGATCCAGATCGTCCAGACTCAGATCAAAGGAATCGTTGCTATCTTGCACCGCAGCAGGGGCAGGCTCGTCAAGCTTCAAATCGTCCAGGTTAAAGCTCTCGAAATCATCATCGCCTGTCGAAGCTGCCGCGGCAGCACCAGCACCTGCCGCGATGGCCATCGCGGGATATCTAGCCTTCGTCTGCTCGATGGCAGCCGAGGAACCACCAATTTCACGTAGCTCAGCTTCCTGCCGAGCGAACCCATCACGATCACCGAGCTCGGCGTAAACCTCCATGAGTTTCAGACGCAAGTCACTGCGCTGCGGCTCATCATTCAACGCGTTCTGCAGCAAGTCAGCGGCCTGATTGAAACGACCGTACGCGATATAAATGTCCGCCTCGGCAAGCGGATCGTTGCCAGTCCCGGCAGGCAGCTCGGGGGAATGCTCATCGGCACCCAGCCCAACGCCTTGATCAACGGATGGATCAAGGTCCTGTTGCGCCACGTAGAAGGTGTCCGGCGTACTGTCAGCCAACAGACTTTCCTGTAGTTCGGCCTCTTTTATGGCATTGCGGCGAGACAACGCCATCAACCCGACCAACAACAGCAGCAGCGCACTGCCACCCAGGACACCAAGCAGTACGGGATTGGCCAGGACTTCGTCGACGTAGCTATCGCTCTCCGGTTCTTGCGCAGCAGCGGCTGGCGCTACGGCTGGGGGAGCTGCGGGCGCTTGGGCGGCTGGCTTGGGGGCTTCTACCGCTTCCTCCGGCGCAGCCGCGGTTTCTGCCGCAGTTGCTTCCGTATCAACGTTTGTTTCCGGTGCGGTTTCGGTGACCTCCGGTGCCGCCGATGTGCTTGAGCCAACCCCTTCGCCCGAGGGACTTACCGGCGCGCCAGTGTCTGCACTCGCTTCTGCCCCTGCCGCAAGCTGAGCTTGCAACTTGGCAAGCTGGTCATCTTTGAGTTGCATGATGCGCTGCAGCTTGTCCAACTGGCCCTGCAGGTCATTTAGACGATCCTTGAGATCGAGGTTCTCACGACGGCTGGAGTCGAGGCTTTCCTCCGTAACCGCTAGCTTGTCACGCAACGCGTTCGCGTCATTCACCGTCCCGGTGTCGCTACCAGTGGTGGACTCTCCAGTTTCGGGCGCAACCAAGCGGAGACTGTCACCCGATTCGCTACGGGAAGGTGCCGCCCCGGCCGAACCACGCTGGGTGGCGTCGAGCTGACGGACACCTGTCGCCGCAGAGCCAGTAGCTTTGCGCCAACTAGCGTTCTGCTGTGCGACCTGCTGAATCGCTTCCGCCTGGGATCGACGGCCAATCTGTTCGGCGTTCGGCAAGCGAAGCACTTGGCCGTTCATCATGCGGTTGATATTGCCGCCGATGAACGCGTCCGGATTCAGGTCCTGGATCGCCAGCATGGCCTGATGCACGGTTCCGCCCTGACGCGCTCGCTCGGCAATCTCCCAGAGCGTGTCATTGGGTGTGACTTTGTATTGCTCGCCTTGTTGTGCAGAGGCGCCAGGCGACACCGATGCCGGCCGGGCCGCCTGACGAGGCGCCGAGGCAGGACGAGAAACTGGGGCTGAGACTGGAAGTTGAGGCGCAACAGATGCCGCGATCTGCGGAGAATAAAGCGGCGGATCGAGCAGCAACGTGTATTCGCGCAGGAGGCGCCCGCTGGGCCAGAGCACCTCGATGAGGAAATTCAGATAGGGCTCTCGAACCGGCTTGGTCGATGACACCCGAATGACGCTTTTTCCGTCAGGTCGCAAAACAGGGGTAAAGGTGAGATCCGTCAGAAAGTACTGGCGATCTACCCCCGCCCGATTGAAGTCTTCCGCGGATGCCAGGACCGGGACCACTTCACCGGGCGCCAGTGTCTTCGCGTCCAGCAATTCGATTTCCGCCACCAATGGTTGATTCAATGCGGATTTCAGCGTGACCTCTCCCAGCCCCAGCGCGTAAGCCATTTCGGAAGTCAGCGCGGTAGCAGCCGCGATTGCCAGCACCAGATTGCGAACCCGAACCATTATGTAATCCCTTGTTTAACTTTTCTCGGATCTTCGAGAGGGTCTTATAGTCACTGCCTGCGCCCGCCAGATGGCGGTCCCCCGTCAGCGATAAGCCTAAACAGCGTTGTCAGCTAGAATAGTTCTTCGAATTTCCAGTAAGTATCTTTTACAGATAGTGTTTTATCAACAACTCACCCGACCGCGCGGCATTGCCCACCGCGCCTTTTCGCAGTTATCAGACACAATCCACAAATTACGTTCGCCCCGCTCCGGGCAAGGCGTAGCGCGGTCGTCGAGCAGCCTGATGCAAGATTGTTGTCAAAAAGGCTCGCTGGACGAAGCCAGCACCCAAGTCGAAACCCTTCCGCCAAGCCAGCGCGCTGTCGGCAGCGAACGAAATCCCGCCACTCGCGAGCAACTGGACGACGCCATAGCAGCACAACAAACGCGAGCCTATAAACAATCGAACGCTGGATGGATCGCCGGCAACCGAAAGGCTGACACTGTAGCCGAAACCGTTCGCCCGGAAGAGCAATTAAGGCTTAACCCGACGAGGCGCGCGACACAAGAGCCTCCTTTCGCCGCATCGTGACTTTGCCAGCCGAGAGCTTTCCGACGGCCGTAAAAAAAGCGCCGCGGCGTTGCCGGGGCGCTTTCCAAGTGTCCTGCGGATTTATCGTTCCAGAAGGATGCGCAGCATACGACGCAACGGTTCGGCAGCACCCCAGAGCAACTGGTCGCCCACCGTGAACGCACCGAGGTAATGCGAGCCCATGTTCAGCTTGCGCAGTCGGCCCACCGGAACACTCAAGGTACCTGTTACCGAGGTCGGACTCAGCTCCTGCATGCTCACGTCACGATGATTCGGGACGAGTTTCACCCAGGGGTTGTGCTGACTGATCATGCCTTCGATATCCGAAATGGGCACATCCTTGTTCAGCTTGATGGTTAGTGCCTGGCTATGGCAGCGCATCGCGCCGACGCGCACGCAGATCCCATCGACCGGAATTGGGCTCTTGAATCGGCCGAGAATCTTGTTGGTCTCCGCCTGAGCTTTCCACTCTTCACGGCTCTGCCCGTTCGGCAGCTCCTTGTCGATGTAAGGGATCAGGCTGCCAGCCAGCGGAACACCGAAATTATCGGCCGGGAAGGTTTCGGAGCGCTGGCATTCAGCGACCTTGCGATCGATTTCCAGAATAGCGCTGGCCGGGTCTGCAAGCTCATCGGCAACCGACGCATTAATGCTACCCATCTGCTTGATCAGCTCGCGCATATTCTGCGCGCCGGCACCGGAGGCAGCCTGGTAGGTCATGGCGCTCATCCAATCGACCAAGCCGTTCTCGAATAGACCGCCCAAGCCCATAAGCATCAGGCTGACAGTGCAGTTACCGCCGATATAGTTGCGGATACCCGCGTCCAGCTGATGGTCGATGACCTTGCGATTGACCGGGTCGAGCACGATGACGGCATCGTCGGCCATGCGTAGCGTTGATGCCGCATCGATCCAGTAGCCTTTCCAGCCCGCTTCACGCAGCTTGGGGAAGACCTCACTGGTGTAATCGCCACCCTGGCAGGTGAGAATCACGTCCAGGGCTTTCAGTTCATCGACGCTGTAAGCATCCTTCAGCGGAGCAATGTCCTTGCCGATGGAAGGGCCCTGACCGCCGACGTTGGAAGTGGTAAAGAATACCGGCTCGATCAGGTCGAAATCCCGCTCTTCCAGCATCCGCTGCATGAGCACGGAACCAACCATGCCGCGCCATCCGATCAGACCTACACGTTTCATCGCAACTACACCTATATATGTGGCCCGCCTGGCAGGCCGTCGATAACAAGATACGCTTTCGGGTTCGAGAGCGAGAGCATGCTGCTTAGCCAGCTACGCCTCGCCTCACTCGACGTTTCCGCCTAGCCGTCGCCCCGCAAGCTCTATCAACGGCCGGTGCACCGGGGCCAGAGAGATTACAACTTCGAGAGCGCCGCGACTACTGCGTCGCCCATCGCCTGGGTATTGGCCTTCTGGCAGCCTTCGGACCAGATATCACCGGTGCGCAGCCCTTGGTCGAGCACGTTGCTGACCGCCTGCTCGATCGCATTGGCGGCAGCGATCTGGTTGAAGCTGTAGCGAAGCATCATCGAAACCGAGAGGATCGTCGCCAGTGGATTGGCGATGCCCTTGCCCGCGATGTCCGGAGCCGACCCATGGCAAGGCTCGTACATACCCTTGCTGTTGGAATCGAGGGACGCGGACGGCAGCATGCCGATGGAACCGGTCAACATGGAAGCCTCATCCGACAGGATGTCGCCAAACATGTTGTCGGTAACAATCACGTCGAACTGTTTCGGTGCGCGCACCAGCTGCATCGCCGCATTGTCGACGTACATGTGGCTGAGTTCGACATCCGGATAGTCCTTGCCGACCTCCTCCACCACTGCGCGCCACAATTGGCTGGACGCCAGTACGTTGGCCTTGTCCACCGAACAAAGCTTCCTGTTACGGACGCGGGCCATATCGAAACCGACTTTGGCAATCCGGCGGATCTCGCTTTCACTGTATGGCAGCGTGTCGTACGCCATCCGCTCGCCGTTCTCCAGCACCTTGCTTTCGCGCGGCTGGCCGAAATAGATGCCGCCGGTCAGCTCACGAACAATAAGGATATCCAGACCCGACACGATTTCCGGCTTCAGGCTGGAGGCGTCAGCCAGCTGCGGATACAGCAGCGCCGGGCGCAGGTTGCCGAACAACCCCAGCTGCGAACGGATCTTCAGCAGACCGCGCTCTGGGCGGATGGCCGGGTCTATGGTGTCCCACTTCGGCCCGCCGACCGCGCCTAACAGGATGGCATCCGCGGCGCGGGCGCGCTCCAGCGTTTCATCGGCCAGCGGCACGCCGTACTTATCGATCGCCGCCCCGCCCAGCTCGTCGTAGCTTAGTTCGAAGTCCAGCTGGAACTTGTCATTGGCCAGCTGCAGTACCTTGACCGCTTCGGCCATGATCTCCGGGCCGATACCGTCACCGGGGAGAATTAGAATCTGTTTGGACATCTCTTATTCCTTATAGGGGAATCACATCGCGGCCGGGGCGTTTCGTAGGATGGGCTTCAACCCACCAGTAGCTCCGAGCCATGCCGGTGGGCTGAAGCCCACCCTACTTGGTAATTTCAGCCTACTTGATCGCGCCGAACAGCCACGGCTGGCTCTGCTGGTGACGGGTCTCGAACGCTTTG
Source organism: Pseudomonas sp. SST3 (assembly GCF_003325755.1). Next base: position 11,670 of record NZ_QORI02000012.1, on the reverse strand, counting down.
ATCGCGTCGGCGTCCTGCAGCGTAAGGCCGATATCATCCAAGCCGTTGAGCAAGCAGTGTTTGCGGAACGCATCGACCTCGAAGCCGTACCGTTTGCCGTCCGGACGGGTAACGGTCTGCGCTGCCAGATCCACGGTGAGCTGATAACCCTCGCTCACCTCGGCCTGCTCGAACAGCTCGTCGACCTCGTCCTCCTTCAGCACGATCGGCAGCAAGCCATTCTTGAAGCTGTTGTTATAGAAGATATCGGCAAAACTCGGCGCGATGATCGTACGAAAGCCGTACTCCTCGAGAGCCCAGGGCGCGTGTTCGCGGGACGAACCACAACCGAAGTTTTCGCGGGCAAGCAGCACGCTGGCGCCCTGGTAGCGCGGGAAATTCAACACAAACTCTTGGTTCAGAGGACGGTTCGAGCAGTCCTGATTGGGCTGCCCGACGTCCAGATAACGCCATTCATCGAACAGGTTCTGACCAAAGCCGGTGCGCTTGATCGACTTGAGAAACTGCTTCGGAATGATTTGATCGGTATCGACGTTGGCGCGATCGAGCGGCGCGACGAGACCGGTGTGCTGGGTGAATGCTTTCATGTCGGTCTCCTCAGGCCTGGATCAGTTCACGTACGTCGATGAAACGGCCGGTTACGGCAGCGGCGGCAGCCATCGCAGGGCTCACCAGATGCGTTCTGCCACCAGCTCCCTGGCGGCCTTCGAAGTTGCGGTTGGAGGTGGAGGCGCAATGCTCGCCACTGCCCAGCTTGTCCGGATTCATCGCCAAACACATGGAGCAACCCGGCTCGCGCCATTCGAAACCGGCTTCGAGGAATATCTTGTCCAGCCCTTCCGCCTCCGCCTGCTGTTTTACCAGCCCCGAGCCCGGTACGACCATCGCCTGTTTGACTGTAGCGGCGACCTTGCGCCCCTTGGCCACCTCGGCGGCAGCGCGTAGATCTTCGATGCGCGAATTGGTGCAGGAGCCGATGAAAACGCGATCGAGCTGAATGTCGGTGATCGGCTGGTTGGCGCTCAGGCCCATGTACTTCAGCGCACGGGTGATGGAGTCGCGCTTGACCGGGTCAGCCTCGACGGCCGGATCCGGCACGCTCTGATCGACTGCCAGGACCATCTCTGGAGAGGTGCCCCAGCTCACTTGCGGCTTGATCTCTTCGGCCTTCAGTTCGACAACGGTATCGAATACCGCATCCTCATCGGAAACCAGGTCCTTCCAGACCGCCGCCGCATGCTCCCAGTCGGCCCCCTTGGGTGCATAGGGGCGTCCCTCGACATAGGCGATGGTCTTCTCGTCGGCCGCCACCATACCCACGCGTGCGCCGGCCTCGATGGACATGTTGCAGATGGTCATGCGCCCTTCCATGGACAGATCGCGAATAGCGCTGCCGGCGAACTCCAGCGCATGGCCGTTACCACCGGCGGTGCCGATCTTGCCGATCACAGCCAGCACGATGTCCTTGGCGGTGACGCCGAACGGCAGCTTGCCCTCGACGCGCACCTGCATGTTCTTCATTTTCTTGGCGACCAGGCACTGGGTGGCGAGCACATGCTCGACTTCGGAGGTACCGATGCCGTGGGCCAGCGCGGCGAATGCGCCGTGGGTCGAGGTATGCGAGTCACCACAGACCACCGTCATTCCCGGCAAGGTCGCGCCCTGCTCCGGCCCAATGACATGAACGATGCCTTGGCGAACGTCGTTCATCTTGAATTCGAGAATGCCGAAGTCATCGCAGTTCTCGTCCAGTGTCTGCACCTGGATACGCGAGACCTCGTCGGCGATGGCTTCCAGGCCACCTTGACGCTCGCCCTTGGTAGTCGGCACGTTGTGATCCGGGGTCGCGATGTTTGCATCGACGCGCCATGGCTTCCGACCCGCCAGCCGCAGCCCCTCGAACGCCTGGGGTGAGGTCACTTCGTGGAGAATATGACGATCGATATAGATCAGCGATGAGCCATCATCGCGACGTTTGACCTCATGCATTTCCCAAAGCTTGTCGTAGAGCGTTTTGCCGGCCATCGGACGTTTCCTCATCAGTACGTTGGGCAATAGCCCTTTTGCTTATGAGGTTGATCCTATGGGCTCGCGTCGAATTACTCAAATTCATATTTTTCATTCGATGCATTCCATAATGGAATGGATTTATTCTGTTCAGGCTTGATCGCAAACCTGCGCCAAACCGACCCGCCCGGAGCCAAGCCGATGGACCTCGCCAGCCTCAACGCCTTTATCGCCATCGCCGAGATGGGCAGCTTCTCTCTCGCTGCCGAGCGGCTTCACCTGACTCAGCCTGCTGTAAGCAAACGGCTGGCGACGCTGGAATCACAGCTGAATGTTCGGCTATTCGACCGCCTGGGGCGCGAGATCAGCTTGACGGAAGCTGGCAGAGCGCTGCTACCCCGCGCTTACCAGATACTCAATGTACTGGACGACACTCGTCGCGCGCTGACCAACCTCAACGGTGACGTCAGCGGGCGGTTGTGCCTGGCGACCAGCCACCACATCGGCTTGCATCGCCTGCCGCCATTACTGAGAGCGTTCACCCGCGCCTACCCGGGCGTGAATCTAGATATCCGCTTTCTTGATTCGGAAATCGCCTACGAAGAAATTCTGCATGGCCGCGCCGAACTCGCAGTGATCACCTTGGCACCGCAAACGGCGGCGCCGGTGCGTGCCAGCAAGGTATGGGACGATCCGCTGGATTTCGTCGTGGCGCCTGAACATCCATTGGCGCAAAAGGCCGGTATCAGTCTGGCGGACATTGCCGGCTATCCTGCGGTATTCCCCGGCGGTAACACCTTCACCCACCACATCGCTCATCGGCTGTTCGAGCGCGAGGGCCTTACGCCGAATATCACGATGAGCACCAATTACATGGAGACGATCAAAATGATGGTATCCATCGGCATCGCCTGGAGCGTGCTGCCCCGCACCATGCTCGACGAACAGGTGGTGCGCCTACCCCTGCCGGGAATCCAACTGTCAAGGGAGCTCGGTTACATCACGCATACCGAACGCACCCTATCGAATGCGGCCAAGGCTTTCATGTCCCTGCTGGACGCCGACTAACCGCACTTGCACTTCGCCATTAGCAACGGATAAGTTCGGGATATAACAATAAGGTCATCCAAAATCCCATGCGATCAATCCGCGCTTTGTTGATCTACCTGATCGAGGCCGCTCATGCTACCTCCTGAGCCGCCACACGACGCCAGTGCCTACGAAGCAGCGACGCCCTGGCAGGATGCCGCCCGCCTGCTGTCGGTACTCGACGATGCCGGACTCGGCGTCTGGTCCTGGAATCCTCAATGCGGCGTCGTGCATTGGTCCCTCGGCACCGGCCGGCTTTTCGGACTCACCGAGCCACTCGTCGAAGTTACCGAGGATTTTTACCTGAGCCTCATCGCGGCGGAAGACCGCCCCTTGATCGAGGCCATCGTCCGCTCCACGACCAAGGGCGGCGAGCCTCGTTTACGCTTTCGCCACCGCGTACGCTGGCCGGACTCGAGCGAGCGCTGGCTAGAGGTTGAAGGCCAGCAGCAGAACAGCGACATCGAACCCTCGATATGGGTAGGCATCGTTCGCGACATCACCGAGCAATGCGTCCAGGCCCAAGCCCTTGAGGACAGCCAGGAGCGTCTGGAACTGGCGCTGGCTTCGGCCGAACTGGGCCACTGGGAGTGGCATATCCCCGACGATCGACTCTATGCCTCGGCTCGGGCTTCTGAACTGCATGGCATGGTCGACGGACCTTTCGACGGATCGTTTCGCGAGTTTTTCCGCAGTGTCGCGGCCGACAACCGGCAGACCATGCGCGACGCCTACAGCGACCTGCTCGCGGGGCGACGCCAGAGCTACCAGGCTACTTACCAGGCGGCGCATCCAAACGGCACGGCACGGCATCTCGAAAGCACCGCCAAACTGTACCGTGATGAACACGGCGAGCCGCTGCGGATGGCCGGCATCATCATCGACGCCACCGAGCGGGTTGTTCGCGAACAACACCTTGCCGCATCCGAAGCCAAATTCTCGGCGTTGTTCCAGGGCAGCCCCGATCCCATCTCGCTGTCGCGCATTCGCGATGGCGTTTTCATCGACATCAACCCGAGCTTCAGCGCCGTGTTCGGCTGGCAGGGCAGTGAAATTGCAGGTCGCTCAGCCCCCGAAGTGGGAATCTGGCGCGACGAGGCACAGCGACAGGCGCTCTATCAGCAGCTGACTCGCGATCAACGCCTGGAAAACGCTGAGGCGCAGTTTCGCACCAAGAGCGGTCAGTGCGTCAGCTGCGTGATCTCAAGCCGTTTCATCCGAATCGATCGGCAACTGTGCATCGTCACGACCTTTCGCGACATCACCCAGCGGCAGCAGGCCGAGGCGGCGCTGCGAGTCAGCGAAGCCAAGTTCGCGACAGCATTTCACTCCAGCCCCGACGCCATCATCATCAGCGAGCGCAGCACGGGGCGTTTCATCGAGGTCAACGAGGGCTTCCACCGCCTCTCCGGCTACCGTCCAGAGGAGGCCATCGGTCGGACTTCCGCCGAACTGGGCGTCTGGCCCGGCGCGCAACGCGAGGAGCTGCTCGCACTGTTGGAGCGCGATGGTCGCGTAGTCAACTGGGAGATGGTTGGCCAGGATCGATATGGCAGACCCAAGCACATAGAAGTGTCGGTCGAGCCGATTGAGCTCAACAACGTTGATTGCCTGCTGTTGTCAGCACGAGATATCAGCCAGCTGAAGGCCGCTCACGCGCAGATTCAACACTTGGCCTATCACGACCCACTGACCAACCTACCCAACCGTGCACTGCTGATGGATCGTTTGACCCAGCAGACTGCGCTACACAAACGTCACGATTTGCGTGGCGCCTTGCTGTTTCTCGATCTTGACCACTTCAAGCACATCAACGACTCGCTCGGACACCCTGTCGGCGATGCCGTGCTGAAGATGATCACCGCCCGCCTCGAAGCCAGCACCCGCCAAGAGGACACCGTCGCCCGCCTCGGTGGCGATGAGTTCGTCGTGCTGTTGACCGGGCTGACCGGCAAGCGCTCGGAGGTGACACGCCATGTTCGTCAGGTCGCTGAAAAGTTGCGTACCCTGCTCGCCGAGCCCATGGTCTTCGAGGGCAACCGACTGCAGGTCACCCCAAGCATCGGCATTGCCTTGATGCCGGACCACGGCGACACCCCGGCCGACCTGTTGAAGCGGGCCGACATTGCGCTGTACCGGGCCAAGGATGCCGGACGCAACGCCATCCAGCTGTTTCGTACGACGATGCAGGAGGCCGCTAGTGCGCGCCTGATGCTGGAGAGCGAACTACGCCTGGCGCTGCAGCGCAACGAGTTGGAACTGCATCTTCAACCCCAGGTAGACGCGCGTTCGGGTGCAGTGATTGGGGCCGAGGCCCTCCTGCGTTGGCAGCACCCGGAACATGGCATGCGTTCGCCTGCCCAGTTCATCGATGTACTGGAAGAAAGCGGCCTCATCGTCGAAGTCGGCGACTGGGTGATAAAGGAAGCCTGCCGAATCGGGGCTTCGCTATTAGCCGGCGGGCTTGTACATCCCGACACCTTCAGCCTCTGCGTCAACATCAGCCCGCGCCAGTTCCGTCAGAACGAATTTGTCGAACGCATCCTGGAGGCGCTGAAGTCCGCCGGGCTTCCATACAAGATGATCAAGCTGGAAATCACCGAAGGCATCGTGATTCAGAACCTGGACGACACCATCGCCAAAATGCGCCGCCTCTGCCGACACGGGGTGAGCTTTGCGATGGACGATTTCGGCACTGGCTACTCCTCACTCACCTATCTGAAGCGCCTGCCGATCAATCTGCTGAAGATCGACCAGTCTTTCGTTCGAGACGCGCTGGATGACCCCAATGACGTCGAGATCATTCGTGCAATCGTTGCGATGGCCCGGAGCCTCGGGCTGGAGGTGATCGCCGAAGGTGTCGAGCAACAGGCGCAGCTCGAACTACTGAAGCTGCAGGGATGCCATTTGTATCAGGGCTATCTATTCAGCCGTCCGCTGCCGTTGACCGAGTTCACTCACCTCCTGAGACGCCATACAGACGACCGCTCAGCAATGACTGAACCTGAAAAACGAAACCCCGCCGGGTAGCGGGGTTCGTCATCAGCGGAGGGCGCCTTACGACGCCCCACTAGGCAGATCAGGCCTTTTCCAGCGCCAGCTGCTCACCGTTGATCGGGATGCGCTTGGGCTTGGCCTCCTCCGGCACGACGCGTTCGAGTGCGATACTCAACAGGCCGTTGTTGAGCGCCGCGCCTTTGACCTCTATATGGTCGGCGAGGCGGAACGACAGCTTGAAGGCACGCTGGGCAATGCCCTGGTGCAGGTAGGTGACATTGTCACTACCGTTCTCGCGCTTGCCGCCACTGATGGTCAGTACGCCACGTTCAACCTGTAAGTCCAGATCGGATTCCTGGAAGCCGGCGGCTGCTACGATGATGCGGTACTGATCATCGCCGTGCTTTTCCACGTTGTAAGGTGGAAACGAGCTGCTCGCATCGTTGCGCAGAGCCGACTCGAACAGATCATTGAAACGATCGAAGCCAATGGACTGGCGAAACAGCGGAGCCATCGAAAAACTAGTCATCTTGCTATCTCCTGATATTCAGCGAGTGGTTCATCCAGGACCCGAATTCGGCATCCTGTGATGCCCTAAATAGGAACCGCCCGTTGATTTTCAAGACCGTTCGTCGGAGTTTTCTATGTCCAGAGTCATGCTGATCACGGGTGCCAGCCGAGGAATAGGCGCCGCCACTGCCAGGCTTGCAGCGAGCGAAGGCTATGCGCTGTGTCTGAATTACCACCACCGCCAGGACGCCGCACAGCAACTGCTCGAAGAGCTTCAACGTAACGGCACCCGAGCCATCGCGATCGCCGCCGACGTTGCTGACGAGGCGCAAGTCGCGAGCCTATTCGCCGCGATCGATGGCGAGTTCGGCAGGCTCGACGTGCTGGTCAACAATGCCGGCATGCTGGAGCGCCAGATGCGTCTGGACGAAATGGATGCGGCGCGGCTGGCGCGGGTGTTCGCAGTCAACGTGACCGGCAGTTTTCTCTGTGCGCGTGAGGCAGTGAAACGCATGTCGACCCGCTACGGCGGAGACGGCGGGGCTATCATCAACGTCTCGTCGATCGCAGCGAAACTCGGCGCACCCAACGAATACATCGATTACGCAGCCGCCAAAGGCGCGATCGACAGCATGACCCTTGGCCTGGCCAAGGAGGTGGCTGCCGAAAGTATTCGGGTCAACGCCGTGCGGCCTGGGGTGATCCGCACCGAGATCCATGCCAGCGGGGGTGAGCCCGGGCGCGTTGAACGCGTCAAGGCCAGCGTCCCCATGGGCCGTGGTGGTGAGGCCGAAGAAGTGGCTGAAGCGATTCTCTGGCTCGCCAGCGAAAAGGCCAGTTACATCAGCGGCGCTCTGTTGGATGTCAGTGGCGGGCGCTAGATGGCCGCGTCGAAACCCGGCGTCTTGCTGTCGATGCCCAACAGTGCGTCGAGTCGCTCGCAATTGTTCTCCCGCCGTAACAGGGCGAACAGCGAAACCGCTTGCGGGTAGCTGCGGGTGAGCATGGACAGCCACTGTTTGAGACGGCCCGGAGCATAGCGCGGAGAAATCTTGCGGCGCGCCTGTAGCCAGAAGTCGGCCAGCAACGGCTGCAACTCTTCCCAGCTCATCGGCTCGACGGCTGCACCGCTTTTCGCTGCACTGATCTGACGGGCCAGATCCGGCCGGCAGACCAATCCGCGACCTAACATGATGTCCTCGACACCACTGATTTCGCGGCACCGACGCCAGTCTTCCAGCGACCAGATATCGCCGTTGGCAAACACGGGTACCGTGACCACGTCCTGGACCTTGGCGATCCATTCCCAATGCGCGGGGGGCTTGTAGCCATCCACCTTGGTCCGCGCGTGCACCACCAGCTGCTCGGCACCACCGTCGACCAGTGCGCGGGCACAGTCGAGCGCGCCATCTGGACTGTCAAAACCCAACCGCATTTTGGCCGTAACCGGAATATGCGCGGGTACCGCCTTGCGCACTTCCCGCAGAATCGAATGCAGCAGCTCGGGTTCCCGGAGCAGCACAGCACCACCACGCGACTTGTTGACGGTTTTCGCCGGACAACCGAAGTTGAGGTCAATGGCGGGCGCACCGAGCGTACAGGCGAAAGCGGCATTATCGGCCAGGCAAAGCGGATCAGAACCCAACAACTGCACACGCAACGGCGTGCCGGCACGAGTCACGGCGCCGCTATCGAGTTCCGGCGCGAGCTTATGGAAGCTGGACGCTGGCAGCAATCGATCCGAGACGCGAATGAACTCGGTCACGCACCAATCGACTCCACCGACTCCGGTCAGGACGTCGCGAAGGATCTCATCCACAAGCCCTTCCATCGGCGCCAAAGCAATCTGCATATGAACGGCCCAAGCGAAAAAGGACCGCATTGTACGGAGCCGAGGGGCGCTTAGGAACGCCCCGGTTCATGCCACCTGGCGGGCTACTGGTCCGTCTCGGCGTCGCGGTCTCCGATGGTGTCGGTTCCGGTCGTTGCGCCCATGCCGCCTGTGGTGCCGGTGGCTCCGGTGCCCATCGTACCGAGCCCGGACTCATCACCCGCCTCGCCGGGTCGGTCGTTCATATCGTCTCGCTCGTCCAGCCCCGCATCCTCAATCGGCGGTGCTGGCTGTTCCATTGCCTCGGTACCGGTGGTAGATGGATTGGTCAGGTCACCATCAGCGTCCGCCACAGCGATACCAGATACGAACACCAGCCCAGCACCCAACAACAGGATTCTGTTCATCACGTTCCTCCGCTCTTATCGAGTCGATCAATCGTCGTTTCGATCATTCAGGGTCCGACGCGGGCGATGCTCCATATCCGTGTCGTTGTCGCCGTGACCCGATTCGTCATAGGTCTTATGCGTTCGCCGGTCCTCGCCTTCCTCGCGATCCGTGTCGGGCCGTTCGGGCAGCCGTTTGATCCCTTCACCCAGGCCCATGGAGCTATTGCCCAGGGTGCGATCGGCGGCGCCAGTGTTCTGCGCCAACTGAGTGCCATTGGAAACTGCAGGATCAATGGGCTCGGCAGCTACGCCTGTCACCGCGAAGAGCCCGGCCACGGATCCAAGCGCGATCAGTAGATAAGTCCGCATACCTCCTCCTTTACAGGGTCGCGACAGTCTTTAGGCAGCTGGACGCTCCAGCCGTGCACTGTCGATCCTGGTCGCCGACCAATGGCAAGCGGAACCCTTGACCAAAGGCCGGGGTCCCATCTTGGCAGAGAGCAGTTGATTGTCAGGTTAGAAAGGAATCCAACAATGATCACACCGGCACTGGTAATTCTCTTGATCGTTATCGGCTGGGGCGCCGCAGCCTTCGCGATGTTGTGGGGAATGTTGCGGATCGCGCGTTATCATCACAAGCCCACCCCGGAAGCCCCTCACTGCCGGCAGCGGCCAACCGCGAAGACGACCCCAGGCATCAGCGTTTCGCTAAGCGCTTGAAGAAAAAGAAGCTTTGCGCAATTAAGCCGTGACAGGACGGCCGAAAGCTGTAGAATGCCGCCTCACAGACGCGGGATGGAGCAGTCTGGTAGCTCGTCGGGCTCATAACCCGAAGGTCGTCGGTTCAAATCCGGCTCCCGCAACCAAATACGGAAAAGGCCACTCTCAGGAGTGGCCTTTTTTCGTTTCAGCGCCCCTGGCAATGCGATACGCCACGACACCATTGATGAGTCGCCCCGCTAAGCATCTGAATAAAAAAGCTTTCTTGGCAGCCTGCGGTTGACAGACGCAGCTCAGGCTGTAGAATGCCGCCTCACAGACGCGGGATGGAGCAGTCTGGTAGCTCGTCGGGCTCATAACCCGAAGGTCGTCGGTTCAAATCCGGCTCCCGCAACCAAATACGGAAAAGGCCACTCTCAGGAGTGGCCTTTTTTCGTTTCCCTAGGTGCTCTCTCAAAAGCATTCTGCGTCGCTTCTTCACCCCATCGCTCAAAGTAGTTAACGGTTCGCGCCAGTCGCAAATATACGTTCCCTTTCATATAGGCTTTTGCTAGATCTAACGGCTTAGTACATGAGATGGATAGATTATAAAAGCATTACCAGCCTGGGCGATCCGAACTAACCTTTCATTTCCGTTGACTATCAGCGGATTACGGAACGCAAACAAAAAACGCGTAAAAAAATGTGTCCCTCCATCTTGACGAGCATCACGTTCTGAATGATAACTACGTCTCAGAAAATTCAGACAGGACGTTTCCTGAGCCGCAGCCAATAGACATCGGGTTTTGCAGCCGAGCCGTAAGCAGGGATGCACGTTTGTATTGCAGTTAAGTGCCAATCCCAACTTTTTATGCTTATCTCGTATTACAGCCGAGTGCGGTAGCTTTGCCTAAAGGCGATGAACATTCGAGATTTAGCCGGAACAAGTTCTTCACGAAGTTGCCAGGGTTGGCGCCAGGACTGGCCAGTGGCGGTAGCATTGCCTAACGAAAGGGTTCTTCAAATAATCAGGCCTGCATCACCTGGCAACTATATAGTGGATAATTAAACCCAGAATAAGTGAGCGAGCATTACTCCTTTCGCGCTTATACAACCCCTAATGACCGCCTCTGCAAATATCTGAAATCGGGGTACACCGTGGATACTATTTTCCGTAGCGTTGATACCGAAGCGCATAAGATAATAGCCAGGGAAATGTGGGCGAAGGGAAGTTCCTGCATTGCCAACTTTCTAAGGATGGTCTGAAGTAGCCAGGTATTTCTGGCTGACTCCAGCCCTTGCCGATTTCAAAACGGTGATTCGGCTAAAAAACGATCAAATCATCCCCTCTTTCCGGATTTATAGCCGGCGCGAGCACCTCGCGCCGGCCATTTCCCGCATTACAGACGCACCTCTCCTGCATTCGTCAGCAAATGTCGGCGCGCCATCCACAGGTTCGACAGCGCGAACAGTGTCACCAACTGCGCGGTGTTCTTCGCCAGGCCACGGAAGCGTGTCTTCACGTAGCCGAATTGGCGCTTGATCACCCGGAACGGGTGCTCGACTTTGGCGCGCATCTGGGCCTTGGATTTCTCGATCTTGCGCTTGGCTTTGTACAGCGCACTGCGCTTACTCAGCTTCTTGTACGTACTGCGGCGGGCCGCAATCTGCCAGATCACCTCCCGGCCTTCATGTTCCGGGCGTTTCTCTACGCCGGTGTAACCCGCGTCGCGCGCGACCATGTTTTCCTTTCCATGCAGCAGTTTGTCGACCTGGGTAACGTCAGCAACGTTGGCTGCCGTCCCCACCACGCTGTGCACCAGGCCAGACTCGGCATCCGCGCCGATGTGGGCCTTCATGCCGAAGTAATACTGATTGCCCTTCTTGGTCTGGTGCATTTCCGGGTCACGCTTACCGTCCTTGTTCTTGGTCGAACTCGGCGCATGGATCAGCGTGGCATCGACGATGGTGCCCTGGCGCAGCGACAGGCCCCGATCGCCCAGGTAACCATTGATCACCGCCAGAATCCCGGCCGCCAACTCGTGCTTCTCCAGCAGGCGACGGAAATTGAGGATGGTGGTTTCGTCGGGAATACGCTCTAGGTTCAGCCCGGCAAACTGGCGCAAGATTGTGGTCTCGTACAGCGCC
>NZ_QORI02000011.1 GCF_003325755.1 Pseudomonas sp. SST3 | reverse complement strand
ACCTGACCGGGTAGTGACAGCCAGTCTGCTCTGTTTCGCCGTCTGGGTGGGGGCGGTCATTTACGCCTTCGCGGCTAAAAGCGCCTTGCACGCCTGGTTACTGATTGCCGGACTGGCCGCCCTCTTCTGCCTGGGTGCTTACCTGCCCGTCGAGTGGAGGACCCGTCCATGACTCTTCGCCAATCAATGGCCGGGCTGCATACCTGGGGCGGCTTATTGCCCAGCTGGTTACTGTCCGTGATCATTTTCGCCGGCACCCTGGCCTGTTTCGATAAAGAGCTGGAGCGTTGGATGCGGCCTGCGTTGCATACGCAGACGGCCGCATCGATGACCGCCGATGACATCGGCAACTGGGTTCAGGCGAACGTTCAGGAACAGCTACACGCCTATTGGTTGCATGGTCCGACCGAACGTGAGCCTTATTGGCGACTGGGCTGGGAAGAGGACGAATCCGGTACGCGCGGTCGTGTCGCATTCGACCCTCGTAGCGGAAAGCCCATGCCCGAGTCGGTAGGCGGCGAATTTTTCTTCACGCTGCACTACAACCTGCATGCCGGAACCGTCGGCATGTATGTCGTTGGCCTGGCGGGCATGTTCATGCTGGTGGCCCTGGTGTCGGGAATCATCATCCATCGGCGGATCTTCAAGGATTTCTTTACCCTGCGCCCCCAGGCCAACGGCCAGCGCGCCTGGCTCGATGCTCACAACCTGTTCGGCGTCATCGGCCTGCCGTTCCATCTGATTCTTGCTTACACCGGCGTGGCGGTGTTCGTCGCGTCCTACATGCCTGCAGGAGGGATGGTCGCTTACGGAGGCGATCCACTGGCCTTCTTTGAAGAAGTGCAAGGCGGTTATCACCGCAACGAGCTGCACCAGCCGGCCGGCCAATTCGCTTCGCTGAATGACATGCTCTCCAACGCACGCCAACGCTGGGGTGACGGAGAGCCCGGCTGGATCATTGTCGAGCACCCTGCAGACGCGTCTGCCGTCGTCAGCGTGCGTCGTTCCGATCCGTCGCGCATCGGCTCACCACAAGACACCCTGAGCTACGACGCCTTCACCGGCGACCTCCTTCACCGGCAGCAAGCACCGACCAGCTATCAGGCCTATATCTGGTTGGTGGGGCTGCACATGGCGCAGTTCGGCGGGCAAATCGTACGCCTGCTGTACGGTCTTCTCGGACTTGCCGGCTGCGCGATGCTGGTGGCCGGGACCCGCGTATGGTTGCGCAAGCGCGAGGGACGCCAGATTCGGGGCCTGGAAGTCGTTCGGGCACTCAACGGCGCGATCTTCTTCGGCCTGCCCATCGCCTCGCTGGCTCTGCTCTGGGCGAATCGTTTGTTACCCAACACATTGACCGCACGCGGTTCTGCCGAGGCCTGGTGCTTCGCCTTTGCTTGGCTTGCCGTGGCGATCACCGCCTATTTGTGGCGTCACCAACCGCTCAAGCTGCTCCGCCGGCTATTCGCACTGCTGGCAATACTCGCGCTAGGCCTGCCCTTGCTCAACGGGCTGACTGCACCTGACGGGCATTTAGTGGCAAGCCTCCTCCGCGGAGACCTGACATTAGCGGGCGTCGACATAGTGCTGCTGGTAGTTGGCGGACTCTGCGCATGGTGCTCGCTTCGCCGACCGCGTCAACATCAATCGGCACGCAAGGGCGCGTACACCGCCACGCAAGAACAGGAGTTGGCACCATGACCACACTCGCTTTCGCCCTAGCGTACCTGGGCATGCTCGCGCTCTGCCTGGCACTGACCCGACACCACCGTGCGATCTTCAATACCGCTCCGACATCCGAACGACAACGGTGGCTGCGTGTAGCCGCGACCGGGCTGCTACTCGGTACGGCCGTTGTAAATGTCGCCTCGCTAGGCGTAGCGATCGGCCTGGTCGTCTGTCTCGCACAGCTGATGCTCGCCGGGCTGACGGTCAGCTTGACACTCGCATGGCGGGAACGGTGGGTCGTACCGCTCGGCGCCTTGCTCAGTCTGCTTGGCGTGCTGTTCGCGGTAGGCGGTGGTTAGAAGGTTTCAGCGAGCGGCAGGTGCGAAGGTTTACCTGAGTAAAGCTGCGCTTGTGCTTTTGCCTGGACCACGAAGGTACGATGCTCTAATCCTCGCCGGCCCATATTTAGCTCTTATGGTCTATTCCGGTGGCCAAGCTAACCGACAACAATCGCCCTGCTTCGCCTGTGATGTACGGAGCTCATCCATCGCGAACAGGAGATTCCAATGTATAAGACTACTCCTCTCGCCGCAGCGCTCTTGCTGGTGGCAAGCGGCAACCTCATGGCCAACGAGCACCTGGCCGAGATAGAACAGAGCGGCACCAACAACACCGCAGAGCAGATACAAAGCGGTGCCCTGCAGCGGTCTTTCATCGTTCAGAATGGTACCGAGAACAACGCACTCACCGACCAATCCGGCAGCAGTGGCGAGGGCAGCCAGGCGAGCATCGAGCAATCAGGCACGCTGAATTCGGCTGCGATCTATCAGGTCCACGGCAGCCGGCCAGGGTTGGCGAGCGCGGCTGTCTACCAGACGGGGAGCTCCAATAGCGCTCATATCGAACAGCAGGAAAGTCTCGGCGAGCTCTCGGCGACGGCGACTGTCAGCCAGCAGGGCTCTGGAAACCAGCTCGATGCCACACAGACTTGGGTGGGCAACGAACTCAATGTGGTTTCCGCCGGCCAGGACAATACCGTCACGATCGATCAGTCTGGTTTCAGTACGGCGAATGTTCAGCAGTCAGGCGTTGCGAATCAGGTGCAACTGGAGCAGGTAAGCTTCGGCATCGGGGGTGGTTTCGCCGTGATCGAGCAGGACGGCACTGCCAACCAGGCGGACATCTATCAGTCCTCTGGCCGCTATCCTGCAGGCGATGTGTTCCTTCAGCAGCTTGGCACCGCCAACATCGCGCAGATCAGAGCCGGCGATGGCTACAGCACGCTGGACTATACGCAGCGAGGCACCGGAAACGAGCTGAATGCCCACTTTAGCGGGCAAGGATCCAGGATCAGCGGGTACTCGGAGGGCAGCTATAACCTGGTCGATATCGCACAGGCTGGCGACGACAACAGCCTCGATGTCGCCCAGGTTGGCTCCTATAACCAGATCGACGCCTACCAGGGTTTTCACGTCCACGAAGCATTCATCAGCCAGACGGGTGACAACAACCAGGCTTTCCTGAGGCAGGAGACGCTCTCGTACGATAACGCTTCCGCCAGCATTATTCAGAACGGCAGCGGCAACATCGCCAGCGTCGTGCAGCAGTAGTTTCCGCTCAACGCAACGGTCGGATGTTCAAGTCAGCCGGAAGCCCGACATCGGGCCTTCCGGCTGTCACCTGTATCGCTCGGCTCGCCATCATCCCGGATGGCGCACGGCTCTCAGTTTTCCGGCCCCGCCACCTCCGCAGAAAAAGCTACCAGCGCCATCATATTCGAGCCCTGACACGCCGACGCCCTTTGGCATCTCCAGAACATTCAGCACTTCGCCCGTTAGCGGGTCGATATGCCTCAGCTCACTCTCGCCATTTTCCCAGACCCCATGCCAAAGCGCTCCGTCTGCCCAGGTGACGCCAGTGACAAAGCGGTTGGACTCGATGGTGCGTAGGATCGCGCCGGTTTGAGGATCCAACTGATGGATCTTTCTATCGCGATACTGGCCAACCCAGAGCACCCCCTCCGCCCATGCAAGACCTGATGCATCGTGAGGTGCAGGGATCGAGGCGAGCACCGCGCCACTTTCGGGATCGACTTTCTGAATGCAATCGCCGTAAATCTGGAACAGATGCTGGCCATCGAACGCCGTTCCGGCATCCGCTCGGGCGTCGATCGAGCGCAGGGTTTCGCCGCTCTGCGGATCCAGTAAGTGGAGCTTGTCGCCGCTTGCAAACCAGACATGCTGACCGTCATGGCTGACGCCGTGCACGGCTTCAATGCCTACAAAGGGTCCATATTCACGGGTGATTTGTGCCGCTGAGTGGTTCATAAGTCCGTCCTCCTTATCAGGTGAGGAGATCCTAGTCACATCAGTTCCGAAGCTGGGAGTAACAAGATCGTCGCGAAACCGGGCATGAGCGGGGCTACCCATCGGCGAGACCTGCCGCGGCCAAACGACTGCACCTTGCCCGCCTTCGCAAGTGAATCCAATGCTCGCTGCACGGTACGCTGGCTAGACCCTAGTGCAAGGCCAAGTGCTGAGCTCGACCACGATTCCCCATCAGCGAGGCATGCCAGCACAGCCGCATATTTCTCTTCGACGGGCCGCGCCAGCACAACCACCTCATCCGCTCCAAGCGGGGCTAGCGCGAACCCTCGCTTCGTTGCTGTCACACCAGCCACGTTCAACATCAAAACACGAAGGCGCCCAACCTCAACGCGCAACCGAACCCTATGCGACTCATCAGCGACTCTGGTGCGAAATGTCTGTGCGATAAGTGTGGCTCTCGGCACATCTGCCGGCCAGGCTTCGCCCAACAGACGAGCAAGCTCGAACAGCACCGGACGTTTAACGAGCGAAATGACCGAATCAGCCCTACATATGACACGACGGCACGCGTCCACGACGAGCGCTCCCGACGCCAGGGTGTTTTCAACCTCATCCAATCGGACAAGGTGCTCACCGCTACGCGTGATCCGCCGCGCCGCTGGCCTGTCCAAAACAGCCGATGCGTGCCGCAGCTCCGCAGTCAGCGCAGGAATGCCCGCCCGGTTCGCCGCCCGTTCCGCCGCTGTGAACGCCCTGCGCGCGGCCCCCGCCTGTAGACGACGCAGTGCTATCCCCGCGACGACCAGCTCATAGACCGCCCTTGCCGCTGGCCTGAGATGCACGGGCTCCAGATCAACCAACCTACGCTCCGCCTCCTCAACACCCCCGATCAAAAGCAGTCGGCGAAGCTCGAGCAAACGCGCATGGGCGGAGTTGGACCAATCGCCATGTGCTTCGAGCGCCTCTCTCGCTTCGTCTAGCCTCTTCGCAGGCCAGCCCAGGTCACGAGAAGCGAGCGCAATCTCGGCTTCCGCGACAGTACATCTCGCACGAGGCACAGCTTCTTCAGGCCCGAAGGCACAGGCCGCGTCCTTCAGCAATGCCTTCGCCCGGGCGAAATCCCCGAGCTGCGCCATCGCTATGCCGCGAAGCGCGAGCGCGGACGGATCGTTGCGCAAGGCGACCCGTTTGAGCGCGCCGAGCGGATCGCCGGTCGCGAGCGCTCGCGCCGCCGATGCAATCAACGCGTCCATTTGGATCCCGCCACGCTAGTCGCTCCTAAGAATTCGATTCAGTCTCGCCCCATCGCGGTGCGATCAGTCCAGCTTTGCAGGCGACCTGTCACTAAGGGGTGCGGCGGGTATCGACGAGCTTCGACGCGCGCGGGCTGGGGTCACCTGATAAACTTGTCATCTATTTTTCCGATGATCTGGCGATAGCCGCTAGACCCCATCAGCCCCTGGCTGGTACGCCCCGCCCTGCCACGGTATCGATCGATACCGCCGACAGCGTCAGCGCTCCAATCCTAGATCACCGTATACGCCTAAAGCACCAAGCACAGCCGGAAGACGCATGAAAACCTGTAATGAGCCAGCAATATCCTACCGTCCACCGTCCCGGCGCTTTTCCGTGGCGCCCATGATGGACTGGACAGATAGGCATTGCCGGTACTTTCTACGGCAGCTGTCACGGTACACCCTGCTCTATACCGAGATGGTCACCACCGGCGCGTTGATCAATGGCGATGCCGAGCGGTTTCTGCGTCATGATGAGATGGAATATCCCCTCGCCTTGCAGCTCGGCGGGAGCGTGCCGGCTGAGTTGGCCGCCTGCGCAAAAATGGCCGAAGCAGCGGGTTACGATGAGGTGAACCTCAACGTGGGCTGCCCCAGCGACCGTGTGCAAAACAACCTGATCGGCGCCTGCCTCATGGGGTATCCATCGCTCGTGGCCGATTGCGTAAAAGCGATGCGCGATGCCGTCGGGATCGACGTGACGGTCAAGCACCGAATTGGCATCAACGGGCGCGACAGCTATGCCGAACTCTGCGACTTCGTCGGCCAGGTTCGTGATGCCGGGTGCCGAAGCTTTACGGTGCATGCGCGTATAGCGATTCTCGAGGGGCTGTCACCGAAGGAAAATCGTGAGGTACCCCCGTTGCGCTATGACGTCGCGGCCCGGCTCAAGGAGGACTTTCCGGACTTGGAGATTATCCTCAACGGTGGCATCAAGACCCTGGAAGAATGTGAGGCGCACCTGCTACGTTTCGATGGCGTGATGCTCGGCCGTGAGGCCTATCACAATCCCTATCTGCTCGCGCAGGTGGATGCCAGGCTGTTTGGCAGCCATGACCCGATCCTCAGCCGTGCCGATGCGCTGAGGCGGATGTGGCCGTATATTCAACGACACCTGGAGGCAGGCGGTTCGATGCATCACATCACTCGGCACGTGCTGGGGCTCGGCCAAGGCTTCCCCGGTGCACGACGTTTTCGCCAATTGCTCTCAGTCGATATCCACAAAACCAAGGACCCACTGACGCTGCTGGACCAGGCGACCAGCCTGCTCGAAGGACACTGATATATTCGTCAAGGAACGCCCGGGAACATTTTCAATCCAAGTGCAGTCCGCCCGGACCATCCGCTTTTTGAGCGGTTCGGTGGCCTCGGGTTAAGGTCATGCCAACTCAGAGGATAGAGCGCCCCCATGACATCCAAACTGGAACAACTCAAGCAGTTCACCACCGTTGTCGCCGACACCGGCGATCTCGACGCCATTGCCCGTCTACAGCCGGTAGACGCCACGACCAACCCGTCTCTCTTGCTCAAAGCCGCTGTCCTCCCCCGCTATGCGGAGCATCTGCAGGCAGCAATATCCCGCTGCGCCGGTGATATCGGACTGGGCTGCGATCTGTTTGCCGTCGCGGTCGGCCAGGAAGTACTGAAGCTAATCCCCGGGCGGATTTCCACCGAGGTCGACGCGCGACTTTCCTTTGATACCGAGGCGATGGTCCAGCGCGGCGAACGCCTGATCGGCTTGTATGAACAGGCTGGCGTATCCCGCGATCGCGTACTGATCAAACTGGCTTCCACCTGGGAGGGCATCCGTGCCGCCGAGCGGCTGGAGAAATCCGGCATCCAGACCAACCTGACCCTACTGTTCTGCTTTACCCAGGCGGTCGCCTGCGCCGAAGCCGGGGTATTCCTCATTTCGCCGTTCGTGGGGCGTATCTACGATTGGTACAAGAAGCACGAAGGCCGCGACTACACGGGCAGTGAAGATCCAGGCGTGCAATCAGTCAGCCGGATCTATGACTACTACAAGGCGCACGGCTACAAGACCGTGGTGATGGGAGCGAGCTTTCGCAACATCGGACAGATCGAAGCGCTGGCAGGCTGTGACCGTCTGACCATCAGCCCCGAGCTGCTCGGCCAGCTGGCGCAGGCGCAAGGGCCACTGGAGCGCAAGCTGTCACCCGGGCGCGCGTCCGAGCCGCGTATCACGCTGGATGAAAACCGCTTCCGCTGGGGCCTGAATGAAGATCCGATGGCAACCGAAAAGCTGGCCGAAGGTATCCGCCAGTTCGCGCGTGATCAGGAGAAGCTTGAAGCATTGCTAGTGCCCTGAATCTGCAGTTCGTTCAAGAACTGCCGAGTGAATTTTCAGTCGGGCCAGGCGCCGCGACGAGTCATAGCAGGGCTATGGCGAGGAGCGGCAACGCAGCCCGGCGACAAATGCGCCGGAAGATTTGAACAGCCAATTTCTGATTCAGGACACTTGAAGCCAAGCGCTGATTCAAGAACGTTCCAGCGCCGTCACGAGGTCGCGAAAGGCCTCGCGGTTGGAATCATTGAGGCTCATCAGAATACGGTGAGCTTCAAGCACCTTGGTCTTCACTACGTCTTCTGACTGATCCTGGCTCGGCAGGTCCGCCAGCTGTTCGGGGGATGGCAGTGGTTGATCGACGATATTGAATACCTGATCGAAGCCCATCGACTGCAAAAGACGGGTGATATCAGCGTGTGTGGTAACCAGCGTCGGCAACATGCCGATCTTCTGTCTGGACAGAATCGACAGCTTGGCCAGCAGCCCCAGCGTGGTGCTGTCGATGCTACGGCTTTCGGTCAGATCGATCACGATCGCGGAGAAGTTCAAAGACGAGAAGATTTTCTCGATCGTTGCATCCAGCGCAGAGCAAAGCGTCAGCCGAATTTCGCCGACGAACTTGAGAACGAAGGTGCCGTCCTGCTCGGCAAACTGGATTTTACCAGTGCTCATGCAAGGTTCCTGCTCAATACCAGCAATGCGATGTCATCGGGCATATCCTCCAGATCGGCCAGGCCGAGCACCCGCCGAAGTCCCTCCAGCGTACCGCCTGCCTCACAAACCAGCCCGGGCAGCCCTGCTTCCTTATCTTTGAGGGCTTCCCCCGGCAAAAGGTCCAAAATGCCATCGGAAAGTAGCGTCAGACTGAAAGAGTCAGGTAGCTCGACCTCATAATTATCGTAGGTCGCCTCGACGAACAGGCCAACCGGCAAGCCCCGCCCTTCCAGGTATCTTGCTGTATCGCCGGCATAAAGCACGGGCATCGGAAGGTGCCCACCAATGCTGTAATGCAGCACGTTGCGCTCTTGGTCGATCACCCCACCGAGCATGGTGACGTGCTTGCCGAGCTTGCAGTTGATCAGCCCGCGGTTGATGTGATCGAGCACCTCGGACGGCTTGAATGCCCGTAGCGCCCCACCCCGCCGAGACTCGTATAGCAGGCGCGTAGTCATGAATTTCAGCAGCACCGTGACGAATGCCGAAGAGGCCCCATGACCAGACACATCAGCCAGATAGAAGCCGATGCGATGTTCATCGATCCGAAAATAATCGACGAAATCGCCTGAAAGATAGAGAGACGGAATGATCTGATGAGCGAACTGGAAGTCGTCCAAGGCGCAGGGCGTGACCGGCAGCATATTCATCTGTACCTGACGGCCAGCATCCTGATCCTCCTGCAAAAGATGCAGACTGGCCTGCAGGTCGCGGTTGGCCGTTTCCAGCTGCTCGCGATAGCGGCGGTTCTCCAGGCGTAAGCGAGAGCGATCGAGCGCCCGACGCACTGAGTGCTCGAGCATTGCCAGGTCTTCGAGGGGTTTGATCAGGTAATCAGCCGCCCCGAGGCGCAGGGCTTCTACAGCATCACTCATTACCCCGGCGCCAGAGACGACGATAACCGGAAGGTCCACCTGGCGCTCGCTGATCAGCCGGATCAGCTCCAGGCCGTCCATCTGCGGCATGCGCAGATCGCAAATCACCAGATCCGGACGCTCGGCATCAAACAGCTCAATGCCTCGCGGCCCGTTAGGCGCCTGCAGGACGTTGAAACCACTGTCATCCAGATAGGCAGCCAGACTGGCTCTTACCACATCGTCGTCATCTATGATCAGCAGCGTCGCGCTTGGGTTGTGCATGTTCCTACCAGGCGGTATCGCCAGGATGATTGGCGAAAGCATCGACCCCGCGCGAACGCAGGGCAAGGGATCTTTTCAAGGCGCAGACGGTACTCCCATACGTTCTGCGTTTCAAGCCAGGTACTGCCGCTCCGTCTGTGCTTTACAGGCTGAATTGGCGGGCGCTATAAGAACAAGCGCAACCAAAACTCAGAGGACGAAAAAATGACCCAGAGTGATCGGGACTACAGCGAAAAACGCGACTTCATCCGCATGCAGATCGAAACCGCGATCACCCTCACACAGGGCAGTCAGCGCTACGAGGCAACGTGCCTGGATTTATCAAGCACAGGCATGCAGGTACTCGCCGCGGCCAGCCTGCAGATGGGCGACAAGGTACAGGTGCACATTCCCTCCGAGCACAGCGAGCTGAAGGGCCTAGACGCAGAAACCGAGGTGGTGCGGGTCGGCGAGCATGACGATGGCCGACAGAGCCTTGGGCTCGCCATCGTATCGATGAGCTAGACCGCACCAAGCGCCAGCGCCTCGCCAACTGGCCGAGGCATTGGAAGCCAGAAACCGCGACTCGCCCGGATAGCGGGGGCCAAGGCAGGTTACGTCATGGTCAGAAATCGTCTTCGACCTGACCGTCCTGCGTACGGAACTCGCGGTTCTGCAGGTAGGCGTTACGGACGAAGATGTACCGGTCGCCAGTGATCATCTTTTCGGCAGAAAGCAGCCCGGCGCGCAGGTCGACCACGTTTACTGCTCGCGTCACGTTGCGGGTCGGTACGTGGTCCATGTGGGGATACGGTTGCAGGAAGGAGTCTGGTACACGCCCCGCAGCATCGCGGACGGTGCTCGGCCCAAGCAGCGGCAACACAACATAAGGCCCGCTACCCAGCCCCCAGGCGCCGAGCGTCTGACCGAAGTCTTCATCGTTCTTCTGTAGCCCCATGCGGGTTGCCACATCGAAGAAGCCCAGCACACCAAAGGTTGTATTGAACAGGATGCGGCTCGTGTCGATGCCGGCGTCGCGAATCTTGCCTTGCAGCAAGTCGTTGGTCAGCACCACGACATCGCCGAGGTTATTGAACACGTTGCCAATGCCGTCTTCGAGAAAATTCGGGGTGACTTTCTGGTAGCCCTGTGCGAGCGGCTTGAGGGTGTAGGTGTCGACCTTGTCATTGAAGTCGAACACCACGCGATTGACGTTTTCCCATGGGTCCTCCTCGGCTGCCTGCAACGACGTCGCGCCAAACATCGCCAGCGCTGCGACCAGCGTGACCCTGAGATACTCGATCCAATCCTTGCCGATCACTTGCATCGCGGCCTTCCTCTTATTCGAAAATGGCGTCTGCCACAAAGCGCAGCAGTATAAATCCATTCGGGGGAATTCCGGCAGCGGGCAGACATGCGGAAGCCGGACGAACTTCGCCGCATCCGGCACTCTCAAAGAGAGGACAAGGCCAGACCGCTGGTTTACCCTTCACCTATCGAACGCTGGCGAACCTGTCGTCAGAAACCACAGAGGGAAGCAATATGCCGGAACATGATCTGCAGTCGCAGCTCGCGGAGTTGCGTAGTCAACTGGCCCAGGACGCTCCGCTGACAGAAGAGGAGCGAGCATCGCTGCAAGCGATTGCCCAGGACATCGAGCTTCGCCTGGCAAACGAAGGCGTCGCGGACCAGAACGATTCACTCGTCGACGGCGTCAACCTGGCGGTCGAGCGTTTCGAGGTCAGCCACCCGAACACCGCCATGACCCTGCGCAATATCATGCAGACGCTGGCGAACATGGGAATCTGAGCGCAGCTCCAGTAAGCCAGCTTAACGTCAGCGCAGAGCACGGATGATCACCATGCTCTGCCCATCGACTATTACTGTCGAACCAGCCGCCCATTGCTCGGCGCAACGGACTCGGTGCTGCGGTACGGGTTGATATCCAGCCCACCGCGGCGCACATAGCGAGCATGAACGCTTAGCCGCTCTGGCTTCAGTAATCGCTGCAAGTCAAGAAAGATGCGTTCCACGCACTGTTCATGAAAGTCCGCATGTTGGCGGAAGCTCACCAGATAGGCGAGCAGGCTGCCATGGTCCAACGCCGCGCCGCGATACTCCACCACTACAGTGCCCCAGTCCGGCTGACCGGTAACCGGGCAGTTGGATTTCAGCAGGTGGCTATAAACACATTCCTCGACCTGACGCGCCGGGTCGCAGCCAAGCAGATCGGCACGTGGCGAATCGTAGTGCTCAATGGTGACATCCAGCTCGTCGATACAGTATCCCTTCTGCGACGTAACCCCCTCCCGGGAGACCTCGTCTAGCGTCCGCAAACGAACGCCAACCGGCTTGCCAGCCGCAGCGGAGAGATCCCGGACCATGATATCCACGAGTGCTTCGCGGCTATCGAAGACCGACTGGTTCAGCGAATTCAGATAGAGCTTGAAGGATTTTGACTCGATGATGTTCGGCGAATCCGCCGGGATGCTGAACTCACCGATTGCGACCACCGGCTTGCCGGACGGCAGCAGCCAGGACAGCTCATAGCAATTCCAGATGTCGACGCCGCGGTAGGGCAAGGTGTCGGCGGTCAGTCCCAGCTCAGCCCACTTTGGCGCGCGCGGGATGGGAAACAGCTGCTCGGGGCTGTAGGTCGCTACATAGGCACTGGATTTGCCCAGCGGCGACAGTTCGGCGGGATGCTGCATGGCGGAAACCTGTACGAAAAATGACCGCAAGTGTATCGGTTCCCGCGATGTTTATCATCGCAAATGCCTGGTGCGCGCCGCGGCGCGTCGCTGCCTGGACCAGGCTGCGGGTTACTGGCGCATGCCGCGCCCGCTCTTGAGCAAGCGGATGCACCAGAGATACATCACAATCGCCGCCACCGCCATGAAGCTGATGGCAATGCCGATGCGAATGTCCGAAACCCCGAGAATGCCGTAACGGAACGCATTGACCATATGCAGGATGGGGTTGGCCAGCGACAAGGTCTGCCAGAACGGCGAAAGCAGATTGATCGAATAGAACACGCCACCCAGGTAGGTCAGCGGCGTTAGCACAAACGTCGGAATGATCGAAATATCGTCGAAATTCCGCGCGAACACTGCATTGATAAAGCCACCCAGCGCGAAGATCGTCGAGGTCAATGCGATCACCAGAAGCGTAATGCCCAGGTGATGCACCTGCAGATCGGTAAAGAACATCGACAGCAACGTGACGATCAGCGCAACGGCCAGCCCTCGAGTGATGCCGCCCAATGCGAAACCGATAAGAATCACATGCGGCGATACCGGAGACACCAGCAGCTCTTCGATGGAGCGCTGGAACTTGCTGCTGAAAAAACTCGAGACGACATTGCTGTAGGAGTTGGTGATCACCGACATCATGATCAGCCCCGGCACGATGTACTCCATGTAGGTGAAGCCATCCATCTGGCCGATCCGCGCACCGATCAAGTTCCCGAAGATGACGAAATACAACACCATCGTGATCGCCGGAGGCAGCAGCGTCTGCGGCCAGATTCGCGTGTAGCGGCGGATTTCTCGGTGAACGATAGTCTGCAAAGCAACCAGATTGGGCCGGAATTCTGCGTTCATTTGGCCACCTTCGGCAGATTGTTCTCCACCATCGAAACGAACAGCTCCTCCAGCCGATTGGTCTTGTTGCGCAGGCTCAGCACCTCGATGCCCTGCGCCGAAAGCATCCGAAACAGATCGGTGACACCCTGACTCTTGTCGACTTGCACCTCGAGGGTGTGATGATCAACCAGTCTCGCCGGGTAGTTGCCCAGCTCTGGCGGCACCAGCTGCGACTCCTTCAGGTCCAGCAGGAAGGTCTCTACATGCAACTGTTTGAGCAATTCGCGCATGCTGGTGTTCTTGACGATCTTTCCGTGGTCGATGATACCGATGTTGCGGCACAGCTGCTCGGCCTCTTCCAGATAGTGCGTGGTCAGAATGATAGTGATCCCCTCACGATTGAGCTCGGTGAGGAATGACCACATCGAACGGCGTAGCTCGATATCCACGCCGGCTGTGGGTTCATCAAGAATCAGCAGACGTGGCCGGTGAATCAGCGCACGGGCGATCATCAGGCGCCGCTTCATGCCACCGGATAGCATCCGCGAGGACACATCGCGCTTGTCCCACAGCCCCAGCTGATTGAGGTACTGCTCGGCGCGTTCTTTCGCGACTTTCGCCGGAATGCCGTAGTAGCCGGCCTGGGTGACAAGAATGTCGAAGGCCTTCTCGAACTGGTTGAAGTTGAACTCCTGAGGTACCACACCCAGGCAACGCTTGAGCCCGGACGGGTCGCGGTCAAGATCGTGGCCGAACACATTGACCGTGCCGCCGGTCTTGTTCACCAGCGTCGACAGAATGCCGATGGTGGTGGACTTGCCAGCGCCGTTGGGGCCCAGCAATGCAAAGAAGTCACCTTCAGCCACATCCAGGTCGATCCCCTTGAGCGCCTCGAAGCCGTTTCCGTAAACCTTGGTCAACTGCCGAATGGACAGAGCAGTACTCATAGAAGAATGCACGCAAAGCAGAGAGATCAAGACTAGATAAGGGCTGCATCGAGCGATTGCAACCACCATGCGCCTCGCGACGAACGCAGTCCAAGCCAGGCAACACAATAAACGTCGCTCCAAGGACGGACTCGGAATCGCTGCGCCTACGTGCCACCCCAGAACTCATCCTGCACACTCCGGTCATTATTTGAAATCAACAGAGTCGATTCGTCCCTTTCCCGCTCATCTCAAAAGCCTATGCTCATGTAGGACGCCATTCGCTCAACAAGGAAAATCGCATGACCCTGCTCTGGCTGCTCGCGTTACTGATCGGCATCGCCGTGATCGCGCATCTGCGTGTATCTCCCGTACCCGCGCTGGCCATGGTTGCGGCGTATCTGGTGCTTATGGGGGCGGCCGATGAAACTCCGGCCTGGCTGATGGTCATCCTCTGGCTCATGCTCATCGCCGTCGCGGCGCCCCTGCTGGTGGCCGACCTGCGCATCAAGTACCTCAGCGGACCGATGTTCGACTGGTTCAAGAAGGTCCTGCCGCCCATTTCCGACACCGAACGCGATGCGATCGACGCCGGCAGTGTCTGGTGGGACGGCGAGCTGTTCAGTGGCCGACCGAACTGGGACACCCTCCTCGGCTACCCCAAGGCGACGCTCACCGAGGAAGAGCAGGCATTCGTCGACGGCCCCACCGAAGCGCTGTGCGCCATGGTCAGCGACTGGGACATCGGCCAGCGACTGGATCTCCCTCAAGAGGCTTGGGATTACATCAAGGCCGAAGGCTTTTTCGCCCTGATCATCCCCAAGAAATATGGCGGTAAAGGCTTCTCAGCCTACGCGCATTCCCAGATTGTCATGAAACTCGCCACGCGCAGCGGCGATCTTGCCAGCACGGTGATGGTGCCCAACTCGCTCGGCCCAGCCGAGTTGCTGATGCACTACGGCACCGAGGAACAACGCAACCATTACTTGCCGCGCCTGGCCAATGGCATGGACATCCCCTGCTTTGCCCTGACCGGCCCATACGCTGGCTCCGACGCCGGTGCGATGAACGACAGCGGCGTGATCTGCAAAGGGCAATGGCAGGGTGAGGAAGTCCTCGGCCTGCGCCTGAACTGGGAAAAGCGCTACATCACCCTGGGCCCGGTCGCTACCCTCCTAGGTGTCGCCTTCAAGACATACGATCCAGCGCATCTTCTCGGTGACGAAGAGGAGCTCGGCATCAGCCTCGCCCTGATTCCGACCGAAACCGCTGGCGTCGAGATCGGCCGTCGCCATCTGCCCCTGGGCGCGGCATTCATGAATGGGCCTAACTGGGGCAAGGACGTATTCGTCCCGCTGGACGCGATCATCGGCGGGCACGACATGATCGGCAAAGGCTGGATGATGCTGATGAATTGCCTATCCGTCGGTCGCTCCATTTCACTGCCGGCAACCGGCGTCAGCGCCGCCAAGACGTGCAGCTATGTCTGTGGCCGCTATGCGCAGATCCGTGAGCAGTTCAACGTGCCGCTGGCGGCATTCGAAGGCATCCAGGAGCCCCTTGCCCGCATCGGCGGCAACGCCTGGTTGATGGATAGCGCGCGAATCCTGACGGCCAATGCGGTCGACCTGGGCGAGAAGCCCTCGGTGCTCTCGGCCGTCCTCAAATACCACCTGACCGAGCGCGGCCGTGAATGCGTCACCGACGCCATGGATATTCACGGCGGCAAGGGCATCATCATGGGGCCGAATAATTACTTGGGCCGCCTGTGGTTATCGGCACCGATTTCCATCACCGTCGAAGGCGCGAACATTCTTTCGCGCAACCTGATGATCTTCGGCCAGGGCGCTATCCGCTGCCATCCCTTCGTATTG
The DNA here is from genome assembly GCF_003325755.1 of Pseudomonas sp. SST3. The sequence goes on along the minus strand of NZ_QORI02000011.1, from coordinate 187,612 downwards.
CGCGAGATGGAGCTGGTCCACGAACCCGACCGCGACGCTGCCGTGAAAAAATTCGACAAACTCCTGATGCAGCACATCGGCTTCGCCGTCAGCAACACGGCCAGCACGCTGGTGCTCGGGCTGACCTTCGGCCTGTTTGGCAAGGCGCCGGGGACCGAGCTGACCCGTCCGTACTTCCGCGCGCTGGACCGGATCGCCGCGGCGTTCGCCATGCTCGCCGACCTGTCCATGATGCTGCTGGGCGGCGAACTCAAGCGCCGCGAGCGCCTGTCGGCACGGCTTGGCGATGTGCTCAGCCACCTGTATCTGGCATCCGCCGCGCTCAAGCGCTATCACGACCTTGGCCACCCAGCCGAGCAGGCGCCGCTGCTGCGCTGGGCGCTGGAGGATTGCCTGTGCAAAGCCGAGGAGGCACTGGCCGGCACCTTGAGCAACTTCCCTAACCGCTTGCTTGGTAGCGTGCTGCAGATGCTGATATTCCCGTTCGGCGCCCGGCACAAGGGGCCATCCGATGCGCTGGATGCCGAAGTGGCTGCCATCCTCGGCCGCCCGGAAGGCGATCCGGCGCTGGAGCAGATCCTGGAAGGCGTTTACCGCCCGTTCGGCAGCAACGAGGCCTTTGCGGATCTGCGAGACGCCTTCGACACACTGGCCGCTGCGCAACCGCTGCATAAGAAGCTGCATAAAGCGCTCAAGAACGGCGATTTCAAACCGACCGCTGGCGAAGATCTCATCAGTGCGGCTTTGGCCGCCGGCGTTCTCGACGCGCAAGAGGCGCAACAGCTGACCGCAGCAGAGGCGGCACGGCGCAAGGTCATCAGCGTCGATGATTTTTCTAAGGAACAGTTAGAGCCGAGCCCCGGTAAAATCCGCTAGGTCATCGTCAGGCGGCTGCCGCACCGGCCACGGACCGGCCGCGATGCCACCATCGGCCGGGGAGCCAAGCCTCCCCGGCTCCGCCCTTCGCAGCGACATTCAGACCGCGCGGCAGACGCCTCGCAGCAGCGTCAATCCATCACCTGCGCCGAACCCAGGCTCAGCTGTCGAGTCAACTAGACACGCCCAATTAATCCGCGCGGCACCTTATAATCCCGCGCCCAAACCGACACAGGTGAACCATGGCCAATCCCTATCACGATCACAACCTGGCGCTTTTGGCCCATCTGCGCGGCATTCTGCTTGCCATGGGTGAATCCGAGCAGGTATCCGAAGAAAGCCACGCGCTGTTCTTGGAGCGCTTCGACGAGCTGATCATGAATCTGAAAGACGTGCCGGAAGAACGGCACATGGGCCAGGACATGATCTGCCAGGTCTTTCACCGCTACCCGCAGATTGCCCATCTGGTCCCGCGAGATCTGCTCTGGTACTTCGGTGGTGATTGCTTGCACTTCATGCCGGACGAAGAGATCGAAATCTTCCAGCAACTGGAGGAACGCCGCTATGAAGCCGAGCAGAATGAAGAGCCCTTCGACTGGAACATGGAAAAGCAGCTGCTGAGCATGCCGGAACAGAGCCCTCGGCACTAAGCCCCCCCAGGTCGCCGTCTTACGGCGCTTGGGTGCTCTATCGAGCGGAACGGCTGGGCGCCGGTTCTTACCGGCTGGAGCAGAGCCGCCGCAACCGAATGCGCGCGGCTCGCCTTCTGACTTTACAGTTGGTTGGCTGCCTCGGCAGCTTTGATCAGATCCACGCCGATCTCATCTTCGAACTTCTTCCACACCGGCCGCATTGCCTCGCGCCATTGGGCACGCTGCGCCGAGGTCAGCTCGATGATCTCGCTCTTGCCTGAATCGGAAATGGTGCGCTTGGCCTTTTGGTTGAGCTCGTCGGCCTGGCGGTTCACCTCGATCGTCACCTCGTCCATGATCTGCGCCAGCTCGCTGCGCACATCGTCCGGCAGCCCGCGCCAGAACTTGGTGTTGGTGATGACCATGTAATCGATCAGGCCGTGATCGGACTGGGTGATGTACTTCTGCACTTCGTGCACCTTCTGGCTCTCATAGTTCGACCAGGTGTTCTCCGTGCCATTGACCACACCGGTCTGCAGCCCCTGATAGACCTCGGCGAAGCTCATTTTGCGAGGGTTGGCGCGCACGACCTTGAATTGCTCCTCCAGCACCTGAGATGCCTGCACCCGAAACTTGAGCCCGCGCGCATCGCTGGGTTCACGTAGCGCCTTGTTCGCCGACATCTGTTTGGTGCCGTTGTGCCAATAGGCCAGGCCGGTGATGTTCTTGTCTTCCATCGAGGTCAGCAGCGCCTTGCCCTCGGGGCTGCCCTGGAAGCGATCCGCCGCCGCCAGGTCGTCGAACAGGAACGGCAGGTCGTAGATCTGGATAGCCTTCGCGTAGTGCTCGAACTTGGCCAAGGACGGCGCCAGCATGTGCACATCGCCGAGCAGCAGCGCCTCCATCTCCTTGCCGTCGCCGAACAGCGAAGAGTTCGGATAGACCTCTACCTGAACCTTGTCCGGCAGGCGCTCTTCGGCGAGCTTCTTGAATAACAGAGCGCCCTGACCCTTAGGCGTGTTGTCCGCCACCACATGGGCAAACTTGATGATGATGGGCTCCGCCTGGACCAGGCCGGCAACGGAGAGAGAGAGCGCACAGGCGAGCGCTTTGAGGCGGATTCGCAACATGGGTAGTACCCCTTTTGTTTTTGTCGGTTGGTACATATTCCGGGCGAAGTGGTCAGGGGACCGCTTGCCCGGCGCGTTGTAGCAGGCGGCGGGCACGGCCGAGCACCGGGGCATCGACCATCTGTCCATCCACCACGAAGACCCCGTCACCGGACGCACCGGCCGCGAGGACGCGTTGCGCCCAGGCCAGTTCATCGGCGCTGGGCATCAGCGTTTCGTGCACCACAGCCACCTGGCTGGGGTGAATGCAAAGCATCCCGCCGAAGCCCATATCGCGGGCGTCGGTTACGAACTGGGTGAGACCGTGCAGGTTCTTGATATCGGGAAACACGCTGTCGAGCGGCGGCGCCAGTCGCCTCAGGCGCGACTGCAGCAATAGCGCATAGCGCGCCTGATCGAGGATGCGTTCGGCGCCCGGCGTGCCGCTGGCGAGCCCCAGGTCCAGCCCCAGATCCAACGCGCCGAAGGACAGCCGCTCGACGCCTGCGGCAGCGGCGATTTCAGCCAGCGCAGCCAGCCCGCGGGCGCTTTCGATGATCGGCCAGACCGGCTTGCCACAGGCTGCTGCGTCCGCCACCTGGGCGGCGCTTTCGACCTTGGGCAAGAGCACGCCGGTCACGCCGGAATGGGCCGCGCAAACCTTCAGATCTTCGGCCTGCTGTGCATGTCCCGCCGCGTTGATGCGCACCAGTACACGCGCAGACGGATCGGCAGCAAGAAAGGCGTCCAGATGGTTTCGCGCCGCAGCCTTCAGGTTTTCCGCAACGGCATCCTCAAGATCGACGATCACCGCATCGGCACCAGACGCCAGGGCCTTGGGGATTCGATCTGGGCGAGTGGCAGGAACGAACAGTGCGGTGCGGACAATGCTTGAGGTCATGGCAATCTCGTGAGGTTGGCGCGCCGGCCGGCTACCACTTGGCGGCAGCGATATGTTTCGCTTTCAACCCGCCGCACTGCGCGCTTTTTTGTAGGAGCGAGCTTGCTCGCGATCGAACGACAAGGTGAACCACCGCTGCTGCGGACCGGCTCTGACCGGCTGTTGCTCCGAGGGCCTGTCACACCGCACCCTGCGCGTGTAGGCGCTGTATGTCGTCCGGCCCATAGCCCAGTTCCGTCAACAGCGCATCGGTGTGTTGGCCGAGCGCGGGGATAGGGTCCATACGCGGCGTAAACGCGGCGTTACGTCCCGGCGGCAATAAGGCAGGCAGTCGTCCGGATGGGCTGTCCACTTCGCTCCAGCGTTGGCGGGCCTTGAGCTGTGGATGAGCCCAGACACCAGCCATATCGTTGACGTGAGCGTTGGCGATGGATGCTGCCTCGAGGCGCTCGATCAGCTGTTCAGCGGTGAGCGTCGAGAAGGTTTCGACGATGATGGCGCGCAGTACCTCGCGGTTCTCCGACCGCTTGAAATTGGCGGAAAAGCGTTCGTCATCCGCCAATCCAGGTTGCAGCAGCACCTTGTCGCAGAACATCCGCCACTCGCGTTCGTTCTGCAAGCCAAGCATCACGGTACCGCCATCGCCGGCGGGAAACGGTCCGTAGGGGTAGATGGTGGCGTGCGCAGCACCCGCACGCGGTGGTGGCGGCGCATTCTCATAGGCGTAGTACAGCGGGTAGCCCATCCACTCCACCAGGCTTTCCAGCATGGACACGTCGACGCGGCTACCCTCGCCCGTCTTGTCACGCAGCATCAATGCCGAAAGCACCCCGGTGTAGGCATACATGCCGGCGGCGATGTCGGCGATGGAACAACCGGCCTTGGCCATCTCGGTTTCACCCGGACCACCCGTGACGGAGAGAAATCCCCCCTCGCTCTGGATCAGCAGGTCGTAGGCCTTCTTCTGTTCGTAGGGGCCGCCTTCGCCGTAGCCGGAAATGTCGCAGACAATCAACCGTGGGAAGCGCTCGTGCAGCGCCTCGAATGACAGCCCCATTCGCGCCGCAGCGCCCGGCGCGAGGTTCTGCACCAGCACGTCGGCCTTTGCCAGCAGTTGCTCGAGCACGCCATCGGCGGCTTCGTGCTTCACGTCGAGGGTCAGACTCTCTTTCGAGCGGTTGGTCCAGACGAAGTGCGAGGCCAAGCCATCGACACGCTCGTCATAGCCACGGGCGAAATCACCGGAACCAGGGCGCTCGATCTTGATCACCCTAGCGCCCAGGTCCGCCAGTTGGCGCGTGCAGAACGGCGCGGCGATAGCGTGCTCGAGGCTGACCACGGTGATGCCATCGAGTGGGCGGGGTTTGGCTTTCGTGTCAGTCATGTTCGGTTCCTGCAAGTTCGGCGTAGGGTGGAAAACGGCAACGCCTTTTCCACGCGTCTGTTCAAGTCTCTGCGAAGGTGGCGCTGTTCTGGTAGATGAGGCTTCGCCGTCATTCACCCTACGACTCAGGCCAGCGTGTCCAGCTGCTGCAGCTCGCGCAACTGCCAGACCCTCTCGATCAAAGCGCCCGCCTCGTCCGCGCTGCGCGCATCGGAGAACTGCACCAAGCGGCGAAACTTGTCTTCCAGCTCGTCGCGGCTGAGGGTGTTTCCCGGATCGCCCTTGGGTTCGTCGATGGCCCCGCGCAAGGTTCGCCCATCGACGGTGTTCACCTCGATCCGGCCCAGCCAGCGCGCTGGATAAGCTCCGTCGACCTCAGCGTCGAGCCGCATCGACACCTTGTTGCGAAATGCCGCAACAGCCGGATCGGTCAAAGCGAGCGTGTGGAACTCCGGAAGCCCGGCCTTGCCGTACAGGGCGATCAACCCGAGCACGGTGCCCATGCTGAACTTGGCCTGGTGCACCGTCTGCGGCACCACCACCCGGCCGAGCACGTCGATAGCGCCCTGATGCACGCGGGTGGTGACGCTGGCGATGTCCTCTGCCTTGAGCCCTTCTCGCTGCATCAGCTCTAGCAAAGCATCGGCGGCCGGATGGGTATGACGGCACGAGGCGTGGTATTTGAAGGAGGTTTCCGCCAGCGCCCAGCGCGTGCCGAGGCGATCCGACAGCTTGCTCGGGTCGGCATCGCTGGACATTCCGGCCCCCATTCCCTGCTCGCCTTCGAGGATGTCCTGCGCCCCCGTCAGGCCGTCGGCGGTCAGGTAGGCGGCCAGCAGACCGTCAGCGGCAGCCTTGGCCGTATGCAGCTGTTTGGAGTCGGCAGCATCACGGAGAAACTCCCAGAGCCCCGCCGCCTGAGTGCCGGCACTGCCCAGCAAATGGGTGAACTGTTGCTGATCGAAATCCAGCAACTTGCCCACCGCCACCGCCGCAGCGAGGGTGCCGACCGTGGCGGTGGTATGAAAGATGCGGTAGTGCGAGCGACCAAGGAACTCTCCGATACGGATACCCGCCTCGTAGCCGGCGACCGATGCCAGCAGCAGGTCGCGGCCGGTTTTGCCGAGATCCTGGGCGGCGGCCAGTGCAGCGGGAAACACCACCGTTGCTGGGTGTAACACGGAGCTGTTGTGCAGGTCATCCTGCTCGACCAGATGAGAACTCGCGCCGTTCACCAGCGCGGCAAAATAGGCCGAGCTGCCGGTACGATTGACGAAGATCCGTGCCAGTCCATCAGCCGGGCCCATCCGGGCGGCATGGTGCTCGAACAACGGGATTGGATGGGAACCCGCGCTGGCCAGCGCCGAGCCGAGCCAGTCAAGAAAGAGGTCTTCGGTGCGCGCCAGCACCGCATCGGGGATCTGCTCGTAACGCAGCCCTGCGAGGAATTCGGTGAGCGCCTGGGTGTGTTGACTCATGACGCAGCCTCCAGTGGGTTGGTCGAGGGATTGGCCAGTCGGTTGGATAGCTCGATCAGATTGAAATCGGGATCGCAGACGTACACCGAGCGGATCGGGCCAGTCGCGCCGGTGCGCTGCACCGGCCCCTCGATGATCGCCACGCCTAAGCGCTCGAGATGCGCGACGACCTCGTCCAGCGGCGTTGCGACGATGAAGCAGAGATCCGCCGAGCCCGGCGTTGGCCGTTCAGCCTTAGGCTCGAACTCGCGACCGGCCTGGTGCAGGTTGATCTTCTGCTGACCGAAGGCCAACGCCTTGCGCCCTTCACCGAAGGTCACCTCCTGCATGCCAAGCACGCGGGTGTAGAAGTCCACCGTCGCCTCGATATCGGCGACGGTCAGGACCAGATGGTCGAGGTGGTCGATCTGCATGGCACCGCTCCTCCGTTGACGTTTTGCCCGCTTTGGTGGGCTGAAGCCCACCCTACGTTTGGCAGGTCGATAGAGTGGAAAACACGGGGCATTTTCCACGGATCGAACGCCTACGTGAGCCATCAGAACGAGCGCGGCAGTTCGAGTAGGTGTTCGGCCACATAAGACAGGATCAAATTGGTGGAGATGGGCGCCACCTGATACAGCCGGGTCTCGCGGAACTTGCGCTCGACGTCGTATTCGTTGGCGAAGCCGAAGCCACCGTGGGTCTGCAGGCAGGCGTTGGCTGCCTCCCAGGACGCTTTTGCCGCCAGATACTTGGCCATGTTGGCCGCAGCCCCGGCGTTGCGACCGCTGTCGTATTCCTCGCAGGCGCGCCAACGCATCAGGTCGGCGGCCTCGATCTCGATGTGCGCTTCGGCGATGGGGAACTGCACGCCCTGGTTCTGCCCGATCGGCCGGCCGAAGACCACGCGGTCGCGGGCGTACTGTGCGGACTTTTCGACGAACCAGCGGCCGTCACCGATACACTCGGCGGCAATAAGCGTTCGCTCGGCGTTAAGCCCATCAAGGATGTAGCGGAAACCTTTGCCCTCCTCGCCGATCAGGTTGCTGGCCGGAATTTCCAGGTTATCGAAGAACAGCTCGTTGGTTTCGTGGTTGACCATGTTGGCGATCGGCTGGACGGTCAGGCCGTTGCCGATGGCCTCGCGCAGGTCGACCAGGAAGATCGACATGCCTTCGGATTTTTTCTTCACCTCGGCCAGGGGTGTGGTGCGCGCCAGCAGGATCATCAGGTCCGAATGCTGAATGCGCGAAATCCAGACCTTCTGGCCATTGATCACATACTTGTCGCCCTGCCTGACCGCTGTGGTCTTGATCTTGGTCGTGTCGGTGCCGGTAGTCGGCTCGGTGACACCCATGGACTGCAGGCGCAGCTCACCGCTGGCAAGCTTCGGCAGGTAATAGCGCTTCTGCTCATCGCTGCCGTTTCGTAGCAGGGTGAACATGTTGTACATCTGCCCGTGCACGGTGCCTGAGTTGCCACCGCAACGGTTCACTTCCTCAAGGATTACCGAGGCCTCCGCCAGACCGAGCCCCGAGCCACCGTATTCTTCCGGGATCATCGCCGACAGCCAGCCGGCCTGGGTCAGCGCCGTCACGAAGGCTTCCGGGAAGCCCTTCTCTTCGTCGATCTTGCGCCAGTATTCGGCGGGAAATTCGGCGCAGAGCCCGCGGACACCTTCACGGATGGCGTTCAGCTCTTCGATCTTGTTCGGATTCATCTCGGTTCCTCGATTCTTTTCGTTGGTGCCGCATGCGCCGGTGGACCGGGGCGCATACCGTCGCCGTTCATATGCACCGCAATGCGCCAGCCGGTGGATCGATAAAGCGCGATCCAGCCGACACCGGTGCAATCATTCGAATTGCACTTCCGCTTTCTGTGCCAGACCGTTGTGGTCTCCGGCCCATAGCCCGGCTTCGCCGGGCGCAACGATGCGCCCGCCCACCTCGAAAGGCTGTGGCGCGATCAGGGGCCGCAGGCCGCGATATGCAAAGCGCTTGAGACGTGCCTCTGGATGGGCGCGGCAGAACGCGCGCAAGTTCAGCGTGGCGATCAATGGGCCATGCACGACGAGCCCCGGATAGCCTTCGGTCTCCGTAACGTAGGGCCAGTCATAGTGAATTCGATGTCCATTGAAGGTGACCGCCGAATAGCGGAACAGCAGCGTCGGGGACGGCGTCACCGCCTCGTGCCAATGGCCGGCGACCATAGGTTCGCCGCTGCTGGACTTCGGAGGGCTCGGCTCGCGGTAGACGATGTCCTGCTCCTCGCGGATCGCCAGTCGACCGTCCTGCATATAGTCGTGTTGCACGGTGACGAACAGGAGCGCGCCGGTTCGGCCGAGCTTTTCTTCGACCTGTTTGATGGTTGAAACGCGTGTGGCTTCAGCGCCCGCCGTGAGCGGCTCGAAGAACTCGACACGCCCTCCGGCCCACATGCGATTGCGATCGTCAGCCGGTGGCAGAAATCCACCCCTTGCCGGATGGCCGTCTTCACCCAGACCGCTTTCGGCAATCGGCTCTTGGAAGAAACACCACTGCCACAACGGCGGTAGCGCCTCACCGTGGGCCGGGGTCGCTTCGCCCAATGTCGCGGCAATCCGCATCAGCAAATTGCGGCTGAGCTGGTCATGGACCTCCTCGGTGCGGCCTATCCAGGCAGTTACGTCGGTCATCTCGGGCTCCGGCTGTCTTGTTTGGCCGTAGCATGCAACGCATGAGGCGTTCCGAGAATTTGCATTTACTGACACCAGCGTTCGGCTATGCTGAACGCCGTTTCTCCTCTTTCGAGCGTCTGGTATGCACTTCGATCTGGCCGATCTTCGCCTCTTCATTCATATCGCCGAATCGCCCAGCCTGACCCAGGGCGCGCGCCGTGCGCATCTATCGCCGGCGGCGGCCAGCACGCGCATCAAGGCGCTGGAGGGGCAGCTCGAGAGCCGCCTGCTTTATCGTGACAGCCGGGGTGTCGAGCTGACGCCGGCCGGACAGAAGCTGCTGCTGCATGCTCGGCTGATCATGCGTCAGGTGGAATACCTGAAAAGCGAATTCACCGAATACAGCACCGACTCGACCGGCCATATCCGCATCTTCGCCAATACGACGGCGGTGACGGAGTTTCTTCCCGAGATACTGGCGGGCTTTCTCGCGCAGCGCCCCGGCGTGACCGTGGATCTACAGGAGCGTCTGAGCCGTGACATCGTTCGGGGCGTGTTGGATGGCAGCACGGACATGGGCATCATCGCCGGGCCGGTGCAGGCCGAAGGGCTGCAGATCCTGCATTTCAGCACCGATCGTCTGCTGCTGGCCGTGCCACTCGGCCATCCGTTGTCGGCAGAAAAGCGAGTGACGCTGCGCCAGACCCTGAGCTATCAGCATATTGGTCTGCATGAAGGCAGCACGCTATTGACCTTTCTTCGCGATCAGGTGGAAAAGCTCGGCGGCGCCCTTTCACTGCGAATCCAGCTGTCCAGTTTCGAAGCCGTGTGCCGGATGATCGAGGCCGGTGTCGGCATCGGCATCATTCCAGAGTCAGCGGCACGCCGGCACAGCCGCACCATGCAACTGGCGCTGGTCGAACTGGACGAGCCTTGGGCGGTGCGCGAACGCAGCATTCTGATTCGCGACCTGGACGCCTTGCCCGGCAGCGTTCGGGTGCTAATCGCAACGCTTCTGCCAGGACAAACCTGAAAATTTGAGCCAAGCTTCGGATACGAACCGGCCAGCCTTGATCCGCTGTGGCCGTCAGGCCGCAAGCCTTAGCGGACGAAGGCAAGCGGCTGCGAGTGCTTCGCTGGAAAATGCGCTTCGTTTTGAATCCTCGGACAAAAATGCTGCCCAAGCTGCATGCACCGAACCCGTCTACGATCATTTATTAACGGTATTTCAGGTACTTACAGGTTATAACGGCAGGCGGCCCGTGGAAGGGCAGCCTGCTATCACGGATTTACTTGCTTAGGGTTGTTTGCCGATGACGTCCTTACTAGCCCCCATCAGCTCACTGCTGGGCGGCGTTGCATTCCTACTGCTCGGCCACGGACTGCTGAACACGTTGCTGACGCTCCGCGGCATTGCCGAGGGCTACTCCACCGGAATGATCGGTCTGCTGATGTCGGGATACTTCGCCGGCTTTCTGGTCGGCACCTGGCTCGCGCCTTCGCTGATCCGCCGCATCGGCCACATCCGTACCTTTGCGTTCTACGCAGCCCTGGCCTCGGTGGCCGTGCTGCTGCACGTATTGATCGTCAATCCTTGGGTTTGGCTGGTTCTGCGCCTGATGTACGGCGTGGCCCTGGTCACGCTCTATATGGTCATCGAGAGCTGGCTCAACGCCCAGGTCAGCGGCGAAAAGCGCGGTCAGGTGTTCGCGTTGTACATGGCCGTCAACCTCGGCTCATTGGCAGCCGCTCAGCAATTGCTGAGCCTCGACAGCCCGATGAATTTCACTCTGTTTGCCCTGGCAGCCATCCTCATAAGTGCCGCTCTGATGCCGATTACCCTGACCCGTCAGGCTCAGCCGGCACAACCCGACATGCCGGCCACCGACCTGCTGCAACTGGCACGTATCGCCCCGCTCCCCTTGATGGCTGCTGGCGTCTCGGGCCTGACGTTGGGCGGCTTCTGGGGGCTAGCGCCGGTCTACGCCTCGCAAAGCGGCTTCGATGCATCCGGCGTGGGCCTGCTGATGAGCGTTACCATTCTGGGAGGCGCCGTTCTGCAATGGCCGATCGGACTGTTTTCCGACAAGCATGACCGCCGTCTGGTGATGCTCTGGGTGGTGGCGATCGCTGCGATCCTTGGCGGCCTGATCACCCCGCTAACATCCGGCCCGTTACTGCTGGGGATGATGTTCCTGTGGGGCGGCCTGGCCTTTTCTATCTACTCCATTGCCGTAGCGCAGATGGTGGACCAGCTGCACCCGGACGAAATCCTCTCCGGCTCCAGCGGTCTGCTGTTGGCCAACGGCTTCGGCGCTGCCTTCGGCCCGGTGGCCGCCGGTGGCCTGATGAGCTTTTTCGGACCTAAGGCCCTGCCGGTTTTCTTCGCCGTGACCCTGGCGTTCCTGGCGATCTATTCCTACTTTCGCTCACGCCGGGTGTTCGATCTGGTTACCGAACCGCACGGCCACTTCACCCCGATGCTACGCACCAGTCATACCGTGCTGGAGCTGATGCCGGATACGCCGGAAGGCGAAACCACCGAGACGGAAGCCACCGAACCGGATCCAGACGACGTGATCGACGAAACGGTCGTCGAGCACCGTACCGGCACCCATTGAAGCGCTTTAACTAACCCCACGTCAGGGTGAGCGTGCCAGTAGCCAAAACACCGCAGCGCGGCCTGGCCGCTCACGCCAGGCAACGGCTAGAAATCGACCTTGCCGCGCCCGGCCTTGATCGCACCGCGCTTGCTCTTGCCCTCGAGGCGGCGCTTTTTTGAGCCCAGCGTCGGGCGCGTCGGGCGCCGCGCCTTTTCGACTTTTGCCACGCTGCGAATCAGTTCGGCCAGCCGCTCCAGGGCGTCGGCGCGGTTCTGCTCTTGGGTACGATACTGCTGTGCCTTGATAACGATGACGCCATCGCCGGTGATGCGGCTGTCACGCAGCTCCAGCAGGCGCTCCTTGTAGAAGGGCGGCAAGGAGGATGCATTGATATCGAAACGCAGATGCAATGCGCTGGATACTTTGTTGACGTTCTGTCCACCAGCGCCCTGAGCACGAATGGCGGTCAGTTCGATCTCGCTGTCGGCTAGCTGCACGCTGTTTGATATTTCCAGCATCGGACCCTTCGTGATCTTTCATCGACGCAACATTGTCCATGACCTGAATGGCACGGACACGTTTTATATGAATTTCGATTGTTTACCGGCCTGTCGCTTCAGCTAATGTAACCCTCCCCGCGACAATGGACGCGTTCATGGATTCGATTACCCAGGCGCTCCTCGGCGCCACTGTTCAAGCCTCCCTGCTGGGCCGCTGGCAAGGCCGCAAGGCGCTGCTTTACGGCGCGGTATTGGGTACCTTGCCCGATCTCGATGTAGTGATCGACTACGGCGATGCGATCGCCGACATGACCTATCACCGCGGCTTCAGCCACTCGCTGTTCATACTCAGCGTGCTGGCCGTCGCGCTGGCTTGGCTCGCGCGACGCATACGACCCGACCCGAACTATTCGGGCACGCGGCTATTTCTCACGATCTGGCTGGTGCTGGTGACACATGTGTTGCTGGACGCCTTTACCAGCTACGGCACTCAGCTGTTCTGGCCGCTGACCACGCCGCCGGTGGCCTGGTCCAGCGTGTTTATCATCGACCCGATGTATAGCGTGCCCTTGCTGCTGGCAGTGCTCGCCGGGGCGATATTCGGCCTGCAGGGGCGCGATGCGCGCTGGCCTACCCTGGCGTTGATCCTGTCGTCGCTGTACCTGGGTTTCACGCTGACCGGCAAGCAGATGGCCGAGCAGCGAGTGGAAGCTGCGATAGCCAGCCACGGCATCGAAGGCGCACAGGTATTCAGCACGCCAACGCCGTTCAATAGCCTCTTGTGGCGCGTCATTCTGGTGGACGGGGACGTCTACTATGAAGCCTTGGTCGGCTGGCTCGACGACAGTCCTCCGCAGCTGGTGCGCATCCCCCGAGGGGAGCGACTCGCCGCCCTGCTCACCGAATCACCGCAGCACGCACGCCTGCGGTGGTTCACCGGCGGGGTATTACGCTACGACGAGATCGAGGATCAGATTCTGGTCACCGACCTGAGGCTCGGCATGACCGGCTTCCATCCCTTTCGGTTTGCACTGGCTGAGCGCGACGGCGATGGCTGGCGACTGATTCCCCATGTCGAGCGATTGCCTGCCGAACGCGGCGATGCGGATCGGCTGAAGCAGATCTGGCAGCGCATCTGGCAGCAGCAGCCGGACCTGCCGCTCGCCGAGTGGGCGGCTGATCTCAATGGGCGCTAGCCCGGCGACGCTGCTGCCAACGGCCTAACACGTAACACACAGCGCCCAACGCCATCAACAAAGCGGCACGTAGCCAGGTGCCACCGCTCTGCTGGGACAGCAGAAGCAGACAGGAGCCGATCGCCAATACCGGCAGAACGGTCGGCGTCCGAAAATGCGGCTCGGCGACTTTGTCCCTGCGCAGCACCAGCACCGCTATGTTGGTGCTCATGAACACGAACAGCAGCAACAGCACCACGGTTTCCGCAAGGGCCGTCAACGTGCCGGTCACGGTGAGAATCATGGCCAGCAAGGTCGTCAGCACGATCGCCAACCAAGGCGTGCGTCGCTCCGCCAGTACGCGCGTCAGTATCGAAGGCAACAGCCCTTCATCGGCCATGCCATAGGCAAGACGGCTGGACATGATCATAGTCAGCAGCGCCCCGTTGGCAACGGCGACCAGGGCCACCGCAGCGAACAGCCAGTCCGGCACGGCATAACCAGTGGCTCGCACCACATCCAGCAGTGGTGCAGAAGACTCCGCCAGCACATCGGGCGGAAGCACGGCGGTCGCGGCGATCCCTACACCCACGTAAACCAACCCGGCGACCAGCAGCGCACCGAACAGCGCACGTGGATAGTTGCGTTGGACGTTCTGGACCTCTTCTGCCACGTTAGCTGACACCTCGAAGCCAACGAACGAATAAAAGGCGATCAGCGCCGCACCGAGAACGGCGATGGCTGGAGAGACGCCCGGGGCGAATTGCACTATCCGAGACGGCTCGCCCTGGCCACCCATGATGAATCCGGCTGCCAGGATCACCACGACCAACAGGCCTGATACTTCGATTACCGTCATCACCCCATTGGCGCCCAGCGACTCTCTGATGCCCCGTGCGTTTAGCAAGCCGATCACCGTCAGGAAAACCAACGCCATCGGTATTGCCGGTGTGTTGAGAAATGCGCCGAGATAGTCGCCTGCAAACGCCAATGACAGCCCCGCCGCGCTGGTAACGCCAGCAGCCAGCATGCAGAAGCCGACCAAAAACGACACCAGCGGCATGCCGAACGCACGCTCGGCAAACACCGCCGCACCACCCGCCTTCGGGTACTTGGTGACGAGTTCGGCATAGGATGCTGCGGTGAGCATGGCGAAACCCAGGGCGACCAGCAGCGGCACCCAGACCGCGCCGCCTGCCTCGCCGGCCATCTTGCCGACCAGGGCATAGACGCCGGCGCCCAGCACATCGCCGAGAATGAAGAGAAACAGAGCCGGCCCCGTAATCGCGCGCCGCAGACGGGATTCTCCAGTGACGGACACAGTGGTTTTCATGGACGACGATCCCCCAACTCGACGACAGCGGTCGCACTCACAGTGGATGCTATTGAGCGCACTCCAGACGCGAGGCGATGGCCGCATTGTTGTTCTAGATAGGCGCGGTCTGCGGGAGTTCAGCGCTCAAACGCAAAAGCCCCGGCGCTTGGCCAGGGCTTTTGGATCTCACGCAATGGCGTCAGGTGCGGAATCGGGCAACCAGTCCCTGCAGCTCGACACCGAGGCGAGCCAACTCGGCGCTGGCGCCAGCGGTCTGCTCGCTACCGCTGGCACTCTGCTCGCCGATGTCACGCACTCGGGTCACGCTCTCCGAAATGTTTTCAGCGACGGCACTCTGCTCCTCGGCAGCCGCGGCGATCTGCTGGTTCATCTGCTCGATGGTGGATACCGATTCGGTGATGCGTCCAAGCGCAATACCAGCTTCACCGGCCAGATCCACCGTACGTTGGGTCAGGTCACGGCTGGTCTGCATCTGCTCGACGGCCTTCTGCGCGACCCGCTGAAGATTGCCGATCAGGCCTTCGATCTCTTCGGTGGAATCATGGGTGCGACGTGCCAGCGCGCGAACTTCATCGGCCACCACGGCGAAACCGCGGCCTTGCTCGCCCGCTCGTGCGGCCTCGATCGCGGCGTTCAGCGCCAGCAGGTTGGTCTGCTCGGCAACCGCGCGAATTACTTCCAAGACG
This sequence comes from Pseudomonas sp. SST3, assembly GCF_003325755.1. Next base: position 172,297 of record NZ_QORI02000011.1, on the reverse strand, counting down.
CTGCCGATACGCCCGCTCTCGGTATTCAGCTCTTCGATGGCATGGGCCGAGTGCTCCACTTCGCCGGACAGGCTGTCGATCTGTCCGATGGCTTCCTTGACCACCAGATCGCCTTGGCGGGCCTGCTGGTCAGCCTGGCGCGCGGCCGACGACGCCTGTTCGGCATTCTGCGCAACTTCTTGCACAGTCGCGGCCATCTCATGCATGGCGGTGGCAACCTGATCGGTCTCCTCCCGCTGCTTCTGCACACCAACACTGGTCTGCGCAGTGACGGCGGACAGTTGCTCCGCCGCTGCGGCGATTTGTCCTACGCTGCCACTAATACGGCCAATCAAGGTGCGCAGGCTATCGGTCATGCCGTACATGGCCTGCTGCAATTGACCCAGTTCATCGCGGCGCGTAACCGCCTCCGATTGAGTGAGATCGCCGTCGGCAACCCGCTGCGCCAACTGCACGGTGTAACGCAGCGGCACTACGATCATGCGCGAAATGACGGTAGCCGCCACCAGGCCGAGGATCACCGCCAGTCCGGTAATAATGGTGAGCAGCAAGTAAGCACTGCTGCGCTGGTCCTGCATCGCTTCGTTGGCAGACGCCAGCGCCTGGTCGGCGGTGTCCAGTACCCGCTGTGCCTGGGCGATCATCGCGCCCTCCAACGCAATCCGCTCCGCGCGGTTACGACGGAACTCGGCAAACGCCTGCTCATAGGTGGCCAGGGCATCAAGGGCACCATCCATCGTGGCTTTTTGCTCGTCGTTGAGCCAGGTCTTGAGGCTATTGCCGATCGTGGTTACATCCGTATAGACCTCAGCCCAGCTATCGACGGCCTCCTGAGAGTTGTTCCCGAGAAAAACGCTCTCGAACGTGCGAAGGTCCAGAATACGCTTGGTCAGACCGGAAGCCGCTTCGGCGATGGTCAGCGGATCACTGCCTTTGAGATGATCGCCTTCCAGGCGCAGTACACGCACCGCGTCGTACATGTCAAGTTCAATGTATTCGAACTCCTCCCGACTCTTCTGCGCCGCGTCGGCCATACGCGCACGCAGCTCAACGCCCTTGCGGATCAACACGCGATAGTCCGCGAACTGCCTCGCATAGTCCGCAGCATCGCTGCGAATCTGCTGGAGCAGCGCCTGCTCCTGCGCATCGGAAATCTCGGAAAGATCGTCCAGCTCCTGGTTGAGCTGGTCCAGTGTGGCGCTCAACGCCGAAGCGGACGTGTCGCTGCGGGTCAGGGCGTAGTCACGTTCCTGCCCCCTCGCATCGAGAATCGCGGCGTTGATGGCCGCCAACTGATTCGTCTGAGCTGAGCGAGTCACGATCGAGTCCACGGCGAAAAAGCCCGTACCGGCAACGCCCAGGGTCAGCAACAACACCATGGCAAAGCCAAGCAGCAGCTTTTTGCCCACGGAAAGGTTGGCGAATATATCGACAGACTGCATCAGAAAATCCCTAGAAAAATAAGCGCACGTCATGGAGTCGGCCGCGGCCGGCCAAAGTTGAGTGCGAAAAACTGAACGATTCGCGCGGACCATGATAGCCAATCGCCAGCCACTCGTCCGCACGATTGGATAACTCGAAGGCTGCGCCGGGGAAACCCTGGTCAATGCTGCTGCAGGTGCCCGTATAGCTTGGCGTAGAGCCCGCCGTCAGCGATCAGCTGTTGATGGTCGCCCTGCTCGGCGATGCGCCCGCCGTCGAATACCAGGACCCGGTCAGCCTGCTTCACGGCCGATAAGCGGTGGGCGATGATCAGCGTGGTGCGCCCTTGCAGAAACCGGTTCAGGCCTTGATGCAGCGCATACTCGGTGGCGGCATCCAGGGCGGAGGTCGCCTCGTCGAGAATCACCACTTTGGGTTCCGCCAAGACCATCCGGGCCACTGCCAAGCGCTGCCGTTGGCCACCCGACAGGCGCACCCCGGAACGGCCAACGATACTATCGAGCCCCGCCGGCAACTGACGGATGGTATCGGCCAGCTGCGCGATTTCTAGCGCCTGCCAGCAAGCCTGGTCATCGCGTTCGCGTCCCATCAGCAGGTTGGCGCGCACCGTGTCATTGAACAGGGCCGGATGCTGTAGCACCACCGCGACGTTATCGCGCACCGTGCCCAGGCCGATGTTCTGTATATCGACTCCGGCGAAGCGAATCTGCCCTGCCTGCGGCTGGTACAGGCCCAGCAGCAGCTGCACCAGGGTGCTCTTGCCACCACCGCTGGCGCCGACGATGGCGACCTTCTCTCCTGCAGCGATCGACAGGTCCAGGCCTTCGAGCACCGGCTCGTCCTGATAGGAGAAACACAGCCCGCGCACTTCGATATCGGCAGTCTCCCGCCCCGCGAACGGGTCTTGTCCGCCGACATATTGGGGCTCATCGGCACGTGCCAGTAGCTGATTGATACGACTGAGCGCACCGCCAGCGGCGTAAAAAGCGTATTGAAGATTGAGCAGTTGCTCTACCGGCCCGATCATGAACCAGAGGTAGCTGAACACCGCGAGCATCTGGCCGATCGACAGATCGGAGAACAACACAGTAAGCATCGCCGCGGCACGAAAGATGTCGATTCCGAACTGGAACAGCAGACCGCTGGCGCGGTTGGAGGCGTCGGTCTTCCATTGCGACGCCACCGCATAGTCGCGTACCTCACGCGCGCGCAGACCAAGGCGGCCGAGAAAGAAGCCTTGGCGGTTGCCGGCACGAACTTCCTGAATGGCGTCCAGGGTTTCGGTGAGCGCCTGGGTAAACAGCGAGGTGCTGTCATTCTCCAGTTTCTTCAGATGTTTGACGCGCTTGCCCAACTGTACCGTGGCGTAGATCACCAGCGGGTTGAACAACAGAATCAGCAACGCCAGCTGCCAGTGCATCCAGACCAGGATTGCGGCCGTACCGGCTATCGACAGCACCGCCACCAGCAGCCGGCTGAGCGTTTCGCCGATGAACTTGTCGATGGTCTCCAGATCGGTGACCAGATGCGCGGCGACCGTTCCACCACCAAGGCTTTCGTACTCGCTCAGCGCGATGCGTTTGAGGCGTTCAATCAGGCGTACGCGGATGCGATAGACCAAATCCTTCGACAGCCTGGCGAACAGGCGCGCTTGCAGTACGTTGAAGACCAGCGCCAATGCCCGGAGCAGCAGCGTCACGCAGAGCATCAATGCGATATAGCCGAACGCGGTCTGCCACTCGGCTGGCAGGAAGCGATCCATGATCTGCAGCGCGGTGTCGCCCTGCCCCAGCAGCACCTCATCGACCAGCAGAGGCAGCAACAAGGGGATCGGCACGCTGCACAGGGTCGCCAGCACGGCGACCAGGTTGGCAAGGATCAGCGCCTTGCGATGATGCAGCGCGAGGCGACGGATCTCTGCCCAGCTGAGCTGATCAGGCACTGACATTGTGCTCCAACCAACGATTCAGCAGAGGCAAGAGCGCTTCGAGAGGCTGATAGCCGTTGGTCAACAGGGCGAGCTGGCCATTGTGCTCAGCGAGCAAAGTCGGGAAGCCGGCAATGCCCAGATTGCGCGCCCAGTCGAAATCCGCAGTGGTGGCGTCGCGGATGGCCTGAGAATCGAAACGGTCGGCGAATTCCGCACGGGGTAGACCGGACTTTTCGGCCAGATCGAGCAGTTCCGGCGGCAAGGTGACGTTACGCCCTTCGACATAGAAGGCGTGCTGGATCAGGCCTGCGAGGGTCCAGCTCTCTTGCGCATCGAGACTGCGCGCCGCCACCAGTGCGCGGCAGGCGGGCTCGGTGTCGTAGACCAGGCCTTCCGGCAATCCAGCATCGAAGTTGAACGGCTGCCCGCTCGCTTCATGCACCGCGTGCCAGTACGACGCAGTCCGTTCGCGCCCGGCCTGATCCATGGCGATGCGCTCCTGTCGCAGGCCGCCGACCACCAGATCGGCACCCACACCCTGAGTCTGCGCTCGAGCAATCAAGGCTTGTACCACGGGCGCAAAGCCCCAGCACCATGAGCACATCGGGTCCATCACATATATCAGTCGGGTACGCATCGGGGCTCCGGTTATCGAGTGGAGCGCAAACTGCGCACCGTCATCTGGCCAAGCGGCCTCAGCTACGCGCCCTGCTTGCGGTAGTTATGACCGATCGGGTGCGGCTGGTTGCGCTTGAGCGCCAGCTCGATCTGCTTCTGCCGCTCGCGGGCGCTGGTACGGGTCTTCTCGCTGAGGGTGTTCCAGCAATGCGGGCAGCTGATACCTGGAGCGTAGTGCTCCGATTGCCGGTCCTCCAGCGAGATCGGCGTACGGCAGGCATGACACTGGTCGAAGTCGCCTTCGCTGAGATCGTGCCGCACGGTCACGCGGTTGTCGAAAACGAAACAATCGCCGCGCCAGCGCGTCTCCTCCTGCGGCACTTCTTCGAGGTATTTGAGGATGCCGCCCTTGAGGTGATAGACCTCCTCGAACCCTTCACCCAGCATGTAACTGGAAGCCTTCTCGCAGCGGATGCCGCCCGTGCAGAACATCGCGACCTTCTTGTGCTTGGCCGGGTCGTAGTGCGCCTTGATGTACTCGGGAAACTCACGGAACGACTTGGTCTGCGGATCGACCGCCCCTTCGAAGGTGCCGATAGCCACTTCATAATCGTTGCGGGTGTCGATCAACAGCACCTCGGGGTCATCGATCAGCGCGTTCCAGTCCTGCGGTTCGACGTAGGTGCCGACACGCTGATTGGGGTCGACGCCCGGCACGCCCAGGGTAACGATTTCCTTCTTCAGCTTGACCTTGGTGCGATAGAACGGCTGTTCGTCGCAGTAGGATTCCTTGTGGTCGATGTCGGCCAGGCGCCTATCGGTGCCAAACCAGGCGAGCAAGGCGTCGATGCCCTCTCGGCTGCCGGATACCGTGCCATTGATGCCTTCTTCGGCGAGCAGCAAAGTACCTTTGATACCGTTGGCGTTGAGGATTTCGAGCAGGGGCTCACGCAACGCGACGTAGTCCGGCAGGGAGACGAACTTGTACAGCGCCGCGACGACGATGTTCTGGGTCATGCGGGTAATTTCTCCAGTGGTCACCCACGTAAAGGGCGGACCGGGAATGCGAAAACGGCAACGCCGGCGTGAGCCGGCGCGGCGCGCATTCTATCAATAAACGAGCGTCATGCTTCAAGCGCCAGCTGGCGGCTTACTTATGGCCGCCCGCGCAGACCGGCGAATCGGGCGCGGCGCCCTGCTCGGCCCATTCTTCGGGGGTATAGGTGTGTAGCGCGAGGGCATGTATCTGCTGCATCAGCTCGCCCATGGCGGCGTAGGCCTTCTGATGACGCTTGACGGCATTGAGCCCGGCGAATTGCTCGCTGACAATCACCGCCTTGTAGTGGGTTTCTTGGCCACGGCTGTGCATGTGGCTTTCATCCAGCACCTGCAGGAACACCGGTTGCAAGGCGGCTTCCAGTGCGTTTTCGATCGAGAATAGTTTGGACATGCCTGGCAGGCTCCCTCAAGGCTTCTTCTGGGTATCGAGTTCGGCTGTCATTTCAGCCAGTAATTTGTTCACCTGCGGTACGGCGCTCTCCAGCTTACTCTGGGTCACCTGCGCCGAGCGGGCGTTGAGCTGTGGTAGCTGCGTGAGCATCTTCTTGCCCAGTTCAGATTCGTAGAATTCGTTCAGCTGATCGAGCTCCGGTTCGCTGAAGGTCTCGGTGTACAGCGCCACCAGGTCGGGCTTGACCTGCTCCCAGCCGATCGCCTTGTCGAGCGCAGCGTCGGCCTTCGATTGGTAGCTCTCCAGCAGCCCACGCTTGCTCTCCGGCGCCTGGGTCTGCTCGAACCGCTCGGCAAACATCTGCTGCACCTGGGCATACACCGGGACCGCGATGCGATCGGCGTTGACCAGTTCGAGAAAGCGCTCGGCCTGAGCCGCATGGCTAGCGCTGTCGGCGTTGGCCTGACCAGCGAGCAGCGCCATCGACAGCGCGCCACACAGACCGAATGTATTGAGAATGTGCATTAGGTGATCCTTGCCGAACGATAGATGAGCCTCAATGGACACATTCTGCGCGCGGAGTTCCAATCGCTCAAGGAACAGCCAAGCAGCGGATTGAACCAGTGTCGTCAGCCGACGACCTAACAGGAAGACCTCATCGATGGAGTACGGCATGACACGCACCGAAACCGACAGTCTGGGCCCAGTGGAAGTGCCGGAACAGGCTTACTGGGGCGCGCAGACTCAGCGCTCGTTGATCAACTTCGCCATTGGCGATCAACGCATGCCGCTGGCCGTATGCCATGCGCTGGCCCTGATCAAAAAGGCCGCAGCCCGCGTCAACGACCGTATCGGTGACTTGCCGCCCGACATTGCGCGCCTGATCGAGCAGGCAGCCGATGAAATCCTTCATGGCCAGCACGATGATCAGTTCCCGCTGGTGGTCTGGCAGACCGGAAGCGGCACCCAGACCAATATGAACGTCAACGAGGTGATCGCCGGTCGCGCCAACGAGCTGGCCGGTGGCACCCGCGGCGGCAAGAGCCCGGTGCATCCCAACGACCACGTCAACCGTGCGCAGAGTTCCAACGATTGCTTCCCGACGGCCATGCACATCGCCATTGCCCGCGCCGTCCACCACGATTTGCTGCCGGCGATCGCCGAGCTGTCCGGCGGCATCGCCGAGCAAGCGGCGCGCCACGGGCAGTTGGTCAAAACCGGCCGTACCCACTTGATGGACGCAACGCCAGTGACCTTTGGCCAGGAACTGTCGGGCTTCGTCGCCCAACTGGACATAGCCGAAGAAGCGATCCGCCACACACTGCCCGCAGTATTCGAACTGGCTCAGGGCGGTACGGCAGTGGGCACCGGGCTCAACGCACCGCACGGATTTGCCGAAGCGATCGCAGCGGAGCTGGCCGCGCTGTCTGGTCTGCCGTTCGTCTCTGCCCCGAACAAGTTCGCCGCGCTGTCCGGGCATGAGCCGCTGGTCGCCCTCTCCGGCGCGCTGAAAGCCTTGGCCACGGCGCTGATGAAAATCGCCAACGACCTGCGGCTACTGGGCTCGGGACCGCGTGGGGGCTTCGCCGAAGTCCGCCTGCCAGCCAACGAACCAGGCAGCTCGATCATGCCGGGCAAGGTCAACCCGACCCAATGCGAGGCGCTGTCGATGCTCGCCTGCCAAGTGATGGGCAACGACGTGACGGTCGGCTTTGCCGCCAGTCAGGGACATTTGCAACTCAACGTGTTCAAGCCGGTGATCGTACACAACATGCTCGAATCCATTCGCCTGCTGGCCGACGGCTGCCGCAACTTCAACACTCATTGCATTGTCGGGATGGAGCCGGATGCCGCGCGCATGGCAGAGCACCTGGAGCGCGGTTTGATGCTGGTGACCGCGCTGAATCCGCACATTGGCTACGACAAGGCCGCTGAGATTGCCAAGAAGGCCTACGCCGAAGGCTCCACTTTGCGTGAAGCCGCGCTGGAACTCGGATATCTGACGGACGAGGAGTTCGATCAGTGGGTGCGGCCGGAAACCATGCTGGAAACCAGCCGTGGCTGAACGGTCGGTGGGCTGAAGCCCACCCTACGAATCGAGGATGGCAGGGCTGAAGTGTCGTAGGAGCTTCAGCCCAACAAATGCGTGGCGCGGGTTGAGGGGAAGGCCATCATTCGTGTCATTGCGGTGGGCTGAAAGCCCACCCTACCGAACATGCGAGACCGTAGGGTGGGCTTCAGCCCACCGATACGTCACCGCACGCTCCAATTGAGGGCTTGCCTCTGCCTTCAGCGCACCGCCTCGAACAACCCCGACGCCCCCATGCCGCCCCCGACGCACATGGTCACCACCCCATAACGCAGATTGCGACGCTGCAGCTCACGAATCAGATGACCAGCGGTACGCGATCCGGTCATGCCGAACGGGTGGCCGATGGAAATCGAGCCGCCGTTGACATTGAATTTCTCGTTGTCGATCTCCAGCGTGTCGCGGCAGTACAAGCACTGCGACGCGAAAGCCTCGTTCAACTCCCACAGGTCGATGTCGCTGACTTGTAGCCCTTTGGCCTTGAGCAAACGCGGCACCGAAAAGACCGGGCCGATGCCCATCTCTTCAGGCTCGCAGCCAGCTACGGTGAAGCCGCGGAAAAAGGCGCGTGGCTTGAGGCCCAGCTCCAGGGCTTTGTCCAGGCTCATCACCAATGTCATCGAGGCACCGTCGGAGAGCTGCGAGGCGTTGCCGGCGGTCACCGAACCGTCTTCAGCGAATACCGGTTTGAGGCCCGAGAGGCTTTCCAGCGTGGTGTCCGGGCGGTTGCAATCGTCACGATCGACCACGCCTTCGTGCTCGGTGCGCTCGCCAGTGGCCTTGTCCTCGGTGAAATAACGGACGTTCATCGGTACGATTTCGTCCTGGAACAACCCTTCGGCCTGCGCGCGGGCGGTGCGCTGCTGGCTTTGCAGCGAATAGATGTCCTGCTGCTCGCGGGTCACGTTGTAGCGACGCGCGACCATCTCGGCGGTCTGGCCCATGCTGTGATAGAGACCGGGTACGCGCTCCTGCAGGATCGGGTTGTACAGGTTGTCGGTGTTCTTGCTCTTGGCCGTCATGGTGATGGATTCGACCCCGCCGGCGACGATAATGTCGCTGCAGCCGGAGGCGATCTGGTTGGCGGCAATGGCGATCGACTGCAGGCCGGACGAGCAGAAGCGATTGAGCGTCATGCCCGCGCACTGAATGCCCAGGTTCGATAGCACCGCCACGTTGCGGCCGATGTTGTAGCCCTGCGCGCCCTCGTTGGAGCCGGCGCCAACAATGCAATCCTCGACCAGTTTGGGGTCCAGGTTGTTGCGCGACAGCAACGCGTTGACGCAATGGGCCGCCATGTCGTCAGGGCGGGTCATGTTGAACTTGCCGCGGAAGGACTTGGCCAGGCCGGTCCGTACGCTGTCGACGATCACTACTTCACGCATGGCATACCTCGAGTTGTTGGACAGGTCACGATGGCAGCGACCTGATTGTTGACGGTTGCCCGAGCATAGTTCCGGCGCTTCGCCAAAGGCGACGACCATTCAGCGGGGATATGGTCGACCATCGTTCTGTCACTTTTCACCAATGGCAGCCGCCAGCGCATCGTTGAGGGTACGCAGCACCTTGACCCTGGCGAAGCGCTTGTCGTTGGCTTCCACCAACGTCCAGGGCGCGATATCGGTACTGGTGCGATCCACCATATCCGCCACCGCATGCCCGTAGTCCTCCCACTTGTCGCGGTTGCGCCAGTCTTCTTCGGTGATCTTGAAGCGCTTGTGCGCGGTGTTTTCGCGCTCCTTGAAGCGCTCCAGCTGCGTTTCCTGGTCGATAGACAGCCAGAACTTGACCACCACCACGCCGGCGTACACGAGCTGCTCCTCGAAATCGTTGATTTCGGTGTAGGCACGCAGCCACTCATCCGGGCGGCAGAAGCCTTCGACCCGCTCGACCAACACGCGGCCATACCAGGAGCGGTCGAAAATCGTGAACTGTCCGCGCGCCGGCACGTTGCGCCAGAATCGCCATAGCCAGGGCTGAGCACGCTCGTCCTCGCTCGGCGCGGCGATCTGCACCGTCCGATACAGGCGCGGATCCAATGCACCCGTCACACGGCGGATGGCGCTCCCCTTGCCCGCCGCGTCGTGGCCTTCGAACAAGGCCAGCACACCACGCTTGCGCAGGCGCCGGTCACGCAGCAACTGGGACAGGCGTGCCTGCTCCTGGACCAACAAATCCTTGTATTCATCCTTGCCGAGCTTCTGATCAAGATCGAGGCTGCCAAGCAGGCTCATATGATCATTGTTCAGGTCGACCGGAGCCGCATGCGGCTGCAAGGATGGCCGGTCGGCCGCATCCAGCGCGGCATTGAGCCCTTCAAGCAGTAGCCGCCCTGCGGTCAGGCTGCGATAGCGCTCATCGCTCCCTTCAATGACATACCAGGGCGCAAAGTCCCGGCTGCTGCGGCGCAGGATGAGCCCACCATGCTTGACGAACCGGTCATAAGTCTTCGATTGCTGCCAATCCAGTGGGCTGATCCGCCAGCTGTGCAAGGGGTCGTCCTTCAGCGAATCCAGGCGCTTCATCATCTGTTTCTTTGACAGATGAAACCAGAACTTGAAGATCAGCATGCCTTCCTTGCAGAGCATCCGTTCCATGCGCTGGGCGCGGTCGATCGCCAGCTCCAACTCGGAGCTCTTGATACGCCCGTGGACACGGTCCTCGAGCATCTTGCTGTACCAGTTGCCGAAGAAGATGCCGGTCTGCCCCTTGGGTGGCAGGCGCCGCCAGTAACGCCAGGCAGGCGGGTGCGAGAGTTCCTCGTCGGTCGGCACATCGAAACTGTCGACGCGGATCAGTCGCGGGTCCATCCATTCGCTGAGCAACTTGATCGTCTCGCCCTTGCCCGCGCCCTCGATCCCGTTGATCAGGATCAGCACGGGAAACCGCGCCTGCTCTCGCAGTCGGTACTGTGCATCCAGCAGTGCTTCGCGCAGGACAGGAACCTCGAGGTTGTAGGTTTCCTTGTCGATGGTGTGGCCGATTTCCGCGGATTCGAACATCGTGCTCTCCCTTAAAGAACGGCGGTGGTAGGCCCTGGAACGCCACCATACTCATGGCGATCGACGTATCGTGATCAGCGGCCATGCAGAGCGCGATACACCCAGCGCATATCGATGCGACAAAGCGCGCCCGCAGCAGGTTTCCCTACCGCTGCTAGAATCGCACCCCTTTCATACTCTTCGTCCCGGGAAGCGCACAATGCCCGCTCACGTCACCACCGGTTTCCGACATGCCGAGCTCGATTGGGATGAGCGCGGCCAACCGCAATCCAGCCTGTATGGCGATGTGTATTTTTCGCGCATTTCCGGCATGGCGGAAACCACCCATGTCTTTCTGCAACCGAATCGGCTTGCCGAGCGATTCTCCGCGCTAAAGGCCGGAGACCGGCTAGTAATTGGTGAAACGGGCTTCGGCACCGGATTGAATTTTCTCTGCGCCTGGGCGCTGTTCGAACGTACCGCAATTACGGGCGCCAGCCTGCATTTCGTCAGTGTCGAAAAGCATCCGCTCACTGCTGACGATCTGCAACGCGCATTGGCGCTGTGGCCCGAGCTGCAGGTCCAGGCACGCCAACTGCTGGATCAGTATGTGGCGATCAATCCAGGCTATCAGCAGTTTCGCTTCGGTAGCGTGGTGTTGACGCTGCTGGTTGGTGATGCGCTCGATTGTCTGAGCGATCTGGATGCGCAGATCGACGCCTGGTTTCTGGATGGCTTCGCTCCGGCAAAAAATCCGGACATGTGGCAGCCGGCGCTGTTCGAGCAAGTCGCGCGTCTCTCCGCGGCGGGCACGACGCTGGCCACTTTCACCAGCGCGGGCAGCGTCCGCCGCGCGCTGAAGGAGGCGGGTTTCGAGATCAAGCGGATTCCCGGCTTCGGGCAGAAATGGGAGAGTTCGCAGGGGCGCTTTCTTGGAGTAGCCGCGCCAGCCGATACGCCTTGGTACGCTCGGCCAACGTTCCGGCCGGCACAGCGCAGAGCCTTGGTAATCGGTGCCGGATTGGCCGGCTGCGCCAGCGCCGCAAGCCTGGCGGCTCGTGGTTGGCAGGTGACGCTGCTGGAGCGACATGGTGATATCGCGCACGAGGCTTCCGGAAATCCGCAGGGCGTGCTCTATCTGAAGCTGTCGGCACACGGCACGGCGCTCTCGCAGCTGGTCGTCAGCGGATTCAGCTACACGCGCCGGCTGTTACGCAACCTGCAGCAGGGACATGACTGGGACGCCTGCGGCGTGTTGCAGATCGCCTTCGATGATAAGGAAGCCGCTCGACAGGCCGCGCTCACCGACGCCTTCCCATCCGATCTGTTGCGCGCCGTTGAACGCTCGGAAGCCGAGCAGCTGGCGGGCGTGGCGCTGGATCATGGCGGTCTGTTCTACCCCGACGCCGGCTGGGCACATCCGCCGACGCTGTGCCAGTGGTTAATCGCGCACCCCGCCATCGAGCTCATCCGAAATCGGCAGCCCGTCGAGCTGCGCCGCAAGGGCGAGCGCTGGCAGGCATTGGATGGCGATGAGGTACTGGCCGAAGCGCCCGTGGTAATCCTGGCCGGCGCGGCCGATACCGCGCGATTCAGCCAGAGCGCCTGGTTGCCACTCAAGCGCATCCGCGGCCAGATCACTGCATTGCCGACAACCGAACGAAGCGCTGCATTGCGCACCGTGCTTTGTGCCAAGGGTTATGTCGCCCCGCCACGCGACGGCCTGCATACGTTGGGCGCGAGCTTCAATTTCGCCGAGACCGATTCGGTCCCGAGCGACGCGGAGCACCGTTCCAATCTGGAGATGCTCGAGGAGATTTCGACCGACCTGTTTCAGCGCCTACAGGCCGACACCCACGAGATGGCGGATCTGCCTGGTCGCGTGGCCTTCCGCTGCACCAGCCCGGACTATCTGCCGATCGTCGGTCCGCTCGCCGATCCCGCAGCGTTCGCCGATGCTTACACGGTGCTGAGCAAGGATGCCCGACAAGTGCCGGACACGCCTTGCCCCTGGCTGGATGGGCTGTACGTCAACACCGCTCATGGCTCGCGCGGCCTGATTACCACTCCACTGTCCGGCGAACTGCTGGCCGCCTGGCTTAATGGCGAGCCGCTGCCCGTGCCACGCTCCATAGCCGAGGCCTGTCACCCGAACCGATTCCTGCTGCGTAAACTCATTCGCCGAACGGACTGATTCGGCCTGAGCTGGCGCACACTCGGCAGGTTCCAGGCCTCGACAGAGGCCCGACACTCGAACCTCAGCCCCGACCATAGGGTTCGTCCCAGAAGGGGCGGTTGGCTTCGGTTTCGATATCAGCGCGACTCAGCCCGATATCCTTGAGCATCTCATCGCTCAATGCAGCGAGTTGCTGCCGCTGCTGGTACAGCCTGTGCCAGCGGCTTGCTTGCTGCCAGGACTTCCGCAACAGCGCAACAAGCGATGTGCTGCGATTGGCAAGCGGATGGCCGGTCTTCAGAAACTCAACATGGCTTTTCATGATGCACCTCCGGGTGGGATGGCATCAGTGTCCGGCGAGGCTTATGATCAATCCAACGAATGTTGCTGATGTTATCCATCTCGGAGATTGATGAATGGCCAACTATCCCAGTATCGATGCGGAGCTGCTACGCAGTTTCGTCGCCATTGCCGATCATGGCGGTTTCACCCGAGCGGCCGATGCGGTCAACCGCACCCAGTCGGCCATCAGCATGCAGATGAAAAGGCTCGAAGAGGACGTCCTGCAACGTCCCCTGTTCGAGCGCGATGGTCGCCAGGTCCGGCTGACAGCGGAGGGTCAGGTCCTGCTCGGCTACGCCCGGCGGATCCTCAAGCTGCACGGCGAAGTGATGACGACCTTCCGCGAGCCGCACATGGTCGGATCGGTGCGCATCGGGACGCCGGACGATTACGTGATGCGCTTTCTTCCGGGCATTCTTTCGCGTTTTGCCCAGGCCTATCCGCTGGTACAGGTGGAAGTGCATTGCGAGCCCTCTTTCCAGCTCCTGCAGCGCCGCGATCTGGATCTGTCGATCGTCACCCGTGCGCCGGGTGCAGAGATCGGTCAGCTGCTGCGACGCGAACGGGTGGTCTGGGCCGAGGCGGCCGGCTTCAGCGCCCACGAGCAGCGGCCGATACCGCTGGCTGTGTTCAACAGTGAGTGTTTCTGCCGAGCCTGGGCCTGCAATGCGCTGGACAGCCTGGGCATTCCGTTCCGGATCGCCTACACCAGCCCGAGTCTGTCGGCATTGATGGCCATCGTCGGTGCCGGCCTGGCCGTGACTGCGCAAATGCAGAGCCTGCTACCGCCAGACATGCGCCAGCTGGGTTCGGCCGAAGGTTTTCCGGAGTTGCCGGTCAGCAGCATCGTCCTGCTGCGCAACGATCGCAACCAGTCGCAGGTCAGCGAAACATTGGCCGAGCACATCGTTGAAGGGTTCCGCGCCTAGACACCTTGCTCGGCAGCCAGGCGGCCACGGCTCGCTATTCCATCGGCCCACATATCGAAGCGGCGCGCAGCAGTGCCGCAGCGATACTGTGCTGCTCCCATTCTGGTAGTCCCGCGAATCGCTTGACGAATTCCGGTGGCAACAACGAGGGCGCCTGTTGTTGCAGCACCCTGCCCTCAGTCGTCAGCAGCAACCATTGCTTTCGCCGATCCTGATCGTCCCGCTGGCGCAACAACAGGCCACGCTCGACGAGCCGGTCGAGTTGTCCGGACAGGGTGGCGGCGGTCAGGCTGACCCGCTTGCTTAATGTACTGGCGGTGAGCTGACCCTCGTTGGCCAGCACCTGCAAAATCATCAGCTGCACCGGGCTCAGGCCGCCATAACGGGCGAGCCGCTTAGCGTGGACTTCAGCGTCCTGCTGTATCCTTCGAAAGGCCTGAAACAACGAAAGCTCAAGCGTGGCGACTCCGGTGCCGGTAGTTTGATCCAGAAGTGTTTTATCACTCATAAGCCATAATCTTTGCTAACGCTACGGTTTGACATGAAAGCATTTGTTTGTTTCTCTGTAAAATCCGACTGACCCGAACGGATGCGATTCAGGAGGCGCTCGCAGCGCCCAGCAATCCCCGTAAGCATCGATCCAGAGGCGCGCACGCTGGTCTGGAAACCTGAACTTCGCGTTCCGCACGTCAGTCACACTCCCCAACGGCAAAACCGGTAAGGATCTTATGTGTGGCATAGCTGGCGAACTTCGCTTCGATAATCAACCGGCCGATCTGGCCGCCATTGAACGCATCACCCAACACCTCATGTCCCGTGGACCCGACGCGTGTGGCTTCAATAGCCAGGGTCCTCTCGCGCTCGGGCACCGCCGCCTGAAAATCATGGATCTCTGCGAGGCCTCGGGCCAGCCGATGATCGACTCCGCGCTGGGTTTGTCGATGGTCTTCAACGGCGCGATCTACAACTACCCGGAATTGCGCGCCGAGCTCGAGGCACTGGGCTATAGCTTCTTTTCCGGGGGCGATACCGAAGTGCTGCTCAAGGGCTTCCACGCCTGGGGCGAGGCCTTGCTGCCGCGGCTCAATGGCATGTTTGCCTTCGCCATCTGGCAGCGCGATACGCAGGAGCTGTTCATCGCCCGCGATCGTCTTGGCATCAAGCCGTTGTATCTGTCGAAAACCGGTGACCGTCTGCGTTTCGCCTCCGCGCTGCCGGCGCTGCTCAAAGGCGGCGACATCGCCGGTGTACTGAATCCCGTGGCCTTGAACCACTACATGAGCTTCCACGCGGTAGTGCCGGCGCCAGACACACTGATCGCCGGCATCGACAAGCTGCCGCCAGGCACCTTTATGCGCGTCGACGCCACGGGCAAATCCAGTCAGCACCGGTGGTGGCAACTCGAATTCGGCGCCACGGAAGAAGAGCAGCGATACAGCTTCGAAGATTGGCAAGAGCGCACCCTGGCTACCCTGCGTGAATCCGTCGCCCTGCGCCAGCGCGCGGCCGTCGACGTCGGCGTGCTGCTTTCAGGTGGTGTCGATTCCAGTCTGCTGGTCGGCCTGCTTCGTGAGGCCGGCGCGGCGGACAATCTGCTGACGTTCTCCATCGGCTTCGAGGATGCCGGTGGCGAGCGCGGAGACGAATTCAAGTATTCCGACCTGATCGCCGAGCACTACCAGACACGCCATCATCAGCTGCGCATCCAGGAGAAGGAGGTTCTCGAACGGTTGCCCGCGGCCTTTCAGGCCATGAGCGAGCCGATGGTCAGCCATGACTGCATCGCCTTCTACCTGCTGTCGCGTGAAGTCTCCAAGCATTGCAAGGTGGTGCAGAGCGGCCAAGGCGCCGATGAGCTGTTCGCCGGCTACCACTGGTATCCACAGGTCGATGGCGCGCAGGACCCGGCGGCAGCCTATCTGGCGGCCTTCCGTGACCGGAGCTACGAGGAATATTCCGAAACCATGCAGCAGCAGTGGGTAAAGGGCGATTTCTCCGGCGACTTCGTACGGCAGCACTTCGCTCAACCGGGCGCCGACGCGGCGGTCGACAAGGCCTTGCGCATCGACAGCACGGTGATGCTGGTGGATGACCCGGTAAAACGCGTCGACAACATGACCATGGCCTGGGGCCTGGAGGCACGGGTGCCGTTCCTCGACCACAACGTGGCCGAACTATCAGCGCGCATTCCTGCCAAGTACAAGCTGCCCGAAGGCGGCAAGTACGTGCTCAAGGAGGCGGCGCGCAAGGTAATCCCGGCGGCGGTGATCGACCGGCCGAAGGGCTATTTTCCGGTGCCCGGACTCAAGCACTTGCAGGGCGATACGCTGAACTGGGTGCGTGAATTGCTGACAGACCCGAGCCAAGATCGAGGCCTATACAACCCTGCGATGCTCGAAAAGTTGCTCAGTGATCCGGAGGGTCAGCTGACGCCGCTGCGTGGTTCGAAACTGTGGCAACTGGCAGCAGTCAACCTATGGTTGAGCGAACAAGGCCTATAAGCACTCGATCGTGACGGCGCCGAACCATAGTGGGCGCCCTGTGCTCCGCTTGTTTCCGTGCCGTCAGGACAAGCCCCAAGGAAAACACCATGCAGAAGTCTCAAGCTTACGGACAGCGATTGTTGCGCGGCCAGACACCGACCTATGAGCGGCTGCAGGCCCGTCTCGCCGAAGATGGACAGGAAGAACCCCAGGGTCCGGTGACGCTGCATTGTGGCTGGGGCCGCATTCTGATTGGCCATACCTATTCCAACCCGGCCGACCTGGCCGCGGACTTGCTTCACGAGCAGGCAGGTGAGCGCGACATCGCACTCTATGTTGCCGCGCCGCATCAGGTGCTGGCGTACGCACCGCAACAACTGTTTCTAGATCCCTCCGATACCATGCGGATCTGGTTTACCGATTACCGCCCTGCGCGTCGCAGCTTTCGCGGTTTCGGTATTCGCCGGGCACAAAGCGAGGCTGACTGGAAGGCGATCAACTGCCTGTATCAGTCTCGCGGCATGCTGCCGGTCAATCCGGAGCTGTGCACACCGCGCGAGAACGGCGGTCCGGTCTACTGGCTGGCAGAGGATGACGACTCCGGGCAGGTCATCGGCAGCGTCATGGGCATCAATCATCACCGGGCGTTCAACGACCCGGAAAACGGATCCAGCCTCTGGTGCCTGGCGGTCGCCCCGAATTGCACCCGCCCGGGTGTCGGCGAAGCGCTGGTGCGTCACCTGATCGAGCAGTACATGGGCCGCGGCCTGACCTACCTTGATCTGTCGGTGCTACACGACAACAAGCAGGCCAAGGCGCTCTACGCCAAGCTTGGTTTCCGCGAGTTGCAGACCTTCACCGTCAAGCGCAAGAACACGATCAATCAGTCGCTGTTCCTGGGCCCCGGCCCCGAAGCCGAACTGAACCCCTATGCCAGGATTATCGTTGACGAGGCCCGTCGACGCGGCATCGAGATCAGCATCGACGATGCGGAAGCCGGGCTGTTCACGCTCACCCAAGGGGGCCGCCGAGTTCGCTGCCGCGAGTCGCTTTCGGATCTGACCTCCGCCGTGAGCATGACGCTGTGCCAGGACAAGCGCCTGACCCACCGCACCCTGGCCAGAGCAGGCCTGAAACTACCGGCGCAACAACTGGCAGATTCGGCAGAGAACAACGCGACATTTCTCAAGGAGCACGGCAGCGTCGTGGTCAAGCCGGTCGACGGCGAACAGGGTCATGGTGTGTCGGTAGATCTGCGCAGCGCCGAGGACCTGGAGGAAGCCATCGCCCAAGCACGTCAGTTCGATCAACGTGTACTGCTCGAGAGTTACCATCCCGGGCTCGACTTGCGCGTCGTGATGATCGGCTATGAGGTGGTGGCAGCCGCCATCCGTCGACCTGCCGAGGTGGTGGGCGATGGCAGCCACAGCATCCGCGAACTGATCGAAGCCCAAAGCCGTCGACGCCAGGCTGCCACAGGCGGTGAGAGCCGTATCCCGATAGACAGGGAAACCCAGCGCTGCATCGAAGATGCCGGGTTCGATTACGACACCGTACTGCCACGCGGCCAGCGCCTCGCTGTCCGACGCACCGCGAACCTGCATACCGGCGGCACCCTGGATGACGTCACCGATCAGCTGCATCCTGAGTTGGTTGACGCGGCCGTTCGCGCCGCTCGTGCGCTGGACATTCCGGTGGTCGGGCTCGACCTGCTCGTCCCTGCTGCAGATCAGCCGGATTACGTTTTCATCGAAGCCAACGAGCGCGTCGGCCTTGCGAACCATCATCCGCAGCCAACCGCAGAGCGCTTCATTGACCTGCTTTTCCCGCTGAGTCACAACACGAACTAGACAAAGGCGCCCACGGAAAATGGCCCTCGCCGCCATCCGTGGGGGGCGCCATCCTTATCGCGGCAATCGCTCGCATTCATTCACCGCATGGCGGCAGCCATCACTTGCCCCCACAGGAATGATCATGACTGCAAAGCTTCCCGAACCCGACCTTAATTACCTGCAACGCGTCTTGCTGGAAACCTTGGCGATCCCTAGCCCCACCGGCTTCACTGACACGATCGTGCGTTACGTGGCCGAGCGCTTGAAGGAGCTGGATATTCCCTTCGAGCTGACACGCCGCGGCACTATCCGCGCAACGCTCAAGGGCCGCCAGGACAGCCCCGACCGCGCCATTGCCGCGCACCTGGATACCATCGGCGCCAGCGTTCGCGAGATCCACGACACTGGCCGGCTGGGCCTGTCGCCGGTCGGCTGCTGGTCGAGCCGGTTTGCCGAAGGCAGCCGAGTCAGCGTCTTTACCGATCACGGCGTGATCCGCGGCAGCGTGCTGCCTCTGCTGGCGTCGGGACACGCCTTCAATAAAGCAGTCGATGAGATGCCCATCAGTTGGGATCATGTCGAACTGCGCCTGGATGCCCACACCGCTTGCCGTGCCGATACCGTTGCGCTAGGTGTCCACGTGGGCGATTTCGTCGCCTTCGATCCCATGCCGGAATTCACCGATAGCGGTCACATCAGCGCCCGCCACTTGGATGACAAGGCCGGCGTGGCCGCGCTGCTGACGGCCCTCAAGGCGCTGGTCGAGAGCGGGCAGGAACTGCCGATCGACTGTCACCCGCTGTTCACCATCACCGAAGAAACCGGCTCCGGAGCGGCCGGCGCACTGCCTTGGGATGTAAGCGAGTTCGTTGGGATCGACATCGCGCCCACCGCCAGGGGGCAGGAATCCAGCGAGCACGCCGTCACGGTCGCGATGCAGGATTCCGGTGGACCCTACGATTTCCATCTGTCGCGACATCTCATCAAACTGGCCAACGAGCACGACATTCCGGTTCGCCGGGATCTGTTTCGGTACTATCACAGCGACGCCCAGTCAGCGATCGCCGCCGGGCACGACATCCGCACCGCCCTGCTCGCCTTCGGCTGCGATGCGACCCATGGCTATGAGCGGACCCACATCGACAGCTTGGCGGCGATGAGCCGGCTTCTATGCCGCTATTTGCTCAGCCCTCCCGTTTTTGCCAGCGATGCGCACACTGGCCAGGGATCCCTGGAAAGCTTCAGTCATCAACTCGAGCACGACGCACAGATGGAGAATGACACCCGCGTTCCGCCAGTCGATTCGATCTTGGACAGGCGTTCTGACGATTCGTCCGATTGAGCGTCAGGTTTCATGATGTGCCGCCTACTTGGAGCATTTGCCGATTGCGAGACGGCTTCGATCCGGGCAAAGTCGCAAGTCGCTGATATATATGGATGCCTGGCCCGACCAGGCGTCCGTCGAAGCGGGCTGTCGCTCGCGCAACTGATACCGCGCACAGTCCCGTGACTGCCTGCTCTGCTTGACCGCCTGCGACTTTGCACGATTCCGGGTCCCTACATGCTGCCGCGTCTTTGCCTGGTCCTTTTTCTCTATTGCCTATCTGCTCAGGTCTGGGCCTTCACCCCCGTCCCCATAGCCTCGGAGGATTTTCGCGAGCCACTTGGGGGTTGGACGTATTTCCTGCGCGACCCCGCAGCCGAGTTGAAGGTTGCCGAAGTGTTCGACCTGCCGAGAAAGACCTTCGAACCGGTCAGCGGCATGCACGCCAACAAAGGCAAGAACAAGGACATATGGTGGTTTCGCGTCGATCTTGATAATCAGCTCAGCACACCCATCGGCGGTTTCTTCGAGATCAACTACCCGTTGCTCGACCACATCGAGTTGTATCTGCGCCACCCGGACGGCCGCATAAGCCAACAGCGATCCGGGGACAGCCTGCCCTTCAGCGCACGCCCGGTCCAAGTCAGCAATTTCTGGTTCCCGGTCGCCCTGGAGCCCGGCACCTCGACCTTACTGCTGCGCGTGAAAAGCTCCAGCACGCTGTACATGCCCCTCTACTTCAGTAGCTACGAAGCGAGCGCCGCGGCAGCCGAAGAATCGATGGGGCTCGCCGGCGCTTTCTACGGCGTGCTGTTCGCCATGTTCTGCTACAACCTCTTCCTGTTCCTGTCGCTCCGCGAGCCGGCCTATTTCTGGTACCTGATCTACAACGTCAATGTCGGGCTGTTCGCACTCAGCTTTGACGGCCTGCTGGTCAAATGGCTGAGTGATGATGGTGGTGCCATAACCTTGGGCATCTATGCACTGATGCTCAGCCACTGCCTGATTTCGATCCAGTTCAGTCGCCACTTCCTCCATACCCGCGAGCATTTCCCGCGACTCGATTTCGCCCTGCGTGTGGCGTTCCTGATTTCGTTTGGCGCGCTGCTGTCCGGGGTGGTCCTGGAGCTGCAGACCTGGAGTGTGCTGGCCAGCGTCATGGTGATCACCTCCTCCATTGGCCTGCTGTTGACCGGTGCATTCGTCTGGCGCCGGGGTGTTCGCTATGGGCTTTATTACACCCTCGCGTGGGGCGTACTGCTGGTGACTTTCGTCATCGTCACCGCCGGCTCCCTGGGCTTCAACCTGTTCGGTTTGTACGGCTCCTCAATCGTCAAGGCCGGCATAGCCTTCGAGCTGATCACTCTGTCCATCGGACTTGCCGACCGGATCAATATGCTCAAGGAAGAAGGTTTCCAATCCCGCCAGGCTGCTGCGCGCGCCGAGAGCGAGAACCAGGCCAAGAGCCGCTTCCTGGCGAAGATGAGCCACGAGATCCGCACCCCGCTCAATGGCGTGCTCGGCATGCTGCAGTTGTTGCGCGAAACCTCGCTGGACCGTAACCAGCGCTTCTATCTCGATACGATCTCCAGCTCGAGCGCCTCGCTGATGTCGGTGATCAATGACATTCTCGACTACGCAAGGATCGGCGCCGGCAAGCTGGTTCTGGAGGATATCGAGTTCGATCTCGAAGCACTGGTTTCCGAAGCCGTCAGCCTGTTCACAGCCAAGGCATTGGAAAAGGAGCTCCACCTGCATGTGAGCCTCGCAGCGGGCGTACCGCGACGCATCCGCGGCGATCCGACCCGGCTCAAACAGGTCCTGCTGAACCTGCTCAGCAACGGACTGAAGTTCACCGACAATGGCTGCGTCATGCTCGAGGTGGCCGTTCAGGGGCCGTCAGACGCTCGGAGAC
Source organism: Pseudomonas sp. SST3 (assembly GCF_003325755.1). The sequence goes on along the minus strand of NZ_QORI02000011.1, from coordinate 150,785 downwards.
TGATCTTTTCGGTGACCGACAGCGGTATCGGCATGCGCGCCGAAGTGCTCGCACAGCTGTTCGTATCCTTCTCCCAGGGCGACTCCAGCACCACTCGCCGCTATGGCGGCAGCGGGCTTGGGCTGGTGATCAGCAAAGAACTGGTGGAAATGATGGGGGGGCAGATCGACGTTCAGAGCGCGCCTGGTCAGGGTAGCCGTTTCAGTTTCGACATTCCGCTGCACGACGCGGGCGGCAACCATGACCCGCTTACCGCGCTGCTCGAAGGCCGTACCGCGGTGATCGCCTCCCAGGATATCCATGCGCTCGATGCGATGGGCAATCTGCTGACGCGCTGGGGCATGCGCGTGGTGCGCTGTGAGGAGCCGAAACGCCTGCCACGCTATCTCGATAACCACGCCTGCACGCCCTTGGTGGTGATGATGGCACCCTGGCCCGGAAAGCCTCAGGATTGGCTGATCACACTGGGCAACCAGCTCGAGCCGAATCAGCGCGTGATGCTGCTCTACCCGCCGCAAAGCGAGTACCCCGTTCTTGCGCCTACGCTGCGGCTGAGCAACCTGCCCTTGCCACTCTTGTTAGGCCCGCTGCGCGATGCGTTGCATCGGCTCTATCAACCCTCAGGCACCCGACCACCTGATGCGACAGTGCCCGAGCGCCACGAGGCGGCACCGCAGTCACGTATTCTCATCGCCGAAGATAACCCCGTCAGTCAGATGGTGGTTTCCAGCCTGCTGCGCAAGCGTGGCTACGAGGTCACCATTGCCGAGAACGGCCGGCGGGCAGTAACGGCCTACAGCGATAACCCCTCTGCCGTTCAGCTGATTCTGATGGACTGCGAGATGCCGGAACTGGACGGTTTCGAGGCGAGCCGACAGATTCGCTGCCTCGAGACCGAACAGGGGCTCACGCCAGTCCCCATCGTCGCTCTGACTGCTCACGTCCTCGAAGATCATCGTCAGCAAGGCCGTGATTCCGGCATGAATGACTTCATTGGTAAGCCACTGGAGAGCGAGCAGCTGTATGCTTGCCTGGATCGTTTCCTGGGGCCTGTTGACGCCTCGCTTCAACCACGGCGTTGGCCCGTTTGACCGCGCGGAACGCGTAGCCGGCTTATGCCGAGTCAGCGCCGAATATCGCCGTGCGGCGCAAAAGGCCTTTATTTTTCGCGAAACGCCAATGGATCCTCCGCAATTCGATCATCGAACCCGAACCTCTTACCTGATTCGAATCCATGCTCATTCCCCACGACCAGCTCGAACCCGACACCCTCACCCGCCTCATCGAGGACTTCGTAACGCGCGAAGGCACTGACAACGGTGACGAAACACCGCTGGTGACCCGTGTCGAGCGGGTACGTCATGCGCTAAGCAGGGGTACGGCCGTGATCGTCTTCGATGCGGAACACCAGCAATGCCAGTTGGCGCTCAGGCGCGACGTGCCAAAGGAATGGCTGGAAGACTGAACCTCAGCCCAGCACGCCTCCGTCGCGTTCCCAGGCGCAGCGCATACGCAGTTCACGCTGATGCGGACTATGCGAGCCGCTGTCGGTCTCCCAGCGAAAGGTGTGCGTGCCGTTAAGCTCGGTTTCCAGATGGACCACCGCGCTGGTCCAGTAGAGTTCGTTGAGCAGCGCCTCGAAATTGCGCACCCACAGCGCCCACTCATATTCCACCGCACGATAGCTGGCCCCGAAGTGAATCACCTGGGTCTGATACAGGCCTTCGTCCGCACAGAAGGAAAACATCTCCCGTCCGATGAAGGGCCAACCCTCGCCTCGCGGCAGGCTATCCAATGCACGGCGATTGACGGCGCGACGCGACCGACATTGCTCGACATCGGGCGAGGGCCAGTCGCGGATGCTGCCGTAGACGATGGATTCCGGCTCCACAGGGATACTCCAGACCAAAGCCCGACATGTTCAACCAAATCCAGCCGGCGTTCCAGCATGCGCTGCGGCCATAAAAGCTTCGCACTGCTCAGGAGTGACGCAGGCCACACCTTCTCACTGCCCTCGTATCTTCAGGTCGCAACCGCTGCCGTCACATCGCGACGAGACGCCAGTCGCAAGGCGAGCACGGACATCACCGCTGACATGCCGGCTAGTACCAGAAACGGCCACCGGTAATCGCCGGCAATGTCACGCCCCAGCCCGGTCAGGACCGGCGTGAAACATGCCAGGCAATAGCCGGTGCAGAGCATCATCGCGGTCAGCCGGCTCACCGCCAGCGGCGTGCTTGCTTCGTACATGGGCAGCACCAACGACATGGAAAACGTGCCGTTCAGCGCCACGCCCAAGAACATGCAGACCACCAGCGGCTGGACCTGCGGAAGCCAGGCGATGATCAGCAGGCAGGCCGTCGCCAGCACCCCGCAGCCGGCCATCAGAAGATGCCGGTTGCCGAAGCGCTGCGCTAGCCAGGGCATGACGAAGGCGCTCGGCATACCAATCAGCATGAAGCCGCTGAAGAACGCGTTGCTCTGCAGCAGGCTGAAGCCGGCCTCGTGGTAGCGCGCCACCAGCCAGGTTGCCAAGGCGTAGAACAACCCGGCCTGCAAAGCGAAATAAATACTGACCAGCCAGGCGCGAGGCTCGCCCCAGGGCAATCCCGCCCGGTGCTCAGCGGCTGCCTCCGGCTGATTGGGCAACCGCCACCATATGATCAGCGCCAGGATGGCCGGGATCGCCCAGAGCGCAAGACCAAAGGTCCAACGCTCACCCAGTAGCTGCGTCGCCGGTGCGGTCAGCACCACGCCAATGGTGCCGCCCACAGCCATGCTCAGCGAATAAAAGGCCGCCGTCTTGCCCATGCGATCGAGGAAGTACCGCTTGATGAAGCCCGACAGCAACGGCCCGGCAACGGCTATACCAGCACCGACCATAGCCGCCGTGCCGATCAATATCGCCGCGTTCTCAGCGAACAGACGCAACACCAGCGCCAGACCGATCAGGGCCAGACACAGACTGATGGTCCGTTCCAGACCGAAACGCACTGCCAGGCGTGGCGCCAGCGGTGCCAGCAATCCCATCAGCAGGACCGGCAGGGCCGTGGTCAGGCTGATCACGCTTCGGCTGAGGCTCAGCTCCGCGGCGATGCGTTCGATCAGGGGCGCAAAGGAGGTAATACCGGGGCGAAGATTGATGGCGGCAAGCACCAAAGCCAGCATGAGCAGCCAGCGGGATGGGTTTTTCACAGTGAATCCAAGGGTCGGTCCGGGGTCGAACCGGCAACCCTACTCCCGACCCCAGGACACGGCAAGTAGAACGGACCGATTGGTCAGGTTCTGCTCTTATTGCGCTTCTTCTCCGCCAGTGCACCCATCTCGTCATAAATGGCCTGCGGATTCTGCTGCTTGATTTTCCAAGCCATGCGACCTTCCTCATGCGGCAGGATCATGAACACCCCTTCGGCCACCTGCTGATAGATGTAGTCGGCAATATCGGCAGCAGTGATCGGCGATGCCTCCAGCAGCTTGCTGATCTGCGCCTTCATATTCGGCGTCGGCCCGCGATACGAGTCCATCAGGTTGGTCTGGAAGAACGACGGGCAGACCACATGGACGCCCACTTCCTGTTGCTTCAGCTCGACCAGCAGACTCTCCGACAAAGCGACCACGCCGGCCTTGGCCACGTTGTAGTTGCTCATGCCGGGCGCCTGCATCAGCGCCGCCATGGAGGCGATATTGATTATCTTGCCGTGACTTTTCTGCACCAGCGGCAGGAAGGCCTTGCACCCCTTGACCACCCCCATCAGGTTGATGGCGATCTGCCATTCCCAATCTTCCAGCGACAACTCGTCGAAGAAGCCACCGGAAGCAACACCGGCGTTATTGACTACCACGTCGATACCGCCGAGTTTGGTCTCGCAGGCTTGTGCCAGCGCCGTTAACTGACTGTAGTCGCGTACGTCACAGCGCTGGGTGAAGCCGTCGCCGCCGGCCTCACGAACCATTTTCAGGGTTTCGGCCAGACCGACCTCGTTGACATCCGAGAGCGCCAGCTGCCAGCCCTCTCGTGCCCAGCGCAGGGCGATCTCACGACCGAGACCAGAACCGGCGCCAGTGACCATCATGCGATTTTGCATCGTTTGCTGCCTTCTTGTCCGTTGTGTTGCAGCGAGTCTAGCGAAAGCAAACGCCGGGTCCGGCCTCTATCGAAATGCTGAATGACGGCCATGTTCCGCGCCCGATTGGCGCCGGTCACGCCGCCGGCCAGGCAGATTCGAAAGGGGTAGAAAGCAAAAAGGGCAGCCTCATGGCTGCCCTTTTCGGTGTCCGGCTCAGCGATCAGTGAGCGACCGCCCCACTGGAACCCAGACCAGTCTGCGACCGGACGAACTGCGAGAAGAAGCGCTCGCGCTCGAGACCGGCCGACTTGGACTTATCGGTGACCGAGAAGAACCAGATCCCCACGAACGCGACGATCATCGAGAACAACGCCGGGTACTTGTAAGGGAAGATGGCCTCGGCATAGCCGAACACATCGACCCATACGGTCGGGCTGATGATAGTCAGGACCAGCGCGGTAGCCAGACCCAGCGAGCCGCCGATCAGCGCACCACGGGTGCTCAGGCCTTTCCAGTACATGGAAAGGAACAGCACCGGGAAGTTGCAGCTGGCCGCGATCGAGAACGCCAGCCCCACCATGAAGGCGATGTTCTGCTTCTCGAAGATGATGCCCAACAGAATCGCCACGACACCCAAGGTCAGCGTGGTGATCTTGGTGACGCGCATCTCGTCCTCTTCCTTGGCCTTGCCCTTCTTGATCACGCAGGCATAGAGGTCATGGGAAACGGCCGAGGCGCCCGCCAGCGTCAGACCGGCCACGACCGCCAGGATGGTGGCGAAGGCTACCGCGGAGATGAAGCCGAGGAACAGATTGCCACCAACCGCGTTGGCCAGATGGATGGCGACCATATTGGTCCCACCGATAATGGCGCCGGCGGCGTCCTTGAACTCGGGGTTGGTGCTGACCAGCAGAATGGCGCCGAAGCCGATGATGAAGGTCAGGATGTAGAAATACCCGATGAAGCCAGTGGCGTAGAACACGCTCTTGCGCGCTTCCTTGGCGTCGGCGACGGTGAAGAAACGCATCAGGATGTGCGGTAGGCCGGCCGTACCGAACATCAGGGCCAGACCGAGCGAGATCGCCGAGATTGGATCAGATACCAGCCCGCCCGGACTCATGATCGCAGCGCCCTTCTCGTGAATGCTCACCGCTTCGGCGAACAGACTGCCGAAGTCGAAGTTCACCGCTTTCATTACCATGACCGCCATGAAGCTGGCGCCCGATAGCAGCAGAACCGCCTTGATGATCTGCACCCAGGTGGTCGCCAGCATGCCGCCGAAGAGCACGTACATGACCATCAGTACGCCGACCAGAACTACGGCGACGTAATAATCGAGACCGAACAACAACTGGATCAGCTTGCCGGCGCCGACCATCTGCGCGATCAGATAGAAGGCCACCACGATCAGCGAGCCGAAGGCCGAGAGGATGCGAATCTGGGTTTGTCCGAGGCGATAAGACGCGACGTCGGAGAAGGTGAACTTGCCGAGATTACGCAGCCGCTCCGCCATCAGAAACAGGATCACGGGCCAGCCGACCAGAAAGCCGATGGAATAGATCAGGCCGTCGTAGCCGCTCGTATAAACCAGCGCGGAAATGCCCAGGAATGAAGCCGCGGACATGAAGTCGCCGGCAATTGCCAGACCGTTCTGGAAGCCAGTGATGCTGCCGCCGGCCGTGTAATAGTCGGAGGTGGACGTGTTGCGCTTGGCTGCCCACTTGGTGATGCCCATGGTGAACGCGATGAACGCAACGAACATGGCAATCGCCGTGTAGTTGACTGCCTGTTTCTGCACCTCGCCAGTGATGGCATCGGCGAGCAACAACGGCGAGGCAACCAGCAGAACCGCTGCCATCAATAAACGCACGACCATCATTGCTGAGCCTCGTTGAGGATTTCCTGGTTGATACGGTCAAACTCGCCGTTGGCGCGCTGGACGTAGACGCCCGTGAGAATGAACGCCATAAAGATCACACCGACGCCCACCGGAATACCCCAAGTGGTAACGGTGCCTGCTGCCAGAGGAATGCCCAGGATTGCTGGCTCAAAAGCGATCAGCAGGATAAACGCGAGATAAGCACCGAGCATCACGGCCGAGAGCAGCCAGGCGAAGCGACCGCGTTTCGCGACCAATTCCTGGAAGCGCGGATTGGCATAGATCTGCCGGTAAACATCTTCATTTTGCATTGTCTGTCTCCACACGATCGCTACCCACTGATGAGGGCAGGCGGCTACTGTAGAGCCCGACAGACCGAACACCACTCGACCATAGTCTGGTTTTTATTTTCCGAAACAGCCGTTCTAGAGCCTCCGGAGGTTCATTTTGCGGACATAGAGCGAGACTATACCGATCATCGAACACGACGATTTTTCAATCTGGGATGACGGAGCGAGACTATCGCCCAACAGAGAATAAATCTCGACCGCATCTCGGAGCCACTCCATGACCAAGACAATCACGTTCACCCTGATGCACTTCTGCATCGCCTTCACGGTGACCTATGCCTTGACCGGAAGTCTTGCCGCGGGCGGTCTGGTCGCCGCCATCGAGCCGCTCTGCAATTCGGTTGGCTTCTATTTTCACGAGAAAGTCTGGCAAAAGCTGGAAAAGCGTCCGGCTCCGCACGATGGAATTCCCGCCCATGCGTGGCTGCATCATCAGGCCTGACGAGCCGGTGGGACGCCGCCAGCCGTGGTCCGACGCGCCGCGTGCTTAACGGCCCATTTACCGGGCGAAAGATGGGATACCGGCGGTGACCAGGAAGATGCGAACGTTCAACGAGCGATCATGAGCGCAACCAGCCGGCCAACTTGTGGTCAATGGGTAACGCCTTGCGCCTCCCGCGGTTTAATTCCGCAAAGGACGGCAAGGATAAAGCGAACATGCACAGCAGAAGTGCACCACGCCGCTGAAACCACACGCGCCGGAACGCCGAATAGACGGCCGGACATGCTTCGATAAGGATGTTAAGACCCTCAGCTGCCGTCGCCAAAGGACCGGCTCGCCGTGCAGAAACCAATCTACACTCGCCAACCATGAACGAGAATCCGCTGCGTCGGATCGCCGTCCGTCGCCGGCTGCGCTTCCTATGGCAGCACCGATCTTCGTCAGCCAACCCCAGGATCACGAGTTTGCCGAACATCCAAGCCAGTCCCAGGAGAGCCCCATACATGCCGTTGCTGTTGTGCCTGACCGCACTGCTCTCGCTGGCCGTAGCGCCTGCCTACGCCGCGGATATCAGCGTCGAAGAATATGGCTATCCGTTGAGCAACCCGTTCGAAGCGACAATCGCCACAACCCCGGCCGCGTTGCGTGCCGAGGTGCCCGGCGACGACGACATCGATCAGGCCGATTACCATCTGCGACTGCACCCCGAACGCGAGTTCACGCTGCCGGATAACTTCTGGGCCGTGAAACGACTGACCTACCGCCTGGCGCGGCAACCCGGCCCGGCCCCGCTGATGTTCATTATTTCTGGCACCGGCGCGAGCTATGCGGCCGGCAAGACCGAATACCTGAAGCGACTGTTCTACGGGGCTGGGTATCACGTGGTGCAGCTGTCTTCGCCGACCAGTTTCGACTTCATTGCCGCCGCTTCACGCTTCGCCACGCCGGGCTACAGTCCTGACGATGCCAAGGATCTGTACCGGGTCATGCAGGCGGTCCGGGCGCAACAGCATGAGCTGCCCATCACCGAGTTCAACCTCACCGGCTACAGTCTCGGCGCGCTCAACGCCGCCTTCGTCAGCAAGCTCGACGAGACTCGGCAGAGTTTCAACTTCAAGCGCGTGCTGATGCTGAACCCGCCGGTAAACCTCTACACCTCCATCAATAACCTCGACAAGCTGGTGCAGACTCAAGTCGAGGCAATCGACAGCACCACTACCTTCTATGAAGTCATTCTGGAAAAGCTGACTCGTTACTATCGGCAGCATGGATCGATCAATCTCGACGAAGCCATGCTGTTCGACTTTCAACGATCAGCCCTGCGGCTGACGGACGAGCAGATGGCGATGCTGATTGGCTCGGTGTTCCGATTCTCGGCGGCCGATATCGTCTTTACCTCGGACCTGATCAACCGCCGAGGCTTAATCGTTCCGCCCAAGCATCCGATCGACGAAGGAACCAGCCTCGAGCCATTCTTCCGGCGCGCTTTGCTTTGTGACTTCGACTGCTATATCACCGAACAGCTCATTCCCATGTGGCGCGCTCAAAAGGATGGCGGCAGCCTGGCACAGCTGGTGCAGCAAGTCAGCCTCTATGCGCTGGAAGACTATCTGCGCGACAGCCAGAAGATCGCCGTCATGCATAATGCCGACGACATCATTCTCGGCGCTGGAGATCTGGGCTTTCTACGCCGCACCTTCGGCGAGCGCATGACGCTTTACCCACGCGGCGGCCATTGCGGCAACCTCGATTACCGGGTCAATGCCCAAGACATGCTGGAGTTTTTCCGTGGCTAGACGTTACCTGCTTGGGCTGTTGCTGCTCGCCAGCAGCCTCGCCGGCGCCCAGACGCCTGTCCCCGACGAGGATGGCTTCACCCATCCACTACGCAACCTGGACTTCAATCCCGGACTGGATCAGCGCGAATTCGAACGCGCCACCTTCCATGCACTGGACATCTACGACCCTTGGGAGTCGCTGAACCGACGCATGTACTATTTCAACTACCGGCTGGATCAATGGGTAATGCTGCCGGCGGTACGTGGCTACAGATATGTGACCCCGCGGGTCGTACGCACCGGGGTGAGCAACTTCTTCAGTAATCTTGGTGAGATACCCACCTTGTTCAACAGCGTGGCGCAGCTCAAGGCCAAGCGGGCGATGAACACCACCGCTCGCCTGCTGTTCAACACCATTCTTGGCGTCGGCGGAATCTGGGATCCGGCGACCCGCATGGGATTGCCCCGCCACAGCGAGGACTTCGGCCAGACATTGGGATTTTATGGCGTCCCGCATGGCCCGTACCTGATCCTGCCGGCGCTTGGCCCGTCCAATTTGCGCGACACCGCGGGCCAGGCCTTTGATTTCGGCGTCGAGCGACAAGTTGACTACTTCAGCTACGCCGAGGCCAGCGGCGGCGAGTTCGGCGTCACTGCTCTGCGATTGATCGACCTTCGCCATACGACAAGCCTGCGTTATGGGCAGCTCAATTCGCCGTTCGAGTATGAGAAGGTCCGTTACGTCTACACCCGGGCGCGGGAGCTGCAGATCGAGGAATGATCTAGTTTCCAGATAGGAATCAGAGGAATTTCGCGTCCTTTGATCGGCAGGCCAGCAGTATGCTTCGCTCAATCCGCAACGAGGGCGATCTGCCATGTCCGTACGTGAAATTCTTTCCATCAGCACCGGCCGCGCCACCTCTGACGGGGCCGGTGTTCGCCTGACCCGTCTGTTCGGCGGCACCGCGCCTGAGCAACTCGACCCCTTTCTGATGCTTGATGAATTCGGTTCGGACAACCCCGACGAATACATAGCCGGCTTTCCGCCGCACCCGCACCGAGGCTTCGAGACGATCACTTATATGATTGAGGGCCGCATGCGGCACGAGGATCATCTGGGTAATGTCGGCCTACTTGAAAGCGGCGGCGTGCAATGGATGACCGCCGCACGCGGGGTGATCCACAGCGAAATGCCACAGCAGAAACGCGGCTTGATGCGCGGTTTCCAGCTCTGGCTGAACCTACCGGCGAAAAGCAAGCTGGGCGATCCCGGTTATCGCGACTTCGCACCTGCGGAAGTTCCGCGTGTGACGCTGCCGAGCGGAATCGAAGCAGTGGTTATCGCCGGACGACTCCAGGCCGAGGGCATCGATCAGCCAGGCGCCATGCAACGGCCCGATACCGAACCGCAGCTGTTCGATTTGAACCTGCCCGCCGGGAGCAGAATCGAACCCCAGTTGCCCGATGGGCATCGGTTGCTGCTCTGCGTATACGAAGGAGAGATTTCGATTTCTGGCCAGCACCTCGTCAAAGGCCAGCTGGCCAGGCTCACAGAACAGGGCAAACTGCTGCTCGAGTCGGGCAGTGGGGCTCGGGTGTTGCTGCTAGCCGGGCGTCCCATTGGTGAGCCGATCGTCCAGTACGGTCCGTTTGTGATGAACAGCCGCGAGGAAATCGAGCAAGCCCTGCGCGACTTTCGCGACGGTGTCCTTACGGAGTGACCGGCTTTTTCGGCACGTTGCGGTAAAGGCTCGGCTCCCCTGCCGGACGCGTCTTGAAACGACGGTGCGCCCATAGGTACTGCTCAGGGTGTTGCCTGACCGCGTCTTCGATCCATTCGTTGATGCGCCGGCAATCGGCCTCCTCGCTCTCGCCGGGGAAATCGGCGAGCGGCGGATGTACCACCAGGCTATACCCCTGGCAGCGAGGCAAGCGCTCCAGCGTGTAGGGCACCACCCTAGCCCGCCCCAGGCGCGCGAACTTGGTGGTTGCCGTAACAGTCGCCACCGGGATACCAAACCAGGGCACGAAAATGCTCTGCTTGCGGCCGTAGTCCTGGTCCGGCGCGTACCAGATCGCCCTCCCCGCACGCAGCACCTTGAGCATAGCGCGCACATCCTCACGCTCGATTGCTGTTGCGTCCTTGTTGTGGCGCTCGCGACCGCGCCGCTGCACGAAATCGAACACCGGATTCTTATGCTCGCGATACATCCCATCGATGGTGTGCCACTGGCCGAGCAGCGCCCCGCCGATTTCCAGCGTGGTGAAATGCAGCGCCAAAAGAATTACACCCTGGCCTTCCGCCTGCGCCTGCTGCAAATGCTCCAGGCCCTGGATCCGTGCCAACCGCTGCAGCCTCGCCTTGGGCCACCACCAGCTCATCGCCATTTCGAAAAAGGCGATGCCGGTCGATACGAAGTTCTCGCGCAGCAGCCGCTCACGCTGCTTGTCATTCAGTTCCGGAAAGCACAACTGCAGGTTGCGACGCGCGATATGCCGCCGCGAGCGGGCAACGCGATACATCAACGCGCCAAGACCGCGCCCGAGCAACAGCAGAACCCGATACGGCAGTTGCACCACCAGCCATAGCAGACCCAGGCCCAGCCATAGCAGCCAGAAACGCGGATGAAAAAAGAAGGCGCGAAAACGAGGACGATCCATTGGCAACTCGAACCGATAAAAGCGCGCATTCTAGCGATAAATCGCCTGCTGATGCGGCGGCGTCTCGATACACGGCAACCGCCCGTTCAGCACGGCGATACTTGCAGGCGTCGATCTGCCCCGCTATAAGTCCTCGCCATTTACCGCAGCAGGCAGACCATGAGCCAAGCCGATCTTCTCGACCAAGCCCCCGTGTTCCAGCTCAAGGGCAGCATGCTCGCCATCACCGTGCTGGAGCTGGCGCAGAACGATCTGGAACGCCTCGATCAACAACTGGCCGTGAAGGTCGAGCAGGCGCCGGATTTTTTCAACAATACGCCTATGGTACTTGCGCTGGACAAGCTGCCCGCCGATTGCAATCTCGATCTGCCAGCCCTCATCGTACTGTGCCGCAAGCACGGCCTGCGCACCCTGGCGCTACGTGCCGGCGATGCGCAGATCATCGAAGCGGCCGGCGCCCTTGACCTTCCGGTGTTACCACCGTCCGGTGCCAAGGAGCGCAAGCTGGATCTCACCAGCAAAGCATCGGTAGAACCGACCAAGCCAGCCGAGCCGACCTACCGCCCCACCCGCGTAGTCACCACGCCGATTCGCGGTGGCCAGCAGGTCTATGCCAAAGATGGCGATTTGATCGTACTGGCTGCCGTCAGCCCGGGTGCGGAACTTCTCGCCGATGGCAACATCCATGTGTACGGTCCGCTTCGCGGGAGGGCGCTGGCCGGCATCAAAGGCGACACCAGCGCGCGAATATTTTGTCAGCAGCTCGCCGCCGAGATGGTCTCCATCGCCGGGCATTACAAGGTCGCCGAAGACCTGCGCCGTGACCCGCTGTGGACTGAAGCCGTACAGATGCAGCTATCTGGCGATGTGTTGAACATCACCCGCCTTTAACGGATACTGCCGCGAATTTTCAAGCACCAAAACGGGCCTCCTGACGCCGACTCGGCTGAAGGTCCCGACCTCCATATTTAGGGTGAATCACCTTGGCCAAGATCCTCGTAGTCACTTCCGGCAAGGGTGGCGTCGGTAAAACCACTACCAGCGCCGCCATCGGTACCGGCCTCGCCCTGCGCGGCCATAAGACCGTCATCGTCGACTTCGACGTCGGTCTGCGTAACCTGGACCTGATCATGGGCTGCGAGCGTCGCGTGGTGTATGACTTTGTCAACGTCATTCAGGGCGACGCCACCCTGAGCCAGGCACTGATCAAGGACAAGCGCCTCGAAAATCTCTATGTGCTGGCCGCCAGCCAGACCCGAGACAAGGACGCGTTGACTCTCGAAGGCGTCGGTAAGGTCATCGACGAGCTGGCCAAGACCTTCGAGTACGTCATCTGCGATTCCCCGGCCGGCATCGAGAAGGGTGCGCACCTGGCGATGTATTACGCCGACGAGGCGATCGTCGTGACCAACCCTGAGGTCTCGTCGGTTCGCGACTCGGACCGTATGCTGGGCCTACTGGCAAGCAAGTCCCGCCGCGCCGAGAATGGCGAAGATTCGATCAAGGAACACCTGCTGCTGACCCGCTACAACCCGGAGCGTGTGGTCAAAGGCGAAATGCTTGGTGTCGAAGACGTCGAAGAGATCCTGTCGATCCGTCTGCTCGGCGTTATTCCCGAGTCGCAGGCTGTACTCAAGGCATCCAACCAGGGCGTACCGGTCATTCTGGATGACCAGAGCGACGCCGGCCAGGCATACAGCGACGCCGTCGACCGCCTGCTGGGCAAGGAAGTGAACCATCGCTTCCTCGACGTTAAAAAGCAGGGCTTTCTGCAACGACTGTTCGGAGGCCGCGAATGAACCTTCTCGACTTCTTTCGCGAACGCAAGAAGAAGGAAACACCTGCCAACATCGCCAAGGAACGCCTGCAGATCATCGTCGCCCATGAGCGCGGCCAACGGACGCAGCCAGACTACTTGCCAGCGCTGCAGAAGGAGCTTGTCGAGGTGATCCGCAAGTACGTCAACATCGACAGCGATCAGGTTCAGGTTGCCTTAGAAGACCAGGGCAGCTGCTCGATCCTCGAGCTGAACATCACCCTGCCGGATCGTTGATCGAGCGGGCAGCGGCCCGCTCGCTTGCCACGGCAGAATCATCGGCGACTTCGGTCGCCGATTGCGTTTGCGGAATCCCAAGATGCCCCTGAGCAACATCCAGATCGTCCACCAGGACGCCACCCTGCTGGTCATCAATAAACCCACCCTGTTGCTGTCGGTGCCCGGTCGCGCCGATGACAACAAGGATTGCCTGGTTACCCGCCTGCAGGAAAACGGCTACCCCGAAGCGCGTATCGTCCATCGCCTAGACTGGGAAACCTCCGGCCTGATCGTGCTCGCGCGCGATGCCGATAGTCACCGCGAGCTGTCGCGGCAGTTTCACGACCGCGAAACCGAAAAGGCCTATACCGCACTGTGCTGGGGCGAACCACAGCAGCACAGCGGCAGCATCGATCTGCCGCTGCGCTACGACCCGCCGACCAAGCCGCGGCACGTGGTCGACCATGAGCTGGGCAAGCATGCCCTGACCTATTGGCGCGTACTGGAACGCTACGGCGACTACAGTCGCGTCGAGCTGACACCAATTACGGGGCGCTCCCACCAGCTGCGCGTCCACATGCTATCGATTGGTCATCCACTGCTCGGCGACCGGCTCTATGCACACGAACAGGCGCTGGTTGCCCATGAACGGCTCTGCCTGCACGCCAGCATGCTTGCACTGACCCACCCGCACAGCGGCGAGCGCCTACGCTTCGAGTGCCCCTCACCGTTCTAGACACCGAGGCCCGACGCGCTGACAACGATAGCCGTCAGCCGGCGCACGGTCGTCGAGCCAATGGCCGTCAATACGGTAAACTCCGTAGCCTTGCCGTCCGGAGTCCCCCATGCGCGATGAACTCAATCAGGGCCTGATCGATTACCTCAAGGCCTCCCCCACCCCATTCCATGCCACCGCCAGCCTTGCCCAGGCCCTACAGGCCGCCGGTTACAAAGCACTCGACGAAAGCGAGACGTGGCATACAGAGCCTGGCGGCCGTTATTACGTTACTCGTAACGACTCCGCGATCATCGCCTTTCAACTCGGCAGCAAATCGGTCATTGAGCAGGGCATGCGTCTGGTTGGTGCCCATACCGATAGCCCCTGCCTGCGGGTGAAACCTCAGCCGGAGCTGCAGCGCCACGGCTTCTGGCAACTTGGCGTGGAGATTTACGGCGGCGCGTTGCTTGCGCCCTGGTTCGACCGCGATCTGTCGCTCGCGGGCCGTGTGACCTATAGCCGTGACGGCCGGATCGAAAGCCAGCTGATCGATTTCAAGCTGCCAATCGCGACGATCCCGAACCTGGCGATCCACCTCAACCGGGACGCCAATCAAGGCTGGGCGATCAATCCTCAGACCGAGCTGCCGCCGATACTTGCGCAGGTCGCCAGCGAAGACAGTCCGGATTTTCGCGCCTTGCTGGCTGATCAACTCAGCCGCGAACACGGGCTGGTAGCGGACGTTGTGTTGGATTTCGAGCTGAGCTTCTACGACACCCAGAGCGCGGCCGTCATCGGTTTGAATGGCGACTTCATCGCCGGCGCACGCCTGGACAATCTGCTGTCCTGCTACGCCGGCCTTCAGGCCCTGCTACGGGCCGGCTCGGAGCAAACCTGCGTACTGGTGTGCAATGATCATGAAGAAGTCGGCTCCACATCGATGTGCGGCGCGGACGGACCATTCCTGGAGCAGGTACTGCGACGCGTACTGCCCGAGGGCGAGGCATTTCAACGCAGCATCAATCGCTCCCTGCTGATCTCGGCAGACAACGCGCATGCGGTGCACCCGAACTACGCTGACAAGCATGACGGCAATCACGGCCCGAAACTCAATGCCGGGCCGGTGATCAAGGTCAACAGCAACCAGCGTTACGCCACCAGCAGCGAAACCGCCGGTTTCTTCCGTCATCTGTGCCTGGAGAACGAGGTGTCGGTACAGAGCTTCGTTACTCGTAGCGATATGGGCTGCGGCTCGACCATCGGCCCGATCACGGCCAGCCAGCTTGGCGTGCGGACCGTGGACATCGGCCTGCCGACCTTTGGTATGCATTCGATTCGCGAACTGGCCGGCAGCCAGGACCTGGCGCAGCTGGTCAAGGTGCTCAGCGCGTTCTATTCGAGCGCCGAGCTGCCCTGACACCAGACATCCGGGCGCATGCGCCTGGATCGTTCACTCAAGATTGCCGTCGATCACCAAGGCGACCTTGCCGGAGACTTGGTTGCTTGCCAACGCCGCAAACGCGGCTTCCACATCGCGGACCGGGTAGCTTCGCTCCAATCGGGGCGACAGGGTCTGATCAACGAATAACGGCCAGAGCTTTTCGTGCATTTCCGCCAGCAGGCCGGCTTTATCGTCCGCGCTGCGGCTACGCAGCGTCGATCCGATCAACTGAATGCGCTTGGCCAGCAGACTCGCCAGATCCATTTCGGTCTTGCGGCCGCCCATCAGGCCAATGATCACCCAGCGCCCATCCGTTGCAAGCAGTTGGCTATTGAGCGCAGCGTACTTGGCACCGACCGGATCGAGGATCATGCTGAAGGGACCGAAATCGCGCAGTGCTTCCAGCGACTCCCCCCGCAACACACCCCCCTGGGCACCCAGCGACTCGCAGTAGGCCAGACGCTCTGCCGAGCCGACGCTGACCCAGCACGGATTGCCAAACGCTTTGCACAGCTGAATCGCCGCTGAGCCAACACCACTGGCACCGGCATGTAACAGCACCTTCTCGCTGGGCTGCAGCGCCCCTAGGCGGAACAGATTCAGCCACGCCGTCGCATAGACTTCCGGAATGACGGCCGCCTCCGCCAATGACAAGCCTTGCGGTACCGGAAGGACATGGCGGGCATCGACCACCACTTCTTCGGCCATCCCTCCACCCGCCAACAGTGCACAAACCCTATCGCCGATCTTGTATGACGCGCCAGCCCCCACCTCGCTGATCACCCCGGCGCACTCCAATCCCAGGACATCAGTCACGCCTGCGGGTGGCGGGTAATGCCCCGCGCGCTGCAGCAGATCGGCTCTATTCAAGCCTGCAGCCGCCACGCGGATCCTAACCTGCCCTTCACCGCACTCCGGGGCGGCTCGCTCCGCCCATTCGACCTGTCCCTCGACGCCTTGCAATGCCTTCATGCTGCCTCCATAGTGGTTCACACCTGCGCCCGCTCAACCGTTACTCCGCTGGCAGTGCAGGCCGCTGATAAATTTCTGCTTCAGGCTACATAGCGATACGCCCGTCTAAAACCATTGATTACCGATTAGGTATGGTGTGGTACAGGGCTCGCCCTGCCATCCTGGTGCGATCTGTGTCGCGGCGTGCTAGCCGCCAGGTACCATCGGGCTGTTTGTTTTTTCCGCCGGACGGATCCCGCCCGGCGCCTGATTTGATGGCCTAATATGCGTTATTACTCAGCCTCGCGTCGCCCAATCAAAATGAAACGATCTTTGACCGCGGGCTTTCTAGCCCTGCTGCTAGGGCTTCAGGCCAACGCCACCCTGGCAAAACCTGCCGATGGGCACGATTGGGATTATCTGCAGCCTGACCGCGATCAGGTGATTGCCAGCCTCAACGTTGTCGAACTGCTCAAGCGCCATCATTACAACAAGCCACCGCTCAATGACGCCCGCTCGGCAAAGATCTTCGACAGCTATATCCAGATGCTCGACCCGTCGCGCAGTTACTTCACCGCCGGTGATCTGGCCGAGTTCAAGGCCTGGCGCAACGAGTTCGATAATTTCCTCAAGAATGGCAACCTTGAGCCCGGCTTTGCGATTTACAAGGTCCACCTGGAGCGCCTGCAGAGCCGGCTCCAGTACGCATTGAGCCTGCTGGAAAAAGGCGTGGAAAGCTTCGACTTCACCCTCGACGAGGAGCTGCTGGTCGATCGCGAGAACGCCGCCTGGTCCAAGGATGAAAAGGAACTCGATGATCTCTGGCGCAAACGCGTCAAGGACGAGGTGCTGCGACTGAAGATCGCTGGCAAGGAGCCGAAGGCCATCGAGGAGTTGCTCACCAAGCGCTATAAGAACCAGCTATCGCGCCTGGAGCAGACCCGTGGCGAGGATGTCTTCCAGACTTACATCAATGCGTTCGCGCAATCCTACGATCCCCACACTCAATATCTGTCGCCCGACAATGCGGAAAATTTCGACATCAACATGAGCCTCTCCCTGGAGGGCATCGGTGCCGTACTGCAGAGCGACAACGAGTACGTCAAGGTGGTACGCCTGGTCCCCGCCGGCCCTGCCGAAAAGAGCAAGCAGATCGCTCCGGCCGACAAGATCGTCGGCGTAGGGCAGGCAGACGAGGAAATGGTCGATGTGATCGGTTGGCGCCTCGATGAAGTCGTCAAATTGATCCGCGGCCCGAAGGGATCGGTCGTCCGCCTTGAAGTCATCCCGGCGAGCAATGCGCCGAACGACCAAAGCAGCAAGACCGTCGCCATCACCCGCGAAGCGGTGAAACTCGAGGAGCAGGCAGCGAAGAAATCCGTGCTCAATCTCGAGCAGGACGGCCGCGATTACAAGCTCGGGATCATCGAGATCCCTGCGTTTTACCTGGACTTTAAGGCGCTGCGCGCTGGCGAGAAGGATTACAAGAGCACCACGCGAGACGTGAGGAAGCTGCTGACGGAGCTGAAGGAAGAAAACGTCGACGGTGTCGTTATCGATTTGCGCAACAACGGTGGAGGCTCGCTCCAGGAGGCCACGGAGCTGACCGGCCTGTTTATCGATCAAGGGCCGACGGTCCTGGTTCGCAACAGCGACGGCCGTGTCGATGTCCTGGCTGATGAGCAGCAAGGCGCCTTCTACAAAGGGCCGCTGGCCGTACTGGTCAATCGTCTTTCCGCGTCGGCATCGGAAATCTTCGCAGGCGCCATGCAAGACTACCATCGCGCACTCATCGTCGGTGGGCAGACCTTTGGCAAGGGCACCGTGCAGACGGTCCAGCCACTCAATCATGGGGAGTTGAAGCTGACACTCGCCAAGTTCTATCGGGTTTCCGGACAGAGCACTCAGCACCAGGGGGTAATTCCGGACATTTCCTATCCAGCCGAAGTCGACACCAAGGAAATCGGCGAAAGCGCACTGCCCGAAGCACTACCGTGGGACAGCATCCGCGCTGCTATCAATCCGGACATGAACCCCTTCAAGCCGTTCCTCGCCGAACTCAAGGCGCGCCACGAAGCGCGGACCAACGAGAACCCTGATTTCGTCTTCACTCGCGATCGCCTTGCGCTCACCCAGGAGCTTACGCACGAGACAACCGTCAGCCTCAACGAAGAAAAGCGCCGCGCGCAGCAGGAACGTATCGAGAA
This sequence comes from Pseudomonas sp. SST3, assembly GCF_003325755.1. The sequence goes on along the minus strand of NZ_QORI02000011.1, from coordinate 132,256 downwards.
ACGTCAGCTGGCGCTGGAAAATACGCTGCGCCAGGCCAAGGGTGAAGAGCCGTTGGCTAAACTCGAACGGGAAGATGAAGCGATGCCACCGGTCGACGAGAAGAAGATCAAGCCAGAGGACGATGCCTATCTCTCTGAGACCGGCCGAATTCTGCTGGACTATTTGGGCCTGGACAACGCAATGGCGAAAAACAGCGCCGTAGAGCGGTAGTAGCCCTAAATGTCATCAAAATGACATCATTCCGTCGTGAAATACGAAGGGCCGCCGTTGTGCGGCCCTTCGCATTTCAACGGCCACCACGAGACCACCATGACCGTCACCGAGCAGTTGAGCACGCTAGCTAACATCCTTGCTCACGGCGACATCACCAGCCTTTTTCAGCCGATCGTCTCGCTTTCCGAGCGACGCATCCTGGGCTACGAAGCACTGACACGCGGGCCGTCCAATACGGCCCTGCACTCCCCCATCAACCTTCTCGCTGCGGCTCGGCACGCGGGTCGGCTCAATGAGCTGGAGATGATCTGCCGCGAAAATGCGTGCCGCCGCTATAGCCAACTGCAGCTGCAAGGCAAGCTGTTTCTCAATGCATCGCCGGAAACCTTGTTGGACGCAACCCACAAGCCGGGTCGCACGCTGGAGTTGCTACAAAAGTACCGCATTTCGGCGGACCGAGTCGTGATCGAACTTACCGAGCAGACCCCCACCGACGACTTCGAACTGCTCGATGCCGCTCTGCATCACTACCGCAACATGGGGTTTTCAATCGCCTTAGATGATCTCGGCGCCGGCTATTCCAGCCTGCGCATGTGGTCGGAGCTGCGCCCCGACTACGTCAAGATCGATCGCTACTTCGTGGACGGCATTCACCGGGACGCCGTCAAACGTGAATTCGTCGAATCGATCATGAAAATCGCCAGGGCTTCGCGTGCGCAGGTCGTCGCAGAAGGCATCGAGCTGATCGAGGAATTCCGAGTCCTCTCCGACATGGGCGTCGACCTGGTACAGGGCTATCTGCTCGGCCGGCCAGAAGAGCTACCAGCCACGGATGCCGCGGTCCTTCTACCTGCCGCCGACAATCGCGACGAGACCTCTGACGAGAACCATCCCGACTTATCGGTGCTGGTCATGAAGCAATCCGCGGTGACCACCTCGCATCCGATAGTGGATGTACTGGAGCTATTCCGCCTGCAGGTCAATCTGAACACCATCGCCGTGCTCGATGCCATGAACGTGCCCATCGGTGTTGTTCATCGGAGCCTGTTATCCGACGCACTGCTAAAGCCCTTTGCAACCGACCTAATGGCGCGTAAACCCATCAGCAGGCTGATGAGCAATGACTACCTCGCAGTGGAGCTTGGCCAGTCTCTGCAACAAGTCAGCCGACTATTGACCAGTCGAGCCCGGCAGCGCATCGACGAAGATTTTGTCATCACCTGCAACGGCCGTTATCACGGGCTGGGACGGGTGATCGACGTACTCAGACTGATTACCGAACTGAAAGTCCAACAGGCCCGCCATGCGAACCCGTTGACCTTGCTGCCGGGCAATGTGCCGATTCAGCAATGCTTGACGCGCCTACTACGACAGGGCCGCGAGGCGGTGATCTGCTACGTGGACATCGATCACTTCAAGCCCTTCAACGACTTGGTTGGGCTTCACTATGACCTGAAATTGCTCAATTCTACTGTCAGGATATGCAAATGCTGCGGAGGGGTGAGCAAAGCTGCTTTGGCTCCGCATGGAGATTCAGCTAGATCTGCACGGGCCAGAGTTGACCTCACTCTTCGCTGTCACCTTAGTCATCCCCTCCCCCCAGACCAGGCGTAACCAAACTAAGCCAGACCAATAGCCAATCGACATCACAAGCTGAATCCGATAATGTCTAGCTGATCATATGAATGGCAACGGAGAGCTAGCTAAATGTCGAGGACTGCCGACTATACGATCCAGGGCTTCCTATACCAGTTCAACAAAACCCTTCTTGAAATACTCAAATCTCCTGACGATGCGATAATAAAAATAGAAGGCATAGTTGAAGACATTGAAGTACATACGACCTCAAGCATAGAGGCGATTCAATGTAAATATCACGAAACACAAGATAAGTTCTCCCTAAGCACCATATACAAACCTCTCCTTCAAATGATGCAACACTTTCATTTGAACAATGACAAACAAATAAAATACAAGCTTTTCTGTCATTTCCCATTAGACCCAAACATTCAAATAGACATTACAAAAACCGATTTAGAAACAACATTAAAAAACCAAAAACAAATTATTCGAAAAATATGTTGAGGAACTTAATGGAAAAGTAGATCTAGACAGCTTTCTAAAACAATATCTCTATTGAGATAGGCTCTTCACTAGAAGATCTAACAAAAGAAATCCACCTACTTTTAGAACAGCTAGGCATCCCTGCCGACGACATAGAAATACTCGCCTACCCCAACGCAATTCAGCACATAGCTGAATTAAGCATTAAGCATGCCTCCGAAGAACGCCAAACAACAAGACACAAAACAGTAAAACTTCTGAATGACATAAAGAAAACAGCAATTTCTAAATGGACGCTCGCACTAAAATCGAAGAGCCAATTACTAAGAGAAAGAAGAAAACAATTAAAACAAAATCTGGATAAAAATTCTCGACTTCGCTATCTAATAGTCGCACCCGACGAGATAGATAATTTCGAAGATGATTTCATCTTATTTATCCAAGACTACCAAGAAAAATACCATTTCAAGCCTGCACACAACCAAACCCCCATCCTTTGCTTACTATCAACACCTGATGAAACCAAAGAAATTCAGCTCCGGCTTGAAATGAAAGGCATCACATGCCACGACGGAATAATTGCAGGGATTAAATTTGATGAGAGTCGTTTTTTCAAAGATCCTATTATAAAAAAACCCAAGGGAGCAGAAATGCAAAGGGAGTTCGATCTTAGAATCATATGCTGGGATAACGCGACTCAAATTTTAAACAATAGGAAAGCAGACGACATTTTTGTTATAGCCAGCTCGACTCCCAAAGAACTGGACACAAGAGACGTAAACGTCGAGGTTCTTTCCACCCGATCCTTACAAGAAATCAAGTACATGATGGGGATAAGCCATGTCTTTGAATAAAATAGGACAAGTAATCTCTTGCTCACCCAGCTCAATATCTATCGCAATCGATGGATTAGAGACATTCGAGGAAAACAAGAAAGATCTACAAATAGGGAGACTTCTAAAAATATCCCAAGGCAACAGCGACTTCACCATTGCCACGATAAGAAACATAAAAGGTATTGACGCCTACCAAAGTGATGGCACTCTCTTCTGGCAATTTCAGGTAGAGTGCCAAGCAATAGGAACAATGAGTTTCGACGGGAAGTTTGACAGAGGTAGTCTTTTATTACCCGTACCCACAGAGCCTGCATATATAGCAGACCACGACACTATAGAAAAGCTTTTCGCTGAAGATAACGAGCATGATTTCCCACTGGGAAACTTATCCCTAAATAAAGACATTTCGCTAAAAATTAATGGAAATCGATTCTTCGGAAAACATATAGCAATTGTTGGATCAACTGGCTCCGGAAAATCCTGCACTGTTGCTAAAATCTTACAAGATGCAGTCGGAATTTCAGAATCACAGAACAAGAGCATCACAGCTCAAAATAACTCTCACATTGTAATTTTCGATATTCACGACGAATACACAGCAGCATGTAACTTACATGAAGACGAGAAATTCTCACTAAACCGATTAGACATTGACTCATTACAGCTCCCCTACTGGCTAATGAACTCAGAAGAACTGGAGAGCATGTTTATAGAGAGTAACGAGTCAAACTCACACAACCAAGTGAGTCAATTCAAAAACGCCGTAACTCTAAACAAAGAGAAGCACAATCCTTCTCTACTAGGAATAACATACGACACACCTGCATATTTCAGCATCAAGGAAGTCTATCAATATATTGAAAATCTAAATCGAGAAGTCATTGGTCGACTCGACGGAGAAGACCGCCCGAAGCTTGCCGATGGACAACTTATAACCAACCGATCCGATTTTTATTTTGATAAGAAATTAACTTTCGTTGCACCATCTACAGCGGCGGCAACAAAAGCAGGCAATGGCCCATTCAATGGAGAGTTCAATAGATTTGTCTCTAGGCTAGAGACAAAGCTCTCTGATAAAAGGCTGAAGTTCCTTCTTGATGCAGAAAAGAGCGACGGCACTCCGTACAAAACCGATGACTTCACAAATTTAATGAAGCAATTTATTGGTTACCTAAATAAATCTAACGTCACCATCATAGACCTTAGCGGAATACCCTTTGAGGTTCTTAGCATCACCGTCAGCCTCGTATCAAGACTAATCTTTGACTTCTGCTTTCATTATTCAAAACTACAACATGCAAAGCAGTCTCTTAACGACATTCCCGTGATGATTGTTTGTGAAGAAGCACACAATTATATACCAAGAAGCAATGATGTCGCTTACAGGTCATCTCGAAAATCTATCGAACGAATTGCGAAAGAAGGCAGAAAATACGGCCTTAGCTTAATGATTGTCAGCCAAAGACCATCCGAAGTATCGGAAACTATTTTTGCCCAGTGCAACAATTTTCTGTCACTCAGACTAACCAATGATGCCGACCAAAATTACGTCAAACGACTTTTCCCAGACAACACCAATTCTATTACAGACATCCTGCCAAATCTTTCCCCCGGCGAATGCATTGCCGTAGGCGACGCAATATTACTTCCAGCAGTCATTAAAATGCCATTACCTTCGCCAGAGCCACACTCATCAAGCGTAAAGGTTCACAAGGAGTGGAAAGAGAACTGGAAGGATATTAAATTCGATGACGTAATTAAACGCTGGAGAAAAGAGTAAATCTAAAATTTAAGAAAAACACATCAGCCGATCACGAAAATGGTCGGCTTTTCAAAATATCAATCTACCGAGTCCAACACCCATTGCCGATCCTTTTGAAGCGAAACAACACACTTCGTATCGTCAACGGCATAAACAACAAACCCATTTCCTTTAAAATTATCACGCTCAATATAACTAAATCTATTTACTACACACTTTTCGATATTCACATCAACGGGTGGTGGTTTTATCTCATTACCAAGAACATTGAAGAACCCCCCTTCGTCCTCAACGAAACGCACCTCAAATTCACCATCTTTATGCTGCACCTCATCAAAATTTTTAAGCCCATCAGAAGAGAAAGCCCCCTGACAAAATTCATGCCCCGAGCGAACGGACTCGACTATATCCCCCTCCAACAGTGAGGCATATCTCATCAACGATTCTTCATCCTCAGTAGACATATTGAAATTCTTGACAATAATTGGCTGAAAAATAAAATTCGAAATTTTCCGCACAGCGAGCAGCACATCAACATGCCAAATCATCGCTTCAACAAATGGCGTTACACCTTCTAGATCTCCTTTCCCAATCCTATATGCCTGCCTATCTCTAACCACCTCAAAAGCAAAACCAACAACATCACTCCCACGCAGATATTTTGCAATTCTCTTAATATTGGAAAAATACCCCAGCCGGCTAACATCCTGACCAACCCACGCACTGGAGTTGAAAGTGATGTTTAAACTTGGCAATTCTCCAAGCAGTGAAAAGTTGAAATTTACTGACAGCAAACCGGAAAAAGCTTGCCCAGTGACCTTCCCATACTTCGTACCTGACACCATAGTAGATTTAAAATTAGCAAACTCTTCTTCGTCACCATCCCTCAACATCAAATAAACAACAAACTCAACTTCCTTACCCTCCCCCCCCATATGCAAGCGACCGCTTTTCCCGGCAGAAATCTCCTCAAGCAACCTTGACCCAGAAAATTCAAAATCACCCCGATCAAAGCTAACCCTTTCCCCAGACTCAATCATACGTCGAATCGACCCCGCTATATCGCTTTTAATCGATTCCTTTTTAAATTCTAATTTGAATCGCCCCTGTTCACCGGGCCTTGAAAATATCTGATGTTCTAGAACTCCGTCACTTCGCCTTGCAACCTTAACAAGAAATCTTGAGTCCAGTTCATTAAGCCCCTCTTCATAACCAAGAACAATATCTTGAATTGGTGCTTTTATAGAGTCTCCGCCACCTACGAATTCAGCAATGGAACGCCCAACTGCGACTCTAATGGCCTTGTCGTGCTCAAACTGACTTATTAATTTCTTCCCCACATTACTCATCGACCATGCTTCAGCTTCTTCCTTCCAAGCTTTCAACATGCTGGTAGGAAATCTAGCTGGATCAACATCAATCAACCTAGAATGTGTTTGACACAACCATAAGCCATTCCCATAACTTCTCCGTTCCTCTTTACTCATATTAGAATCATAACGAGGGCCACCGGGAGAGGCTGCACATATATGAGCAGCAACACCAATGCTGAATGAATTGTCGCGTAGCTTCTTTGCACCACCCGTTATCACTCTGCAGGTGGGCATAGAACACACATCCCCAGCCATTTCTTTAATTTTTCTAATTGTCGCTGGGCTAAAGTCATCCCTTTTCTTAGCGTCTTTTTTGGCCACTCACCACTCCTAATAGCTTTAACCAAAAGCACTCAATATTAATTGATCAGACAGCCACGCTTGGGCCAAAACACTAACCTAGATTTAGATCAGCTTTTGATACTCATAGTAGTTTCGTATAACACGATACTTCAACGGTCTTGTTGCGGTATGCCTGTGCAGCAGGGCATGAAATTTCACGAATTGAGCCGTTGAACGACCTTTACGGTTACGCCAAGGGTGACGAAATCCTGCTGTGTCTCGCTCACTGTCTCGGTGAGCAAATCGACTCGAGTTGTGACTTCGTCGGCCATATCGGCGGAGACGACTTCATGCTAGTGATCAGCTCAAACGACTGGGCAGCGAGGGTTAAGCAACTATTCGAGACATTCGAACGACGTTGTCGGTCGTTCTACCGTGCCGAGCATCTTATTGAGGGGTGTTTTATTGCCGAGGGTCGGCAAGGCGGCCAGCAACGCTATCCCCTGCTTTCGCTCTCCGTCGGTGCGGTTCACCTGAAGCCTGATCCGCCCGCCGAACTCGGCGCGGCCCGCCTTGCCAGCCTGGCCTCCGAAGCCAAGCGCCAGGCCAAGCAAGACGCGGGATTCAGCCTGTACACAATTGACGTTGAACAGCGACTGGCCGTAGATCAGAGTCCGAGCCTGGCGGCGTCAGCCTTGTAGCGCTCAGCCTGCTGCCGATCAGGAGGCAACCCATACCCCCCCGCTGTATAGAGCTGAGCCAGACGAGTCGCCGCCAGCGGATGGCCTGCGTCGGCAGCCATCTTCCACCACCGTGCCGCCTGAGCGCCGTCCGGGCCATGATTGGCATCTTCGCCAAGACTGATGACACCCATCTGATAGGCAGCCTTGGCATCGCCACCCTCGGCAGCCAAACACAGCAAGCGGATACCCTCCTGCTTTGCACCGTATCCCTGACCTCGAAAAAGCAGGATGTGACCGTAAAAGCTTTGCGCCTTCCGATCACCAATAGCGGCCATGCGAGAAAACTGGCCCTCCATCCAGCGCCATAACTTCGGCCTCCGCACAGCCCAACGCATGCCCAACAGTTTTCGAGCAGTCCAATAGCCGGCTTTCGCCCGAATTGCCTGCAGCATCAGGGCACCTCCGGATAATCGAATTCGAATACGCGGGCAACTTCGCCTGCATGCCAGGAAGCGGCGGCTGCCCCGTCCGCTGGGCCAGAAAAGCGCCCAAGACGGGTAGCACATTCAAAAAACCCCGTCCTGGGCAACCGGCTGGCTCCCTGGCTGATAACCAGAGCACTACGCAACGGCCGCTCAGCCCGCGCGTCCAGCGCCGCCAGATGCTCTAGCGCAGCCGTCAGCGTCTGCATCGCGGGCGGTGGAAGCTCGAGCCGCTCCACCAGGGCACGATAAGTCACCAGATGCCGTTGACGCCGGGCTTCGGTCAGCTCGGCCAGTAACGCCTGCCAGTGCGGCCGACTAATGCGAATTAACGGCGCGGCGTCGTTCAAGCTTCCTGTTCCCATCCTTCAATCTCCATCGCGCGCGCCAGCGAGCGGCGTATGGCCTCACCGGGATCGCGCTCACCGTTTTCGATAAGGGCCAGATAGGAAGGACTGATGCCTACAGAACGCGCCAAGGCTTCCCGACTTATACCCTTGGCTTCGCGCAGCTCAGACAGCTCATTGAATCTGGGTAGGGCGACCGAAGCATGAGATCCGGCCGGGACAGCAACGCATTGAGCGCTCGCATTCAGCAAAGCCTGATATTCATCCCAAGGCAGCACGGCATACTCTGGCATGCCGTCACGCATGATGACCTGGATACTCATCCGCTACTCCGCTCATTGTCCGAGAATGTAAGCGGATCTTAACAGCCTGAGAGCGGTTTTTTAGGCTACGAAGCCGCACTTAAGAGTGAAAGCGCCAGCGAGCCCAAACCACACGAAAGGATTAATCCTAACTGCCGTTTCCTATGTTTGGTTGCTGCGCGCCTGGCTAACGCCGTCCGCCATCGGCTCATCTGCCGATGGTAAGCGGTCCATATCGGCCTGAACATCAGCCGATTGGCTGTCCTTCCAGGTCCGGAAGGCCTGCAGCTCGCCGGACCACTTGCGCATTACCCACCCGAGTACCGCTAGATCGTCGATGAAACCCAGACCGGGTATCCAGTCCGGGATGGCATCCATCGGTGACAGGAAGTACAGCAGACCAGCCACCGCAGCGACCAGCGCGGGCCTGCTGATAGCCCGGTACTCTCCGCGCCACCAAGCCACGCACAATGCCTGTAGCAGGCCAAGATCCTCTCGCAATCCCTTGATGAGCCCTCCTCGCGCCGAGCGCTTACGCGCGACAGCAAGAAGCACTACCGGTAACCGTCCGCGAGCGAGCACCCGCTGTGCCATTGGTAGGTATTTGAGAAATTTCCAAGGTGCTTTCATCGATACCTCCCGCTCAAAGCCATGCCACACAAAGAGCCGAACGGTTTATCCACAGTTCTTGTGGATAACCTTGTGAACAAATTCTGGATGGCTGCCTCAAACGCCCGTCTGGTGCGGCCTACAAACAGATCGGCGAGTTTTTGCTCAGCGACACAAAACCCTTTAAAATCAATGATTTAAGAATATCCAGCAAGTTACATAACCTTATGAGCTGAAGCGATAGGTTACGATTTCAAGAATGTGCATAACCGTAACATGTCAACGCTTTTTTAAGTCGATTTTGGCTTGATGAGGGGTGAACAAGTCCGGCTGGTCGATCTAACAAAGACACTCTCCGGCCTTTGGCGTTCAGGTGGGACTTCCAGTCATGCCCTTACTTGGCTACAGCTCCGGCCGCCATCATCAAAGCCATCGAAACGGTATGCGCAGGAAATATCAAAACAAAAAAGCCGGTCAAGAGACCGGCTTCTGAGGTGATTCGCCTTATCAATTCAAGCTGAGCTTGGCTCGGTTTTTCTCTAAGGTTGCGGCGCCAATCCCTTTGACTTCCAAGAGCTCATCGATCGAGCCGAATGGACCGTTAGTTTCACGGTACGCGACGATAGCCTTGGCCTTTGTTGCACCGATTCCCTTGAGCTCACGAGTCAAGGTTTCGGCATCGGCGGTATTAAGGTTGATTGCCCCAGTTTGGGCTACTGCAACTTTCACCGGTTGAACAGGCTCAGCTTTGGCTGCGTAGCTGCTAATGGAAACGCTGGCGACCAGTGCAAAGATGGCGGCGGAGAAAAAAGACTTAATCATTGTTCACATCCCTATGAGTGGTGGATTGTCGACGCGGTACTCCATGCGCCGCACCGACACTCTAAGCCGTGACAATGGCAAGTCAAATCCGGGCCATCATTCTGTGATCCAGGCCCCGCTGGCCCGGTCAACGCATGACGTTGAACAAGCTCAGGCCGGCGATCTTCACGTAACTCTGCTGCGCGGCCTCGAGTACGACCGTCTGCATGGATAGCCGGGACAGTGCCTCGGCGTAATCCAGTTCGCGCAGCTCAGCCTGGACGCCTTTGTTAACCAGCGCGACGTCTTCGTTGTCGGTCAGGGTGGTGTCGATGGTATTTAACCGTGCGCCGATATTGCCGCGCGCCGCGTCGACGCTGACCATGCCGTGGTCGAGGTTGGTCAGGGCGACGGCCACGGCGTCGCGTACACCGGTGTTGACGGATGAAGGATCCTCCAAGGCCTTACGGAGGTTGGCAATCGTGTCGAGAACACCTTGCTTTGGATTCTCGCTTTCAGGAATCGCAATTACCTCGCCAGCAGTCGGCTCGCCAGAGATGAAAAGCGTCACTCCGCCCACTACCAGCTTGTTCTCCTTTTCACCGTCACTATCCAAGCTACCAGTGCTGAGGACATTTCCGTTGGCGTCGGCCACGCTATAGTTTTTCTCGTTCGGACTCGCGCCGAACGTGATTTCCAATCCTCCAAGGCCTGCAAAAGCGACCTCATCGCTGACCAGCGCGCCTGAAACATTCAAAGTCGAAGCAGCCTGGTCAGACACAGCAGCACCAAGACGACCGGCGTTGGTTACGTTCTCAAAAATGGACTTGCCGTTATCGCTGATCGGAATGTTCAACGAACTGGCAATTTGCAGCTTCCGCTGCCCCTCATCGCCTTTATAAACGTAGTTGCCATTTTCGAGAACAAAGGGCTGGGTCTTTCCTTGAAAGCCCGAGAACAAATACTCGCCGCGCGCATTGCGCGTATTCATCAGCGACAGGAGCTCATCCTCGCGCTCACCCAGCTCCGCGGCGATCGCTTTGCGATCCTGCGGATCGAGCGCACCGTTGCCGGCCTGCACTGCTAACTCGCGGACACGCTGCAGCACAGTATTGACCGAGTTAAGTGTCACTTCTTCCTGGGTCAGGCTGTTCTTCGCAGCCGTCAGGTTGGAGTTGTACTGGCCAAGCACGTTCTGTTGTTGTTCCAATTGCAGCAGGCGCACCGAGGCAACCGGATCGTCCGCCGGCGTAAGGATGCGGTTGCCAGTGCTGATCTGCTCTTGGGTGCGCGTGGCGTTGGCATAGTTTCGCTGGATGCCGGTCACGCCGTTATTGAATGCTTGCAAGGTCGAGATGCGCATGGGCGGGCCTGTTACCTGAAGGTGCTGATCAATGTATCGAACAAAGAGCGCGCAACTTGAATGATCTGAGCCGAGGCATTGTAGTACTGCTCGAACTTGATCAAGTTGGCGGCTTCTTCATCGAGGTTCACGGCCGAGAGTGAGTCCCGGTTGTCGGTCGCCTGCTTGAGGATCGCTCCAGTGGCATCACTATCCATGCGCGCTTGAGCGGTTAGCGTGCCGACTCGCTCGACCAGCTCACCGTAGCCGTCGGTAAAGCTGAAGCCCGAGCCGACAACAGCGCCATCAACTCCGATCGTCTGCTTTGTCTGCAAATCGACCAGCTTCAGCGCGTTGCGGTTGTCCGAAACACCGCTCTGGTTATATTCCACAGTGAACTCATCCCCTTCGGCGGGGCGGCCGCTGAAGGTCTGCGAAATTTCAACACTACTGCCACCAGAGGTAACGGTGTATCTGAGCGTGTTGCTTTGTCCAGGGGTAATGCTCAGGGTGGCCGGTGAGATAGTGACACCAGCAGGCGCGCTCAGCGTGAACGTCCCCGTTGTAGCCGGTGCGACTGGCGCAGCGTAGGTGAGGGTCAATGGCGACAGATCACTCAGATCCTTCGGGACAAGTGGATTCTGTACGTTGTCGATGGAAGGCTGGCCAATCACGCCATTGCCTCCGTTCTGCAACTCCGCTTTGGCCCGCAGGGGCGCCGCGAAAGCAAGCTGATCAGCCTGATCGAGCACTGCGCCGACTTCAGAGGCGCCACGACGGGTCGGCATGACGGTGTAGGTTGCCCCAGCCACATCGGCAGCGCTGATACTGAAACCCAAGCCGCCTATTTCTCCTTCGCTGGCACGAAAGGTTCTCGGCCCACCGGCGTCGCTGATCCAAGATCCACCTATCGGACGAATACGAAACTCATCTGTCGACCCATCAAGAAACTCAACCTCATAGTCACTGGTTGTCAGGCGAGAAGTATTTTCGATACGCACATCCAAACCCGTCGGATAACTGCGCTTATCGATCAAATCGGCTGCGTTGATATCCTTGAAAAGAGCAGCACCAACGTTGCCCTTCAAATCCAGCCCTTGTCCCAGCTGCGTATTGACCTGATCACTCACAGCCAACGCCAGCTGCCCCAGCGAATTGAGCGTGGGGTCCAGCACTTCCTGTCGATAGCGAATCAGCCCACCCAGCTCGCCACCGGTGATCTGCGACGTAATTCCCTGGCGTGAGCCGCCACTGACAAACTGGATCTCATGACGGTTGGGATCGCCCTGCCCCGGCACGATTTCCAGCCGGCTGACGGCGCTCCCCACTACCAGGGGCTGACCAGTACCGACCGAGATATTGAAACTATTGTCGTCCTGCGGCGTTACGGTGACGCCGATGTAGGTCGACAACTGGCGCACCGCCTCGTCGCGCGCATCGAGCAGGTCATTGGGTTGTTTGCCGTTGGCCGAAGCTGTCGCGATGGCTTGGTTCAAGCTACCGATGCTACCTGCCAGACGATTGATCTGGTCAGTGACCGCAGCCATCTGCTTGTTGGTGAAGCTGTTCTGTTCGGTCAGCCGATCGGAAACGGTATTGAATCGGCGCGCTAGCCCCTCAGCCTCCGCCAGTACCAACTGACGTGCCGGAATGTTGGCGGGGTCTTCCGCTGCCGTTTGCAATGCCGAGAAAAACTTTTGCAGCGAGGGCGTGATGCCGGTCGTGCTGCCTGCCAGAAGCGAATCGAGCTGGTCGATCTGACTCTTGTAGGCTTCAACGTCACTGCTCAGCGAGGTGCTGCTGCGCAACTGGCTGGTCAGGAATTCGCTATAGGTCCTGCGAATTTCCACCAGCGTGGTGCCCGAGCCGACATAACCTGCCCCGCTGAATTGAGGGGTCCGGGTTGCCTGGGTCGCATCCTGGCGGCTGTAGCCGGGAGTATTGACGTTGCTGATGTTGTGGCCAGTGATCGACAGCTGGCTCTTGCTCGCACTCAAGCCCGACAGGCCAATATTCAATAGATCAGCCATGATTAGCCTCTAGTCCGCATGGCGGGAGCCGAACTGGCGTCGGCGATGGTTTGGTAGGTCTGTACCTTGCGGGCGATCTGGTTGATCTTGCGCGCATACTGCGGATCGGTTGCGTAACCCGCCCGTTGCAATTCGTTGACGAAACGCTCGGAGTCGCCCGAGGCGCTCGCCACCTGAATCGCAGGCTTATAGCGATCATTGTTCTCTAGCAGCCGGACGTAATCATTGAAGCTTTGCTCAAACGAGTCGTAAGCCCGGAAGCCCGCTACCTGCTTGGTCGCTTTTCCGTTGATATATTCCGTCGTGGTGACTTTCGCCGACTCTCCGTTCCAGCCATTTGCCTTGATACCGAACAGGTTGTGGCTGTTGCTGCCATCCTTCTGTTTGATCATCGATTTGCCCCAGCCGGTTTCCAGCGCAGCCTGTGCAACCAGGAAGCGTGGTTCGACGCCGAGACGCTTGGCCGCTTTTTCAGCCATAGGCAGCATGGTTGCAATGAATTCGGCCGGAGAACTGAAACGCGTCTTGCTCGGCGCGCTCGGAGCCGCTGCCTCGACACCGTTGACGATCAACGGAACGTCCTGCGGCGCCGCGAAGGCAGTAGCCGGCTTCCAATCAAGATTGACCAGCGGCTGGACGCCGCCGCTCTGGTTGGTCTGTTCGGCCTGGAAGTTCGTGGCTGCAACTTCAACCGCTTCACGCTCGGCCAGACGGCCCGGCAGCGCCAGACGACGCTGATTGAGCAGCTGAGAATCGTTGCGAGCAGGATCCACCTTGGCGAGCGTGGCGTTGGGGTTGCTGCTCGACCACGTGACGTCTTCGGTCTGCGCAGCAACCTGGGCAAAGGGGTTGGGCTTCTCGTCGGGTTCCTGCAGTTTGCTCAGCTGACGGATCAGAACGTCGGCCAGGCCAATACCGCCGCCTTCTTTGGAAAGCGTGACCGACAATTGCTGGTCGTGCATGTCCTGATATTGCTTACTTGCCTGGCTGTTCAACGGATTGTCCTGGGACAGGACTTCGGTGGCCGAGCGCATCGACTTGAGCATCTCGTTCATGAACAAGGACTCGAACTCCTGCGCGACCTTGCGCACATTCTCCGCACCGTCACGGTCCTTGCCCACCTTGAGCTGATTCAGCCGATTCAGATCGGAGTAGCTACCGCTGTCAGGCGTACGCCGACCCTGTCCCAGACGATTTTCCATGTCCCGTTCCTCAGATCACGATCAGATCGGCTTGCAGCGCACCGGCTTGCTTGAGCGCCTCGAGGATCGCCATCAGGTCACTGGGCGCTGCACCCACCTGATTCACCGCTCGAACGATTTCATCCAGCGTGGTGCCCGGGCCGAACTTGAACATCGGCTTGGCTTCCTGCTCCGCCTTCACCTTGGAGTTGGGCACGACCACCGTCTGCCCGTCCGACAGCGGGTTCGGTTGGCTGACTTGTGGATCTTCGGAAATGGTTACCGTCAGGCTGCCATGGGTTACGGCGGCTGGCTGCACACGGACGTTCTGGCCGATCACGATGGTGCCGGTACGCGAGTTGATGATCACTTTGGCCACCGCCTGACCAACGTCGACTTCGAGGTTCTCCAGGATCGACAGGTAATCGACGCGCTGGCTCGGGTCCAGAGGCGCGGTAATGCTGATCGAGCCGCCATCCAGCGCCTGGGCCACGCCCGGGCCAAGCAGCTCATTGATGTGGTCGACGATGTTCTTGGCCGTGGTGAAGTCCGGGCGGTTGAGGTTCATTGTCAGGGTCGTGCCCTGATTGAATGCGCTCGGCACCGGCCGCTCGACCGTCGCGCCACCGGGAATACGGCCGGCAGACGGAATATTGACGGTAATCCGCGAACCGTCCGCACCGCCCGCATCGAAGCCGCCCACCACGAGGTTGCCCTGGGCGATGGCGTAAACGTTGCCGTCGATACCCTTTAGCGGCGCCATCAGCAGGCTACCGCCACGCAGGCTCTTGGCATTACCGATCGACGAAACGGTGATATCGATGGTCTGTCCCGGCTTGGCGAAGGGTGGCAGATCGGCATGGATCGACACGGCCGCCACGTTCTTCAGCTGCACGTTGCCACCCGCCGGTACCTTGATGCCGAACTGCGCCATCATGTTATTGAAGGTCTGCACCGTGAACGGCGTCTGAGTGGTCTGGTCGCCGCTGCCATTGAGGCCGACCACCAGGCCGTAGCCGATCAACTGGTTGCTACGCACGCCCTGAATGGTAGCGATGTCCTTGAGCCGCTCGGCTTGGGCCGGAAAGGCGACCAGGCACAGCAGGGCAACTACGATCGAGCTGAACAATTTCATTGCCTGCACCTGCTTAGAACGGCCACAACGGGCTGATGAAGAAACGATCCAGCCAACCAGGCTGGCTGGCATCGGCGAAGGCCCCAGTGCCGGAATAGGTGATGCGCGCATCGGCGATACGGGTCGAAGGTACGGTGTTGTCGGTGGCGATATCGTCCGAACGCACCAGGCCGGCAATGCGTACCAGCTCATCGCCGGTATTGAGCGTCATCCATTTCTCGCCGCGGATCGCCAGAATGCCGTTGGGCAGCACGTCCGAGACAGTCACGGTGATCGAGCCGGACAGGCTATTGCTCTGTCCCGCCTGGCCGGAACCGGAGGTATCACGCGCCGCTTCGTACTCGGCACCGAGGCTCATGCTGTTTCCTGTCAGCGGATTGGCCATCGAAACGGCGCCGCCGAACAGCGATCCGAGTCCAATATTGGCGCTGCTGTCCTTGGATATCTTCGAGTTGGAGTTCTTGCTCGCCTGAGTCCTTTCGTTGAGCGTGATGGTGATGATGTCGCCAACCCGATAAGCCTTACGATCGTCGTAGAGATTGGTCTCGAAACCCGCCTGATAGATAGCACCGTTATTCTGCGCAGCCGGCAGCGGCGTGCGTGGCAGCACCGGGGCATAGTAAGGATCATTGGGCTTCGGGGCTGGCGCCACGCAGCCGGCCAGGACCACGGCGGACATCAGAGGAAAAACGATCAACAAGCGGCGCATACTCACCTCAATCCAGCGGCTGACAGCTGTTACAGCTGCTGGGTAACGAAAGACAGCATCTGATCGGCCGTGGAGATGACTTTCGAGTTCATCTCGTAGGCGCGCTGAGTGGTGATCATGTTCACCAACTCCTCGACGACGCTGACGTTGGAGTTTTCCAATGTGTTCTGCAGCACCGTGCCCAGCCCATTGAGACCGGGAGTACTGACTTGCGGCGCGCCGCTTGCGGCGGTTTCCAGGAACAGGTTGCTACCCATGGCCTGCAGGCCCGCCGGGTTGACGAAGTCGGCGGTCTGAAGGTTGCCGATGATTTGCGGCGCCGGGTTGCCGAGCGTGGTAACCGAGACGGTGCCGTCCTCGCCGACTGTGAAGGTCTGGGTTTCCGGCGGTACGACGATCGCCGGCTCCAGGGCATAGCCGTTGGAGGTCACGATCTGGCCGTCGGCGTTCAGGTGGAAGCTACCGTCACGCGAGTAGGACACGGTGCCGTCGGGCAGCAGCACTTGGAAGAAGCCGCGGCCATTGATCGCCATGTCGAGCGGCTGCTCGGTGGTCTGCAGGCTGCCAGCGGTGAACTGCTTCTGCGTGCCGACAATGCGAACACCTGTCCCCAGCTGCAGGCCGGACGGAAGCTCGCTGTCCTGGGTCGACTGGCCACCTGGCTGCCGACGGATCTGATACAGCAGATCCTGGAATTCGGCGCGGTCTTTCTTGAAGCCCGTGGTGGAAACGTTGGCCAGGTTGTTGGAAATGGTCGTCAGGTTCATGTCCTGGGCGGACAAACCGGTCTTACTCACCCACAGTGCTGGAAGCATGTTCTTCTCCTCGTACGCCGGAAATCGGGCGCAACGCGTTGTTTACTAGCTGATCTGCAAGACTCGGGCCGCAGCGGCACTATCTTCTTCGGCGGTGCGCATCATTTTCACGTGAAGCTCGAACTGTCGGGACAGCGCCAGCATCGAGGTCATCTCGGCCACCGCGTTGACGTTGCTCGCTTCGAGAAAACCGGACGTCACACGGACCGCGGCGTCAGCCTCGACGGGCTGGCCGTCCTTCATCCGAATCAAACCATCGGTGCCCTTCTCCAACTGCTTTGGATCGGGATTGACGAGCTTGAGACGGTCGACCGTAACCACCACGTTCGGGTCTTCTCCGAGCGCACGAATGCTGATGGACCCGTCGGCGCCGATCTCCACCTTCTCTTCCGGCGGCACGGCAATCGGCCCGGCATTGCCGAGCACCGGCAAACCGTCGCCGGTCCGCAGCATGCCGAGCGTGTCGATATTGAGGCTGCCGGTACGGGCATAAGCCTCGCTGCCATCGGGCGCTTGCACCGCGATCCAGCCCTCGCCTTCGACGGCAACGTCCAGGTCCCGCCCCGTTTCCTGTAAGGTGCCGGCGCTGAAATCGGTACCGGGTCGTTCCGTCATTGCATAGACGCGTGCCGGAAAACTGTCGCCGAAGACCTGCATGGATCGCGCCTGTTCGAAGTCACGACGGAATCCGGTGGTCGAGATATTCGCCAGGTTGTTGGCATGGGCCTGCTGAGCGCGAGCGTTCTGGCTCGCCCCTGTCATGGCCACATAGAGCATCTTGTCCATCGAACCTCCGAGACGCGGTAATTGACACTTTCTGGTCTAATAGGATCGAAATAGCAATGCTCATGCCAGAACTAAAAAAAATACCTAACTGCGTAATTACCAGACGATTTCTTTAAAAAGAAAAGGCCCCGAAGGGCCTTAGAAAGAGAGAGGCGGCAGAATCCCGCCGCATGCGGCAGGGCTGCCCCACCTCGGATTAACGTAGATTAATAATCGTCTGGGTAATGGCGCTTTCAGTTTCGATGGTCTTGGCGTTTGCCTGATAGTTACGCTGTGCGACGATCAGGTTGACAAGCTGGTCCGACAGCTCGACGTTGGAGTCTTCCAGGGCGCCGGCTTGCAAGGCACCCATCGTGCCGACACCTGGCGGATTGCGCACCGGTTCGCCAGATTCAAAGGATTGCACCCACTGAGTTTTGCCAACTGGGGTCAGGCCTTGCTCGTTGGCGAAACTGGCAAGTACCACTTGACCTTGAACCTTAGATTGGCCGTTTGTATACCGAGCGAAGATTCTCCCTCCCTCGTCGATTTCCAAGCCAGCCAATTCACCAGTTGTATAGCCGTCTTGGCTAACGCTGTTTACGGCGAAAGCACTGGAGTACTGGGTGGACTTGGAAAAATCCATGACGACACCATCCGGATTGGCCATAGCGCCGTTCGAAACCCAGCCACCTGCCGCCTCATCAAACATGGCAGGGACCCAACCTTGAGGAGTGGAATTATCAGCGAGGTTCGTGTCACCAGATAAAGTCAGCTTCAAATCAGCGCCAACGTTAAAGAGCGGCAAAACGGGCGGCGTGGCATCAGGGTCGGCATCAAGATTCTCCACACTTGACAATGTGCCATTGGACGTGAAACCAAGCGCCATATGGTACGGAGTCTCGCTCGCTGGATCGGCCGGATTTCGCCCATCGATCAGTACGTTCATATTCCAAGTATTTGCATCGGTCTTAACGAAGTACTGGGTTAGCACATGCGCGTTGCCTTGAGAGTCATAAACGTTGGTCGAGGTCGACGAATGGTAAGTGGAGGGGTCGGACGGACTAAACAACGTCGGGTCCAGTGGAGCGCTAGTGGAGTTCAGGTTAAACACCTGATCCATCGTGCTGGTTGGCTTGGGCTCCTGACTGTCGGATTGAATCCGCAAATCTCCAACGGTGTCGCCAAGTCTTCCGTTGGCATCAGTCATGTAGCCCTGAAGCTTATAGCCGAAATTGTCGACTAACATACCCTCGCGGTCAGTTCCAAAATAACCGGCCCTGGTGTAACTCATTGCGCCGTTGTTACTGACCTGGAAAAAACCCTTTCCATTAACTGCCAAATCCAGCGCATTTCCGGTGTAGTTGACGTTGCCCTGGGTAAATTGCTGGGAAATATTCGCCAGCTGTACCCCGCTTCCGACCGAGTTCTTGTTTACGCCCATAGACGAGGCATACACATCAGCAAACTCCGCACGTGACTGTTTAAAGCCAGCAGTCCCGGCGTTAGCGATGTTGTTACCTGTAACGTTGAGGTCTTTGCTGGCGGCACGCATGCCGCTAAGGCCGATATTGAACGACATGAATTGCTCCTGTTACCGGGTGTGCCGGCAGTTACTGACCAATGACTTGGACTTGAGACAGCCCAATGCTGCCAACACCGGCCAGGTTGAGCATCAGCTCCCCGCCGTTCTGTCCGAGAGTGACGCTGTCTACGTTGGCGGGAAGCATGGTGTACAACCCCTTGGTCTCGCCTTGGTAGGTAGCTTGTGCTTCGAATTTATAGGTACCCGGCGGCAACGTTTTGCCGTTCGAGTCCTTGCCGTCCCACATGAACGAAACGTTGCCGGCCTCTTGCTGCCCCATGTTGATCCGGTTCACCACGGTACCGGCGCTGTCATAGACATTGACCGCAACGTTGCTGCTCGATGTTGGCAGCACCAGGCTGGCCTTGAAGGTCTCACTGGTATCGACAACCGCTTTGTCGGTCGGCACGATCACTTTGCGACCAACCAGCGAAGATGCCTGCAACGCCTGTGACGACTGATAGCCCGACAGCATGGTTTCCATGCTTGAATTCAGCTTTTCCACACCTTCAACGGTGCTGAACTGCGCCAGTTGGGCGATGAACTCGCCGTTTTCCTGCGGCTCTAGCGGGTTCTGATTGTTCAGCTGGGTGACCAGCAGTTCGAGAAATTCATTCTTGCCGAGATCGTTGCTTTTGACCTCGCGATCCTTCACTTGATACTGGTCGAGTACCGAACCGGTACCGCTGACGCCGCCTGTCGTGCTCATGGCTATCTCTCGTAAGGGGTTACTGGCCCAGCGTCAGAACTTTCTGCAGCATGGTCTTGGCCGTATTCATCAGCTCGGCATTGGTTTGAAACGAGCGGCTCGCGGAAATCATGTCGGCCATTTCCTCCACGACATTGACGTTCGGGTAATACACATACCCCTCTTCATTCGCAGCCGGATGGTTAGGCTCATAACGGGCTTGCAGCTCGCTCTGGTCCTCAACGACACCTAGCACCTGAACACCTGCGCCCGCCTGGTCCTGCTCAGCGAAGAGGGATTGATTCGGCTCTCCATTGGCCTGCTGGAGCATCGTGGCGAACACCGGATGGCGCGCACGGTAGGTCTGGTCAACGCTGGAAGAAACCGTTTCGGCGTTGGCGATGTTGCTCGATATGGTATTTAGACGAGTGCTCTGGGCGCTCATGCCGCTGCCGGCAATGTTGAATACGCTGCTAAGGGACATGGAATCCGCTCCTTTTATTCGCCGCGCAGGGCGCTCATGAGCCCCCTGAACTTACTGTTGAGCAAGGTGAAACTTGCCTGGAAGTCGATGGCGTTCTCGGCATAGGCGGCTTGTTCGACCTGTGCATCGACAGTGTTCTGGTCAAGTGAGGCGTGTGCAGGGGTGCGGAACCGCAATCCCGGATCGGCAATTTCCATGCCTTCGGCAGTAATGTGCTTACTGCTAGTCATGGCGACGCCGAACCCACCCTGATTCTTGCTGTGCTGCGCGGCGAGAACGGCGCCGAACTCAAGGTCACGTGCTTTGTAGTTAGGCGTGTCGGCGTTCGCGATATTGTTCGCCAGCACTTCGGCACGCTGAGCGCGAAAGCCGAGCGCCTTCTCGTGGATGCCAAGTGCCTTGTCGAAACTGATGGTCATGATCTGGCCCTCTGCCGGATACAGGTCTGCTTAGCAAACCGCCAGCAAAGGTCATGCCATAACTTTAGATAATTGATCTATAAGGATTTTTATAGAGGGCCCAACGAGCAACGCGTCAAAAGCGGCAAGCTTTTTCCAGCTTTGCCGCCCTCCCTTACTCGCCTCCGACAGATTTCTGCCGCCGCGTTGCCGCGGGCACACGGAAACAGACAGAGCTATTTCGCTTTATAGATGATGCCTGGGCTGCATTGAACCATCTGGTACAGCTCGGGCAGCCCGTTAAGCGCCTCGGATGCCCCGAGAAATAGATACCCGCCCGGCTTCAAAGTCGCATGGATGCGTTTGAGAATGTCTTTCTTAACATCGGCCGAGAAATAGATCAGGACGTTTCGACAAAACACCACATCGAATTTTCCCAGCACCGCATAACTATCGAGCAAGTTTTGAACGCGAAACTCAACGCGGGTACGAATGGCCGGTTTGACTACCCAACGACCGGGTGTCTTGACGTCGAAATAACGCTGTAGACGCTCGCTGGACAAACCTCGAGCTATGGCAAGGCTGTCATATTCCGCCGCCTTGGATGCCGCGAGCATAGCCCCTGACAGTTCGGTAGCCACGATCTGCACCGCCGGTTTCGGCTGGCTTGGGCTCGCACGCTCGAGTTCATCGATGGTCATCGACAATGAGTACGGTTCCTGCCCCGATGAACAGGCCGCCGACCACACACGCAAGCGCTGCCCTGGTGCACTTTTGAGTAGCTCAGGCAGAACCCGGCTTTTCATGACCTCGAATGGATAGGTGTCGCGAAACCAAAGCGTTTCATTGGTCGTCATCGCATCCACGACCTGCTCGCGCAGGCCGCTACGCGGCTGAGTCTGAATCTTGCGGACCAGATCACCCAGGCTCTTGAGGCCCTGCTGCTCCATCAGCTTGTTCAGCCTGCTGGATACCAGGTATTGCTTGTTGTTACCCAACAAGATGCCGCAAGTCTTTTCGAGGAATACTCGGAACTGATCGAAATCCGGATCACCTGACACTAATTATGCCCACCAGTCATGTTGTGAGGACCACGCCTCAATTTTGATCCGAAGACCGGATTCGCTCTATCACTCGATTGGCCAGATCGTCCGCCTGGAATTTGGCGAGAAAATCGTCAGCGCCTACTCGCTTGACCATGCCCTGGTTAAACACACCGGAGAGTGAAGTATGCAGCAGTATATGCATGTCTCGCATAACCGGATCCTGACGCACCTCGGTAGTCAGCGTGTACCCATCCATCTCCGGCATCTCGATATCGGAAATCATCATTACGAACTCTTCGGATGGTTTTTTACCATCAGCGACGAGCTCTCGAAGGTAGGCCAGCGCCTCGCGGCCATCGTTGCGTGCGACCACCTCAATTCCCAGATTCTGTAGACAACGAATAATCTGTTTTCGCGCTACTGACGAATCATCGACAATCAGGACGCGGCTGACTGATGCCTTGTTACTGGTTTCCTCGTCCGCAATGCTGACCGATAGGTGTTCTGAAACAGGTGCCACTTCGGCCAGTACTTTTTCCACGTCGATAATCTCGACCATTTGTCCGTCGAGATGGGTCACGGCGGTCAAATAATGATCATGGCCGACACCCTTGGGAGGGGGCAGGATATCTTCCCAATTCATATTGACGATACGCTCTACCGAGTGCACAAGAAATCCGAGCACCTTCGTGTTGTATTCCACGATGATGGCGAAACTGTTGGATAAGTCTTGCAGCGCAGGCTTTCCAGTGGCCAGCGACAAGTCGAGGATTGAAAGCGTGCTGCCCCGGATGTTTGCAACCCCACGTACAACCGGATTGGACCGAGGCATGACGGTGAGCCGAGGGCACTGCAGCACTTCTTTCACTTTAAATACGTTTATGCCGTAGAGCTGCTTGCCCTCCAGTCGGAACAACAGCAACTCCAGACGATTCTGCCCAACCAGCTGGGTACGCTGGTTAACCGAATCCAATACACCGGCCATGCCAGTTTCCTCTTGCTTGCGAAATGAGTGTTGGACG
The DNA here is from genome assembly GCF_003325755.1 of Pseudomonas sp. SST3. Next base: position 109,301 of record NZ_QORI02000011.1, on the reverse strand, counting down.
CCAGTTGTTTGGACCTAACGGCACGCCCTTTGCTTCTGCCGTGCCATGAGCAGACAGATGACTTTTTTCCGGCGTCCATGCAAGGTGCTTTGCTTGGCAATCCTGATACCGACCTTGTGCGGGCTAAGCCGGTTTGCTGACTCGGCAAGCGTGACACGACCTGAACAGCTTATCGACGCGACCCGTGGGTTTCTTGAGCGTGAAGTGACTGACTATTTGCAGCGTAGTCAAATCCAGGCGCGCTACGAGGTCGATATCAACAGGCTCGATCCGCGCCTGCGCCTGGCGCCCTGCGACCGCCCGTTTACGACCAAGCTGGAAAGCCCGGCGCAACCGGTCGGCCGAGCGACTGTACGGGTCAGCTGCGAGGGCTCATCGCCCTGGTCCGTTTTCGTCCCCGCGCAGGTCCATTTGTTCCGTGAGGTGATCGTCGCCCGGCGGCCGCTGGCGCGTGAAAGCGTCCTCGAGCAGGCTGATGTCACCCTCGCCGAGCGGGACGTCAGCCTACTGACCCAGGGTTACCTGACGGCATTTGATCAAGTTCTGGGGAACAAACTCACTCGCAGCGCCCTGCCCGACCAGGTCCTTCCGCCTGCTTATGTCTCACCTGCCGAAGTAATACGCAGAGGTGATCAGGTAGTAATCAGCGCGAAAAATTCGACGATAAATGTGAGAATGCCGGGAGAGGCATTGTCCGACGGCGCACTTGGCACCCAGATCCGAGTCAAAAACCAGCGATCCGGACGCACCATCAGAGCCCGCGTCGTCGGCCCCGGACAGGTGGAAGTCATGATGTAAAGTCGCTGACACAGCCATCCCAACGAAAAAAGGCTAAAGTTTCTCGTAGGTTTGCCGAAAAGCAGGCAAGCGTCCTGACTTATTCGAGGTTTCGATCATGGCTATCGATTTCAACCGGCCTAACAGCGCCGTCAATTCACCCAACAGCGGGCGTAGCAGTAGCGTTCAAAACAGCGAGCGAGCAGCCGCTCAGCAAGCGCCTACTGACGCAGTGAAGAGCGGCGAAGCTACGGTAGCATCCGGCGAGAGCGTCCAACTGAGCCCGGAAGCGCAGCGTCTTCAGCAGACTACCGAAAAGCTGAATCAGCAGCCTGCAGTCGATCAGGAGCGCGTCGCTCAGATCAAGCAGGCCATCGCCGACGGCAGCTACCAAGTAGATAACCAGCGAGTTGCATCGAAGCTGCTCGCATTCGAAAGCCAGCGTTGATCCTGGTAATAAAGGGTAGCCAGGCGTCAACGCGTTAGAGGCCACTATGCAAGATACCGAAGTGCTTCAGCAGCTCGTTGACGATATCGGCACCGCTCGCAAGCTTCTTGAGCTGACCGATGCTGAGTATCAGGCGCTAGCCGAGCGCAACCTAGCAGATCTGGAACAACTGCTCACGCAGAAGCAGACGCTGCTAGCGCTGCTGGGCCAGCACGGCACCTCTCGCAGCCAGACGCTTGCCAAGGCGCAACTTAGCGCCGACCGGAACGGATTGGCGGCATTTGCCGCGAGCTCCGCAATAGGCGAAGAGATCCTTGCCCAGGCAGAGCAGCTCGACAAGGTTCTTGAGGCCTGCCGAAATGCCAATGAGCGCAACGGCAAGCTAATCCGTGCGAACCAAAGCGCCATCGGCAACATGCTGCAGGTATTGCAAGGCAGCAACCAAACGCCCGATCTTTACGACCGCCGAGGCGCAGCCGCCAAAAGCGCGAATCACCGCCCGCTCAGCCAGGCTTGAAAACACGCAGTCGAATAAAGGCAAAATGCTACTATGCGGCCGACGTCGTTACATGCCGGAGAGCAAAGCTAAGTGTCTAATCCCTTTGCTGAGGATGAAGGTCCCCAGCCTCCTCAAATCCTGAAGACTGCAGTTGAGATCCAGGCGAACCTGCGACTCCTGCTGGATAACCATATTCCTCTGCTGATCCGTTTCGCCGAGCGTAATCAGCGGTATCAGACCTACCTGGTCGAGATTAGCCGCGAAAAAGGCTGGATTGCATTCGACGAGCTCATTCCCAGTGATGGCGAGCGCTTGATGGCTTCCGCAGAGCCATTTCAGGTTGAGGGTTACTACGAGGGAGTGCGCATAGCCTGGAACAATGGCCACCCGGTACATCGCGACGAGCTGGATGGCGCGCCCTGTTATTGGGCTCATTTGCCTGATCAAATTCTCTATCACCAGCGACGCAACGCTTACCGCGCCCCACTAAGCGCGCAGCCCGTCGCCGTCGAATTAAGTGGAAAAAGCATCAAGAAGCCTCTGAAAGGCAAGGTGCTGGACATGTCGGCGACGGGCTGCAAGCTTAGTTTTCCGGGCGACCTGCAAAATAGCCTGCAAGCAGGCCAGGTCTACGAAAACCTTTCGGCCAAACTCCCCTTTGGCACCATCACAACCGCAGCCGAGCTACGACATGTAGTTTTCGATGAGAAGCTCGACCTAACGTTCTGCGGGATGCGTTTCTATCGTATCGGCGGCCTGACGCAACGACAGGTCGAGCGATTCGTCTATCAACTCCAGCGCGAAGCACGGCGCGACCAGGCAGGCCGCTTTAGCTGACTTTCGATAGTGGCTCGGCATAGCCGGGCGGTGGTCGCATCCCCCAAAAATCAACGTAACGAATACCCACCGACAGCATCCGTCATAAAATGCCGGATTACCGAGCGGAGCGGATCTGAATTCCCCTGCCCCGCGGATAGCTAGTAGCTACGGACTGACGCTGCAGCTGTAGTTGGGCATAGAAGATGGCGTCCCAGGCGAGGTTCGAACTCACAACCTTCCCCTTAGGAGGGGGAAATGGACCCCTTCCAAATCAAACACTTACCTTTTACATCAAGCACTTATCGTCCCGTTGCATCCGGTAAATCAGCCCCGTATAGTCACTTTTGCACCCACACTGCACCCATGGGGACACCGTGCGAGAGAAGCTGACAGCGCGCCGACTGAATAGCCTGGAAGTCACCGGCAAGGAATACGAAGTTCACGATACCATCGTGCCCGGCCTGTTCGTGCGCGTGACGGCTGCCGGGGCAAAGTCGTACGTCGTGACCTGGGCGCGTGGCCGCAAGAAGACGCTCGGCCGTGTCGGCATCCTGACGCTTGAGCAGGCCCGCGAAGAGGCGCTGCAGTACCTCAACGAGGCCCGCAAGCACGGCGAACCGCTGGCGGTCACACAAGGCCGCCGCGGCGCCGGCACCCCGGCCCTGCGCAGCTTCATCGATGACCACTATATGCCGTGGTTCAAGGCCCACCACAAAGGCCACGAGAAGACGTTACACACGCTCGACACCAGCTTCGAGCCGATCATGCACCGCCGCCTCGATGAGATAACCGGCCGCGATCTGGAGCAGATCCGCACCGCTTGGCTCAACGGCGGCAACAAGCCCGCCACCGCGAACCGCAAGATGGGCAGCATCAGCGGCGTATTCAGCCGCGCCGTAGAATGGGCCTACTTGCCCGCCTCCCCTCTCGAAAAGATCAAGCAACTTAAGGTCGATTCCATTGGCCGTATCCGCTACCTGTCGAAAGAGGAAAGTATGGCCCTCAGGGGCGCGCTAGACGCACGCGAGCGGATTGCCAAAGCGGAGCGTAACAGTGCGAACGAATGGCGCTTAGAGCGGCGCAGAAAGCTTCTGCCAAGCCTGCAGGAAGTTGCCTTTACGGATCATCTTAAGCCTATGGTTCTGCTCTCGCTCAATACGGGGATGCGCCGCGGTGAGGTGTTCAACCTGCGATGGCAGGATGTAAACCTAGCCGGCAAGATTCTGACGGTTGCAGGCGAAGGCGCGAAGTCCAGCGAGACGCGGCATATCCCACTCAACGCCGAGGCGTTGGCGACTCTCAAAGCCTGGAAGGAGCAAGGGAGCGGGACGGGCTATGTCTTCCCTGGCGCGGAAGGCAAACCCATGGCGGACGTGAAAACCGCCTGGCTGGAGCTGCTGAAGAACGCCGGCATCATCGGCTTCCGCTGGCATGATATGCGCCACGACTTCGCGTCGCGGCTGGTGATGGCTGGCGTACCGCTGAACACGGTACGCGATCTGTTGGGGCACGCGGATATCAAGATGACGCTCCGCTATGCCCACCTTGCGCCAGACTCTAAGGCTTTGGCTGTGAGTCTTGTATGAGAGTCTGTGGATCGATCTTCATCAGAATCGTCTTAAGACTGCCTGTTAAGTTTCTCAGCGCCTCGTTTTCCCGGCGCAACTGGTCGTTTTCTCGCGCGAGATCCTGAAGGAATCCAGCGGAATCTTGAAGAGCCTGCGCTTTTCTTTCTTCCAGCTCTAAAGGCGTGGGTAATCCAACGTCCTCAAATGACACCTGAACTATCCCGCCCTCGGCCCGAACCCTTTCAACAAGCGTATCCCAATACTTCGATACGACCTCAAGTCTCGCGTTTTTCCAAGGGCTTGCTTCGGTAACAACGCGAGGCGTGAACCGCCAGAACGGCGGGGAAAGACGAATAGACTCCCAAATAAGCCCTTCCTCAAAGGTCAACAGACTCGGGCATTCAAAAGCAAGACGCATCAATCTGGTTGCTTCATCCGGGGACCAAAGTCTCTCTTTCACGGCATCCAGGACACTTTGAGGTTCTGGCAGTTCGGGCTTGCCTTGGTGACCTTCAACCATAAAGTCGATCGGCATCTTCACATCGTTTAGAGCTCTCTCGACAGCCCATTCCACTACGCCGGTTACGGTGCGCTTCTGCACACGCGCCGCTAAGTCGATCCCATATTTGATTCGTGGATCGATTCTCAGCGACACGCTTACTGTCGCTGCTTGGTCTGCTGTTTTCTTCGGCCTTGCCATACATTGCTCCTTTGAACGCAAAGACTGGCTCTGAACGCATCCGCTGTCAAATGTACCATTGAGTTTCGTGCAGTAATTGCTTGCAGTAACCGGATTTGCGTTCTAGCATCTCCTCACTGGCCAACCCACACCAGGCCAGAGGAGAGGTCCAAATGTCCCAACTCGCAACGCTGCAACCCCTCGCCGTGGGCCCTGAAGAAGCCGCCCGCGCGTCCGGTACCACCCGCTCCGCTATCTACGAAGCCATTGCCCGCGGCGAGCTTGTTTCTTTCAAAGCAGGCAAGCGTCGGCTGATCCTGATCGAGGAACTGCGCGCCTGGCTGAATCGGATGGCGAAGGAGAACGCCCGGTGAACACCAAAACGCTGAAAGTGAAATTGATTGGGAGGGCCGGCGCCGTGCTGGGCTGGCTGAACCTACCTGGGACCGCCAAGTTGGCGGATCTCGAACAGCTCCGGAATTTTGGAGCGTATCGTTTGGAGGTTGTATGAGAGAGGAACTAGACAGTAAACCCGAAGCGGAGCTGCAACTCCGCCAGGGCAATTACCAAAACGTCATGAGCATGACAGCACGGATTGTGGCACCCACTTCCGATCTTGTCGACCACTCCGCAGAGGCCCAAGCCGCCAGGCTCGTCGCCGCCTTGCGGGCGGGCCCCGTCTCGACCATCACCGCCGCTAAGGATCTGGACATAGTCCATCCGCCATCGACAGTGCGCCGCTTGCGCCGCGACGGGTGGGGAATAGTCACCGAATGGACCTATATCCCCACCGAAGCGGGCCGGAAGCCGCATAGGGTCGGCCTGTACGTCCTAATAGCAGAAGCTGCCTAACGGCCTGACTGCCGGCAGAGCAAGCCTCTGCCGGCCTTCTGATGGATGACAGGAATGGCTATTCGCAAAGGCAAAGGCAACACCAAAACGAAGGCGCCGCCGTTCGCGATGCTGCAGAAGGCCATGATCCAGTCGGCCGGCTACAGATCGCTCAGCTTTGTAGCGCGTGGCGTTCTGGTGGAGCTGTTAGCGCAGTACAACGGCGAGAACAACGGCGACCTGTCCGCCACTCGAACCATGGCGAGAGATTGGGGCATCGGCTCAGCGCATACGTTACAGAAGGCGCTGGCCGACCTGGAGGAAGGCGGATGGATCATTCAGACCAGAAGCAGCCTGTTCAACCGGCACGGCGCCAGGTGCGCCCTGTATGCAGTTGCCTGGCTGCCGATCGACGAATGTCCAGGCAAGGATCTGGAAGTAGCGCCGCGCCGAGCTCCGTTGCGCCCATTGCCAACCCTGTTCGGTTCGATTTCTTCCAGTGCAGAAAATGCACACGTACCGGTGCAGAAACTGCACAAGTAGAAAACCGCGTCCGTACGGTTTCGTATGGCTCTGTTTCGGGCGCCCTTCTATATGTGCAGAAAGTGCACCGTAATCGAGGTTCTGCGTGTGCAGAAAGTGCACACCCTTTTAGATATATACCACCCACTACGGCTTAGCTCTCCGACGAGCTGCATCAAGTAAGGCCAGGACCAACAGATAACCAACACACATTCACGCGGCACCGAGAACCTAGGGAGGGGGACCGGTGCCGCACAAGGAGAACACCAATGACCGCATCAATGAACGCAGCCATCGAAACAACCGTTTGCCCAATCGACGCGTACGACAACGTGACCCAAGCCCGCGAGATTCTCCAATGGATGGAGGCGTTAGGGGCCGCGACGAGTGACGCACTAAAGACCAACGACCTGTCACGCGCCAAGGCCCTAGCCGGCCTGACGTCATACCTGGGGAACGACTGGGCGAATCACTTCGATTGCCAGGCCGAAAGCCTAGCCATCAAGCACGGGTTGAATAAGCAATGAGCGCCGTGTGCTGGAGCCATCTGCTGCCCGATCCTTCGCGGCTCAACCACCTGGCCACCGATGAACTGCAAGCCATCGGGCGCACCGCCGAATGCGAGGCGATGACCGTAGCGCACGGAATTGCCTCCATCGGTGAGCTGCTGGCGTTCACGGCTGACGCTGGCGAACTTGTAGATGATACTGCCCGAAATATCGGCTGGCTGATTAAATCGCTGGGCACGCTGTCCGGCCGGATCGTAGATATCGCGAACGGCGTCGAATATGAGCTTGAGCGACGAAAGCCAGCAGCCGAGTAACGCCAGACCCCGCACCGAGCGGGGTTTTTTATGCTTCCGGTTTTGGACGCAACCCTGGATGGCACCACCGAACGGCTTGGCAAGCTACTGGAGCGATACGAACCATGACGCAAGAGCGCTGCTGCCAGACGGCTTCGCGGCGGCAGCGCAACCGCGGCGCCCCGATGTATATTGCGCTGAACGAAACGGAGGTTACATGAAGCTACCAGCGATTGGGATGGTCGCCTTACTGTCGACCGGGTGCGGTCACGCGCTCGTCGATTACTCGCCAATGCCTGATATGAACCGGGCACAGGCCGAACGGATCATTGAACAAGTCTTCCTTGAAGACTACGACCAAAACCAACGGCCAGATGCAGTCCTTTTCGATGATGACTACATACTGCTTGCAGACGGTCTAGTCACGCACGGAACCAGCGTCGGGGGCGCGACCCTGATCGGCAGCGGTGCGCTGATGACAGGCAGCTCCAAGTACATCACAAAGCAAGCCGGTCTGCGGATCTACTACAACTCTCTGGGACGCAGCACCCTGCATACCAAGCGCGCCCGCAATAATCGGTTCGCCATCCTTATCAGGAATCGAGAAGGCGCCCACATCCGGCGCGTCAGCACCACGAACGAGCAGCGGGCCAAGCAATTCCTCGATGCACTTGAATACATGAGAACGCACAGCAGCTAGCCGCACGACAAGACCCGCTGCGGCGGGCCATTCCCCCTTTTATGTACGTCCGCTCAACACCGGCTAAACGTCCACTGAAACCAAACCCTAACCGGCTAGGTTATCGCTGGGTTTCCAGAGTGGCGAAAGCGCCACGGTGGAGCCACCCTCACCCAGCCAACATCAGTCGAAATTACCAAAGTTGGTAGTTCCGACAACGTTTCGTAGTGCCCCCAACTGGAAGCAGCAGGAGTTACTCCGCCTATCCGGACTATTTCCCGATCTGCCACCGTGTCGAAATCAACACACTGTGTAGTTTTCAACACGCGAGACAGACCAACCTGTCCGAGTCGGACCAGATTGGCGATTTCCCCTGATCAAGATTGTGGGTTTCCCGCTATCAAGGCAGCGGGTTTCACCAGAATTGGGGAATATCTCAGTGAGACCACGCTTGCTCACTGAGACCAAATCGTCTCACTCGCCGAACCCGTCCAGGCGTAGCAAGTTATGCCGTATCACTTCGGGTTATCTGAAGTTAGTGCAACGAACCAGGTCGGGCTGATGCCTTGAACGCCCGCCGTTTTGCTCGGCCCTTCCGTATCACCTGAAGCACACCTAAAAACTACTGTATGAATACACACTAAAAGCTTGCCATCTGCTCGAATCGGCATATCATGTCAATTAGGACGACGTGTCGTCTTTGACTACACAGTAGGGGCAGAAAATGGCATTCACAGAATTTCAGCAGCCGACCAAGCGCCGCGGACGTGCCAAGGACGTGACCAAGCGAGAGGTAGAGGCCGCCCGTAATCGCCTGCGCGATGCTGCCGCGGCCGGGGATCTCCAAGCCTGTGCTGCGCTGATCGCCTTAGCGGAACGACTCCCCTGCCAGCCCCTTCAGGCCGGCAACGCATGACCCCCGAAGAGTTCAAGGAACTGCGCCGCCAAGAGGCGCGCCAGACCATCCAGGCGATGGGCCTGAAGATGACGGCCAAGCCGAACGGGCTGATCCACATTCACGGTCGCGGCCTGGACGTAACCGTGCGGGATCTGGCAACGCTGCAGGAATCCGATTTCAGAGGGGCGTGGTGATGCATCCCGTCCAGCTCGAAACCGGCCCTCGCCTGTACCGCGCCGCCTTAGGCCTTCCCGAGAAATTCCATGTCCGTCTGAAACAGCAGGGCCGCACGTTGGTGGTTCTGCAGGGCGACACCGAGCAAGAAGCACACGAACGCGCTCAGCGGCTCGCTGACGCCCTTTTCAGCAATCAAGGAGGGTGGACCATTGAGCCAGCCTGACCTGCGTGCGGTGCAAAGCACAGCCGATTATGCGAACGGACCAGACGGCACCGATCTGGAGACAGCCTTGGAGCTGATGGCAGAGGAATACAGCCTGCTCGAGCGTGACGCCGAAAGCCTCGGTATCGATATGGACGAGATCGATCATGACCTGGCCGAGATCAGCGCGAACGCTGATGCCTTGTTGAGCGGGATCGCTGGGCTGGTGACCGAATGACCGCCCTCGCCTGCATCAACACAATCCAGGCCGCCGCCAAGGCTGCAGGGCGCGAGCTGAACGAAGAGGAGATGGTCGAGCTAGTTGGAGATCTTCAGGCGCGCATCAAGCAGCTCCAGGCCGCTGATGGAATGCTCGGCCTTGAAGACGCTGCCATGCGTGCCGCCGACGAGATGGGCAATCAGGTCAAGCTGGCTGCCGTTATCGAGAGGCGTAATGCCCTGCTGAACGCTCGGAGGCGGCTTGAGGCAACTGGCTACATCCGTAGCACCTGGTCAGACCGTCCAGACCTCGGCCTTGAGTCTTTCCTTGTCGGCACCAACGTCGCTCGCCCCGGTGCTCGCCGGTCGGTCGCAGCTGAGCAGAAACAGCTTTCGAACGCCTATATCGCCGGCTTTCTGAACGACATGGAGCAGGCCGACCTGCTGCCGTTTCTGACCCGCGGGGATAACGACGCTGACATTGCCGACGCGCTCTGGCGTTTGGGTACTGGCCGCTCGGTCGATGGTTTGAGCAAGCCCGCCGTCGATATCGCCACGATCATGCAGAAGTACCAGACCGCCACCAGGACTGATGCAAACCGGGCCGGGGCCTTCATTCGCGATCTGCCCGGCTACATCGTCCGCCAGTCCCACGACCCGTACAAACTGGAGCGGGCCGGCTTCGCCCAATGGCGAGACGAGATTAGCGGCTTTCTCGATGAGCGCACCTTCGAGGGAGTGACCGACCGCAACGAGTTCCTGCTGGCCGCTTATAACGGGCTGGTCTCTGGCGTTCACCTGAAGGCATCCACGCCCGAAGCCTCTGGCTTCAAAGGGCCGCGCAACCTGGCTAAGAAAGTCAGCGCAGAGCGTGTGCTGCACTTCAAGGACGGTCTTTCCTGGCACCAATACAACAATGCCTACGGCACCGGTTCGCTGCGTGAGGCGTTCTTGGGCGGGTTGGACCAGGCCGGCCAGAACACCGGACTGATGCGCCGCCTGGGCACTAATCCCGAAAGCAACTGGGAAGCGATTCTCGACGATCTCCAGCGCGATTGGATGGACAAACCGGCTGAGCTGCGCCGCTTCCAAACCGATCGCCGCGGCTGGATGAAGACCCGTTTCGCGGAAGTGGACGGGACCGCCCGCTTGGCAGTGAACCAGCAGGCCGCGCGAGTCGCCTCGAACATCCGCGCCCTGCAGTCGATGGCCAAACTCGGGGGCGCTGTAATTTCGGCCGTGACGGACCTTCCGGTCGCCGCCAGTGAGATGCGCTACCAGGGCAAAGGCATGTTGTCTTCGATGGGTACGCTGATCGGTGGGATGGTGAAGGGGCGCAAGCCAGCGGAGCAGCGCGAGATCCTGTCCAGCCTGGGCGTGTTCTTCGATAACGTCCGGGGCGATGTGGTTTCCAAGTTCAGCGCCGACGATTCCCTGGGCGGGAAGATGAGCGGGCTGCAGCAGAAGTTTTTCAAGCTGAACGGCCTCACCTGGTGGACCGACACCATGCGCAGCACGGCCGCGCTAATGATGAGTCATCACCTGGCATATAACCGGGCCATGAGCTGGGATCAGATGAATCCCGACCTACAGCGCACGCTTGAGCTATTCGACTTCGACGCCGGCCGCTGGGACCTAGTACGCGGTACCGCCTCCAAGCTCTCGGATGGCCGGGAGTACATGACCACTCAGGGCATCGATGACATTCCGGAAGCCGACCTGGCCGCATACCTCGCCAGCAAGGGCCGCACAGCGAACGACACAGCGATAGCAGAGCTTCGAGAAGAGCTTGGCGCCCAGCTGCGCAGCTACATCACGGATCGGGCGAGCTATGCGGTGATTGAACCGGACGCAAGGACGCGGGCCATCATGCGCCGCGGTACCCAGCCGGGCACCGTCGCCGGCGAACTGCTCCGGTTCGTTGGTCAGTTCAAGGCCTTTCCGGTCGCAGTGCTGCAGAAGGCAGCCGGCCGAGAGTTGTACGGGCGCGGATATGCCCCGGGTGCGTATGGACAAGGCGCGGGGCGCGAGATCTACCAAGCGTTGCGCAGCGGCAACGGGGAGAAATTGGGCATCGCTCAACTTCTGGTCTGGACGACCCTGTTCGGGTACGGCGCCATGACCGCGAAAGACCTCCTGAAAGGCCGCGAGCCCCGTCCCGCTGATGACGCCAAGACGTGGACCGCTGCGATGCTCCAAGGCGGTGCCTTGGGCATCTATGGCGACTTCCTGTTCGGTGAGGCAAACCGTTTCGGCGGCGGGCTGATTGGCTCACTGGCAGGTCCGACAGCAGGCGCAATTGAAGGCCTGGCCGACGTGCTCTACCGCGTTCGCGATGGAGACGATGCCGCAGCTGCCGCCGTCCGGTTTGGCATCCAGCAGACCCCTTTCCTCAACCTGTTCTATACCCGCGCCGCGCTGGACTACCTCGTTCTGTACAGCGTGCAGGAATCGCTCAACCCCGGATCGCTACGCCGTATGGAGCGCCGGATCGAGAAAGAGAACGCCCAGCGCTACCTGCTGGCCCCATCAAAAACACACCTCGACCCATTCGGGTTAGAGCGTTGATCCCTTCGGAGAAAACATCATGTGCGGAAGCAAACTGATCAAGGCCATTCACACAATCCACGATCCCCTCGACCTTGATAACAAGTTGCTGGACAAGCTGGGATTGCCATCTCTGGCAGGCAAAGACCACGGCCTTATGCCTGACCTTCTTGATGAGCCTGCTGCGCTCACAGGATCAACCGTTGCAGGCCCCAACGCTGCGCCGACCGAAGTCGATAGCGGTGTGCTGGCGGCCCGCGAAGACGAGCGCCGCCGCCGCGCTGCCGCTGCAGGCCAGAGCAGCACGATTCTGAGCAGCAACCTGGGCGCTGCTCCCACTGGCCGCAAAACTCTGTTGGGGGTCTGACCATGGATTACGAAAGCATCGCCAACGCCTTCTATGGTACCCCTGTCACTCCACCGGACGCGCCTGATTCTCTGCTGGGGAGCGGAAAGGTTCCCGAACCAGTCAGCCAGGCGCCAGACGCCCACATCGAGGAAACGTCCTCAACCGAGAGCATCGCTGAAGCGTTTTATGGGATGAGCGCGCACCAGGTCCCCGCCGATCAGCACTACCCGGAACTGGCCGACTTTTACGAAAACATGGAGCGGGAAGACCGGATCAACGGCGAGGAAGTCGACAGCGCTGCATTCCACGCCAGCAGCACCGCTCTGCAGCAGTTCGCGGCAGATGCAGGCTTTGGGCGCGATCACATGCGAGCGCTGATGACGACTGTGAACGACACCGTCACCGCCCCGATTACCTCCCTTGAGCAGCTACAGGCCCGCAACGAGCGTTGCCTGTCTTCTCTGAGGACGTCCTGGGGGGGCGAGTTCGACCAGAACATGGCGTACGCCAAAACCGAAGCGGCGCGCTTGATCAACACCGTTCCCAACGCCGGCAAGGTGCTGGACATGGGCGCCGGGTCTGACCCCGCCCTGGTGAAGCTGCTGGCCGACGCCGGCCGCACCCGGGCACGCCGCAAATAATCCAAACCCGACGAGGAACAAACCATGACCAACGTCGCCCGCAACATCATCGACGTCGAAAGCAGCCTGTATTCCCGCCGTGAAGCACTCCGCCAGCAGCACGCCAAGCTGACCGAGCAACACGGCGCCGCCGCACTCGCTGCCGCTGAAGGTGTATCGGACGCTACCAAGCGCATTCCAGCTATCAACCAGGAGCTGCGCGAGATCCAGGATGAACTCGCTGCCCTCAATGCGGCTGAAACCGCGCTCGATCGCCGAAAGCACGCCGCGAAGATTCAAACCCGCATCGATGACGTGAAGGCAGCCGAGGCCGCCACACCCAAAGCAGCGGAAGCAATATCGGCCGCATGGGACAAGTTCGCCGACACGATGAGTGCCATGGGTAGCGCCTGGCGTGAGCTTGAGAGCGCCACCCAAGCCGCGAACGAGCTCGCCCACAAGTGCCAGACAGCAGGAGCTATGCCGAACCGTGATGGGTTGAGCAATGGTCTGCGTCTGACCATGCTGCAAGAGCTGGCCGGAAAGCTGCTATGGATCGAGACGAACGACAAGATCGAGCCTAATCACCATCGCTTCGGAAACGCACCGGCCACCCCGGCAGAGGTTCGAGAGCGAATTGATTACTCGCTGAGTCAGCTCAAGCAGAACGTGAATCGCCACACCGAGCGCGCTGTGAAGGTGATTCAGGGTGACGCCTAAGCGAGAGGCTTTCTGTCTGGCCTACATCGAGACAGGTAATGCCAGCGAGGCCTATCGACGGGCCTTCAGCGCGGAAAACATGAAGCCGGAAACGGTGAACAACAAGGGCTATGAGCTGCTGCAGAAGGGTGAGATCAGGGCGAGGCTTGCCGAGTTGCGCGAGCCCATCCTGGAGCGTCACGGCGACACCGTGGATAGCCTGCTAGGAGAGCTTGAGGCCGCTAGATCACGCGCTCTCGCGGTTGATCGACCATCAGCAGCGGTATCGGCCACGATGGGTAAGGCGCGCCTCCTGGGCCTCGATCGGCAGCAGTTGGACGTGACCGTCGATTTCAAGATTGGCTTGGCTGACAAGCTGAAGGCCGCACGAGAGCGAGCCGGCCGGGTTTAGGTGGGGCAAAACTGGATCAGTCGGCTAGTGCCAGGGCCAAAACCCCGACAGCCTGCGCGCCTTTCATTGGTTGGGCGGTGGCAGGCATACCAAAGACCAGCGGAGAGAATCAGTGTCGATTGCTTACGGACGCCCAGCGCAAGAATCTATCCCATTTCCTAGAGAACTCGCTGTCATGATCGTGAAGAAAGCGTGTCGAATGGCAGAGAAGTTCGAGAACGAGTGTATCGACACAATGCAGCGCGACGCCCGGCGCGCTCTGCAGCGTGGTACAGACCCTGCAGCGATTGTTCAGCAGCTCAGTCTCTGAAAAAACAATCACCGGAAATCAAGCGGCGTGGCGGTAGACCCACTTCAAAAACAGGTCATGCAGCGCGCCGATCGCCAAGAAGTATAGGAACCCCACGGCGTATAGGGCGGCATCGATCCACCAGCGCAGATCGCGACTGCTGATCTCCCCAGCCAGGATATGGACCGCGTAAAGCACCACCGCCCCGGCCAACCAGGCAACGATAGCCATCATCCAAGCCTTCCTGTTCAGCGCCTCATCTAATTCCTTGCCCATGCGGCCCTCGTAGCGGCTAGCCAATAAGCCTGATGGTGTGTTTTTCCAGTATCTGCAGTGATTACGGATGAACAAAAATGATCAATGACACTTTAAAACGGGTCCAATTTGTTGCAGTATGGGCTTGCAACAGGTAGCGCCGACCGGTGAAAGCGCCCGCCCACCTCGAAAGAGGCCCGCACCCTAGAGTGGGATAACCAAGAGGCTCCGGATTGAAACCCCGCCATGTGCGGGGTTTTGTTTTTTCAGCGAGGAGGTTTTATCTCCTTCCCTTGAAAGCGATTCAGTAGGATGAAATGGAATTTGATCGGCTTCGTGTACCGGAGCGGATCGAATCGTTCATGTGCGCTGTTGACGAACAGATTCAGGTCCGCACGCGTTGCCTTGCCCGCCTTCGTCACTGTGAAGAACACGGCATATTCCAACGTCCTCCCGTTGAACGGAACCTCTAGCGTTACGAACTCTTCCCGTCCCGTATGCATACAGCGCCGCTCTGTGAGCGTTCCAATGATACGGGGAAGCTGCTGCGACAGCTGCCAGCGATCCAGACAAAACACCCTGCGTTCTCGGTTGTCAGCATACCAGTACTCGTCACTTACCTCCTCGCCTGGCAAGCGATCACGCGCGAAGCAATGAAGCCCGAACGAAACGTTCACGCGCAGCCTTCTCTCCGGCTGGGCAGGTTGCTTACTGGTCGCCTCCTTTCCTGGAATCACGACTTCCCAAATGTAGGGGTGAAGGTGCGCGAGTTCGTAGGTCGTGCCTTCAATCGTTATCGGCCTCCAGGCTAGCCCTGACGTCGGTTTTCCCATCTCTCGATCGCTTGCTCATGTTCCGATGCTGGCTATTGTGTCATGCGCGCAATCAAACCTCTGATGCTGGATAACCTGCTGCACGCCAGCTATACACGTGTTCTCTTTGGGCATAGCTGAGCGAATACGGAAAAATACGAGCAATAAGGGCTTTCTTTCCTTTTGTGATACGCCTAAAGTGAAACGACGTTAAGTGAACACTTTAAATGGAACACCAAGGAGAGAAAGCCATGTTCGTCCGCACCTACCTCCGCGCATCCACCAGCGAGCAAGACGCCAGCCGCGCCCGTGACGCCCTGGAGCAGTTCGCCGCCGAACACGGCCAGCACATCGCGTGCGAGTACCTGGAGAACGAGAGCGGCGCCAAGGCCGACCGCCCCGAGCTGCTGCGTCTGCTGAAGGATGCCAAGAAGGGCGACGTCCTTCTGATCGAATCAATCGACCGCCTCTCTCGCCTGCCGGCCGATGACTGGCAGAAGCTGCGCGGCGCTATCGACTCCAAGGGGCTGCGAATCGTCGCGCTCGATCTTCCGACCAGCCACCAAGGCATTGCCGACACCAAGGGCGACGAGTTCACCAATCGGATGCTGGCCGCTATCAACTCGATGTTGGTAGACATGATGGCCGCGATTGCTCGCAAGGATTACGAACAGCGCCGTGAACGCCAGGCCCAAGGCATCGAGAAGGCCAAGGCCGAAGGCCGCTACAAAGGGCGCCCGGTTGACGAGGATCTGCACAAGCGCATAACCGAACTGCTCGGCGCCGGCCTTGGAATTCGTGCTACAGCCCGGCACGCAAGCTGTTCGACCACTACAGTGCTGCGCATTCGAGACCAGCTATTCGGTTAAACCTGCAGATATATGAGCCAACCAGTGAAGAACTATCTAACGCTACTGAACCATGGCAGCAAAATCGGGGGAGCCGCAGTTGGGGGTGCCATTGGGTCACTCACGGGACCGGCCGGTACAGCCACAGGCGCAGCGATCGGTGCCGCAGTTGGAGAGGCTTGCGTGGTCGTTCTGGACGATCTTGCTCAGAGGTTCCTTTCGCCGAGAGAAGAGCAGCGTGTAGCAGGTGTTGCGGCACTTGCGATCGACGGTATACGCGAGCGATTGCTGTGGAAGCAAAGAAGGGCCGATGACTTCTTCGATGGGGACGTTGACTGTCCATCGCCTGCGGAGGAGCTTTTTGAGGGCACTCTGTTAGCCGCAAAGCAGGAACATGAGCAGCTCAAGCTTCCGTACCTTGCACACTTCTACACGAATCTCGTTTTCTCTCCGACCATCAAAAAACAGGACGCCAACTATCTTTTGAGTTTGGCGGAGGCGCTGACCTATCACCAATTTTGCATCTTGGCGCTTGTAGACCAGATCACCGGCTTCCAGCTCAGGAGTAAAGCATGGGAAAACGGAGTCAACGTTGACCCTGAGTCATTTCACACAACCCAACAAGCGTTATACCTATACCAGCGGCAGCTAATAGTCAGCTTTAGTAATGAAAGGGGCCGCGGCGCCAACATTTACGAAGCCAACCTTCTTGTACCCTGCCAGGCAATCATCTCTGGCCTAGGCTTGAGATTATCCAATCTGCTTGAGCTGCATAGGATTCCTGAACGCACTCTTCGGGACATTGCGGCCAAGTGGTGACCGAGATTTCATTAGCTAGTGCACCCACATTGCACCCATGAGAAGGTGGCGTGGGCTAGGAGAGATTGAGGAGAGGCGCGACATAACTGGCGTCCCAGGCGAGGTTCGAACTCACAACCTTCCCCTTAGGAGGGGGATGCTCTATCCAATTGAGCTACTGGGACGCATAAGACGGCAGGCATGTTAGCGAGCCTTGGCCCGTTTGTCATGCCTACACAACCCTGCGCAGATGGGGTCAGTCAGAAACAATTAAGGCCGCCATACAGACCCCAACCATATGCATTGCAAATTGCACGAGGCGCGCTGCCTTTATCATGCAAAGCGCATGAAGAGCTCCAAACTCTCCTCGATAAGTTACTGATTTTAAAAGATATTTTTTAAGAAAAAACTGGCACGCCGAATGCTTAAGTCTCTGGGATCATTATGCGAAGGAGACGCCGATGCTACGCCCAGCCTATTTCTTCAGCACCGCGGTTTTGGCTGCTGTCGCTGCGGTCCACTGGCAGGACACGACCGCAGCCACAGATCACTCGCAAACCACGGCATTGTCGACACAAAGCCAAATCCTGCGCAGTCAGATGCCCTCTGCTTCGGCACAGACCATCAGCGGAACAGAACTACGCAAGCCCGCGCAGCCACAGCGCTGGGTCTTTTAAGGAGCGGTTTTCAGCAGCCGAAGGTCTTATCAAGGAGCGAACCAATGTCGATTTATGCATGCTTGTTTCTTTTACTCAGCGTCGCTTGCGGGGCTCTGAGCGTTGGCACTAGCCTACCAGGCATGTGGGCCACTTTGGTCGAAGGTGGTACGGTGTTTTTCGGGATCCTATTCATGATCTCTCTACTGATCGGTCGTCGAATCAAATTCGATCCTGTGCTCCGCTAGCATCGCCGTTAGCACATAAAGATCAGCGGTGGATCACAGTAAAGGCCAACTGCTATCAGTGAGCCTTTACTCCCAGTCATGACGTCGTATAATTGACGTCATTAAGCCGCCTAGTATCTTTTTTGCAGGTCGTGGAACAGCGAGCGCTGTTTGGTTGTCAGACCGGTGACTAGAACGGCAATAAGCCACCATCGCCCACCTGACTAACCGGTTTAATATGCGCCCTATGAAGCAGGCAGTTTATTCCAGCCGCACGGCTGACAAGTTCGTGGTTCGGCTACCAGACGGAATGCGTGAGCGGATCGCTGAGGTTGCGCGCAACCATCATCGCAGCATGAACTCGGAGATCATCGCTCGTCTAGAGCAAAGCCTTTTGCAGGAAGGCGCGCTCGATGACGATCTGAATATGCGCCTGGACAGCCCGGAACTGACACTTCACGAGCGCGAGCTACTTCAGCGCTTCCGCCAGCTTGCCCATCGCCAGCAGAACGCCTTGATCGCCCTGATCGCCCAAGATACCGAAGCCGCGAAAGACGAAGACTGACGTCATCGACAGCCCTGCAGAGCACTTCAAACGCCTCGACACCAGTCGGGGCGTTTGTCCTTTCCCGCTCCGAACTGAAGCGATCCTGCGTACCTGACCCCCACTTGCTGTCGACCGAGCGGACAAGTACCGATACGCAAAAAAATGCCTGCATCTATCGATACAGGCATCGTCCTCGTAGCGTCAGCTCCCGTCGCGCATACCGCTGTTGAACAAGCTCGTCTAGCCTACAAAGCTCAGCAGCACCCCTGCAGCCACCGCCGAGCCGATAACCCCCGCCACGTTCGGTCCCATCGCGTGCATGAGAAGGAAGTTCTGCGGGTTCGCCTCAAGCCCTACCTTGTTCGATACCCGTGCCGCCATGGGGACCGCCGAGACACCTGCAGAACCAATCAGAGGGTTGATCTTGTTTGTACTGAACATGTTCATCACCTTGGCCATCAGCACACCTGCCGCGGTACCGCCGCAGAACGCGACCATGCCGAGCAGGAGAATGCCAAGCGTCTTCATCTGCAGGAAGGCTTCAGCAGATAGCTTGGAACCGACGGTCAGCCCCAAACCAATGGTCACGATGTTGATTAAGGCGTTTCGCGAGGTATCAGCCAGGCGGTCAACCACACCACATTCGCGGAGCAGATTGCCGAACGCGAACATACCCACCAGCGGAGCGGCATCCGGCAATAGCATGCCGACCATCAACGCAAGCATGAGCGGGAAGACGATCTTTTCGGCCTGGCCAACATGGCGCAGCTGCGTCATGACGATGGCGCGCTCCTCCTTGGTGGTCAGCGCGCGCATGATCGGTGGCTGAATCAACGGAACCAGCGCCATGTACGAGTAGGCCGCCACGGCGATGGGACCGAGCAGATGCGGCGCGAGCTTCGCGGTGACGAAGATCGAGGTGGGGCCATCGGCACCGCCGATGATGGCGATCGAAGCCGCCTCTCGAAGGGTGAACTCCATCCCCGGGATACCCATCGCGGCCAGCGACAACGCACCAAGCAAGGTGGCGAAGATGCCGAACTGTGCCGCCGCGCCAAGCAGCAACGTCTTCGGATTCGCCAGCATTGGCCCGAAGTCGGTCATCGCACCGACGCCCATGAAGATCAACAGCGGGAACACGCTGGTCGGCAAACCGACTTCGTAGAACAGATGCAAGATACCGGCACCTTCGGCCATGTTGGCCACCGGGATGTTGGCGAGCAGGCCACCAAACCCGATCGGGATCAGCAGCAAGGGCTCGAATCCCTTGCGAATCGCCAGATAGATCAATGCCAGGCACACCACGATCATCAGCAGCTGACCGGGCTCCAGGTGATACAAGCCGGTGCTGTGCCACAGCTTGAGCAACTTATCCATGCAGCACTCCTTAAGCGATGGTCAGCAGGCTATCGCCCACCGACACCGCGTCGCCGACCTTGACGTTCACACCCGAGACGGTGCCGGCCTTGAATGCACGGATTTCGGTTTCCATCTTCATGGCTTCGAGGATGATTACCAAGTCACCCTCCTGGACCAGCTGACCGGGCTGTACGAGCACCCTGAAGATATTGCCTGCAAGCGGCGCCGGCTGAGGCTCGCCTGTACCTGAGACCGGTGCGCTAGCAGCTGTTGGTGGTACGCCTGCCCCACCGCCGACCGGCTTGATCCCCTCGATATCGCCACCCTCGTTGACTTGGACGACGAACGACTTGCCATTAACCTCGACGGTGTAGGTTTCGGGCACGTCGGCTACGCGCGGCGCCTGCTCCTTGCCAGTAGGCACTGGTTCGAAAGCAGAGGCGTTGCCCCGGTTCTCAAGGAACTTGAGGCCTATCTGAGGAAACAACGCATAAGTGAGGACGTCGTCGATCTCGTTCGGGGCTAGCTTGATGCCTTTTTCCTGCGCCAGTCCTTTCAGCTCGGCGGTCAGCTTGTCCATTTCTGGCTGTAGCAGATCAGCAGGCCTGCAGGTGATGACGTCCGCACCGTCGAGCACACGCTGCTGCAGTTCGGCATTGAAGGGAGCTGGCGCGGAGCCATACTCACCTTTGAGAATGCCGGCGGTTTCCTTGGTGATGGATTTGAAGCGCTCGCCAGTGAGCACATTAATCACGGCCTGAGTGCCAACGATCTGAGAAGTAGGCGTGACCAGCGGAATGAAGCCGAGGTCTTCGCGGACGCGAGGGATCTCGGCGAGTACCTCGTCGAACTTGTCGAGCGCCCCTTGCTCCTTCAATTGCCCTTCCATGTTGGTCAGCATGCCGCCGGGCACCTGAGCCACGAGAATGCGCGAATCGACGCCCTTGAGCGTGCCTTCAAACTTTGCATACTTTTTGCGTACTTCGCGAAAATACGCAGCGATCTCTTCCAACAATTCAAGATTGAGCCCTGTGTCGCGCTCAGTACCCTGAAAAATCGCCACCACCGATTCGGTCGGCGAATGCCCGTAGGTCATCGACAGCGACGAAATGGCGGTATCAACATTATCGATGCCTGCTTCAACCGCCTTGAGAATCGCAGCGGTCGAGAGCCCGGCCGTGGCATGACACTGCATATGAATAGGAATGGACAGGCTCGCTTTCAATCGCGAGACCAGCTCAAAGGCCGTATAGGGCGCGAGAATGCCGGCCATGTCCTTTATGGCGATTGAGTCAGCACCCATGTCCTCGATCTGCTTGGCCAGATCGACCCACATCTCCAGGGTATGCACCGGGCTGGTGGTGTAGGAGATCGTACCCTGAGCATGCTTGCCCTGCTGCTTGACGGCACGCAGCGCAGTTTCCAGATTACGCGGGTCGTTCATCGCATCGAACACGCGGAACACATCAACGCCGTTGACCGCCGCCCGCTCGACAAATTTTTCAACCACATCGTCGGCGTAATGCCGATAACCCAGCAGGTTCTGACCACGCAGCAGCATCTGCTGGCGAGTGTTGGGCATCGCTCTCTTCAATTCGCGGATGCGCTCCCATGGGTCTTCACCGAGATAGCGAATGCAGGCGTCGAAGGTCGCGCCGCCCCAGGATTCGACGGACCAGAAGCCAACCTGATCAAGCTTGCCGGCAATCGGCAGCATGTCTTCAAGACGAACGCGGGTGGCCAGAATGGATTGGTGCGCATCACGAAGCACCACATCGGTAATGCCGAGCGGCTGTTTGACAGAAGTCATGAGGAGAGCTCTCTATTCTGAATCAACCGCGACGAGCGCGGTGCTGATGGACGGCGGCCTGAATGGCTGCAAGAAGGTCGGCGTCGATGTCGGCCGCGACAGACGCAGGCCTGATGGAGATAGCCTGAGCTGCCGGCGTACTGTCGAAGCGGCCGATCACAAAGGACATCAGGCGAATGCAAACAATCAACAAAACGAGGAAGACGAAGACAGAACCTATGCCGAATAGCATAAGTTCGACGCCTTCAAGCAGGAGTTCGCTGGGGGTCATCGGGATTCCCTTTCAGTCAGCAGCTCGGGCCGCCTGTTATTCGCATCGAGTTCAAAGGCTTCGCCGAAGCGAAACCTCCGAACAGTAGCCCGAAATACAAGTGCAAGGCAAACGCCAAGCCGTCGCAGATGGAAGGGATCAGAGCAGAAAAAGGGTCGCAAGACCGAGAAAAATGAAGAAACCACCGCTATCGGTCACAGCGGTGATCATGACGCTAGCACCCAACGCAGGGTCGCGACCCATGCGTGCCAGCGTCACCGGGATCAGCACCCCCATCAAGGCCGCGAGCAGCAGGTTCAAGGTCATAGCTGCGGTCATCACGACACCCAGCGACCAGCTTCCGTATAGCCAATAGACCACAATGCCGATAACCCCGCCCCATATCAGACCATTCAGCATGCCGACACCGGCTTCCTTGCGCAGCAAGCGAGCGCTGTTACCAGTGCCCATTTGATCCAGCGCCATGGCTCGAACAATCATCGTGATAGTCTGATTTCCGGAGTTACCGCCAATACCGGCGACTATTGGCATCAAGGCGGCGAGTGCTACCAATTTTTCAATCGACCCATCGAACAGACCGATAACACGCGAGGCAATAAAAGCCGTGATCAGATTGACCGCCAACCAGGCCCAACGGTTGCGCAGCGACTTCCAGACCGACGCGAAGATATCTTCTTCTTCGCGCAAACCTGCCATGTTGAGCACTTCGGTTTCACTTTCCTCTCGGATCAGGTCGACCATCTCATCGATGGTCAGGCGCCCGATGAGCTTCCCGCTCTTGTCCACAACGGGAGTCGACACCAGGTCGTAGCGTTCAAACGCCTGCGCCGCCTCATAGGCATCCTCGTCCGGATGGAACGTCACCGGATCGCTGGCCATAAACTCGGAAACATGACGCTCCGGATCGTTGACTAGCAACCGCTTGATTGGCAGAACACCCTTCAGCACGCCATCATAATCGACGACGAACAGCTTATCGGTGTGCCCCGGCAGCTCCTTCAGGCGCCGCAAATAGCGCAGCACAACTTCAAGACTCACATCCTCACGGATCGTGACCATCTCAAAGTCCATCAGCGCACCGACCTGGTCTTCTTCGTAGGACAGAGCCGAGCGAACACGCTCGCGCTGCTGCGCATCGAGCGTCTCCATCAACTCATGCACGACGTCGCGCGGCAACTCAGCGGCCAGATCCGCCAACTCGTCGGCATCCATTTCCTTGGCAGCCGCAAGGAGTTCGTGATCGTCCATGTCGGCGATCAGCGTCTCGCGAACGGCGTCGGAAACTTCGAGCAGAATGTCGCCGTCGCGATCCGATTTGACCAGCTGCCAGACTGTCAGCCGATCGTCGAGAGGCAGAGCTTCAAGGATGTGGGCGATGTCAGCCGGGTGCAGCGCCTCCAACTTGCGTTGTAGCTCGACGAGATTCTGGCGATGCACCAGATTCTCGACCACCTCCCGGTGCTGCCCTTCCTGCCCCTGACGATACGCCAGGTCTTCAACGATCCTATGTCGATGAAGCAGCTCGACGACTTGCGCCAGACGATCCTGGAGACTCTCCTGCGGCTTTTTTGCTTCTACTTCGGTCATGGCGCACTCCACCCCCAGCAATCGGAGTGCGCCAGGGGATCAATCATTCGATACGTGATTGGCAAGCGAAAGTTTTATACGACTACAGGGCAAATCCATGAGGGGGATCCAGGAGCCCGGAAGGGCGGACCACGCAATAATACCACCGCAACCAGCAAGCCAGACTATCAAATACAGGCAATACAACCGCTTGCGGCAGCCTTAGTGGTGACTGGCTATCAATGTCGACGCCTTCACGTTGCGAGAAGGCACGACTGCCAGACAGGAAATTATTAGCTAGGCTGGCCCGACCAATCGTCAAGGAGGACGACATGAACAAGTTGCTCATCGCGAGCTGCTACACCCTGCTTCTCACAACTGCCCCAGCGTTTGCCGCGAATATCTATCGCTGCGTTGATGAAGCCGGCAACCTCACCTTCACCCGGCAGGGCTGCCCAACTAATCAGACCGCTCAGATCCAAACAGCGCAGAACCCAACACCAAGCTCAGGCAAAGCAGTCCCTCTGGCTAAACCAAGAGAGCGACGCACGAGGCACGAAAAACAACCTAGCAGGCAGTTAACCGTTATCGGCAAGAAGGATGACGGTTGTGGAAACCGAGTAACGGGCAGCGCGAGACGTAATGCGATAATCAGCCAGCAAGTCCTCCCCGGAATGACGCGCTCCGATATCGATAGCGCATTCGGCACACCCGATGCCGTTACCAGCCGCAACGGACGAACACAGTATCGCTACGTCAGCGACAAGGGACAAACACGAACCATCAGCTTTGATGAACAAGGATGTGTTCGCGGCAAGCGCTAAAACCGTAAACAAAAAAGGGCCTGCATCGCTGCAGGCCCTTTCTGATTTGGTGCACTCAGGAGGATTCGAACCTCCGACCGCTCGGTTCGTAGCCGAGTACTCTATCCAGCTGAGCTATGAGTGCATTAGGCGCTTGATAAACCAGATCACCGCTGGTTACAACATCGAACCGCAGTTTTGCAGCTCTTTGTAATATGGTGCACTCAGGAGGATTCGAACCTCCGACCGCTCGGTTCGTAGCCGAGTACTCTATCCAGCTGAGCTATGAGTGCACTGAGGGTGCGCATTATAAGTTTGTGAATTTGCTGGTCAAGCCCTTTTGATTCAATGAATTCTCACCAAACCGCAATGCTAAACCAGCCCACCAACTAACCTATGCAAAATGGCGGAGAGGGGGGGATTCGAACCCCCGACACCCTTTTGAGATGTACTCCCTTAGCAGGGGAGCGCCTTCGGCCACTCGGCCACCTCTCCGCAACACGGGGCGCATGATACCCATCTTTACCCCGCTTGCAAAGCCAAAAATCACATAAATATTAATGGCTTGGTTCTTGGTCTTTCTCTTTCTGGATCCGTTGATAAATCTCCTCGCGATGCACCGCTACCTCTTTGGGTGCATTCACTCCTATGCGCACTTGATTTCCTTTGACACCCAGCACGGTGACAGTCACGTCGTCACCCACCATCAGGGTCTCTCCGACCCGGCGAGTCAGAATCAGCATTCCTTTCTCCTTAAAACGGATTCAATTCAGTAAACAGTCTGCAAAGATAAAAACGGATAATGTTCCGTGAGACATCGGGCCTAGAGCCTTTCACCAGCTATTGACCAGTGGGGGCGACTCTAAAGTTCCTTTTTATTCCCATACAATCGACGGAAGGTGCGAATTAATCGCAATTCCGTCGATTACTCGCCTTTTCCGGCGGGAGCATCCAGCTCGAACGCGGTATGCAGAGCCCTCACCGCCAACTCCAGGTACTTTTCTTCGATCACTACGGAAACCTTGATTTCTGAGGTAGAGATCATCTGTATGTTGATATTTTCCTTCGCCAGCGCCTCGAACATCCGGCTTGCAACGCCCGCATGCGAGCGCATGCCAACGCCGACGATCGATACCTTGGCAATGTCTACATCGCCAATAACTTCTCGAGCGCCCATGTCTCGCGCAATACTTTCGAGCACGTGCAACGCGTTATGGTAGTCGTTCCGGTGAACAGTGAAGGTGAAATCCGTGGTGTTATCGTGCGCGACGTTCTGCACGATCATGTCGACCTCGACGTTCGCCGCGCTGATCGGCCCGAGAATCTTGAACGCTACCCCGGGCGTATCCGGCACACCACGAATGGTCAGCTTGGCTTCGTCACGATTGAAAGCGATGCCGGAAATGATGGGCTGTTCCATGGATTCCTCTTCATCAAGGGTAATGAGGGTGCCAGGACCCTCCTGAAAACTGTGCAACACGCGCAACGGCACGCTGTATTTACCGGCGAACTCCACGGCACGAATCTGCAGCACCTTGGAACCCAGGCTTGCCATTTCAAGCATTTCTTCGAAGGTGATCTTGTCGAGGCGCTGAGCTTTGGCCACAACACGAGGGTCGGTCGTATAGACGCCGTCGACATCGGTATAGATCTGGCATTCATCAGCCTTCAACGCAGCGGCCAACGCCACGCCTGTGGTGTCCGAACCACCACGTCCGAGCGTGGTGATGTTGCCGCAGTCGTCCACCCCCTGGAACCCTGCGACGACGACGACGCGACCGGCCTTGAGCTCCTTGTGGATGTGCTGCGCATCGATTTGCAGAATGCGCGCCTTGGTATGAGCGCTGTCGGTCAGAATGCGAACCTGGCCGCCTGTGTAGGACACTGCCGGCACGCCAATCTTGATCAATGCCATCGCCAGCAGAGCGATGGTGACCTGTTCGCCGGTTGACACCATCACGTCCAGCTCGCGAGCCACGGGCTGTTCGCTGATCTGTTTAGCCAGCTCGATCAGGCGATTGGTTTCACCGCTCATGGCCGAGACCACCACGACGATATCGTCGCCGTTATCACGGAATTTCTTGACCTTTGCCGCCACTTGCTCGATGCGCTCGACGGAGCCCACCGACGTACCACCAAACTTCTGTACGATCAAAGCCATTTCATAGCCGCCTAAGCCCATCACGGGCGCTTATTAAATAATCTACCCAAGCAGCGCAAGGTGCGTCCGGACAGCGGCCTGCCCGGATCGCGAGACATCGTGATACGCCTCCGCCTGCATCTGACTGCAACCGGACGAGCTCACCATCGCCCTGACTACACAGCCTGCTCAACGAACGCCGCGGCAAGAGCCAACGCTTCGTCGAGTCGCCCAGCGTCGCTTCCGCCGCCCTGAGCCATGTCCGGACGACCGCCGCCCTTGCCGCCGACGACCGCAGCAGCCTGCTTCATCAAATCTCCAGCCTTGAAACGACCAGTGAGATCCTGCGTGACGCCCGCCACCAGCACGACTTTCTCATCCTGCACACCACCGAGCAGAATAACGCCACTACCAAGCTTGTTCTTCAGCTGATCGACCAATGCCAGCAACGCCTTGCCGTCGAGGCCATCGACCCGCGCAGCCAGCGTTTTCACGCCCTTCACGTCCACAGCGGAGCCGGCAAGATCGTTGCCGGTGGCGCTGGCCGCCTTGGCCTTGAGCTGCTCGAGTTCTTTCTCCAACTGCCGATTGCGTTCCAGCATCGCACTCAGCTTGTCCAGCAGATTGTCGCGATTACCTTTGACCAACACAGCCGCTTCTTTCAGCTGTTCCTCGGCACCGTTCAGGTAGGCCAACGCCTGCTGGCCGGTAACCGCCTCGATACGTCTTACGCCCGCCGCAACGCCGCCTTCGCTGACAATCTTGAACAGGCCGATGTCACCGGTACGCTTGACATGGGTCCCGCCACAGAGCTCGACCGAGAAGCCGTCACCCATGGTCAGCACCCGCACCTGATCACCATATTTCTCGCCGAACAGAGCCATTGCGCCTTTGCTCTTGGCCGTTTCGATGTCAGTTTCTTCGATATCCACCAGCGTGTTGCTGCGAATCTCAGCGTTGACCTTGTCTTCCAGCGCTTTCAGCTGTTCAGGTTTGATCGCCTCGAAATGGCTGAAGTCGAAGCGCAGCCGCTGGCTATCGACCAGCGAGCCCTTTTGAGTAACGTGCTCGCCGAGGGTCTGGCGCAACGCCGCGTGCAGCAGATGCGTAGCAGAGTGGTTCAGCGCCGTCGCCTGACGAACCGAGGCGTCGACAGTGGCTTCGACGGTCGCGCCGACCTGCAGGCTGCCGTTATCGAGGATGCCATGATGCAGAAATGCGCCACCTGCCTTGCTGGTATCGCGCACATCGAAACGCAAGCCCTCGGCGGACAGATAACCACAATCACCAACCTGACCACCGGATTCGGCATAGAACGGCGTCTCGTCGAGAACAACAACGCCCTCCTCGCCGGCCGCCAGGCTCTGCACCGCCATGCCTTCCTTGAACAGAGCGAGCACCTTGCCGTTGCCGAACGTTCCCAAATAGCCAGTAAAGCGGGTCTCGCCCTCGATCTTGACCAGGCTGTTGTAATCCATGCCGAAAGCGCTGGCCGAACGCGCGCGCTCACGCTGAGCTTCCATTTCCCGCTCGAAGCCCTCCTCGTCCAGCGTCAGCTCGCGCTCGCGCGCGATGTCGCCGGTGAGGTCGATCGGGAAACCGTAGGTGTCGTAGAGTTTGAAGATCAACTCGCCCGGGATGACACTGCCCTTCAGCTCGGCCAGATCCTGCTCAAGAATCCTCAGGCCCTGCTCGAGGGTTTTAGCGAACTGCTCTTCCTCAGTTTTCAGCACACGCTCGATGTGCGCCTGCTGAGTTTTCAGCTCGGTGAAGGCATCGCCCATCTCCGCCACCAGCGCGGCGACGATTTTGTGGAAAAAGCTACCTTTGGCGCCCAGCTTGTTGCCGTGGCGGCAGGCGCGACGGACGATTCGGCGCAGCACATAGCCGCGACCTTCATTCGACGGGGTCACTCCGTCAGCGATGAGGAAGCCGCAGGAACGGATGTGGTCGGCCACAACTTTCAGCGAGGCCTGTCCGTCGTTGCTGCAACCAATGGCCTGAGCGGAGGCGTTGAGGAGGCTCTGGAAGAGGTCGATGTCGTAGTTGGAGTTGACGTGTTGCAACACTGCGCTGATGCGCTCCAGCCCCATCCCGGTGTCGACGCTAGGCGCCGGCAGCGGATGCATCACGCCATCAGCGGTGCGGTTGAACTGCATGAAGACGTTGTTCCAGATCTCGATGTAGCGATCGCCATCTTCTTCCGGCGAACCGGGCGGGCCGCCCCAGATGTGCTCGCCATGGTCAAAGAAAATTTCGGTGCATGGGCCACAAGGCCCGGTATCACCCATCGCCCAGAAGTTGTCCGAGGCGTAGGGGGCACCCTTGTTGTCGCCAATGCGCACCATACGCTCGGCCGGCACACCGACTTCCTTGGTCCAGATATCGTAAGCCTCGTCATCGCTTGCATAGACGGTGACCCACAGCTTGTCCTTGGGGAGACCCAGCCATTTTTCCGAAGTCAGGAATTCCCAGGCGTAGGAGATAGCGTCGCGCTTGAAATAATCGCCAAAGCTGAAATTGCCGAGCATCTCGAAGAACGTGTGATGGCGCGCGGTATAGCCAACGTTCTCCAGATCGTTGTGCTTGCCACCGGCCCGCACACACTTCTGGCTGGTGGTCGCGCGGGTATAGGTCCGCTTCTCCAGACCAAGGAAGCAGTCCTTGAACTGGTTCATGCCAGCGTTGGTGAACAGCAGGGTCGGGTCATTCGCCGGGATCAGCGAACTGGAAGCCACACGGGTGTGGCCCTTCTCTTCGAAGAAGCGGAGGAAGGCTTCACGGATTTCTGCGCTTTTCATAGATTTCTTCCAGAAGACAGCGGCCGAACGGCTGCAAAACGACACGGCGAAGCAGCGCCCGGAGCCGGTTCGCAACTATCCAAACGGATAGCCGGCAAAGGGCCGCATTATATCGGGCCCACGCCGCGCGCATAGGGGATAAATAAGATTGAATCAAGCTATTCGACAGCGATTCGAGCCTATGACCTGACGAATGCGGCGAAGCATTCCAAGATCGGCTCGACATGCTCTGGCTGTACGTCCAGGTGTGTCACCATCCGCAGCCGCGAAGCCGCAGTCAGAATGACGCCACGCTCCGCGCAGAACGCCTTCAGCGCCCCTGCACGTTCGCCCATCTGTACATAGACCATGTTGGTCTGCACCGGCTCGACCGCGTAGCCCAGCCCCTCCAGCCCTTCAGCAATCTCACGAGCGCGCTGATGATCCTGGGCCAGGCGTTGCACCTGGTGCTCCAGCGCATAGAGTCCGGCCGCGGCCAGCACACCGGCCTGACGCATGCCGCCGCCGACCATCTTGCGTAACCGCCGTGCCCGGCCGATGAAGGCTTCGTCACCACACAGCACCGAGCCGACCGGCGCGCCCAGCCCTTTCGACAGGCACACCGATACCGAGTCAAAGTGACGACTGATGTCCTCGGCCGTGCAACCCAGCTTGACGACCGCATTGAACAGCCGAGCGCCGTCTAGATGCAGCACAAGCCCGCGCTCACGCGTAAAGGCCCTTGCTTCGGCCAGGTACGCGGGCGGCAGGACCTTGCCCTGCATGGTGTTTTCCAGCGCCAGTAAGCGAGTACGGGCGAAATGGAAGTCGTCCGGCTTGATCACCGCGGCGACTCGTTCCAGGTCCAGAGTGCCGTCAGGCTCCATCTCGACCGGCTGTGGCTGAATCGAACCGAGCACCGCGGCGCCGCCGGCCTCGTATTTGTAGGTATGCGCCAGTTGGCCGGTAATGTATTCGTCGCCACGCTCACAGTGCGCCATGAGCGCGAGCAGATTGCTCATGGTGCCGCTGGGGACGAACAATCCGGCCTGCAGGCCCAGCTGCGCAGCGAGCGTCTGTTCCAGTTGCCGGACAGTCGGATCTTCGCCGTAAACATCGTCGCCTGTGGCTGCCGTCAACATGGCCTCGCGCATACCCGCCGTAGGCTGGGTAACCGTGTCGCTGCGAAGATCGATAAGACGCATGGCAACTCCTGTGGATTGAAACTCCGCGCCGCAAGCGCGCCTGCTGCAAGACACCGCCCGGCGCCTCAACGCAGCAGGCGAGTATCCAGAACGGCCGAGCCGCCGCCCAGCATGGTTTCAGTGATATCGATGAAATCTTCGGTGGTGACCCTGTCGAGACGCATCAGACCCCGCGCGACGTCGTCCAGCGAGTGACGGCTCTTGCTGCGCTGACGGATCTCGCGATCGAGCTCCTGCAGCAGCAACACCGCCCTGGCCGTAACAGGGCCACTGGAGCGTTCCGTACGCAGGCTGTCCACCTTGCGACTCCATTTGGTCAGATGCTCACGAACGCGTTGGTAGCGGTCTTCGCTCATGCCGCCAGCACGGCGCATCAGTTCGATGGCGTAGTACTCGGCCAAGCCCTCGCTGATCCAGTCGCTGCGATCGGCATCGGTGATACGGCTGAACACATGGACCAGTTCATGCACTAGAGAGCTGGTGCCGTTCTCGCTGACCAGCGGACGATCAGCGTGCATGAATAGTGAATTCGGGCCGGACAGGCCGCCCCGCCACATTGGATCACCGGCGCCGACGACCAGCAGCTTCTTCGGATCACGGGGAAATACGTTCTGCACTTCAGGCCAGACGAAGGTCAGCAGCGTAAGGATATCCATGCGCCGCAGCCCCTCGCCTACCGGGCCCGCCACCGTCACATCCGTCTCACCCAGCCTGGCCCGGCGGCTGCCAAGCTTGCCGGCAAGAATCCAACCCGTAGGGCGGTCGAAAAGGCGCTCACGATTATCGATGCGAAAGCGGTTCTTGCCGATGCGCGGCCAGCCCGTCTCGACACTCTTCCACCCCTTCGGAAGCTCAACTTTCAACCGCGAGACCAGCCGCATGCCGTCCTGCTGATCAAGGCGACCGCTCGGAACCAGATCGTCACCGCGAAGCAACGCCCAGTCATCGGTCATCCGCGCATCGAAGCGGCCGCTTTTGCGCTGATGGCTGACTTTAACCCGATAGCTCAGCCGCGCCTTGCCGGCAGCCGGTCGCCAGACACCGCGATCGCCCTCCTGCTGCCAGGCGCCTTCGCCATCGGTTTCGAAATCGCTATAAAGTCCCGCATCGCCAAGATTGAAATCGAGGTATCTGATGGCGCTGCCATCCTCGAGGTGCAACTCGACCTCAGCAACGTCCCGCTCGGGGACGAACCTGACGATGAAATCAAGGTCGACCCGCTTGGCAGCCTGGGTCGGAGCGATGAACAGCAACAACAGAACAGCTAGCAGCGGTAACTGACGGAGGGACATCGAGCGGCTCCAGATTGGGTTCAGTGCTATGACGGTGCGACTGAAGGTAGATTCAACCGGCCCGAAAAATCAGATGATCTTCCCAGTCATCTTCAGCGACGGAACCCTCAGCAAGCATCCGGCCGGACTGGGAGATACGCTCGGCATGCACTGCATCCGGATCACCGCATACCAGGTGATGCCAGAGCGGGAGATCCTTGCCTTCGGCCACCAGGCGATAGCCACAGGTGGGCGGCAGCCATTTGAATTGCGCCGCATCCACCGCGGTCAGCTGAACACAGTCAGGCACACTGGCCCGCCGGTTGGGGTAGTCCGTACAGCGACAACTCTTTAGATCGAGCAGCTTGCAGGCGATGCGGGTGTAGTAAACGCTGCCGTCTTCCTCATCCTCGAGCTTTTGCAAGCAGCACAGCCCGCAACCGTCGCACAGCGACTCCCACTCGGCCGAATCCAGTTCGGCGAGGGCTTTGCGCTTCCAAAAAGGTTCGACTTTTGCCGCCATGACATGTCATCTCGAATCAAAGTTGCGAGTCTAGCCACTGCCGCCCGGCCGGCCAAGCGCGGCACGGCCGGCGGCGATTCAACAGACGGCCAGGCGACCAGCGGCCACCGGATCATGGTTTTCACATGGGATCGTTGCGACGCAGCAACTCGTCCGGCAGGTGCTCGATGTATTCCTCCTCAGGCGGCGGCATTTGAAGGTGGTAACCCTGCTTTTCCAGGTTATCGAGCACCGTCACGATGTCTTCCCGAGCCAATTTACGCTCGGGCGTTAGGACCATATCGAAGGCGTGCTGCGGTGGACCGAACGCGGCAAGCAGCGCTTCAGGCACGCGCGCTAACGCCTCGCTACGCTCGACGTACAGGTACATTTCGTTCTTGCGTGGGCTTCTATAGATAGAGCAGATGCGTTTCATGAAGTCTCTTCCAGTACATCAAGGAGCGCTTGGCCCATCCGCTCGCGACGCCATCCACGTAGCGAATCGGGCAGCTCGTAGGGGCCATCCGGATAACCGGTTTTCAACAAGGCTTCGAGCACTTTCTTACGCAGCATCAGTTCGGGGGCGATATCGAGGGCCTGGGCTTCGCGCTGGCCGACCGCCCGCAGCGTTTTCAGCAGCCCCGAGGCCTCTAGCGGCAACGGCTCTGGCAGAGGCTCAGGCCAGTCCTGCTCAGGTGTGGCGGCAGCGATACGGATAAGTTCGAGCAGGGTTTCGCCATCCTGACGCACGGTGCGCGGGTGCATGTCGTCGATGCGCGCCAGACTCACCAGATCGGTTGGCTGGGTGCGTGCCAGCGGCCACAGGCTGTGCTCGCGCAGTACGCGATTGCGTGGCTGGTTTCGCGCCCGCGCCTGGCGCTCGCGCCAAGCGGTCAAAACACGCAGCACGGCGAGCTGTTTCGGCTTGAGCCGCCAGGCTTGCTTGACGTCACGATAGGCTTCGTCAGGATCCGTTTCGCGCTGAAGATTCGCCACGAGC
This sequence comes from Pseudomonas sp. SST3, assembly GCF_003325755.1. The sequence goes on along the minus strand of NZ_QORI02000011.1, from coordinate 76,415 downwards.
TCGGCGCCGTCTTCCTGCACCCAGGCACGCTTTTCGTCTGACAGCTTCGGCAGCAAGGCCTCGTACAGCTCGGCCAGATGCTGGGCATCCTCGGCCGCATAGCGCACCTGCATCTCACTCAGTGGCCGCTGAAGCCAGTCGGAACGCGTTTCGCCTTTGGGCAACTCGATGTGCAGAACGCTCTGTACCAAGCGTGAGTAGCCCATGGAAAAGCCAATGTTCAAATATCCGGCAGCAAGTTGCGTATCGAACAACGGCATCGGCAGGCTACCCGTCAAGCGCCAAAGCACTTCCAGGTCCTCGCTGCAGGCGTGCAGGACCTTGACAACGGCCTGGTCCTGCAGCAGTCCGGCAAACGCGGTCCAATCGGTAATGAGCAATGGATCGATCAGATAGGCGCAACGTCCATCACCGACCTGCAACAGGGCGGCGATAGGATAAAAAGTATCGACCCGCATGAACTCGGTGTCCACCGCTACATAAGGCAGCTGGCGCCACTCGGCACAAAGGCGGGCCAGATGCGCATCATCCAGCACCCATTGAGTTTCGATGGCCACTAGGCCCTCCTTGTTGTTCGGTATTACGACCGGCGTACGGGCGAAAAGGCGCGCAGTATATATCGTGCCCCGCTATTCGCAGCGCATTCATCGGTAGCGTCGCCTCCGCGTGATAACGTCTGGCCCAACAATCCGAACGGAGCCCCTCCATGCCGCTTGCCCAACTGATCGATACCGACCAACTGGCCGCACGGCTCTCAGAGCCGAATCTGCGGATTCTCGATTGCCGATTTGCCCTGGAAGATCCCGAGTACGGCAGACGCAGCTACGAGCAGGCCCATATTCCCGGCGCGATATACCTCGACCTCGAAAAAGACCTGTCAGATCCGGTAATACCTGGCCAGACGGGCCGCCACCCTTTGCCGCAGCCTGACAGGCTGATTGAGCGCCTTCGCGCGTCAGGCCTGAGCAGCGACAGTGAAATAGTGCTCTACGACGACGGTCCCGGCGCGTTTGCAACAAGGGCCTGGTGGTTGCTGGCATGGCTGGGCAAGCGCAGCGGCGTGTGTCTGCTGGATGGCGGTTTCAAAGCCTGGCGCGCAGCCGGAGGTGTGATGACCGGCGAACAGACCCGCATTCAGCCGGGCAATTTCGACGAGCTCCGGATAAAGACCTGCTGATAGATGCTCAGCAACTGCTCACGCGCCTGCAGCAGACCGATCTGGCCCTGTTTGACGCTCGTGCCCTTCCCCGTTTTCTCGGCGAGCACGAGCCCATCGATCCGGTGGCCGGACATATTCCAGGCGCTCGCTGCGTACCGTTCACCGAAAACCTCGACGCCACCGGGCGCTTTCTCCCACCCGAGCAGTTGCGCTCACGGTTCGACCAGCAACTAGCGGGCCGATCGACCGACACCCTGGTGGCCTACTGTGGGTCCGGCGTGACGGCCTGCCATAACCTGTTTGCGCTGTGCCTCGCGGGATACCCGCTGGCGCGACTTTATTCAGGCTCCTGGAGTGAGTGGATTACAGATCCAAGCCGACCTGTCGCTTGAAAAGGGAAAAATGACTGAATGGTCAGGATTCGGCTTAGGGGTTTTATCGACTAATCGATCGCTTATCGCCGCCAATCGTCGTTCCTTTACGAAAAATTGCACTCTTTCATTTGCGAGGGATCAGAGAAGCTTGATAGGGTCCGAGCCGCTTTTTCCCTTGGAGTACAACAATGAAAACAACTTGGTTGAAGACCGCCATTGCAATAGCCGTAGGCGCCCTTTCCACTCAGGTGATGTCCGCCGGCTTCGCGCTCAATGAGCAAAGCATCAGCGGCATGGGCACCTCTTTCGCAGGCCGCTCTTCTTCTGCCGACGACGCCACCACCCTGTTCGGCAACCCAGCCGGCATGTCGCGCCTCAAGCGTGAGGAAGTTAGCTTCGGGATGGCGGCGATCAGCGCCAAGACCGATATTAAAGATACCTCTGCGTTTACCCCACAGGGTCCTGGCGGCCTACGCGGCCCAGTCGGCGGAAGCAACGACGGCGACATGGTGCCGGTCACGGCTGTACCGATGGGTTACTACGTCAAACCGATCGATGATAAATGGGCAATCGGCGTTGGTGTCTACGTGCCATTCGGCCTTATCGCCGATTATGAAAGTGGCTTCCAAGGACGCTACCACGGCGATTACAGCGAAGTGCGCGTAATTACAGTTCAGCCGACTGTCAGTTATCGCTTCAACGAAAAGCTGTCGATCGGCTTTGGGCCGACAATTAACCGTATCGATGGCCAGCTAGAAAGCGCTTCGCTAAGCCGCTTCACTCCCGGGATCAATGATGGGCGGGTCAAGGTCAAAGGCGACGACACGGCGCTAGGTTTCAACGCCGGCTTGCTTTATGAGTTTTCGCCACAAACCCGTGCAGGCGTTACGTATCATTCCAAGGTCAAATACAAACTCGAAGGCGAGACCAAGCTTTCGGGCGCAGGCTTTGACCAGTTTGCAGCCGTTGGCCTACAGGCTTCCGGCGAATACGACGCATCGTTGGACCTCGACACGCCGGAATCGGTGGATATGTCGATCACTCACGATCTCGACGACCAGTGGACCCTGTATGCCGGCGCCATGTGGACTCGCTGGAGCCGCTTCGAAGCCATCGTGATTGAAAACCAAGGAATTCCTGGCCCGTTGCAGCCAAGCCTTGCCCCCATCGTCGAAGAACAGAACTGGCATGACACCTGGTCCTATGCCCTAGGCGCCGCATACAAGGTGAATAAGGAATGGACCCTGCGTACCGGTCTCGCCTTCGATCAAAGCCCAACCAACAATACAGACCGCTCGCCTCGCATCCCCACGGGCGATCGAACTGCGGTAAGCGTGGGCCTGGCCTGGAACCCGACTGACGACGTTACGGTTGACCTCGCTTACTCGTATCTTTGGGAAGAAGAAACAAAAGTACGGCACGAGCATCCATCCAAGGGTATATACAACGCCACCTACGAAAACAGCGCCCACGGCTTTGGCGCTGCTCTGAGCTACCGCTTCTGATGCACCTGCCCCGGCCGCTCGGCCGGGGCTTCTTTCCCCTCGCTACTTGCTCAACGCTTTTTCTACTGCCGCGATCAGCTTCGGATCGTCCGGCTCGACCTTGCTGGAAAAATAGTCCACCACCTTGCCGTTGCGATCGACTACGTATTTGTAGAAGTTCCAGCGTGGCGCCCCTCCTGCCTGCTCGGCCAATTCCCTGAACAGCGGTATCGCATCGCTGCCCCGCACCGGTTGGGTCTGGGCCATGGGGAACGTCACGCCGTAATTGACGTAACAGACCTCCGCCGTTTCCGCTGCGTCATCGGACTCCTGAAAGAAGTCATCCGACGGCACGCCGAGCACGACCAGACCCTCTTCCCGATATCGCTGATAGAGCGCTTCGAGCCCTTTGAACTGCGGCGCGAAGCCACAGAAGCTGGCGGTATTGACCACGACGAGCGCCTTGCCTTGAAACTGCTGGCAGAGGTCGATCGTTTCCTTGGAGCGCAGTTTCGGCAGTTCATGCTGCAACAACGCCGGGCATTCATTCGCCGCAGCGGGGCCAGCCAGCAGAATCAACGCAAGGGAGGCGACAAACAGACGGATTCTCATGGGACATCTCCAGACAGGATCGCAACCACGCTACTCCCGCCATGACGAGCCGGCAACGTCTAGCCTCGCCCGTCGGCAAACTCATCGCGCGGGCACAGCTTCGTTATATACAAATCTATATAGCGGCAGCAGAATAGTCGTTCTCGACCAGGAGCCAACCATGAGCAACCCCGAACCTCTCGCCCCGTTGCGCATCGACGGGCAACTCTGGTTCAACCGCGGCGAGAAAGGCTACCTCGGCGGCAAGCGCATTGAACTGCTGGAACAGATCGAGGCAACCGGCTCCATCAGCCGCGCGGCGAAGGCCATCAATCTCAGCTACAAGGCCGCCTGGGATGCGGTGGATGCCATGAACAATCTGTCGGAACGTCCGCTGGTGATTCGCGCCGTGGGCGGCGCCAAAGGCGGCGGCACCCAGCTAACGGACTTCGGCCGCGAAATGCTGCATGTCTGGCAACGCATGCAGCACGAGTACGAACGCTTTCTCGCGCAGGTAGCGCAGGGCATCGAAGGCTTCGACGACATCGACAAACTTCTCCGAGCGATTGCCATGAAGACCAGCGCACGCAACCAGTTCCGTGGTCGTATCACCCACGTCGAGAAAGGCGCGGTGAACGGCAGCCTGAGCCTCGATATCGGTGAAGGTCAGACGATCACCGCCACCCTGACCAACGACAGCATCGACGAACTCCAGCTGGCGCCGGGCAAGACCGCGATGGCGCTGATCAAGGCCAGCTTCGTGCTGCTGTCACCGGACCCGGCCGTGAAGATCAGCGCCCGCAATCGGCTGAGCGGCACTATCAGCGGCCTGACTCCCGGCGCAGTGAGTTGCGAGGTAAAGCTGATGTTGTCCGGCAACCGGACGCTGGGCGCGATCATCACCAGCGAAAGCGCCGAGGAGCTCGGATTGGCTGTTGGGCAGCCCTGTACCGCGCTGATCAAGGCGTCACACGTCATCATTGCTGTGGATTAAGGAAACGATGAACAGTATCCGCGGAATATTTATTACGCTGGCAGCCGCATGGCTGCCCCTGCCCAGCCATGCGGCGGAGGTGCAGATAGCGGTGGCTTCGAACTTCACCGCGCCGATGCACGTCATCGCCGAACGCTTCGAACGAGACACAGGCCACCAGGCGCTGCTGGCCTTTGGCTCGACTGGAAAGCTTTATGCGCAGATCCGCAACGGCGCACCTTTCGAGGTCCTGCTGGCCGCAGATGAAGAAATCCCAAGCAAACTGGAAGGCGAAGGGCTGGGCGTTGCCGGGAGTCGCTTCACCTACGCCATCGGCACCTTGGTGCTTTGGTCGGACAAAGAGGGTTACGTCGATGATCAGGCCAAAGTGCTGACGCAGCGACCCTTTCGCCACCTGGCCATCGCCAACCCGAAAACCGCTCCCTACGGCGCCGCGGCGATGGCGACACTGGCAAGGCTCGGTCTAGCCTATTCGGTACGAGCCAGGCTGGTACAGGGTGAAAACATCGCTCAGACCTATCAGTTCGTTGCCAGCGGCAACGCGGAGCTCGGCTTCGTCGCCCTATCCCAGTTGCTCGAAGAGGGCGAGATTCGGCAAGGATCGGCCTGGATCGTCCCTGCCGCTTATCATCCACCGATTCGACAAGACGCTCTGCTACTGGCCAAAGGTCGCGGCAACCCGGCGGCGCAAGCATTGCTCGACTACCTGCAAAGCGCAAAGGCGGCTGACGTAATCAAGGCGTACGGCTATAACCCGGAGTGACACGCCATGCCAACCTTGGATGATGCGAGCCTCTCGGCAATCTGGCTGACGCTCAAACTTGCCGGTATCACCACTATGTTGCTGTTGGTGATCGGGACACCCATCGCCTGGTGGCTGGCACGCACAGGCTCACGGCTGAAAGGTCCGATCGGCGCGGTGGTGGCACTGCCCCTGGTACTGCCACCGAGCGTGCTGGGCTTCTATCTGCTGGTGGCCATGGGGCCCAACGGCCCGGTCGGGGAGCTGACGCAGTTTCTCGGTCTCGGCACGCTGCCCTTTACCTTCGCGGGTCTGGTCGTGGGGTCGTTGTTCTATTCCATGCCCTTTGTGGTGCAGCCGTTGCAGAATGCCTTCGAGTCCATTGGCGACAGGCCGCTGGAAGCTGCGGCAACCTTGCGCGCCGCCCCGCTGGACTGCTTCTTCAGCGTCGTATTGCCACTCGCCAAACCCGGCTTCATCACCGCCAGCATTCTCGGCTTCGCCCATACCGTGGGCGAGTTCGGCGTGGTGTTGATGATCGGCGGTAACATTCCCGAGAGGACCCGGGTGGTATCCGTGCAGATCTACGACCATGTGGAGGCGATGGAATACACCCAGGCGCACTGGCTGGCCGGCGGGATGCTGCTGTTCTCGTTTCTGGTGCTGCTCATTCTCTATAGCAGTCGCTTCAGGCAGGGGTGGCGTGGATGACCACCAGCCAGACAGCTATCAACGCCAAACTGAAACTGAGGCATCCCGGCTTTACCCTGGATGTCGACCTGCAACTGCCGGGGCGCGGCGTCACCGCACTGTTCGGCCATTCGGGGTCCGGCAAGACCAGCTGCCTGCGCTGCATCGCCGGGTTGGAACGTGCCGGCACCGGCTTGCTCGAAGTGAACGGCGAATGCTGGCAGAACTCGGCCAGCCGGGTGTTCGTACCGCCTCACCGGCGAGCCCTCGGCTACGTCTTCCAAGATGCCAACCTTTTCGCGCACCTGACGGTCAGGCGCAACCTCGAGTTCGGCATGAAACGCGTCGCTGCCCACCTGCGGCGCGTCGTCTGGGATCAGACCGTGGAGCTGCTTGGCATCGGGCATTTGCTGGAGCGCATGCCGGAGCACCTGTCCGGCGGCGAACGCCAGCGCGTTGCCATCGCCCGAGCGTTACTGACCAGCCCCCGATTGTTGCTGATGGATGAGCCACTGGCCGCCCTGGATCTCAAGCGTAAACAAGAGGTGCTGCCTTACCTTGAGCGGCTGCATGACGAACTGGAAATTCCAGTCATCTACGTCAGCCATTCACCGGATGAGGTGGCACGACTTGCCGATCACGTGGTGCTGCTGGAAGAAGGCCGCGTGATCGCCCAGGGCGGGTTGCACGAAACCCTCGCCCGCCTCGATTTGCCGATCGCATTCAGCGAAGACGCGGGCGTGGTCATCGAATCGCAGATCGCCGAACATGATCCGGCCTATCACCTGACGCGACTGGTATTTCCCGGCGGCGACGTGCTGGTGGCGCAGCGCGACGAAGCGATCGGTCAGCGGTTGCGCTTTCGAGTCCACGCAAGGGACGTCAGCCTGGCCCTGGAACGCGCAGAAGGCACCAGCATCAGCAATCTGCTGCCCGCTCGCGTCGAGCAGATAGTCGCTGCCGATACGCCCGCGAACGTTCTGGTCAGGCTCGATGCTCAGGGCACGCCGCTACTGGCCCGCATCACCCGGCGCTCGGCCGATCAGCTTGGTGTCATCGAGGGCAAGCCGCTCTGGGCACAAATCAAGACGGTGGCGCTGCTGGGCTGAATCGCTCATAGCTGCGCGGCCAGCGCAACCAGCACGCTGCACTCGACCAGTTCCAGCAGCGCCCCGGCGGTGTCGCCGGTGGTGCCGCCTATACGCCGGCACATCGCCCTTCGTGCCAGCCAGCCGACGCAACCAGCAACGAGCAGCGCCAGCCAGCCGGTGCCCACCAACACAAGACACAGCAAAACAGCTGCGATCAGCGCCCCTGTGACCTGCCCTCGCGGAAGGTGCTCGGCAAGCCCCTGTCCAAGCCCACCCTGACGGACGTAGGGCGTACCGAGGAACAGCCCCAGCACCGAGCTACGCCCCAGTACCGGTGCGAGCAGTAACGCCAGCTCGCCTCCATCCGCAAGCAGCACCCAGAGCGCAACGAACTTCAGCAGCAGCAACAGCACCAGCACCACCACGGCAGCCGGTCCACTGCGCGGGTCTTTCATGATCGCCAACGTGCGCTCGCGATCATCAAAGCCTCCCAGCCAAGCATCGGCGCTGTCCGCCAGCCCATCGAGGTGCAGAGCGCCGGTCAGCGCAACCCATGCAGCCAACAACAGTGCCGCTTTCAACGGCGCAGCCGAACTACCCAGCGCCATGTCGAGCAACCAGAGCAGGCTGCCGATCAGCAGCCCGACTAGCGGGTAATAGAGAAGCGACTTGCCGACCTGCTGCGGTTCGGGTTTGCCGTCCAGGCGCACCGGCAGGCAGGTGAGAAACTGCAATGCGATCAGGAAAGGCCGCATCGCTCCTCCAGCCAGAGCGTGGCATCGGCGAAGCCGGTTCTCAGCCCGAACAGTTCGCCATGGCCGACTTCGACCTCTAACAGACGTTCACGCAGCAGGCCACGCGCCTGAGCCAGCAGCAAACGCATCACGCCAGCATGGGTAATGAGCAGCACGCGTTCGCCTGCACATCGGTCCGTCAGCCGCTCGATTGCCGCCAATATGCGGCTCTCGAAGGCAGTGACAGGCTCCCCGCCGGGCGGTGTATACCCGTAAGGGTCGCGCCAGAAGCGGCCCAGCTCATCGCTGTGTTCGATCATCAGCTCGGCGGCAGTACGGCCCTCCCAATCGCCGAAGTCCAGCTCTCGCAGGTCAGGCTCCAGTTCGAGCGGAAGTTGCTGTTGTTCGGCCAGTTCAGCAGCGAAACCGGCGCAGCGGCGCAGGGGCGAGCTGACGATACGTTGCCAAGGCCCTTTGTCGGCGACGGCCGCCCGCAACTGAGTCCAGCCGGTGGTACTGAGCTCGTCATCCAGCCGACCGCGAAAGCCACCGCCGGATACCGTCTCGCCATGGCGCAGCAGATCCAGGTGCAGGCTCATCGTTGCTTCGCCGCGACAGCTGCTTCGGCGAACGTGGCCATGCCATCGTGCAGTGCGCAGGCCAGCCGTAGCAGCGGAACCGCCAGCGCCGCACCGCTGCCTTCACCCAAGCGCAGGCCAAGGTCCAGCAAGGGTTGCGCATCCAGTTCTGCCAGCACCGCGGCGTGTCCCGGTTCCGCCGAACGATGGGCGAACAGCAGCCATTCCCGGCAGGCCGGATTCAGGCGCATCGCGCAAAGCGCCGCCACACTGCAGATGAAACCATCGACCAGCGCCACGATGCCTTGCTGCGCACAGGCGATATAGGTGCCCGTCAGCGCGGCGAGTTCGAAACCGCCGAGGCGCTGCATCCAGCCGAGCGTGTCGTGTGCGCCTGCATGGAATGCCAATGCGCGCTCGATGACGGCGCATTTGTGGGCTACACCCGCGGCGTCCAAACCGGTCCCCGGGCCTGCCAGGCTCTGCGGCTTGCAACCCAGCAAGGCACAGGCCAGCGCCGCCGCCGTGGTGGTATTACCGATACCCATCTCACCACCGATGAACAGGTCGGTTTGCTGCTGCCGCGCCCGCAACACACTGTCACGTCCGGCCGCCATGGCGTGCTGGCACGTCTCGCCGCTCATTGCGGCAGCCTGGGTGAAATTACGCGTGCCGGGCCCTAGCGCCAGGTGGCGCACCGCTGGTAGCGGCTGCAGTCGTGTCGCGGTTCCCAGGTCGATTACTTCCAACCTCGCGCCGAGCTGGCCGGCGAGCACACTGATTGCCGCACCACCATTGACGAAATTGCCGAGCATCTGGCCGGTGACAGCCTGCGGAAATGCCGAAACGCCCTCCTCCGCCACGCCATGATCGCCAGCAAATACAGCGATCCAGATGTGCTCGAGTGTGGGCCGCTGGCAGCCTTGCAGTGCCGCCAATTGCGGGACGAGCGATTCGACTCGACCCAGTGCCCCAGGCGGTTTGGTCAATTGCGCGTCGCGCTGAAATGCCGCCCCGCGTGCCGAATCGTCCGGCACCCGACATGCCTCTTGCCACCAGTGCCGGCTCAAATGGGCTCTCCTTTCAAAATCATGGGCAGACCCGCCACGGTGAACACCACGCGTCCGCATCGTTCGGCCAGGGCCTGGTGAAGCCAGCCGGCCTCATCGACATAGCGCCGACTCAGCTCGCCCAGCGGCACCACGCCCAAGCCGGTCTCATTGCTCACCAGCAGCACTCGCCCCGGCAACTCGGCCAGGCAGTCAAGCAAGGCCTGGCGCTCCGCTGCGAGCCGGTCCGGGTCGTCCAGCATCAACAGGTTGGTCAGCCATAAGGTCAGGCAGTCGACTAACACGCAGCGATCGGCATTGGCCTGTTCGGCTAACACGCGCGCCAGCTCCAGCGGCTCTTCCACCAACGCCCAGCCGCTCGGCCGTCGGGCACGGTGCTGTGCGATACGCTCGCTCATCTCACCATCCAGCGCCTGGCTCGTGGCGATGTAGGTGACAGCCAGACCGCTGTCGCTGGCGAGACGCTCGGCCAGCCGACTCTTGCCGGAACGGGCACCCCCGAGAATAAGTTCGATCACGTGCCGGCCTCCGTTGACAACCCGCAGAGTGCGAGCAGGCGCGTGGTGTCCAAATGGGTTTTCGACCAGATCGGCGAGACGCTCGATATCGCGTTCGCGCATTGCCTGGTAATCGATTCGCTGCGCTGCCTCCAGCCCCGCCCAGCGCAGTAGCGCCTGACAGGCGTCGGGCGCTTCGAACAGGCCGTGCAGATAGGTGCCGAGTACTTGGCCATCCTCGCTAATCGCGCCATCGCATCGGCCATCGTCGAGTCTCACCGCAGCGCGTTCCAATGCCGGACCGCTGCTTACACCGGCATGGATCTCGTAGCCGCTGGTCGCGGCTTCGCCGAAGGCCAGCCGACCGCGCACATTGCGCAGCTGCTTGCTGGCCGCCAGCTCCGTGGAGAGTTCCAGCAGCCCTAGCCCATCACTCTGGCCAGCCGGGCCTTCCAGACCAAGCGGGTCGGCGATACGCTCGCCGAGCATCTGCAGTCCGCCACAAATGCCTAGCACCTTGCCGCCGTAGCGCAGGTGCCGCTGGATTGCCCGATCCCAGCCGTTCTCGCGCAGCCAAGCGAGATCAGCACGTACGCTTTTCGAGCCCGGCAGAACGATCAGGTCAGCAGCCGGCACCGCCTGCCCGGGGCCGATGAAACGCAGGTCGACCTGCGGATGCAAACGCAGCGGATCGAAATCCGTGTGGTTGCTGATACGCGGCAGCACCGGCACCACTACCTTCAACGTCTGCTCGCCTTTCGCTGACTGCCGCACATCGATTGCGTCCTCAGCCTCGAGGTGGAAATCCATCAGATACGGCAGCACGCCGAGCACCGGTTTGCCGGTGCGCTGCTCGAGCCAGTCCAGGCCCGGCTGCAAGAGCGCTATGTCACCACGGAAACGATTGATCACGAAGCCTTTGACGCGTGCCTGCTCGCTCGGGCTAAGCAATTCCAAGGTGCCGACCAGGTGGGCGAACACACCACCTTTATCGATATCGGCGATGAGAATCACCGGGCAATCGACTGCCTCGGCAAACCCCATATTGGCAATGTCATTGGCGCGCAGATTGATCTCCGCCGGCGACCCGGCACCTTCGACCACCACTACCTCATACGCTTCGCTGAGACGGCCATAGGACTGGAGTACCGCCTCCATCGCCACGCGTTTGTAGTCGTGGTAGGCCACCGCATCCATGTTAGTGACGGCTCGTCCGTGGATGATCACCTGCGCGCCGATGTCGCTGTTGGGCTTGAGCAGGATGGGGTTCATATCGGTGTGCGCTGGCAGTCCGGCGGCCTGCGCCTGTACCGCCTGGGCCCGACCGATCTCGCCGCCTTCGGCCGTCACTGCGCTGTTGAGCGCCATGTTCTGCGGTTTGAACGGCACGACGGCGACGCCCTGACGCCTGAGCCATCGACAAAGCGCAGTCACCAGTGTGCTTTTCCCCGCATCGGATGTGGTGCCCTGAACCATCAAGGTGCCCATACACGGCTCCCCTTATATGTGGCCAACGCCATTTCGAGCCGAGCCCAGCCTTGCTCGTCTGGCGGCAGGCCAAAGCGCAGACTCGACGGATGTCGGTAGCGGCGCACCAGAATGCCCCGCTCGGCCAGGAATTCGTATAGCCGGCTCGATTGTTCGATCAGCACCCATTGAAACAATCCGCAACCGCCCGCTGGCGGCAGGCCGCGCGCCGTCAGCAACTGTGCTAGGCGCTCGGCATCGGTCAGCAGGCGCTCGCGCTGGTCGCGTTGCGCCTGGCGGTCCGCCAGCAATGCGCTGCCTATGAACCGCGACGGCCCGGCTATGGGCCAGGGCCCTAGCGCCTCATCGAGCAGGCCAAGCAGCTCGGCTTCAGCCAACACGAACCCGAGCCGCGCGCCTGCCATGGCGAAGAATTTGCCGAACGAACGCAGCACGATCAAACCAGGGAGATGGCTGTGCATCGCCAGGCTTTGTCCCGGGGTCGGGTCCATGAACGCTTCGTCGACGATCAACCAGCCGCCACGCTCCGCCAGCCGGGCGTGCCAGTCGAGCAGCTGCGCTGGAGCCAACAGCCGTCCGGTGGGGTTGTTCGGATTGACCACCACCAGTACGTCAAGCTGATCGAGCGCTCGCGGCACACCGCCTTCGCTGAACTCGAACAGACGATGCCCCTCTCGGCGCCAGGCCTCGGCGTGCTCGCTGTAGCAGGGCGAAACGACCCCAACCTGCAGCTGCCGTCGCAGCCGGGGCAACATCTGGATCGCCGCCTGCGAGCCGGCGACCGGCAATAGTGATCTGGCGTGGTAGTAATCACGTGCGGCCGCTTCCAGCCCATCTTCGGTTTCGGGCAAGCGTGTCCAGACGTCCGCCGGAATGGCGGGCACCTCGAAACCATAAGGCGCGATGCCCGTCGACAGGTCGAGCCAATCCGACAGCGGGATGCCGAACGCCTGCGCCGCCGCGCGCAAGCGGCCGCCGTGCTCAAGCATGTAGCCAATCTCCAAGTAACAGGACCAACAGCCAGACGCCAACGCCAGCCCAGACCATATCCAGTGCACGCTCGATATCGCGCGCCTGCGGTGCTTCGCCTACACCCAACGTTGGGCGATGGTGCACCTCACCGTGATAGATCGCCGGCCCGCCCAGCGAAACGCCCAATGCTCCAGCACCAGCCGCCATCACCGGACCTGCGTTGGGGCTGTCCCACAACGGTGCCTGCTGTCGCCAGCAGCGCCAGGCTTTTCGCGTCTGCCCTAGTACGGCATACGTCAGGGCAACCAGCCGGGCCGGTACGAAATTCAGCACGTCATCGATACGTGCGGCGGCCCAACCAAAGCGTTCGAAGCGCTGATTGCGATAACCCCACATGGCGTCCAGGGTATTGCTCAAGCGGTACAGCACGACGCCCGGCGCACCGGCCACCGCGAACCAGAACAGCGCGGCGAATACCGCATCGCTTCCGTTTTCCAGGGCCGACTCGGTCGCCGCACGGGCCACGCCCTGCTCGTCCAGCCCGCTCGGGTCGCGGCTGACGATAAATCCGACGCGTCGACGCGCCTCGGTCAGGTCGCCATTGCGCAGAGCGTTCGCGACCGGCAGCAGGTGCTCGCCCAGGCTGCGCAGGCCAAGCGCAACGTATAGCAGCAGGATCTCGATCAGCCAGCCAATCCCAGGCAACAGGCTCAATAACCAGGCGGCAAGGGCTAGGGGCAACACCGCCAGGCACCAGGCTGTGACGCCGTGGCTTCGCCAGCCGCGACCAGCCGGGCCGTTGAACTGCTGCTCCAAACGGTCAGCGAATTGTCCGAACATCACCAATGGATGAGCGCGCCGCGGCTCGCCCAGCCATGCATCCAACCCGATCCCGGCGAGACAACTCAGCACCAGGCTCACGGTAACTGTTCCCACCGGTCTTCAAACAGCAGCTCTGCAAGTGGGCGCGGCTGGACCCAACCCTGCAAGGCGAGCATGGGCGCGGGGTAGAACCGCCCGACCGGCCCGAGGCAGATCACGGCCACCGGCTCGGCGCCGGCCGGCATTTGCAATAGCTCGGCCAATGCCTGCGGATCGAACAGTGAAACCCAGCCCATCCCCAGGCCCTCCGCCCGCGCAGCGAGCCAGAGATTCTGGATAGCGCAGGCGGCGGATGCCAAGTCCATCTGCGGCATGGTGCGTCGGCCGAAAATGTGCGCGTCACGATTGTCCATCAGGGCAACGACCAGCACTTCGGCGCACTCTGTGATGCCCTCGACCTTCAGCTGCATGAATTCACGACCGCGTTCTCCCAACGCGTCGGCTGTGCGAACCCGCTCCCGCTCGACCAATTCAGCGATGGCCAGACGCAACTCTGTGTGGCGAATACGGATGAACCGCCAAGGTTGCATCAACCCAACGCTTGGCCCCTGATGCGCGGCTTCGAGCAAGCGCGCCAGAACCTCAGGCGGGACCTCGCCGCCGTTGAAGTGGCGCATATCGCGACGCTCGGCGATCGCCCGGTAGACCCCGGCGCGCTGCTCCTCGGTAAAGGCGTGCTCGTTCATGGCTTGAACAGAGCGGCAGCCGCCACAGGATTGGACGGCAGGTAAAAGTGGATATAGGACGCTGTCAGCCGTCCCTGCCGGTATACCGCCTCGGCCGTTCGCTTGTAGTTCGGGCATTCGCCGCGGGCAACCGGTTGCAGGCTCGAATCGAGGGACGAATGGTGAAAGGTGTGCCCACGCAAACGCCCTTCAGGCAGCTCAACTTCCTGCAGCGCCAGCGCGGTCAGGCGCTTTTGCATCTGCGCTTCGCCCGGCAGCAGGCCGAGCATCGTTCCACGGGCGCCGGTCTGATCAGTCAGCCGGTCGAACAGATAGAGCATGCCGCCGCATTCCGCCAGTATCGGCTTACCCGCAACATGGTGCGCGCGAATGGCCTCGCCCATGGCGCGGTTGCCAGCGAGTGCGCGCAGATGCAGCTCGGGGTAACCGCCTGGCAAGTACAGGCTGTCCACTACCGGCAGCTGAGCAGAACTCAGCGGAGAGAAAAACCGCAGCTCGGCACCGAGCGCCTGCAGCAGATCGAGATTGGCCTGGTAGACGAAGGCGAACGACGCATCGCACGCCACGCCAATACGCACCCCCTGCAATAACGGCGACAGCTCGACAGCACAGGGCGGCGCAAAGGAAACCGGTTCCGGCAGCTTGCAATCCGCACTTGTCTCCAACGCATCGGCGCCGGCGTCTAGACGCGCATCCAGATCCGTCAGTTCCTGCGCTTGCACCAAACCGAGGTGGCGACTCGGCAGGCTGACCGCCTCGCTGCGCGGTAGCGCACCAAACCAGCCGATATGATCCGGCAGACAATCGCGGAGAATGTCACCATGGCGGCTGCTGCCGACCCGGTTGGCGAGTACACCCGCGAACGGCAGATCCGGCTGATAACTGGCCAGACCATGCGCCAGCGCACCGAAGGTCTGTGCCATGGCCGAGCCATCCACCACGGCCAGAATCGGAATGCCGAAATGTCGCGCCAGATCAGCAGCTGACGGCGTACCGTCGAACAGCCCCATGACGCCTTCGATCAGAATCAGATCCGCCTCGCCCGCCGCTTCCCATAGCAAGCGCCGGCTTTGCGCTTCGCCGACCATCCATAGATCGAGCTGGTAGACGGGATTGCTGCTGGCGTGGGCCAGCACCATCGGATCGAGAAAATCCGGACCACACTTGAACACTCGCACGCGTTTGCCCTGGCGTCGGTGCAAACGGGCAAGGCCCGCAGTCACCGTCGTCTTGCCTTGTCCCGAGGCTGGTGCGGCAATCAACAGAGCTGGACACTGGCGCGGCGCGTTCATCGTGCGACCCCGATCCTGACGGGAGTCGATTCACGTACAAGCGGCGCGACACCGTAGGGTGGGTGACGCTCTACCCATCCACCGCCGGCAATGGCGGAGGTATAAAAGGTCATCCACCCTGCACAACGCTCCGCAACGGTCTCGGGCATCGGCATCAGAACTCCACCCCTTTCTGCGCCTTCACCCCAGCCTTGAACGCATGCTTGACGAGGTTCATCTCGGTGACCGTGTCGGCCGCCTCGATCAGCTTCGGCGGCGCGCCTCGTCCGGTGACCACTACGTGTTGCAGCATGGGTCGGGACTCGATGTCGGCGAGCACAGGGTAGAGATCGAGGTAGCCGTATTTCAGCGCAATGTTCAGCTCATCGAGCACCACCAACCCAATACTCGGGTCAGCCAGCAACTCGGCGGCCACTGCCCAGGCTTCATGCGCCTTGGCGATATCACGCTGACGGTCCTGGGTTTCCCAGGTGAAGCCTTCACCCATCACGTGGTAGCTGACCTCGTCAGGGAAGCGCCGGAAAAAGGTCTCCTCACCGGTGCTGGCCGCGCCCTTGATGAACTGCACCACACCGACTTTGATGCCATGGCCGAGCGCTCGAGCGACCATGCCGAAGGCGGAGCTGCTTTTGCCCTTGCCGTTGCCCGTATGGACCAGCAGCAGACCGTACTCTTCCTGAGCTTCGGCAATTTTCTGATCGACCAGCGCCTTCTTGCGCTGCATGCGCGCCTTGTGGCGTTCGTCGCGTTCGCTGGACTCGGTCATGCGTGGGCCCCGTCATGCTGAGTGGCCCAGACACGCAGGCCAATGAATAACGCCGCCGCGGTACCGACGTAGAGCGCCAGCGTCCCAAGATAACGCGGATAGTAAGTACCGATGCGTTCGGCCAGTTGCGCCAGGCTCGGGTCGGGGTAGCGTCCAGAGAAGAACAGGAAGCCGCCGCCCGAAAACAGATAGCAGACGAAAGCGCTCAGCATCACGCACCCCGCCAGTATGGCCAGGCTGGTCAGTTGGTCGCGGTGCAGTCGCGCATAGATGCGACCACCGAACCATAACGAGCCGTACGCCGGTACCAACATCCAGTAGGCGGGCGACATGCAATAGCTGCTCACGCCGCTCCATTCGATAGCGGCGAAATCCAGCAGCGAAGCCTCGACAAACAACGCGGGGAACACCCAGCGTGGTGCGAGCAGCACACCGGCGAGGAAAAATACCGCCCAGGAAGCACTCGGCAGATTCACCGAAGCGAAGTGTTGGCCGCGAGTCATCGCCATCAGCGCCACCAGCGCAATGCCGACAGCCAGCTGGGCCCGTGGGGACAGTTTGATCATGTGCGTTCTCCTTGGAGGTGCGGTGCGCCGTAGCGCGGTTAAAGCGCCTGGTAGCGGACCGTGAAATGAACCGCCCTACCCGGCTGCTCGTAGGTCTGCGCGGTTTCGTATTCGCGATCGAACAGGTTGCTCAGCCTGGCTTGCAGCCGCCAGGACTCGTCGATGCGGTACTCGCCTCGCAGGTCCATCAGCGCATACCCTGGCAGCCGCTCGGCATCGGCGTTGCTGGCACGGTCATAACGCTGGCTGGCGGTATAGAAGGTGGTGCCGACCGCGAAGCGACCGATGGTGCGGTCCAGATCGATATTGAGGGCACGTTTGGCGCGGCGTGGCAGCAGATGTCCGTGATTGGCCTTGCTGCGATCCTGGGGATCGAGAATCGTCAGAGTGGTTGCGACGTCCCACCCGAGCAGGCGGGTGGCAGCGCTGCCTTCGATCCCGCGAATCCGGGCGACATCGACATTCTGCGGTTGCATGGGGTTGCTGCCGGTCCAGATGATCAGATCGTCGATCTGGGTTTCGAACGCGTTCAGGCTCCACTCGCCCCACCGCTGTCCGCCCTTCAGGCCCAGCTCATAGCTTTGCGACTCTTCGGGCTTCAGGTCCGGGTTGCCAGCAGTGAAGCCGGTGTCCGGTGCGTACAGGTCGTTGAACGTCGGTGCCTTGAACGCGGTGCCATAGGAAGCGCTGAGCACCAGATTGTCACGCAGGTCATAACTCCAACCGAGGTTGCCGGTGTCATGGTTGCCGAACTGCTCGTTGTCGTCACGGCGCACGCCCGCCAACACGCCATGTCGGCCGAAGCGGGCCTGGTACTGGAGGTAGGCACCCTTGTTGTCGCGTGAATCGATCGCGTAATCGTCGCTGACGTCGATGCGGTCCTGCTGGTAATCGAAACCAAGCGTGAGCAACTGCTCGTCGGCGAGGCTGAAATCGTTCTGCCACCCGAAGGTGTCTCGTTGGGTGTCGAAACGCGAATAGAAAGCGCCGTCGCGGAAATTTTCACCGTTGTCCTCACTGTGACCGACCTGCAGCGTCACCAGCCAGGGATCGAGCGGGGCAAACCGTGCCCGTCCAGCCGCGACCTGCTGACCACCGTTGCTGTAGGCGAAGCGACCTCGGGTACCCGAGGTCGTCCTCGAGTCGTAATCACTGTGGTTCTCGACATGCAACCAGCTGCCGTCCAGTTCCAGTCCGTTGTCGAATCGATAACCGCCGCGCAGCAAGCCGGACAGTTCACGATAACCATCGGCATCCGCCTCGTACGCACGCGGCGCGGTTGGCCGATAGGCACGTGAGCTGATGCCGTCGGTGGACTCGCTGGCGATGCCGAGATTGAACCAGCCAGCGCCCTGACCACCGGAGATGCCCGCGGTGCCGTCGAAGCTGGAGCGACTGCCGGCGCCGACCGAGAAATAGGGCTTGAGTCCGTCCCCATTGCCCTGGCGAGTAAAGATCTGCATTACGCCGCCGACCGCCTCAGAACCATAGAGACTGGAGCGTGGCCCGCGCACCAGTTCGATACGCTCGATCTGCTCCACAGGAATACTTTCCAGTGAAGCGCCGCCGGCGGTGGCCGAGCCGATCTTGATGCCATCCACCAGTACCAGGAGATGCTGGCTGCTGGTGCCGCGGACGTACACCGACGATGTTTTGCCACGCCCACCATTAGCCGAAACGCTTACGCCTGCGAGTCCCCGCAGCACGTCGAGCACGCTGGCCGCCTGACTGCGCTCGATCTCTTCACGGGTGATCACCGTGCTCGATGCGATGCGGCTGAAGGAACGCTCGGTACGGGTCGCCGTGACGACTTGCTCATCGAGGTCGAGCGGTTGGGTTGGCAGGGAAAAGGACAGCGAGGAATAACCCAGCAGCGCACAGGCTGCAGAGGCGGTAAAAGGCTTGCGAATCAAGTTCAGGTCTCCGTCGTGCCCGCCGCACGACATGCAGTCGATAAAGGCAGACGGAGATCGCAGAGAAAGGGAGTGCAGGTGCAGGCAGCCGCACCCCGATCAGCGCCCGCCGCACTGCCGTGGAATGCGACAGGCCGGTCTCCGGGCTCACGAGCGGACGCCTAGCAGCATCCGGAAACCGCGCCTTCCCGTGCCTGTGGCACAGTGGCTGTGAGCGGTTTCCTGTCTCGCCTACCGTTGCGGGGGCAGCGCCGGAATCTTCATGAGAATGGACCGGCTTCCCTGTTTCACCCCTCTGACATTGAGGCTGTTGAGACTCCGCCATAGCCACGGCCGCGGCGCCATCTCAACAGCCCCAGGGCCTTGGGCACCTGAAGCAGCGCGGAGGTTAGTCCAAGGCCCTGCGCAGCGCAACTGGAAGCGCGCCTGAGCGGCGCCTAGACAAGGTCGAACACACTTCGCTGGCAATTTACCGGAACGCCGAGCACTGATCGGCTTCGAATGCAACAATGCCCTTTCGATCGGCCCCAACGAGAAGACGCCAGCCCAATGACGACCATCGTGCAGATCTCCGACACCCATTTCGGCACCGAGCTACCGGCGGTGGTGCACGCCATGGAAGATCACGTGCGCGAGCATGGCGCCGACCTACTGATCTTTTCTGGGGATATTACCCAGCGTGCCAAGGCCGGGCAGTTCGCCGCGGCGCAAGCGTTCGTTCAGCGCCTGCACGGCCATGGCATTGCCAAAACACTGGTGATTCCGGGCAACCACGACATTCCGCTGTACAACGTTTTTGCGCGCTTCTTGATGCCCTACCGAAACTACCGCCGGCATTTCGGCGATGACCTCGAACCCACCTTCGAAAACGACGAAGTCTTGATCATCGGCCTTAACACCACGCATCCGCGTCGACACAAGGATGGACTGGTCACCGAAGAGCAGGTGCAGGCAGTCACACAACGACTCAAGCAGACCGACCCGAACAAGCTTCGCATCGTGGTCGCGCATCAGCCGTTCGGTGCGATGGTCCTGAGCGACCTGAGCAACCTGCAGCACAACGCCGACGATGCGTTGCACCGCTGGGCCGACCAGGGATTGGATTTGGTGATGGGTGGGCACATCCATTTGCCCTACGTGTTGCCGCTGTCCAGGCAATACCCTGGGCTGTCGCGTGAAATCTGGATGGTCCAGGCGGGTACCACATTGTCGTCACGGGTCCGCGGCACCTCACCGAACTCCTTCAACCGCCTGAAGCTTCATTCCGGCACAGATAAGAAAGCCTGTGTCGAGCGCTGGGACCTGCTGGATGATTGCTTCGTGCTGGGGTCGCATTTCAACCTGCACTGGTAGCCACAGCGGCCGCCGCGCGCTGGCATCCCGCTGCGGATGTCGACCTCAGCCGATCGCCCCCGCGACCACCAGACCGGTGAGGTAGACACCGGCAAATCCCAGGTTGAATGCAACGAACAGGTACAGGCTGTAACGGAGATAGCTACCGAAAGTCAGCCCCGGCACCTTGCTCATGGCGACGATGCCAGCGGCAGAGCCGATCACCAGCAGCGAGCCGCCGACACCCACCGAGTAGGTCAACACCATCCACTCGGCGACGCCCATTTCAAGACCGGATTTCAGCAACGCAGCGGTCAGCGGCACGTTATCGATCGCAGCGGAAAGCACGCCCATCAAGTAATTAGCCATGACCGCCGGGATCTGGTCGTAGATGTGCACCAGGCCATCGAGCACCTGGATTTCCTTGAGCATGCCGACCAGCAACAGGATGCCGAGAAAGAACAGCAGCGTCTCGAATTCGACTTGGCGGACGTACTCCAGGATCGGGTCGGTTTCGATGTCATCGCTGAAGAAGCGCGCCACCAGGAACATGATCGACAGCCCGGTGAGGAAGGTCAGCACGGGCGGTATCTGAAAGAAGAAATTGCCCACGATTGTGCAAAGGATGGTGCCGAGAAAGATCAGAGCGATCGCAATATCGACGCGCCGAACATCGGTGCGATGGCTCGTCACCTGAACCTGCCCATTCATGCCGAACGACAGCATCGTTGCCAGCAGCATCACCGCCAGGAATGCCGGGAAGGCCAGGAGTAGCAGCTGCAGAATCTTCACCTTGCCGGCGAGGAATATCATCAGTGTGGTCACGTCACCGGTAATCAGCGCGACACCGCCCGAGTTGACCGCAAACACCACCAATGCCGCGTACTTGATCGTCTTTTCCGCGCTGAGTTTGAGCGACATGATCAGCGTGATGGAAACCAGGGTTGCGGTGATGTTGTCCGCCAGCGAGGAGAACACGAAGCAGAACGTTGCGGTCAAAAACAACAGCTTTCGTTCGCTGATCTGCTTGGGCAGCACCAGGTAAATCAGGTTTTCGATCATTCCCTTCTTGTTTAGATAGGCGACGAACGTCATCGCTGCAACCAGAAAGATCCAAAGCCCGGCGATCTCCGCGATGTTCTCGTTGAGGCTCTCCAGCACGAGGTCTCGCTCAACCCCTTCAGGCGAAAACACGAACAGCAGCATCCACGCCAGCGTGCCGAAAAACAGCGTCACCTTGGCTTTGTTCACATGGGTTATTTCTTCCAGAACGACACCGAGCAGAGCGGCCACAGCAAGGCCGATCAGTACGTATTGAAGTACTTCAGGCATAAGGCACCTAAGGGTAAGGGGAAACGGTTTGTGCGCAGGACACGCACCGGAGAAGTTGGGGCGCCGATCATAGCCAAAGTGCGACATTTCGACACCTGAGAAATGTCAAATCGAAGAGTATTTCGAGATATTCCGACGCGCTGCCGCGAGGTTTGGGCCGCCTGGCTCTAATGCCTCGGGACGAACCCGACCGGTTTTGTTGCCAGCCAGTCGACAAAGGCGCGCAATCGCGGGTCAGCGAGCAGCGCTTCGCGGCTGTTGTAGGTGAGTGCCAGCTCCTTTTCGCTGAACAAGCGATGGATCTGGTTATGGCAAGGGCGGCATACCCACAATGTCGCCGTGATCCGCTCCGCGCGAGCGAAGCGTTTACGCACGTAGGTTTTGCCGTGCAGGGCCTTGGGTATCAGATGGTGGCGAGTAAGCGGCGCCTCACGCCGACAGAGCTCACAAACCTCGGGAGGGTCCGGCAGGCGAAGAATGGGCGGCATGCTCAACGCTTCGTCCAGTTGCGTCGAAACTCAGGGATTATGAGCGATATGCTCATGCTCGAGGATGCGCTTGGCGCTGAGATAATGCTTTTGCCAGTAACGGTTGGAAAGGCTGTCCAGGCGAACCGTGCCACCGCTCGACGGCGCATGGACGAACCGTCCTTCACCTACATAGATAGCCGCGTGGCTAACGCGGCGACCGCCACCGGTGGCGAAAAACAGCAGATCGCCTGCCTGCAGTGCATCACGTCTGATTGTGGTACCGCTTATGTTGCTCATTTCGCGGGTGGTGCGTGGCAAGGCGAGCCCTGCCGCGCCCCGGTATACGTAGCCGATCAAACCGCTGCAATCGAAGCCGCTATCAGGCGTATTACCGCCGTAGCGATAAGGCGTACCCACCAATCCCAGGGCCGTGAACAGGACGTCCTCGGCGGCATCTGCTGGTTGCTGCGAGTGCATCGGCGCCTCCGCCACGCGCTCTACCGGTTGCCGATCGGCACAGGCAGTCAGCAGCAGAGCCGTTAATAGAGCAGTCAGCAGACGAGCCGAAAAGGGCATGGCAGAGCAGTCCAGGCGATGGAGCCATCACTCTGCCGGCATGCGCCCGAGGATGCAATACCGGCGCTGTTCGATCCGGGTGCTCAGTGATGAACGGAGGTCGAGTCGCTGGCCAGTGCCAGCACACGCTTGGCCTGCATGAAGCTGGCGCGCCAATAGCTGTTATCCAGACTATCCACCCGTACGCCGCCACTGCGGCTGCTGGATGAATGGATGAACTGACTGTCTCCGATGTAGATACCTGCGTGGCTGACCCGGCCACGACCGCGGTTGTTGAAGAAGACCACGTCCCCCGGTTCCAACTCGCTGCGTTCGATTCTCGGCGCTTCGAGCTGGATCATTTCACGAGTGGAACGGGGCAGCTCGAGACCGGCTTCCTTACGAAAAACGAAACCGACGAAGCCGCTACAGTCAAACCCTGTCCGTGTCGAGCTGCCACCAAATCGATACGGGGTCCCTACCAGCCTAAAGCCGCGCTCGAGCACGCTGTTGGCAAGGGCCGGCAGCTCGTAGCTCTGCTCATCCGTCAGTTCGCGGAGCTGTTGTTCGGAAGGCTCGTCTGTTGCGCCCTGGCGGCTGGAGTCCGGCTCGGATTCGTAAGCGGCAAAATCGAACTCGAAACCCTCTGACACCAGCGGAGTTTCAATTCGTTCAGGCTGCCCGGCGCATGCCGTCAGCAGTATGACGCAGGCAAAAGGCAGTAAAGGAAAGAGGCGCTGATGCATGGACAGATGGGTCAACTGGTCGAAAGTGGCGCGACTATGCCTGCGGCCGCATGCGATGAGCAAATTCAATCGACTAAAATGTGACGAACCAACTGCGGCAAAACGTCTGAGGCCGCCGCCGGAAGATGCACATCCACCATCAGCGACAGCTCACTGGCGGACGGATCGATCTGCGCCGTGAAACCGCCGCTGTGGCGTGCCCGCAATAACGGCTCGACGATATAGGCGAAGCTCGCCGAAGTACCCACCGCGACCACTGCATCGAAGCCCTGCGTCACCTCGTCACGTAAACGTCCCAACGCCGGCTCCGGCAGCATTTCCTCGAACAGCACGACCGGCGGTCGCAGCACACCGCCACAGGTGCAGCGGGGCGGTAGCGGCCGGGTCAGGTGTTCAGTCAAATTCTCGCTTGGCTCGCAGCAGGTCATGCAGAATAGCGGTCCGAGCGTTCCGTGAATTTCAATCAGGCGATGCGAAGGGCTGCCTGCCGCAAGGTGATAACCGTCAATGTTCTGGGTCAGCACCCAACAGCCCGGTTTACGCCGTTGCAGTTCGGCAATAGCGACGTGACCGGCGTTGGGCTTGGACGCGATGCAGGCGCGGCCGATCTCACCCAAGTATTTCCAGCACAGGGCGGGGTCGAGCTGCAACATCGACCCGGACAACGCTGCCTCGATTGGCAAGCCATCTTCGGTGTGACCGTTATAGAGCCCACCCACGCCACGGTAGGTCGGCAATCCGGAGTCGGCGGAAAGCCCGGCGCCGGTGATGATCAGGATGCGCTCGGCCTGTCGCAACGCCTCGGCTATTTGCTGCATGGCCCCGTCCATCTCTGCCCTCCTCCGCCAGCCCGGCAGGCCCGCGTGCCGTAGCGTCTAGTCAGGATCACGGCTGGAACATTTTTCCCCACATCGGTCTCAGTGATTAACGGTAAAGGCCAGCATAGCCGACAGCTGACACATCGGCCGGCCGCTCTCGTCATGCCATCGATTGAATAGCGCCTGTACCGCCGCCTGGTCACGCTGGCTGCTGGGCACCTTGTCCACCACCTTTTGCGCTTTGAGCGCGGCCACCACGTCATTGCTGGGAATAAAGGTGTCCTTACCGGCCATGCGCAACAAGCGCGGCGCTGATAGGCCGCCGAGCTGGCTACCCTGTTTGGCCAGGTACCGCCACAGGCCGACGATATCGGTCACTGGCCAGTCGGCGATCAGATTACCGAAGCTGCCGTGGTCTTTCGCTACATCGAGCACGAACTGCGCGTTGCGCGGTACGCTTTTCAACTTACCCAGGTGGCGGATGATGCGGGCGTCCTGCAGCAGCCGCTCGATGTGCTCACCGCCCATCAGCACCAGTTTTTCCGGATCGAAGCGGAAGAATACTTCCTCGAATGCCGGCCACTTGGCGTCCACCAGACTGTGCTTGAGTCCGGCACGAAAGATCCGCAGGCTGATCAGCGACAGATAACGGTCATCGGAAACGGCGCGTAGTTCGTCGGGGCTGTTCGGTCGTGGCAGTCGAGCTTCCAGTGCCGCCGCCGAACCAAAGCGGTTGAGACAGTATTCATGCAGCCATTTGTAGTCGCGCATTCGGGTCCTGACACATCGATCGAAACGAGCGATACAGGGTGCCCTCGGCACTCCTACGCTGCAAGCCCGACCGTCGCAGTCGGGCTTTTGTCCGGCTTACCTGCGCAGTTTGTCCGCGGCCTGGCGTAGCATCCCCTCGGTTGCCGTCCAGCCAAGACAACCATCGGTGATGGAGACGCCATAGCGCAGCTCACTGGAAAGCGGCTGGCAACCATCGAACAGATGACTTTCGAGCATGACGCCACGCAGGCTGAAATCACCAGCCAGGCGTTGATCGATAACCGCCTCCAGCACCGCGGGCTGGCGCAGCGGGTTCTTGCCGCTGTTGGCATGGCTGCAGTCGATTATGATCCGCGGTGCTATGCCTTGGCGCAGCAGCGCGTCGCGCGCCTTGGCGATGTTGTTCTCATCGTAGTTCGGGCCAGCGTGCCCGCCGCGTAGCACTAAATGGGTATCCGGGTTTCCGCGGGTGTGTAGTAACGCCGGATGACCGAGGTCGTCGATACCGAAGTGCTGATGCGCGTGCTCGGCCGAGCGCATGGCATCACAGGCGATACCCAGGCTGCCGTCGGTGCCGTTCTTGAAACCTACCGGCAGGTCCAGGCCGCTGACCAGCTCGCGATGGATCTGGGATTCGCTGGTACGCGCACCGATCGCAGCCCACCCCAGCAGGTCATCAAAGTAACCCGCAGCCAGGGGCTGCAACAGCTCGGTCGCAATCGGCAGACCTCGCTCGAGAATGTCCAGCATCAACCGGCGCGATGTACTCAGACCTTCGGCCATGTCGCCACTGCCATCCAGGCGAGGATCGTAGACCAGCCCCTTCCAGCCAACCGTCGTCCGGGGTTTTTCCACGTAGGCGCGCATCACCAACAACAATCGGTCATCGACCTGAGGCGCCAGCTCGGCAAGGCGGTCGGCGTATTCGCGCGCGGAGACGGGATCGTGCAGCGAGCATGGTCCAACCACGACCAGCAGGCGTGGATCCTTGCCATCGAGCACGGCGCGGATGGCGTTGCGGTCGGTCTGGACTCGGTCGGCGAGCGCGGCGTTGAGCGGCAGGCGCTGACGCAGTACGGCGGGGCTGGGCAGCGGATGAGCGCTGCGTCTGGCAGGCGAGGCGACGGAGCTGTTGCTGGCGAGATGAGCGGAAATTGGGGCGTTCATGGTCTGGCGGTCCTTATGGCCGGCGCGGCATCTGTGCCGCGTCGGCGCTAGAGAAGTGTTCGGTCTGGATGTATCAGAGCGGTTGCGTTGAAGCAGCTAAATCGCCAGTTGTAACGGTAGGTGCGGTAATCATTGCGGTAGTCGTACATCGTGTTTCCCTCGGTTCGAGTAGCCTTTTCAGGCCGGAAAAAACAAACCCCCGGTCGGGTAGCCGACCGGGGGTTTGAAAACTGTCTGGTGGCGACCCTGCTTGCTAGGGCGCCTGTGGGGTATCAGGCGCGCTTGTGGCTAAACCAATACCCAAAAAAATAATAGCCGACAGCGGCGATCACCTGGCCACACAAATGCGCGGCGCGTGCAGCACCAGCGTTTACGGGAGAAAGGGGATCGAGGCTGAGGGACATATTGAACTCCTGAATGGGGCTCACCTTACTGCCGCAAGCTGCACGCCGCAAGCTTGTCGCGCGTGATTCGCGGCGTTCTGCTTCAAGCCCGACCAGGTCATTGAGCGGGCTATGGTGGGCTGAAGCCCACCCTACCAAGCTGCTGCTTTCGGCTTGTGCGGCGGAGCTTGCGATTACTTTTTTACAGACTCATCGATAAGGCCTGGCGGCGCACTGTCATATGATGCACGACCCGTAGGTGGGCTGAAGCCCACCCTACCAAGCATCTGCTTTCGGCTTGTGCCTCGGAGCTTGCGATTGCTTTTTACAGACTTATCGACGAGGCATGGCGGCGCGCTGTCATCGATGCACAACCCGTAGGGTGGGCTTCAGCCCACCAGTCGGCCCATTGAGCACCCTACGCAGTTTACAGGCTCATAACATCGACGAAGCGTGGCGTAGCGCTGTCGTCGATACGCAGGCTGGTGAAGTCAAACAGACTCCGATCGGCCAACTGCGACGGCACCACGTTCTGCAGGGCACGGAACATGATCTCGACGCGGCCCGGCGACTTGCGCTCCCACTCCTGCAGCATTTCCTTGACAACCTGTCGCTGTAGGTTCTCCTGCGAACCACAGAGGTTGCACGGGATGATCGGAAACTCCTTCATCTGCGAATAGGCTTCGATGTCCGCCTCGCTGCAATAGGCCAGCGGCCGGATTACCACGTTGCGGCCGTCATCGGAGAGCAGCTTGGGCGGCATCGCCTTCAGCGTCCCGCCATAAAACATGTTCAAGAAGAAGGTCTCAAGGATGTCGTCGCGATGGTGACCGAGCGCCATCTTGGTCGCGCCGATCTCGTCGGCGAAGGTATAGAGGGTGCCGCGCCGCAGACGCGAGCACAGCGAACAGGTGGTCTTGCCTTCCGGGATCTTTTCTTTGACGACCGAATAGGTGTCTTTTTCGACGATGTGGTACGGGACGCCGATGGACTTGAGGTATTCCGGCAGCACATGCTCGGGGAAGCCAGGTTGCTTCTGGTCCATGTTCACCGCGACGATCTCGAACTTGATTGGCGCGACCTTTTGCAGGTACAGCAGCACGTCGAGCATGGTGTAGCTATCCTTCCCTTATAGCTTAAGAAAACATAACTGGACAGCATCAGAATAATCGCAACTTGTTGATTTTAAATGAATTAAATAGAAAGCTGGCTTTACAGAAAAATGCGAAAAAGTAAATTTTGCGTCTTCTTGGCCTCTAAACACCCTCTCCCCCCCCCGAAAAATCACCTGAACCTTTACAAAATCCGAACGACATCAATCCGGCCTTCAACGCTGGATGATGAAACCTCGGCTGCTTCGAATTCGTAGGGCGGTCGGGCATCCGACCTATCAATGGATAGATCTATAAAATTGAAGAGACTACGATCAGCTAACTGGGATGGACTTACGTTTTGTAAGCTGTGAAAGATGTTTTCTACGCAGCCAGGATTTACCGAATCCCACTCCGCAATCATCGACTTGATTTTTTTCCTCTGCAAATTCTCTTGCGAGCCGCAGAGATTGCACGGAATGATTGGATATGCGCTATCGGCAGCGACCTTTGCTATATCTTTCTCGCGACAGTAGGCGAGCGGCCGGATAACTATATTTCTCTTGTCATCGCTAAGAAGCTTAGGAGGCATCCCTTTCATTTGCGCCTGGAAGAACATGTTCAGAAACAAAGTTTCAACCATGTCATCCATATGATGACCGAGTGCCAATTTAGTAGCCCCAATTTCCTCAGCAAAACTATAAAGCGTGCCCCTTCTGAGTCTAGAGCAAAGAGAACAAGTAGTCTTACCCTCCGGGATCTTACTCTTGACAACGGAATAAGTATCCTTGTCAATTATATAGTAATCAATCCCTTTAGCCTCGAAAAACTCAGGCAAGATATGCTCCGGAAAGCCAGGTTGCTTCTGATCAAGATTAACCGCCACAACACTGAATTTTATTTGCGCAACTCTCTGCAAGTGCAGCAAAGCGTCAAGCATAACGAATGAATCTTTGCCACCACTTACGCAGGCCATAATTTTGTCGCCATCTTCGATCATTGCATAATCTACAACAGCCTTGCCCACATTGCCGCGCAGCTTTTTACGACGAAGTTCCGCAGCTTTATTAATCTGAGATGCTTGTTCGCCCATCATCATAAACACTAGCTTCCAATTAAAATATTTACAAACCCAATTTACTATAAAAATATCGCCCACCTTGCAACATCCCGCACCACTTGCGAAGGATTGAGATAGTTAGACACTACCAAAATCGGACACAGGAACAATCCGAAGCAAAGCACAGCACAGCATTTAGGCCACGTATTTAATATACGACATACACTCTTAAGTAAATCTATAAGGCCGTATCATCTGCCGAGTTTGACGCCAGCGATATCATAACAAGATTATGCCTGCGTTTTATAGAAGCTCCTGACCAACGATTGCATTTAGCTTGACCGAGTCGCAGCAGAGGTGGATCACAGCACGGAACTCTGCGAGTCACGCGGAGGGGCCGCAGCAGCCTCAGAATCGCATGTGGTGTCAGGCAGGCTCAGTCATTGGGGCTGGATTCAGACGTTGAAGATCAAGCCTTCAGCGCAGCCTCGATCGCGGCAAAGTCGATCTTCGTCATGCCATCAATGGCCTCGAACGAACGCGTTGTTGCCGCTCGATCAGGGCTGGGTATTGCAGCCGTCAGAATATGCAGGGAGATCTACCACGAAACACCCACTCGTCCCTGTACCAGCCATACGCGCTCACCTGGCCCCATTGTTAATGATCGTGTTCACAAGTGGTCCGTCTCAGCCTGATCATCGGTCGCGACCTGGAACGAAAAGGCTCTTTGTACTGGAACACCGGACCGTCGCTCAGGCCAAGGCAGGACATGCGCGCTACCCTGAACTCGACCGCGAACACATCGCCCTGTTTGCCGGCTGGATAGTCGCCCGGAGCGTGGCGGACGGCCACCACCACTCAGTCCGAAAAGTCTCTGCATAGAAAGAAGAAGTCTCCCCTTTGATTACAACAAAACGGCAGTAGCTGATTGCGGTGACGATTCGAAGCTTCCACTCATCTAGGTCTCAGTGGTCCACGATGGTTCGGCTGTTGCCAGTCACGACGGGCCGGATTTAATCCATAGCTGCCGGTGGCGACAGGCCGAAACCGGCCAGAAACTGCTGGTCACGCCAAGGCTGGGCCGGTTTCGCTGAGGCTCGAAAGCATCTATGAAACTGGGGGCTATTCACTCGCCCCAATACTTGGCGTCGTAAAGGTTCTTCATGCGATGTGTTTCAACGTGTCGTTGATAAATCGTATGGCCAGGGAGGCTGAAAACTTTTTGTTCCTCAGTGATCTCAATCTCGGATTTTATCTTTGCAATAAATGCTTCAATTTGTTCTGGTAGTTCAGTTAAAACATTGCAGCAAGGCAATACGTTTTTAAGAAGATTGCAGTTTATTGGGGTTATTTTGTTGCTTTCTAGTAATTGCCAGCTAAAAGTGCTTCCGAAACTGGAATTTGTTAAAACTGCGCGAATATGATTGATTTGCGCCGAATCATCCAAGCTGAGAAAAGATTTTTTGAATAAACTAGTTTTCTCCTTGGGTTCGAGTTTATCAAATCGTTTGGTCTGCTCAACTGCTTCCCGAATTCTATCGTCCAAACGTCGCACCATGCGAGCTGACTCAGGGTATAAAGTGGCTTTTGCCTGGACGGTCATCACGGTATTGGATTTATTGCAAAAAACCAATAAATCAATCTCGCCCCCAGTAAAGTCACATTCTAAATAAGTATAAAAGCCATTGCTTTCGAAATGCCTTTGAGCCCTTCTCAAGAGTTCAGGTTCGAAAAAGTGAGATATCAATCCGTCATAGTTGTATTTAGTATTTTTATCATCATCTATTAGTATGGAGATCAAAAGATTTCTCGTGCCCAGTAGGGTTGGAACTAAGGCCGGGCAGAAGTATACGTCATCCGAAATGCTCCAGAATGGCGGCATGAATTTTAAGCTTAGGCTGCCATTTTTTCCCTCGCCGCAGAAGAAAAACTCAGAAAATTTATCGTAGTCTGACTCAGCCACCCCGGTGAGCTTTTGAACTAGAAATTTCAGCTCGGCGGCACCCAGCCTGGCCATGCCAAGGCCTTGTAAATGATGATCTCCATCCCCTGAGTCTTTAAGTTCATTGACTTCCAGGTATTTGTAAACTATGAACGTGATGTCATTATAGATTTGCCCTATGCAGATAAAAGCATTCCTGATTTTTTTAAAGGCATCGGCAGAAGAAAATCCAATCTGCGTATAGAAATCAGGTGGAATAATATCTGCTTCAATGAATGCATTTTCAGATGCTTTGTACTGCTCGGAAATGTAATCAAAATAAAATGTGGGATTTACGGGCTTGTTGGTTCTTAGCCGATTAACAACGCTCTTGAGCCAAGGTCTAGAATCGTGAGCTTGGTTTGAAATAACTGGTAGAGATAAATGCGTTACAATGATGTCATTGATTTCATGTTTGAGTGTAATTTCATCAGCGTAGTCGATCGTTGACTTTTCGCTGCTTTCGCGAGTGAATCTATATATTTTGCTACGAATAAATGGGATGACTATATTGAGGTTTGCGCAAGCGAATAAATTTTTAAAGTCATCAGGGTTTAGCTTGCGCAAAAAATCATCGCATGATTCAGGGCTTTGAGGACTAAAGTCGTTCATGCGCTCAAATACAAAT
The DNA here is from genome assembly GCF_003325755.1 of Pseudomonas sp. SST3. Next base: position 45,512 of record NZ_QORI02000011.1, on the reverse strand, counting down.
GTATACGGAATTGCGAAGCTATGAGGTGCTTGCTTTTCTTGAATGAATTGGAAGGTGGCAACCTGGCAGAAATGATTGTAAACATGGAGAAAAGGTTGTCGAAGAATTGGGTTGTCATCAAACAGCTTGTCGATCTGTGGTTCGAGGATTTTCATTTACAAGCCCGGCTATCAAAATTTGAAAATAGAAAAAGCAACCCGTCGCATCAGGGTTTTTTATCGATTTTATAGGGTGGAAGAGCGATATTATCTCATGATTTGCCAAGGTGGGTGGAGTGAGATAAACAGAAAGTCAAGTTTGGTCTGAGGTATATGTTGTTTTCTTAGCCCCAAGACAATCTCTGCAGGCCTTGCCTGAAAGTTTTGGTTTGGTAACTGAATCGCTAAAGGTTCTATAGACACAATTGAGCGGCTGCTACTGGCCGAAAGCCGTGTTTCACAACGGTAACTACCGGCCAAAAGCAGCCACTTAACAGATCTTAGATATGATGTGGCCGGCGCCTAAAACTTACCAATTGTTACGTGCAAGCGATTAGCGAGTCATTGCACGTAACAAGACAACTTTCCGCCTCTTAGTCGTGAGAATGACCGTGACTTTCGACTTCAGCTTGCGTCTCCGGCTCGCTGCCGCCACATGCCGACAGCAGACCTAGTAAACAAACCAGCAGCAGGGAGCGGCTCAGCGTAATTGAATTCGTCATGATGTATTCCTTCAATATCGATCAGGGATGTAAAAGCCCCGGCGCCCATGACGCTGGGGCTATTTCTCTTAGATAACGCGTTTGACGCTCAGGTACTCACCCTTGGTCTTGAGCGTAATCGTCACGTCACGGTTGCTACGGTTTCGCCAGAACCAGCCGTGGGTGCCGTCGAAAATGGCAGTGAATTCGCCTTTATCACCTTTGACCTGCTTGGCCTTGCTGTAGCTGTGGTAATAGCCCTTCGGGCCGTTATAGGGCTCGCCATGGGTGTCGTGATTGACCGGAACGCCATCGGTTGCCCACTCGTAGCTGACCGTGGCCTTGTCCAGCATCTCCAGCTTAATTTCACTGGCCTCGCCCGGCTTCAGCGTGACAGTCACTTCATCGGACTTCAGGGCGGGCTGCGGCTCTGCTACCGGCTCAGCCACAGTTGCTGCCGCAACTTGCTCCTGAGGCGCCACCTGACTAGACGCGGGGGCTTGTACGACCGGGGCCGCTGCTGGCGGGACAGCTGCATCCGCAGCCGCTTCTTCGGCGAGAATTTCTTTCATTTCACCCATCTGAGTCAGGCCAAGTACACGGCCGACGCCCGTGGGGTCGATGGCATATTCAGAAGGCATCACTACGGTGACCAGTAACGCTGCGGCAACACCCACGGCGATCACAGTGGAGCGCAGCAGCTGGCGGCTGGTTGGCAATTCACACTGGGTTGGAAGCTTGGTATTGAACATGCTGAGAATTCCTTACTGAGAGACGATCAGGCCGGTGAGCTGGTAACCCATCAAGAGGAAACCGGCGCTCATCATGGCGACGTTAGCGGTGTAGGCATGGCGCCAGAAGCTGGCGGTTCGTCGCCAGTAGCCCATGACGATCAAAATGGCGCTCAGCGCCAGTAGCTGGCCAATTTCGACTCCGACGTTGAAGGCGATTAGGTTGGCGACCAGGCCATCCGCGGAGATCTCGTACTCCTGGATTTTGGTTGCCAGGCCGAAGCCATGCAGCAAACCGAAAATCAACGTGGCCGCTTTGGTGTTCGGCTGGTGGCCGAACCAGCGCTGGAAGGCGCCCAGGTTATCCAGGGCCTTGTACACCACCGAGAAACCGATGATGGCGTCGATCACATAGGAGCTGATGGTGATTTCCGCCAATACACCGAGCAGCAGCGTCACGGTGTGGCCCACGGCGAACAGGGTGACGTAGAGCCCCACGTCTTTCAGGCGGTAGAGAAAGAAGATCACCCCAAAGAGAAACAACAGATGGTCGTAGCCGGTGATCATGTGCTTGGCGCCCATGTAGATGAACGGCAGCACCATCACCCCGGAGCTTTCCTGGATAAAGCCCTTGTCGCCCTCGGCAACAGCGTGGGCCAGCGCGTCAGGCATGCCGAGAAATAGCAATGCGGTGAACAAGAGCAGCAGTATTAGCGAGCGGTTTGGGCGCGCGGAAAATGCGCCCATATCGCACATGGATAGCGAATGCATAGTTGAGTCCTACGTGACAGTGGTATTGGCCGCATAGCGGCCGTTGTCAGAGTGCGAATCTTGGGCGTGGTGGCCGCTCGATCAGGAAGATCGGACTGGGAGGGATGACGTAGCGCGTGGCTTCTATCGGCTGCGGACGCTCTGGCAGCGTACTGACGGTGAGAAGCGTACTCAGGTATGGCGTTTCGTGCACGTGGTCGGCGGTAAGCGTGGAGTGGTAGTGATCCGCGCATCTGGCACAGACCGAAATACCCGTGCTTTGGGAATGAGCATGAGCATGGTCCCCGCCGTTCCACCCACCTTGGCTCACCCCAGGGCCAAGCGCGGCGCTATGCCCGGCCCATGCCATTAGCATGACGAGGGCAAGGACAAACGTTAACTGAGCGCTGACCGGTTTACTGAGCATGATGTGTCTTCGATTGCAGATTCGGCTGGCCGCCCGACGACAACGGCCGGTTTGCCATATCCCCCCCGGGGGGATAGGATCGAAGCGTAAGTCATCGAGGCATGGGACTCAAGGCATGAGCGATCAAGAACACGCCCATCAGCACCAAAGTCATAGCGATATCATCAAAAGGTTGAAGCGTGCCGAAGGCCACCTGCGCAGCATTGTCGGCATGATCGAGACCGGTCGCCCCTGCGTGGACCTTGCCCAGCAGCTACACGCAGTAGAAAAAGCGATCTGTCAGGCCAAGCGCACTTTGATCCAGGACCACATCGATCACTGTCTGGAGCATGCGCTCGCGGCCGCTGAACAGGGGGACATCACCGCGCTGAGCAACTTCAAACAGATCACCAAGTACCTCTGATCTTCTTTCGCAGCACCGCGGAGCGCGTCATGACCTGGATAGTGACAAAGTACCTGATCACTGCATTGATGGTGGTCTTGGTATCTGAAGCGGCCAAGCATGGCGACCGTATTGGCGGTATCGTCGCCGCCCTGCCCATAGTTACGGTGCTGACCTTGATCTGGCTGCACATCGAGCATCAGCCGGGACAGAAGATCGCCAACCATGCCTGGTACACCTTCTGGTATGTGATCCCCACGCTACCGGCGCTGTTGATGTTCCCGCTCCTAATGTCTCGCTTCGGCTTCTGGCTCGCACTGGCGGGTTACGCATTTGCAACGTGCCTATGTTTCGTCCTGTTTGCTCTAGCAATGCGCCGCTTCGGCATCGAATTGCTGTGATGGGCAGCCATCCTTGCCCAGCAGGCTCACCGCATAGCTTGGATCGCCTCATGCCACATGAGATGCCCGCCCTCTCAGGATAAGACTTTGACCGACCGCTTTTGGCCGAAAGCGGTCGTCTAGTACTGTAACTCCTCGTACTGGCCGGTAGCGTATCAAGTGGCATCGTTCAGCTAACGAAGCGTTCCGAGTCGACCCCGAACCAGAAACGGCATGAGATTTACCGGGGTGACGCCAGCCGGGGCATGCCAGCGAATATCGCCGAAGGGGTCAAAAGGAGCTAAGACGATTTGGTCACTAAGTGCAGGATATATCGGATTGCTATCTTGAGTAGCTAATACATGTTTGTTTGGTCGCTTGTTCATATAAATGATTCATCTATATAGAGGCGACCAAGACTTAGTGGTAACGCTAACCGCCACACTGGTTATCGTCGAAATAGACAAAGGCCAACTTGTTGCCGTCAGGATCACGAACATAGGCTGCGTAGAATCCCGTTCCGTACTCAGGTCTGGGGCCAGGAGAGCCTTCGTCAGTACCTCCGTTCTCAAGCGCGAGTTCAAAGAGTCGCCCTATTAGCGCTGGGCTCTCCGTGAGTAACGCCGTCATGGTTCCATTGCCGGGGCGTGCTTCCTCTTGGTTATAAGGAAGACAAGCGTGAAAGGTGGGGGTCCGGTTGCCCGGAACTCCCCAAGCAACCGATCGCTCGTCCCTCCACGAAATTTCCAACCCCATTGCTGAGAATATAGGTTCGTAGAAACGCGCTGAACGGTTCAGATCGGTCGTTCCGACCATTGTATATGCAATCATCCTTCCCTCCCAATCTCGCTGAAAAAAGGAGTAATAACCGAAGTGTAAAAAGCGCTGGTCATATGACATTTAGCCGAAGGCGTTCTCTTCAAGGCATCGAAGCAGATACCGCGCATGATCAGTCTACTGAGGAAACATCATTCAAGACTAGCGCGGCGTTGCTAGAAGAATAAGCGGCTTGCGCTAGCATTAAGCTGGGCGCGACAACAGACATCTAGTTGGGCGGCACCTGAAGGTTTCGACCAGCCACATAACGGCCTGGGTCAATCGACGGGCAAGAGTAGAATGTCTCCTATAGTCCGCTAGTGTGCGCTCTCTTGCTTGGATGGCATTACGTTCTGGCCCAACGTTACTGTAGCGAATCCGCAGCAGTATCAATCAAAGCCTCCTGTATCCCGCGTGAAGAAAGACGCTACGTTGCGCCCGTTCTTCCACGGCTTCGCTTGCCGCCCCGCTACGGCAGATTCGAAGCATTCATCGAAATGTCATCATTTAGAAGCAGTGCGTTAACAAGGAATTTCTACCCTTTGCATCGCGAACCGCAATTGTGCGGCCAGCAATATTGCGAAAGGTGATCAAATGACGCCCCATCCGATACAGGACGCCGTGCTGCGGGTCGACCGGTTGAGCGTCGTCTACCCAGGCGGCGTGACAGCCCTACGCGATACCTCGATTGCATTTCGGCGTGGTGAGTTCACCGTGCTGCTTGGTCTCTCGGGCGCAGGCAAGTCGACCTTGCTCCGTAGCCTCAATCGACTCGTCACGCCCACTCGCGGCAGTGTCACCAGCGAGCTCGGTGAGCTCGGCAGCGGCTCGGCCTTGCGTCAGCATCGTCGGCGTACCGCCATGATCTTTCAGCACCACCAGCTAATCGAACGTCAAAGCGCACTGGCTAATGTGCTTACCGGTCGGCTGGCCTTTCACAACACGCTCCGCTCGCTGTTTCCTCTGCCGCGTGCCGATCAGGAGATTGCGCTCAGTTGCCTCGCTCGGGTCGGTCTGGCAGACAAGGCGCTAAGCCGGGTGGACAAACTGTCCGGTGGCCAGCAGCAGCGGGTAGGCATCGCGCGTGCGCTAGCGCAACAGCCCGCGATCATTCTTGCCGATGAGCCGGTAGCCAGTCTCGACCCGGCCACTTCGGTCCGTGTTCTCGGACTGCTGCGCGACATCTGCAAGGAAGACGGCATCACCGCCATCGTTTCGCTGCATCAACTCGAATATGCCCGCCGCTTCGCCGATCGCGTCGTCGGGCTGGCCGATTCTCAGATCGTTTTCGATGCCGCGCCCTCGGAACTCACCGATGCGCAGCTTGAGCGCATCTATGCAGGCCGCTCTACGACTCAGCCAGCAACTGCTCCGGCTGAAACCCCTGTCATGCTCGCACCTTCACTGGAGATGTCCCGATGAAACGCTTATCCGCTCTCTTATTGACCTGTTTGCTGTCCGCTGTTTCAAGTCTGTCCGCCGTAGCGGCCGATGCCGATCCGGATGTGCTAAAGGTTGCGCTGCTGCCGGACGAAAACGCCTCGGAGTTGATCAAGCGAAACCAGCCGCTGAAGGATTATCTGGAAGAGCATCTGGACAAGAAGGTGCAGCTGATCGTAACCACCGACTATTCCTCGATGATTGAGGCGATGCGCTTTGGCCGTATCGACCTGGCGTATTTCGGTCCGCTGTCCTACGTCATGGCCAAAAGCAAAAGCGACATCGAGCCCTTCGCTGCCATGATCATCGACGGCAAGCCGACCTATCGCTCAGTGATTATCGCCAATGTGGCGTCAGGCGTGAATGAGTATGCCGACCTTAAGGGCAAGAAGATGGCCTATGGTGACCGGGCATCGACGTCCAGCCATCTGATTCCCAAAACCGTGCTTCTTGAGACGGCCGAGCTGACGGGTGGGCAGGACTACGAACAACATTTTGTGGGCACGCATGACGCCGTTGCCGTCAACGTGGCGAACGGAAACGCCGATGCGGGTGGGCTGTCGGAGGTAATTTTCAATCAAGTAGCCGAACGTGGCCTAATCGATCCGAGCAAGGTGAAAGTACTTGGTTACAGCGGCGAATATCCCCAATACCCCTGGGCGATGCGCTCGAACCTGAGCCCCGAGCTGAAAACCAAGGTGCGGGATGTATTCGTCGGTATCGACGATCCCGAAGTGCTGCGCAACTTCAAAGCCGAGGCCTTCGCGCCAATCACCGACGCCGACTACGATGTGATTCGCAACATGGGATCGCTGCTCGGCCTCGACTTCGCCACGATGTGAGCACCGATATGTCTACTCATCATGACGTGCAGGCGCTGCCTGCAGAGCAACGCGAGCACATCCTTCGAGGCTTCGGCCTCGGTTGGTGGCGCCAGCTGGGGCAGGTGGCAATTGTACTCGGAGTGGTGCTGTTGGCCTGCTGGTACGTGGGGCTGCTCGATGCCACCACGCTGCTGAACGGGCTGCCCTCCATCGCGACCCTGGCAGGCGAGGCCATGCCGCCAGACTTTTCGGGCTATCGAAGCTGGATTCGCCCGTTGATCGACACGCTGGCGATGAGCATCGCCGGCACGGCCATCGCAGTGGTGTTCTCGCTGGTGGTGGCCTTCGTTGCAGCGCGCAATACGGCGCCGCACCCCCTTGTGTTCGGTGTTGCCCGGGTGCTGCTCAATGCCCTGCGGTCGGTGCCGGAGCTGATCATGGGCATCATCTTCGTTGCAGCCGTAGGGTTCGGCGCCTTGCCGGGCGTGCTTGCCCTGGGTCTGCATTCGATCGGCATGGTCGGCAAGTTCTTCGCCGAGGCCATCGAGCACGTCGACGAAGCGCCGGTGGAAGCCGCTCGGGCGGCGGGGGCTACGCCGATGCAAGTGCTGCTGCACGCGGTTTTGCCACAGGTGACTCCACAGTTCGCCGACGTGGCGATCTACCGCTGGGAATACAACTTTCGCGCCTCCACCGTGATGGGCATGGTTGGCGCCGGCGGTATCGGCTTCGAACTCATGGGCTCGCTGCGCATCATGCAGTACCAGGAGGTTGCAGCAATCCTGCTGGTCATCCTGGCCATGGTCACGCTAGTAGACGCCTTCAGTGGCGTGCTGCGCAAACGTTTCAAATAGGACAAACCATGCTGCCGAAACTCGTTATAACTCACCGAGTACACGATGAGATCCTGCAACTGCTGGCGCCACATTGCGAGCTGATGACCAACCAGAGCGACAGCACGCTGACGCGCGAGGAAATTCTGCGCCGCTGCCGCGATGCTCAGGCGATGATGGCGTTCATGCCCGATCGGGTCGATGCAGAATTTCTCCAAGCCTGCCCCGAGCTGCGTGTGGTCGGCTGCGCGCTCAAGGGCTTCGACAATTTCGATGTGGACGCCTGTACTGCCCGCGGGGTCTGGTTGACCTTCGTGCCTGATCTGTTGACGGTCCCGACTGCCGAGCTGGCGATCGGACTGGCGGTGGGGCTGGGGCGGCATCTGCGCGCAGCAGATGCGTTCGTCCGCTCTGGCGAGTTCCAGGGCTGGCAACCACAGTTCTACGGCACGGGGCTGGATAACGCGACGGTCGGCATCCTTGGCATGGGCGCCATCGGACAGGCCATGGCTGAGCGCTTGCAGGGATGGGGCGCGACCCTGCAGTACCACGAGGCGAAGGCTCTGGATACACAAACCGAGCAACGGCTCGGCCTGCGCCAGGTGGCGTGCAGCGAACTCTTCGCCAGCTCGGACTTCATCCTGCTGGCGCTTCCCTTGAATGCCGATACTGAGCATCTGGTCAACGCCGAGCTGCTTGCCCTCGTACGGCCGGGCGCTCTGCTTGTAAACCCCTGTCGTGGTTCGGTAGTGGATGAAGCCGCCGTGCTCGCGGCGCTTGAGCGAGGCCAGCTCGGCGGGTATGCGGCGGATGTATTCGAAATGGAAGACTGGGCTCGCGCGGACCGGCCGCGGCTGATCGATCCTGCGCTGCTCGCGCATCCGAATACGCTCTTCACTCCGCACATAGGGTCGGCAGTGCGCGCGGTGCGCCTGGAGATTGAACGTTGTGCAGCGCAGAGCATCATCCAGGCGTTGGCAGGTGCGCGCCCAATCAACGCTGCGAACCGTCTGCCCCAGGCCGAGCCTGCCGCATGTTGAATCCGGTCTGGCTGAAGAGCCTGGTAGCGATCGTTCAAACAGGCAGTTTTCAGAGCGCGGCGAGGGCGTTGGGGCTGGCCCAGCCGACGGTGTCGCAGCACTTGCAGAAGCTTGAAGAGCAGGTCGGCGTAACGCTGGTGCAGCGCAGTCGTAGCGGCTGCCAGCCTACCACACGTGCGCTGGCCTTCATGCCGCATGCGACCGCCTTGCTCGACATGCACGCCCGGGCGCTAGAAGCCCTGCATGGAAATAGTGAGCGCGTCGGGGCCAGCTCCAACATCGGCACCTACCTTCTCCAGCCATTCGTGCGCAGCTATCTGACGACCGCAAATGAGAGGGGCGAGGTGGATCTGCGCATCGCCGCCAACCCGGATGTGGCCGACCAGCTACTGGCGGGCCAGCTCGACGCCGCGATCATGGAATGGTGGCTACCTCACCCCGACTTCGAACACCGCCTCTGGCGGGTCGAGCCGCTGGTACTTATCGTCAGCCCCGACCATCCGCTGGCTGAAGCAGGGTGCATAGAACGCGATCGTCTGGTGGACCTGCCGATGCTGGGAGGTGAACCGGGTAGCGGTACCGGACGGCTTCTGACCGAATACTTTGGCGAGCTGGGCGTGCCTCGCAGCGGTATGCAGCTAGGCAGCACCGAGGCAGTCAAACAAGCAGTCAGGGCGGGACTCGGCGTGTCGTTGGTGATGGCTTCCGCAGTACAAGACGAAGTTCGCAGTGGCGCGCTGGTAGCTCTTCCCATCCCGGGGCTTGAAAAGCGTCTCCAACTGATCTGGCGCAAACCGCCCGGAAATCTGCACCCGCCGGGATTTGTGCGGCACTTATTGGCCGATTGCTGTCTGTCGCTACCGGTTGCTTCCGGCCAAGAGCTGCCCGAGTGCGAACTGACTCGATCTAGTTGACTCAAGCGTTCACTGCCCCAGAGCAATCAGCGAGGCGTGGACTGACTGACGGCTGTTGCGGCTCTATGATGAAACCTGCCTGATATCCAACACGACCCAGACCTCATACCCTTTCTCCCGTGCTGTTTTCTCGGCCTCGAGTTGGGCAGCGAGAGTACTGATGGAACGGGAGCGGTGCTCGAAGCGGAATGGCGAACCACCGTTCTTACGCACGCTCAATTCAACGAGTGTGACGGTAGAGTGCTGTTTGGGTATGGGCTGCTTCGATTTCGAAGGCGCGAGGTCTAGGCCAAGCGCGCGCCGCATCTCGACTTCAGTGAGTTTTGCGTCAGTCAAGCGAGATCCCTAGAGCGATTGCCGGTGACGCCATTGTACCGAGAAGTCGTGCAGACATGGCCTGAGTTCGATGCTGGCGAGCCAATAACCTCATCTCTGAGATATGGCTACGAATCACCAAAGTAGTCATCGCGGGCGACTAGTCCGAATGGGCGCTCCTCGCAGGGCTGCTCATCGCTGAACAGATTCTGCGTGCGGCGCTCCTGCTTCAAAAACGCTAGTGCCGCGAAAAAGCAGCTTTCGCATAGATTGACTCGATAGCGTTCGCCATCATGCCCTGCGCCATAGCCCCAGAGCGCCTGAAGCGTCCCGAACTGCTCGCCGTACCCCGGCACCCTCGTACTGGTAGCGCATACATCGCAAATGGTGTCTTTATGGCTCTCTGTCACCGGGCAGACCTCATCTTCGTATTAAAAAGAGTAACCGAGGGCACTGCGCAACGGAGCGCCTTTTGCCAGTTTTCCAGCCCCGCTGCGTTAGCTCAAGCATGGTCTGGTGTGCCATGCCGGCGGTGGATATGGCAGGTCTTCGACAGATGCGGTTGGCGGTGGTTCGTCATGGTTGTCCGCTGCACGTTTCTTGCGTTGCGGGCGGCGACCACTCCATTCCCTCTTCGAGGATCGGATGGCTTTCACTAACGACGATCAACGGTTTGTTCCGATTCTCCAGCGCGAACATGGCGATGGAGCCTTCGACGTCCACCGCCGGCACCTCCCCCTGTGGGTCAAGCCTGCCAACCCAGACATATTGCCGGGTCTCCAAACATGCGAGGTAATACGAAATACCCATGCTTCCTCCGAATTTGAATCAAGTCTATTACTGTGCCAATCCGGAACGGGAGGCGGTACTGCCGCAAACATCAAATGTTATCGCCAGTGCATTTTTAACCCAGGTGCCGACGCTATTCTGCCCTAACCCAGCAGTCTGAAAGCGAAATTCTACAACTCGCTTGGAGCTCGAAACTGGGTCAATGAAATTCCGGCATGTGGGTGGAAAATGCACAGGCGGCAACACGCATGCTGCAACGTCCTCTCGGTCTCCCTCCGCGACGTGTGCTTCTTGTTTTTTTACCTCATTTGAGGAAGAATAACCGGAAGTCACCGTTGTGTTAGGAGTCCTCAGATGCAGGCTTGCCAGGTATTCAGTGATCAGGATGAAATCGCCGCCCGTCTTGAACAGTTGAGTCTGGAGCGCGAGCCACTGCGTGAGGCTATCAATCAAGCTCACCTACAGCGGGTTCGCCTGACTCCTAACCATCCCAGCATTTTTCCCGGCCTTGAAATGTGGGGCTGGTTGGTAGGAGCGGTGCGCGATCAGCTGCGCCCACTAGGGTGGGTCGCGCATGAACAGTCGAACTACCCTCTTACCGTTCACTCGGCGCTCAATCTCGCGATTGCTGTCGCATCGGGAGATAGCTATGTTGGAAATCTGCTGGGGATGCCGAGCAGCCGATCCAGGAAGGGTAAAAATACAGTTGATGCTGTTGAGCGGAACTGCCAGTTCGACATGTTTGATGACTTGCTGCCCGATCCGGAGGAGCTGCCTGAATCAGGCCCTCATGAGACCTGGATCCTGCTCCACCACACCGACACGGTGAAGAAGGAAATCCGCATCGAGCTCTCACGTCCATCGGGAATGGGTAAAGGCGGCAAGATCAATTTCTGGTCTGAACGCATCATGCTTGGCACCCTTGCTCTTGATGATGATTTCTTTGAGGTTACCTCCCCAGGCGGTCCGGATATCGACATCGAAATTCGCCGTAAAAGCTCGTGATAGATCATGTTTAATCCACAACGATTTGCGCTCGCCCGTCGCCGGCGAGGTATGAAAAAGCGTGAGCTTGCCACTCATATAGGAGTAACGGAGCGATCAGTCTCCGGCTACGAGAGTGGCACGCAGGAGCCTGAGCCTGGAACCCTTGCAAAAATCGCTAAAACGCTTCGGTTCCCCGAAGCGTTTTTCTTTGGTGATGATCCTGAGGTGCCAACGCCGGATGTTGCCAGTTTCCGGTCGCTCTCAAAGATGACTGCTGGCCTTAGGGATTCAGCTCTCGGTGCAGGCGCAATTGCGCTCCTGCTGAATGACTGGATCGAGCAACGTTTCGATTTGCCAGAGCCAGATCTTCCGGACCTGGGGTCCGAACGCGCTGCACTGACGAATTTTGAGGCGCTCGATAAGCTGGCACTATCACGCAGTGCCCAAGCGCCAGAGGCCGCTGCGGAGATGCTGAGGGCACACTGGGGTTTAGGTGAGCAGCCGGTTAAGAACATGATTGCGCTTCTTGAGTCGAAAGGCGTTCGTGTCTACTCACTTGCAATTGATGCAAAGGAGGTCGACGCGTTCTCGATGTGGAGTGGCGGCCGCCCCTTTATGTTCTTGAATACCTTTAAGTCGGCCGAGCGTTGCCGCTTTGACGCAGCTCATGAATTAGGACATTTGGTTATGCACCAGCATGCCCACCCACAAGGACCTGATTTAGAGCGTGAGGCGAATGCCTTTGCGTCGGCTTTTCTAATGCCACGTGCAAGCGTTCTAGCGATGGCTCCACGTTCGATCACTATCAAAAGCCTAATCAAATACAAGAAGCTCTGGTCCGTTTCTGTGGCAGCCTTAAATTACCGGCTTCATAGCCTGGGGCTTTCCACGGAGTGGGCTTACCGAACGCTGTGTATTCAGATTGCTCAAGAGGGCTATCGCACCGAAGAGCCGGAATCTATTGCTCATGAGCGGTCAGTGATCCTGGAGAAGATTTTCGCCGCGTTACGTGCAGATGGGGTTGGGAAAGCTGGCGTCGCGGGAGAACTGGCAATCAGTCCTGAGGAGATCAATGAATTGACGTTCGGATTGATGTTGAACGTGTTGAAGGGGCAGAGCGCTAACCCATCCGACTCTGGTGGGAAATCAGGTGCCCATCTCCGTTTGGTCAAGGGGTGAAGGGATGCCGCCGATGTCGCTTGGTCGGACTCGGCCAGCAACGGAAATCTGCCTGACAGAGCGTTAAGGAGCAAGCGTGTTGACGGTGTGTATGCGCGCTGACTACTCCAACGCCATGCGCATCCATTTCGGCATTTTGCAGGCCATTAATGTGGTTAGGTCTTCTGGCCTGAGCACCTTCTTGATCGCGGCAATGCATTCCGGGGTCGAGCCGTCTTTACCGAGATAAAATAGTGCGCTGATAGCCGTCCCTACCTCGGTCCCGGCACGCTGCATGACCATTGGTGCCGCATGTACCAACCGGACCTCACCCTTACCTATAAAAAATGATCGGCTGGGTCCGCTGGTGTAATAGATCGGAATGAGCGGCATCTGGGTGCTCAGTCCAAACAACCTGACCGCATGAGCGCCATGAATCTGTAGAACATGGCGGTTCTGCCTAGCGATCAAGCTCACTACTTCCCATACATTTGGGCGGACCCGTGCAACGTATCGACTGGATTTCGGGCGCATGTAAATTCCTCGATGCACCCGTTCAAGTTCGCCTTGGCTGACCAGCCGAGCTAGTGCCTTGGATATGGCGCCACGCGCTCCAAGCTCCGCAAAGCGGCCGATGCAGAAGGGTTGCCCTTTGGGTAAGCGCTTAATCCGTTGCGCAATGCGGGTGGATACCGACAGAGCAAAATCAGTGCTGGACATTGCGGCTCTCATTTCTATCGCGTGAAGTCCAATGACGAGCTGAACAGCGGCTGATGAAAAGCGATCACCCGCCGTCGATATTCATCATCTGGTGCATCGCTCACCAGGCACTCTTCAAGGCGCCCCAACGAGAGGATCTGGTCGGCCGACGGGTAGTGCCTGAGCAGGCTTTTCGCATAGCTGCGGATATCCTGAGGCAGCTCAGTGTTACGGGCGAGCTCTCGCAGGAACTCTTCGGTCTTGATGACGCTGCGGGTTCTTTCGTGAGAAAGGGTCAATGCGGCTATCTCCTGATTCAGTCAACCACGTCTGCCGACGCTTGAATTCAGTCCTCCATACAAGCATCAAAAGCAAGCCAGCAACTGTTGCCGGTAGTGCTTGGAAAAGCTGACCAGATGGTTTGGCTCAGCGGCAGAGCCCCCCAGGGATAAGGCGCATGTAGCACCTGCCCCAATTACCTGCGCAATGCCACTTCCATTACTGTCATCCAGGACATCGATATTACCAGCAGCCCCAATCCAGCCAGATATTGAACCTGAAGTGGAGGCTGGCATCTCTACCTCGTTCAGCACTGCCAGGTCATCCGGTAGATCATCTGCAATTCTCTCTGCCAAGCACTGCAGTGTCGGCTCCGCTAACATGAATAGCCACGCCTGATTATCGGGCTCGCCTGTGCGCCGAAGCACTCGCCCAAGCACTTGTCGGTAATGCAGCTCAGTGCGGATGCGACTGAGGTAGCAGCACACCTGGAGTCGAGGAATGTCCGTGCCTTCGCTGATCATTCCAACTGCGATAATCCAACGGCAGGCGCTGTGTCTGAACGCATTGATAACCTGCTGCGCAGCCGGGGTTTTGTTGGTCACGATGCGGCAACCTTCACCCAGGGTTTCCAGGGCCAAGGCAATTTGCTGGGCGTGCTCGATGTCGGTGGCAACCACTAAGCCTGCCGCATCAGGCTTGATCAGGCGAAGCTCATCCAGCTTGCTGCACCCGAGACCGAGTAACTGGTCAATCACCTCGTCATGGCGCAACAGCTCTTCGTAGGTGACAGGGGACTCCCCCAATAGTTTGGCAATGCTGGGAAACATCCTGACAGTGCTCTCCGTGTCCAGCTCCTCGGTAAGTATCACCTTCTGGTTGTCGAGCAGGACAATGCGAGGGGAACGGCACACACCATCAGCAATGGCCTCTTTCAATCCGTAGCGGTAGTCGCAGATCAGGTACCCCTCGGGCGTCGAGTAGCGGGCCAGGGCAATGGCCCGGTCGTCCGAACGCCATGGGGTGCCGGAGAGGGCCAAGGTGAAGGCTGCCCTGTCCTGTATCCGCTGAAGAATCTGTTGGCCCCAGGCGTTACTCAGAAGTACATCGTGGCCGGCGCAGTGGTGGATTTCGTCGAAAACCACGAACACACGGTAGTCATCGAGGAGTCGCCAGAACGTCTCATCTCGGTATTCCATGGCTTGATAGGTGAACGCCGCCCCAACTGCGCCGAGTTGGCCGTCCAAGCGTCTGCCGAGCACCGCAGCAAAGGACGAGCGAAAGCCCTCGACAACTTGGCAGGATGGTGCGAAGCAGAGCACCAGATCGATCCGGTCCTGCTCAAGCAGCCTGCTGGCCAGCTCTGCCGCCATACGCGTCTTACCGGCACCCGGCGTTGCCTGGCAGAAGAAGTGCGGCGTGGCAGTAAAGTGCTCCAGTGCCGCGTCGATGCAGCGGCGTTGCCAGTTTCGCAGCAGTGTGGTCATCGTGCGGAGGCAAGCGTCTTGAGTGTCTTCTCGATGGCGCGAAGATGGCCCAGCAGGCGCGAGCTTCGGTCTCTAGCTTCCAGGTACTCGCCTTCGACCTTATCCCGGAGATGCGGCATATCATCGAGGAGCAGCTTGTATCGCTCCGCCTCGCCCATCGATGCGAGGAAGTCCAGCCTGATTTCCTTGAGGAGCGCCTCCAGGTGCTGATCCGCATCGACTGATGGTTGCGGCACCGCCGAATTATCGAACGCTGACGGCTCCTGCTCTGGCTCACAAGCAGTCTTATGGCTGTTCTCGAACCCGTTGTCGATCAGCTCCAATTGCAGATGTGCCGGAATCGGCAGCAGGTGGTAGACCTGTCCCCGCGAACGGCGCTCTTCATCGAGCACAACCCAACCCATGCGCAGCATTCGGCGGATCTGCTCATACACATAGCGGCGCACATCACCGATACGGAAAGTCATGCCATCCAGGCGCTTGGCATAGGCATCACGCAGTTCACGCGTCGTGAACCTTGAACGCCCTTCCTCCTGAAGCAGCTCATACAGACGCCTGTCGAAGGTAAACGAGGCCGATTTCATTGAGGCACCAGAAGAGTTAACGCAGAGGAAATGCGGATTATAATCCGTGGCTCCTACGTCCGCAAACACACGATAGTGCCGCCTCAAGTGGAATTGAGACGGTCATGGATAAGTTGGCGAAGGCGTTAGGGGAACGCATCCGGACGCAGAGAAAGGCCTGTCGGATTTCTCAGGATGCTCTAGCGCTGGCCTGCAGTATGGACCGTAGCTATATGGGGCGAATCGAGCGTGGCGAAGTAAACATCACCGTCGAGAAGCTCTATCGCATTGCAAGCGAGCTCGCTTGCGATCCATCCTGCCTTCTGCCTCAGTTGTCAGAGCTGTAGCTCCGCATCTGATCGAGAGCGGTGTTCAAGAAGGCCTGACCAGATCCAGGCCAAATTTCGCTCTCAGATCAAAACCTGGTCTGCGGCTTTTTCGCATTACAGAAGCGCCTTCCTTTATCATCCCCCGGCATCGTGTAGTGGTTGATTTCCCGGTCACTGGCTCAGGGCGCTCAGATGTCGCTGCCGATGGCATTAGGCATGCGTCAACGCTTCTGAGCAGAGCTGAGTTGCCGATGCTGACGCCAGGCTGACAGAGCAGCATGTGCCGGCCGGGAGGTAGCCATTACCCAAAAATTTAGCGGCTAAAATCGCCGCATTCGCGCATCAGCGATGCTGGATAGTGGTAAACCATGAATGCAGTAGAAATTGAGTCCGCCATTTCGGACCTGGCCTTTGAGCCCTTTGACGCGGTGGAGTTTCCGTTCACCTTCCTGGCCGCATTCGGCAATAAGGAAACCGCTCTCAAGCGGCTGCGCGCCGGCAACAACAACGCCTCGGACGTACCTCGCGGCGTACTACTGCGCAACAACATTCATATCGCCACCTGCGAGCCCGGCAGCGTGGGCGATACGCTCAAGGCATTGCGTGCCAGCCCGGCCACCGCAAAAGCCAAGGCCAAATTCATCCTCGCTACCGACGGACAAACGCTGGAGGCCGAGGAGCTGATCACGGGTGAAACCATCACCTGCGGCTATCCAGACCTTCCCAACCATTTCGGCTTCCTGCTGCCGCTGGCCGGCATCTCCACCATCAAGGAGATCAAGGACAACCCCATCGACGTGCGCGCCACGAGCCGCTTGAACAAGCTGTACGTCGAGCTGCTGAATGAAAACCCAGACTGGGCCAAAGCCGAACGCCGCCATGACATGAACCACTTTATGGCGCGGCTGATTTTCTGCTTCTTTGCCGAAGACACCGACATCTTCACTGGCGATGGTCTGTTTACCAAGACGGTTGAGCAGTTCAGCGAACGCGACGGCTCCAACACCCACCAAGTGCTGTCGGAAATCTTCCGCGCCATGAACATCAAGCTGGCCGAGCGCGCCACCGCTCAGCCGCGCCTACCCAGTTGGGCCAACACCTTCCCTTATGTGAATGGCGGTTTGTTCTCCGGCAGTACCGAAGTGCCACGCTTCACGCGCATGGCGCGCACCTACCTGCTGCACGCTGGCAACCTCAACTGGCAAAAAATCAACCCAGACATCTTCGGCAGCATGATCCAGGCCGTAGCCGATGATGAAGAGCGTGGCGCACTCGGCATGCACTACACCAGCGTGCCCAACATTCTGAAAGTGTTGAACCCGCTCTTCCTGGATGACCTGCGTGCTCAACTAGACGCTGCGGGCGACAACAAAGCCAAGCTGCTGAACCTGCGCAAGCGCATGGCGCGCATCCGTGTGTTTGACCCTGCCTGCGGGTCCGGCAACTTCCTGGTTATCGCCTACAAGCAGATGCGCGAGATTGAAGCCGAGATCAATCGCCGCCGAGGCGAGGCCAACAATAAATCGGAAATCCCTCTGACCAATTTTCGCGGCATCGAACTGCGCGACTTTCCGGCAGAGATTGCCCGTCTGGCGCTAATCATTGCCGAATTTCAGTGCGATGTGCTGTATCGCGGCCAGCAGGATGCGCTGGCGGAGTTTCTGCCTCTGGATGCGCAGAACTGGATCGTTTGCGGCAATGCGCTGCGGCTGGACTGGCTGAGCATCTGCCCGCCAACGGGAACAGGCGTGAGAGTGCTCGCCGATGACTTATTTGGCACGCCTCTCAATCAGACAGAAATTGATTTCGAGAACGAAGGTGGGGAAACGTATATCTGCGGGAATCCGCCGTATCTTGGCTCACGGGATCAGAAGGACGAACAAAAGGCTGACTTGCAGACTCTTTTCGATAGGCGAATCCAGAACTGGAAGTCGCTCGATTATGTTGCCGGCTGGTTCATTAAGGCCGCTGATTACGGCACCAAAACCCGCTCTGCTGCGGCTTTCGTGTCCACCAACTCCATTTGCCAGGGTCTGCAAGTTCCAATCCTGTGGCCGGAGATATTTGCCAGTGGCCGCCAAATCGAATTTGCCCACACATCCTTTCGTTGGGCCAATCTTGCCAGCCACAATGCAGGTGTGACTGTAGTCATCATTGGCATCACAACGCAGCCACGCAATCCGAGGCGCTTGTTCTCTCTGGACGACTCGGGACAGACCATCGAACGCCAATGTGCGCATATCAATGCATATCTGGCGGTAGGTGATAGTGTCATTGTGGATAAGACTAGCCAGCCCCTGGGTACGCAGAGTGAGATGACTTTTGGAAATACTCCAATAGATGGCGGTCATTTGCTGCTCTCGCGGGACGAACGCGACGCCCTGCAACTCACACCTGCTCAGCAAGGCCAATTTATTCGCCGGATTTATGGCTCCGCTGAGTTCATTCGCGGCCTGGAGCGTTACTGTCTGTGGATCGAAGATCAGCACTTGGCTGAAGCACAAACGATCCATCCTATTGCTCAACGTCTTCGTGATGTGCGCAATATGCGACTCAACGGTGGGAAGACAGCAAGGGACATCGCTGAAAGACCACACCAATTCCAAAGAATGTACTTCGGCAAGCATTCAACGCTCATTGTCCCTAGCGTCTCCTCCGAAACTCGCGCGTATCTGCCCTGCGGTTATGCGCCTGCCGGGACTATCGTTTCCAATCTCGCCTTCGCCCTCTACGATGCTCCGCTCTGGAACATGGCCCTGATTGCTTCCCGCTTGCACTTAGTCTGGATCGGCACTGTCTGCGGAAAAATGAAAACTGACTTTCGCTACTCGAACACTCTTGGCTGGAACACCTTCCCAGTGCCGCTACTCACCGAGCAGAACAAGGCGGACCTGACGCGCTGCGCCGAGGACATTCTCCTGGCCCGCGAAGCCCACTTCCCCGCCACCATCGCCGATCTGTACGCCCCGGACGCCATGCCGGCCAACCTGCGCCGCGCCCACGAGCGCAACGATGAAGTGCTGGAGCGTATCTACATCGGTCGGCGTTTTAGAAACGATACCGAACGACTGGAAAAGCTGTTTGACCTCTACACCAAGATGACAGCAGATACATCGAAGGCCGCGCCGAAAAAGCCACGAGGGAAAAGGCATGAGCGATACCCTTGCTAACCTGACCACGCCCCCCGAAGGCTACGGCGAGTGGTTAGCTGATCTCAAAGGCCGCATCCACAATGCCCAGGCGACGGTACTCTCATGGAGGAAGAATCACAGTGACTAACACTACCAACCCGACCAACAGATACACGGTGCCGTCGGTATCCATTGCTACCGCGCACACTGGGGCATCCAGCAAGGCAAATGAGCTGGGCATGCGTACCATGCAGGAACGCGCCTATACCAAGCGCGGCGAACAGTATTTGCTGATTAAATCGCCACCGGCATCAGGTAAGTCCCGCGCCCTGATGTTTATCGCCCTGGACAAGCTCCATAACCAGGGACTGCAACAGGCTATCGTCGTAGTGCCGGAGCGCTCCATTGGCGGCAGCTTTGCCGATGAATCGCTGAGCCAACATGGCTTCTACTGGGACTGGCAAGTAGCCCCCCAGTGGAACCTGTGCAATGCACCAGGCATCGATGAACCGCGTGTGGCCAAGTCCAAGGTAGATGCAGTGCGCGCCTTCCTGACCAGCAGCGACAAGGTGCTGGTCTGCACCCATGCCACCTTCCGCTTTGCCGTGGAAGAGTTAGGCATCGACGCTTTCGACAACCGCCTGATTGCCATCGACGAGTTCCACCACGTTTCCGCCAATCCGGACAACAAACTGGGCAGCCAACTGAGCGCGTTTATCAACCGCGACAAGGTGCATCTGGTTGCCATGACCGGCTCCTACTTCCGTGGTGACAGCGAGGCCGTGCTGGCCCCGTCGGAAGAGAACAAATTTGAGACAGTCACCTACACCTACTACGAGCAGCTCAACGGCTACCGCTGGCTCAAGTCGCTGGATATTGGCTACTTCTTCTACACCGGCCGGTACGTGGATGCGGTCGCCAAGGTGCTGGACCCGGCACTGAAAACCATCGTCCACATTCCAAACGTAAATGCCCGCGAGAGCCTCAAGGACAAAGAGCGCGAGGTCAACGAGATCATGAGCGCGCTCGGCGATTGGCAGGGTGTAGACCCGACCACCGGCTTTCACCTGATCAAAGCCAAGGACGGCCGCACGCTGAAAGTGGCCGACCTGGTGGATGACAGCGACCCAGGCAAACGCTCCAAAGTGCTCGGCGCATTGAAAGACCCGGCGCAGAAAAACAACCGCGACAACGTCGATGTGATCATCGCTCTGGGCATGGCGAAGGAGGGCTTTGACTGGATCTGGTGCGAGCATGCGCTGACCATCGGCTACCGTTCGAGCCTGACCGAAATCGTGCAGATCATTGGCCGTGCCACCCGCGATGCAGAAGGTAAAGAGCGCTCACGCTTCACCAACCTGATCGCAGAGCCAATGGCTGATCAAGCAGCTGTAGCCGAAGCGGTAAACGATATGCTCAAGGCCATTTCTGCCAGCCTGCTGATGGAACAGGTGCTCGCCCCGCGCTATGAGTTCACCCCGAAAGATACCGGGCCGAAAGAAGGCTTCAATTATGGCCCGGAGGGGTATCAACCGGGCGGCACCAACCTGGGTGTGAATGAAACCACGGGCCAGTTCCATGTCGAGATTAACGGCCTGACCACGCCGCAAAGCACAGAAGCCACGCGCATCTGCAAAGAAGACTTGAACGAAGTAGTGACCAGCTTCCTGCAGGACAAAACCGTGCTGGAGCGCGGCCTGTTCGATAAGGAGAACACCCTGCCGGAAGAGCTGACTCAACTGCGCATGGGCAAGATCGTGCGCGAGCGGTACCCCGATTTGAGCGACGTCGACCAGGAAGCCATCCGCCAGCACGCCATCGCCGCCATGAACATTACCCAGCAGGCCAAGTTGGCTCTGGCGCAGGCAGATGCAAACGGTAGCGACAACGTGCAGGGCAGCACAGCACTGCTTGATGGCGTGCGCAAATTCGTTAACGTGCGCGAGCTGGACATTGACCTGATCGACCGCATCAACCCCTTCGATGCCGCCTATGCGGTACTGGCGAAGGCAATGGATGAAAAGTCTCTGCGCCAGGTTCAGGCCAGCATTGCCGCCAAGAAGGTGAGCATCCCCGAAGATGAGGCGCGAGAGCTGGCCAAGCGTGCCCTGCAGTTCAAGAACGAGCGCGGCCGCCTGCCCGACATCAACTCTGCCGATGCCTGGGAAAAACGCTTGGCTGAAGGCGTAGCAGCATTGGCACGCTACCGCGCCCAAGCCAAAGCGGCGCAGGGGGAATCCGCCAATGGCTGATATGAACGATGACGACCTGCTGGAGGCGCTGGGGGTAGAAGTCCCCACGCTCAAGACAGCCACTCGAACTCCTCGCGAAGAGCGCATCATCGCTGGTTTCGAGGACATTCAGCGCTTCTATCAGACCCACGGCCGCGCTCCGCTGCATGGCGAAGACCGCGACATTTTTGAGCGCTTGTATGCCGTGCGCCTGGATCAACTGCGCAAACTGCCAGAGGCACAAACCCTACTGGCCGGTCTGGATACTCACGGCCTACTGTCAGGTACTGCGGTCACCACGACTAATGTGGATGACCTGGATGAGGACGCCTTGCTCGCCGAGCTGGGCATCGGTAGTGAGTCCGTCGAGCAGGACGACATAACGGTACTGAGGCATGTGCGTTCCAGTGCGGCAATAAAAGCGGCTGAAGAGATGGCCGCTCGGAACCCCTGTAAAGACTTCGAGAATTTCAAGCCGCTGTTTGATGAAGTGGAAGTAGGCCTCAAGCAAAAGCGCTGGGTGACCAAGCCTTTTGGCAAGAACGCCAGCATTGAGGCTGGAGACTTCTTCATTCTGAGCGGGCTCATTGCCTACGTCGCCGAAGTCGGGGACACCTACAAAACGCCGAATGCGGAGACGAACGGGCGTTTGCGCGTCATCTACTCCAATGAGACGGAAAGTGATCTGTTGCTACGATCCCTACAGCGGGCGCTTTACAAGGACAGTGAGGGGCGTGCCGGATCTCGGCTGATCAAGGTCGACTCAGGCCCACTGTTCAGCGACATCGCCGAGCCGGACGACATAGAAAGCGGCACTATCTATGTGCTGCGCAGCCAGTCTAACCACCCCTTCGTGGCCGAGCACCGCGAGCTGATCCACAAGATCGGCGTAACCGGAGGCCGAGTGGAAACCCGCATCGCAGGCGCAGACAAAGACGCCACCTACCTGCTGGCTGATGTGGAGGTGGTCGCTACTTACAAGCTGCACAACCTGAACCGCACCCGGCTGGAAAACATCTTCCACCGCCTGTTCGGCGCGGCGCAGCTGGACTTGACCATCGAAGACCGCTTCGGCCATCCGGTCAAACCTAGGGAGTGGTTTCTGGTGCCGCTGCATGTGATTGATGAGGCGGTTGAGCGCATTCGAGATGGGTCGATTACCGGTTTTGCGTATGACCCGCAAACAGCTCGCCTAGTCAGCGAAGGGGCAATTAAAGCGTGATGGTCATATCCGGGAGAAAGCAAGTCTTCTCTCCTGGATGCCCCCTTGGATTGCACACCAAGCGTGTGCCCAATACGGCATAGTCGAGGAGGTGTACGAATGATTAGCCATTTTGTATCTCTTCAGGTCTTTTCTTGATCAAGGCATAGAGATCAAGGTTGGGAATGGCATTGGCGTTCAAAAGCATCCTCTCAATCATACGCAGTTGCTCTGCATTATTTCTTTTGAGAACCGCAACCTCAGCCTTCAAGTGCTCTATTTGCTCCACAAGCTTTACTTCAGAAGCAGTTATCTTTGTGAGCAGGGAAGGAGTTGCGCCACGAAGTTGAGCTTTTTTATTCTTATAATATGTATTGATACCGACATAAGTGCATAGGGTTTGTCTAGTTGTTTTTATGCCAAGCTCAAGCTCTACCTTAGCGACCAGCGCGTCCCAAGTCAGCTTACCTACCCACTTAGCTAACATAATCTCAATTTTACGCTGTTGCTGAGCTGATATTTTTGGTACTACCACATCACACCTCCCCTTCAGACAGACCGAAAGAGGATAAAAGAGAGCGCAACTCGGGATTAGCATCAGATGCTGTTCTGGCAGTCTTATCTTCAATAATACCCTTCAGGCGAGCCTCAAAATCCGGTAGGGCACACGCGACCTTTGTAATGATCTTGGTATTTAGATCGGTCAAACTGAACTCAGAATTTTTATTTGAGTAACGAATCATCGTTCCGACAGGCTTACTTTTCATCAAATCATTCAGCATGGATAGAATATGGGTATTTCGCGAGTGAATTAGATACCACTGCCTCATCGCCTGGGAGTTTGGTAAGCGTGGATCACACGCTACCGATTCTAATCTCAAAGTTTGAAACGATAAATCTTTCTCAAAAAACTCGATTGTCTTCACATCGCCTGCTATGTGACAAGTCTCCGGACACATGAAGCACTGCGAGACGAAATCGTTCAAATAATTGCAAGGCGTTACATTAAGATTTTGAGTACAAAGACCGGTGGAGGTGACAGATGCCGGCAGGTTGGTGGTTTGTGTAAGTTGATTTTGGGAAACGACTCGAATATCCCGCCTGTCGATATCTGGCGGATTCAATATCGCACTCACACGACTGGCTTTCTCGTCGTGAGTCGTATGAATATAAGTATGGGTTTGCTCGGGATTCTTTCTGCCAGACCAAGCAGTGATAATTTCAACTGGAATGCTACTTAAATCAGCAAGGGTGTTAGATAAGTGCCGCAGACTATGCGGTCGCAGAATTAATTCTGACGAAAATCCGTAATCCTGAAAAATCGATGTCGTGTAGCGCCCCTGGCCGACCAGTCGAGTAAGAACCGAGGCGCCTAGCGACGCTAATGGCACCACCGCATAGTTTGTCTTTTGAAAAACTTTCCCACCACTTCCGACACTCTCGGGCGCACCATAAAGCCAACTCCCCAAGAAGCAGAACATGGCATCCTTAAGCTTGATACTTGATTCTCCGCTTGAAAATGAGAGTGGAAATTCCGGCAAAATTGATGTCCTATAGAAAGCAATCCACCACTCCTGCACTTCTTCAACCGAAACGACAGACTTATCGGAAAAAACTTTTGGCATATTGGCGTACCCGAACAAGTGGGGTAATCCTGCTAAAGCTGCACTTCTTGTTTGCGACACGGACAACTGATCTTTAGGCCGCAATGAATAAATCGGTTTTTTTCGAAAAAATGGCCTCTTTGACTTTTATAGGTGGAAGTCAGATCAACTCCTTCCTTAAGGATCGGAACGCAATCATTAGCCCCATAGAACCCTAATGCATAACCCAATGTGAAAAGATTGGGCCGCTGCGCTAAATTTAAATTCCTCTTTAGTTCTGGCGCTATCTCGAACCCACCAAGCAACGCTTTCAAGCTTTGGTCCGGGTTCTCGTAGAATCGACATAGAATTCTCGCTGGCTCGCATGCTTTGTAAAAGAAGTTCATGGCTTTCTTTATCGGATCAGCGAGCACCGCAAGTATGTGGTTCTTGTTGTTCCCGTAGCCTTTACTTCCAATCCAGTCGAGGTAATAAACTGGCTCTCCATTGCTTTCAGAGTAACAATGCAGTCTTTGTTTAGGAAGAACAGGTATTTCCGCAGAAGTTCGATTAGGCGACGCCAGCGACAGCGTTCCAAAAGTCACTACTAAGGCATCATGGATTTTTATCTCTTTACCAGGGCGCAGCGAGCCATGTTCATCCACATACTCAAATACAGTAGAGAAGATGTCGGCTAGCGCAAGCACTGCTTGGATATCTGGAAGTTTCTCCAGCGTATTGTCAAACGTGGCATGTCCCGTCCTGTCTCTGCTGTCGCTGCCCTTCAGGTTGACCTTTCGCATCACCCCCTTTTCAGCGCAGAACGCGAGAAACGGCCGCAAGCGGTCAGCTGAACGCGCCCCCAAATTAAGACTGGTGATTGTGCACTCTGATTGCTCATAGAGATCACCATCCATGAGTGACAACAATTTCCTAGCTACCGACGTCCGAATTTTTTTCTCGTTGACGGAAAGTGGTGTGTTCGTTGTTTCTATGATCCACACTTTTATCAGGTGGTCATAGGGGTAAGGAAGGGCGTATATGGGATGGTTGCCGGCGTTGCTTTTGCCCTTACGCCCATGTACACCACACAAGAATCTGGTTCGGCGGCCAGTATTGGGGTCCACGTGATACCAGACCAAATCATCAAACTCCGCCTTCTTGCCGCCATGTCCTTCAAATTGCGCTAGCTCGGTTTCGCGATATTCGTTGATGAGCCGCTCCAATCGGCCAAGGTATTTGTTAAGCATTGATTGTGCGCTGCCTTGCGAGTTCTTCATCGCAAACCATTATTGTCTGCTTCACCCAAACAATCTGTCTCTCCAGTTTTTCAATACTTCGGGCGTAAATAGGACTAACTAGGGAGTTGCGGTTTGCAGCAAGCTTGCCCTCTGCATCAGCCAATACCGACCTGTGATCAGCTTCTAGCATCGGACGAAAGTTTGGGCACCCATAACACCCCAATGGTCTCCCTAAAACAGTTGAACAGGTCGCGCAGGAATGCTTGTTGAGTGCCCCACCAACAGGGTTGAACTTATTGTCGACAATGACCTCATCGCCTTCCGGAACGACAGTTAAGGTATGGCTAAAAGCCTTCTTTAGAAACTCATTTCCGATATACTTTGTGTCAATCTCTCTCCTAGATACATAATCCAAATCTATGTAATGCCTTGCAGCCGGCACGGTGACACCTGTCATCTTGGCCAATTGAACGGCGGGCAGACCATTTTGAGCACCGCGAGTTAATACGGTGTGACGAATTCTATTGGAAGTAGCCATACATTCGACAGTTCGATCAGAGGCAACCGGAACCCATCTCATGGCGTGTGCAACTGCAGTCTCCGATATGTGGTAGGCAGTAGACTTTGGCGTAAACATGCTTTTGAACAAATCTAAAGAGTCAAATCGCACTTTAAAAAAATCAACCGCTGGAAACATAGGCATATCATTCATGAGGCTCAAGAGTTCAGATTGATCCACTTGAATCTCTGCTGAGTCCATCACTAGTCTGAGCCCTTCCAATACCACCCGTTTATAGTCTATAAGAACCCCTGAGATATATTCGGAAAGATGTATTGGATAGCGCTCGGGCCGCTCCCTTGAGAATTGTGCGCCCTTAGACTTAACTATGAACACTCTAAGCTGCAATGTTTGCCCCCCTACCGTGCCGATTTCGTCCACAGGAAGAATTCCCGCGTCGCGAAAACTCGCACCCGAGGGGATCAAATCAGACCATTTCAATAGCGCAATTTGAATTGGCCGCCTTACGATGGAGAGCAACAACTTGTTAGTGACTATATTTCTGAGCCGCGCATATAGCCTCGGCGACTGAAAAAACAAAAGATCCCGACTGGCGCCCCAGTCGAACTCTTGTATATTTTCATTGATCTGCCTGGCTAACGAGTCAAACTCAATATCGCTTAGTGCCCCAATGGAAGGATCAAGAGTATTGTCTTTACCCTTGTCCAAATGTGTCCGCGTATACTTGTGATATTCTTCATACCGTGTATTACCTTGCCTAGAGAGCGTCCCAAAGAACTGATTGAGCCCCTTCTTATTGTTTGTCTGCAGCCCACTCCATATAGATTTAACTCTGGCTAAGGACGGAATGCCATTCAACATAAATGGCTTTACATTGCAAACGATACCTGACGCCGTACTCGCAGCCTTGGTTCGTACGTAGTCCACAAATACACTCAGAATTAAGTTTTTATCATCATCTGGCATGTTAGACGAATGAACCCAGTCAACGCACAACCGTTTTCCTTTTCCATTATTCGGCAGTAATATCCATACATCCTCCGAGGTATTTACCATCAGGCCAGATTTGGCCGTAATCCATGAGCCTTCATTAGTCAGAGACTTAAAAACTTCCCGCCTCTTCTCGCGAGTCATTTTTGCGGATCCACTCTTTTTTGATGCGCCATTGATATCTCTCTCGTCTTCAGCGCAATTCGCTTTTCATTATATCGTCTGTTCTGAGTCGTATTTTGCGACCAGCCCATGGCATATTTTCTAGCATCCTCAAGCAAAGCCGGATTGACCCCAAGCGACTCCCCTTTCTTATCAAAAATTTCATTCCATTTGTGGCGCAACAAATGAGGATGGACATGAAAGCCCAGCGACCTAGAGAGCTTTTGAAATATTGCATTTATTGCCTTTAAAGAAAGAGGCTGACCCGCAGTGCCTTTAGAGTCATTTTCGCTGACAAACACGAAGTCATGGAATTGCGCACGAGGAAAGACAATACGAACGTTGTCAATATAGAACTTAACCTTCTCCAAAAAACCTGGATCAACCGAGGCGAAGTGTGCTTTTGTCTTTTGATTGGGTTTTTCAGAGCGCAGATCTGTTGGATCATTTGCAGATCGATAAATAGCTAGCTGATCGTTAGTGCCATGAAATAGACAGTCAGAAATCTTCAATTTTGCCAGCGCACCTCTTCTGATGCCGCTTAGGACTAGCAAATTGACGATCAAGTAATTCCTCACCCTAGATGCTTTAAAGGGATTATTAGGAGAGGACGGCATCACCATCTCTAAAAACTTTACGAAAACGTCATCCGGGATCACCGATTCCTCAGGATCGCCAACATGTTGCCCTCCATTCTTGCCAAGGGCATCTTCATCTAACCTAATTTCTGCAATAAGCCCATTAAATTTATTTTTTGTTTTTTCGTCAGCATCTTGCACTTCGTGAAACTCATCGAACAACCATAAAAGAAATTGTCGAAGTCGTCTGATGCGACCTTGCAAGGTTTCGCTAGCGACCTTTGCCATCCCTTTCTGATTGGCAACAATGATGTTCCTTAGATGTTTATCATTTATATCTAGAAATCTTATATTTATACCTTCATCACCAGAACCCTTACTTAAGCAGCATCTGTCATAGAACTGCATGTACTCCATCTGGGAGATAAAAATGCCCGACGCAACTCGTTCGGGTAGGTCAATATTTTTTTCCGAAAAGTACTGCAGCACGAACAGCAGTTCATTTGCGTACCTAAATCTCGTATTGGCCGATTTAGCAGATAAAGCACCAGTGAGGTAGCAGGAAACATACGGATCAATAGGGCAATCCGCTTCGTCCACTATCGACACGAAGGGCAACGAATTGAATTGGTATCGTTTGACTTTCATAATTGACAAAAAAGCTAGTCCAATAACCGATTTAGTTACAAACTAGTCCATAAATGAGTTCTGTCAAACGAGAGGAAAGGAAAAGCGACGGAAGGCGGGGCTTACAGGCAATGTCTACAGGTTTATAGGCTTTACAAATATTTTTTTGGTTATAACTTGCCGCCGGACAGGCATACCATGACCTTATCGCCTTCCTCGATCATGTTGAAATCGGTGACGGCCTCGCCGGCAAGGCGGCGCAGGCGCTTCTGCAGTTTGTTCTGGTTGACCGAAAGGTTGCCCATGTCAGGAATCCGGTGGAATGCGAAAGGCGCGCATTTTACGCGCAAAGCACGCTGCGCCCTACCCCATTCATCCAGCTCTTTGCGCTACTGGCGCTGTGCTAGGCTTGCCAGCATGAACGATGACCTCGAACCCGAGATGGACCTGGCCGAGCAGATCTTCGCGCTGCTGCGCGAGCAGCCGGAGGGCTGCAGCGAATACCAGCTGATTCAACAGCTCAAGGCCCGTCACAGCACGCACATTCCCAACCTGCCACTACTCGACAAGCTGGTGCTGTTTCGCACCCATTTCCTCGTATTCAACGCGCTGTACCGTCTACGCGACCAATTATGGGGCGATAGCCGGCACAACCTTCAGATTTCGCCATTGTGCGTGCAGCTCCAGGCCTATGTACCCGGAGCCAGCGGTGTCGCCGAAAACGACCCGCTGCGCGAGTACTACCTGGACATGACCAACCTGCGCGACACGGACGAAGAGGAAGTGGAACGTCTGCTGGCAAGCTTCTGGTCGCGGATGCGCGGAGACGATGTCGGCGAGCGGAACGAAGCCTGGGACCCGGAGCGAAAGCGTGCGGCCCTCGAGCTATTCGAGCTGGACCAGGAGGCCGCTTCGCTGAGTCTGCATACGATCAAACGACGCTACCGCCAGTTGGTGAGCATCCATCATCCAGACCGGGGTGGCAGCACCGCGCGGATCCAGTCAATCAATCTGGCGATGGAAATACTGGAACGCTATTACCGCTGACGCGATAGCTTCCAATCGCTCTAATGGTGCCCGGTGCGCCGTACCGTCAACTTCCTATACTGCGACTTAAGGTCGCACGCCCGTCCAACTGACGGCACGCCAGGCGAAGCGACCCTCCAAAACCGAGGAGACGCTGGCATGATCAATCACGTTTGGGGACTGTTTGCTCACCCTGGCCAGGAATGGCAGGAGATCACTGGGGAAGAACGCAACGTCGGGCACCTGCATCTTGGGGAAGTGCTAATACTCGCGGCGATACCCGCCATATCGGCATTCATTGGCACTACCCAGGTCGGCTGGAGCATCGGCGGTGGGGACGCGGTGAAGCTCACCGAAAGCAGCGCGTTTCAACTCACCCTATTGTCCTATCTGGCGATGCTGGCAGGCGTCGCGGTAATGGGTGGATTCATCCATTGGATGTCACGCACCTACGACGCCAATCCAACCCTCGTTCAGTGCGTCGTGTTCGCTGCGTACACCGCCACGCCCTTGTTCGTCGGTGGCCTTGCCGCGCTGTATCCGCATATCTGGCTGGGAATGATCGTCGGCACGGCAGCTATCTGCTACACGACCTACCTGCTCTACGTGGGCTTACCGACCTTCATGAATATCCCTTCGGACGAAGGCTTTCTGTTCTCCAGCTCGATACTGGCCGTCGGGCTGGTCGTGCTGGTGGCGATCATCGCGCTGTCGGTAATCATGTGGGGCATGGGAGTCGGCCCGATCTATATCCGCTAATCTGCCCAGACCGCCGCCGGCGCGATCCACTCGCGCCGGCTAGCCCATCCTCCGCAACCCATCATCTCCTATCTTTCTCCCGCCTCGTTGGCGGTCATGGTTTGAATCCCTGTCGCGCTTGAGCGTCTATACCAGCAACAACACTGCTCAAGCATCGGCATCAGGAGGCTCCATGACCCCAGAATTCATCAGCTTATTCACCCGGCCGCGACCGTGCCTGGGAGGTCATCCGTCAGAAGGAAGATGCCCATAGCCTGCACTATCTGATGCATTTGCTGCTGCTGGCCTTGATCCCGGCGGTGTGCCTGTTCATCGGTATCACGTTCGTTGGTTGGAGCCTGGTAGATGCGGAGCGTGTGAGGCTCGACTTCGCCAGTGCGCTGCAGCTGTGCCTGCTGCTCTACCTCGCCATCATCATCGGCACCGTGATCATGGGATTTTTTGTCCGCTGGATGGCTCGCGCATTCGAAGTGCGGCCAACCCTTAACCAGTGCATCGGCTTTATCGCCTACGTAATTACTCCGTTCCTGGTCGCGGGTGTAACGGGCCTGTATCCGAACCGCTGGTTCGCGGCCATCGTCCTGCTGATCGCCGGCATCTACTCGACTTACCTGCTGTTCACTGGCCTGCCCGCTTTCATGCGTCAGCGCAGCTCACAAAGCTTTCTCTATGCCAGCTCGATCTGGGGTGTCGCTTTGCTGGTGATAGTGACCGTGCTGGTGTCCATGATTCTATTCTGGTCACAGTTTCTTGAGCCGAACTACGAGCGCACCGTGCAAGAAAATCAGAGTTACGGCACCCAGGAGGAACGCCCCCAGGAGGAACCCGGCGGTCTCTGAACGGTTGTCAGCCTTGCGTATTACGGCATAATTCCGGGCTTCTTCGGAGGCCCTTATGCCCGAACAGCTTCATGCCCGTGTCGAGGCCTGCTACCAGCAGGCCGAGGCCTTCTTCAACAAGCGATTCGAGCGCCCGCAGATCAGCTTCAAGTTGCGCGGACAGAAAGCCGGCGTTGCCCACCTCAACACCAATCTGTTGCGTTTCAACCCTCAGTTGTACCGGGAAAACCGCGAGCACTTCCTCAAGCAGACCGTGGCCCACGAGGTCGCGCATCTGGTCGCGCATCAGATGTTCGGCGGCGGGATCCGCCCTCACGGGGAAGAATGGCAATTGATCATGCGGGGCGTTTACGAACTGACACCTGATCGTTGCCACAACTATGCGATAAGCCACCGGCAGGTCAGCCGTTATATCTATCGCTGCGCCTGTGCCAAGCAGGACTTCCCGTTCACTCCGCAGCGCCATGCGCTGGTGCGCAAGGGGCGCCGTTATTTCTGTCGTAGCTGCCGCGCCACGCTGGTTTTCAGTGGCGAGCAGCGGATCGAGTAGCCCGACTGCCCGCGCTACAGGCTTCTGGCCCGCCAGGCCGCGATCACGAACAACGCAGCCAGTACCACCATCAGCGGTAGCCAGCCTGCATGCTCCCAGACGTAGCCGGCGGCAAAGCCCACCACACTCGATCCCAGGTAGTAGGCACACAGATACAGCGCCGATGCCTGTGCCTTGGCATCTTTGGCATGCGCGCCAACCTGCCCACTGGCCACCGCGTGTGCAGCGAAAAAGCCGAGCGTGAATAGCGCCAGTCCCGCAACGATCGCGACCAGCCAGGGCGTTGCACACAAACCAACCCCCAGCAACATCAACCCGACACCACCTTGAAGTACAGCTTTGGCCCCCAGACGCGGAACCAGGCGCCCGGCCCAACCGGCACTGAAAATTCCTGCCAGATAGACGATGAACAGTAGACCGATTACCGTCGAAGAAAGACCGAACGGTGCACCGGCCAGACGGAAACCGATGTAGTTGAACAGCGCGACGAAGCCGCCCATCAGCAGGAAGGCCTGCAAGAACAGGTTGCGCAAGATCGGGTTGCTCAAGTGCTGAGCGAAATTGGCCAACAGCCGACGCAACGATAAGGGCTGCGCCTTGAAATGACGCGATGCCGGCAGCAACCAGACAAACAAACCCAGCGCGACCAGCCCCAGGCCGGCTATCCCGCCGAGCGCCAGCTGCCAGCCGCCAATATCGCTCAATAGGCCCGACAACAACCTACCCAGCAGCCCGCCAAGAGCAGTCCCGCCGATGTACAAACCCATCGCCGCAGGCAACGACTCGGGAGCGAATTCCTCACCGACGTAAGCCATCGCCAGTGCCGGCAAGCCGCTGAGCGCAAGTCCAAGCAAGGCGCGCAGCACAAGCAGCAATGTCCAGGACTCGACCAGCACGCAGGCGAGCCCAAGCAGGCAAGCCAGCGTCAGCGCCAATCCCATGACCCGCTTGCGTCCCCAGCTCTCTGCCAGGCCTCCGGAAACCAACAGGCAAACGGCAAGCGACAATGTAGTCAACGACAACGCCAGGCTACTGTTGGCTGCCGATACGGAAAAATGCGCAGCCAGCAGCGGCAGCAGCGGCTGTACGCAATAGAGCATGGCGAAGGTAGCGAAGCCGGCGCAGAACAACGCCAGCGTGGCGCGACGGTAGGCCGATGTACCTTGGGTAAGATGGGCGGAATCGAGCGAATCAGTAGGCATGCGTTTTACCTGGCACCCGTTGCTTGCGAACGAACCCAAAAAAGCCGCGCAGGCTAGCACAGCGAACATCCCCGTGCGAAACCATCCATACGCGATCCACTCACGGTCTTATGAACACCTCCGGAACTACCCCAGCGCTGCCAGCCCGCCGGCAAATCGGCTCGCGCATTGCGAGATAGTTGAGCTAGATCAATAGAAGTGTGATCAATGCTTATAACCTTAGGTTAGCTGACGGATGACTTTGAATAAGCCGTCGAGGCTTCCTAGACTTCCAGCACAACGGCCGGAGATAAAAAGGTGACCGCAGTGGTGCATGAAACCGATCCCTCCCCTGTAGGTAAGCCGGAAGAAACGAGGCTGTTCGTCTTTCTGCTGGTTTTCCTCTTCCCGCTTCTAAGCGTCGTAACAGTAGCCGGCTACGGTTTCATCGTCTGGATCAGTCAGATGATCTTCGGTCCTCCCGGCCCGCCGAGCTGACCAATCAGGCGTCACCCGCTAACCCAATAATTACCTTTAGCTTGCCGCGCGCTACGCAGGCGGAGCCTTACCAAAAATGAACAACGCTCTGCATATCGCCAGCCTGCTCGTGCACTGCCGCCCTGAGCTGCTCGAAGCCGTGAAACGAAACCTGGTGCTGCTGCCCGGAACCGAGCTGCATCAGGAGAACGCCGCCGGCAAGCTGGTGGTTGTCCTCGAGGCCGAGCACGAAAGCCGCATCCTAGACACCATACGCGATATCCAACAGATGCCCGGCGTCCTCAACGCTGCTCTGATTTACCACGAACTCCTCTCACCCGAAGGAGAGCCTGAATGAGCCTCACACGACGTCAATTTGCCAAGGCCAATGCCGCGGCCATCGCAGCCAGCGTGGCGGGCATGCCGATCGCCACCAGCGCCAGCAATCTGGTTACCGACCCCGAGGCGACGGCGCTCAAGTGGCACAAGGCGCCTTGCCGTTTCTGTGGCACCGGCTGCGGAGTCATGGTCGCCACCAGCGGCGACCGCGTGGTGGCGACGCACGGCGACGTCAAGGCCGAGGTAAATCGCGGCATCAACTGCGTCAAAGGCTACTTTCTGTCGAAGATCATGTACGGCACCGACCGCCTGACGCAGCCGCTGCTGCGCATGAAGGACGGCCAGTACGACAAGCAGGGCGAGTTCCAGCCGGTGAGCTGGGAACAGGCCTTCGACATCATGGAAGAAAAGTACAAGGCAGCCTTGAAAGCGCACGGCCCAAGCTCGGTCGGCATGTTCGGTTCCGGCCAGTGGACCGTGTGGGAAGGCTATGCGGCCAACAAGCTGATGAAGGCCGGCTTCCGTTCCAATAACCTCGACCCCAATGCTCGCCATTGCATGGCATCTGCGGCCGTTGGCTTCATGCGCACCTTCGGCATGGACGAGCCGATGGGCTGCTACGACGATATCGAAGCCGCAGACGCCTTCGTGCTCTGGGGTTCGAACATGGCCGAGATGCACCCCGTGCTCTGGACCCGAGTGACCGATCGCCGCCTGAGCGCGCCGCACGTCAAGGTCGCGGTCATGTCGACCTTCGAGCATCGCAGCTTCGACCTGGCCGATATCCCGATGGTCTTCAATCCGCAGACCGATCTGGTGATCCTCAACTACATCGCCAATCACATCATTCAGAGCGGAGCGGTCAATCAGGACTTCGTCAAGAACCACACCAAGTTCGCCAAGGGCGCGACCAATATCGGCTACGGCCTGCGTCCGACCGATCCGCGCGAGTTAAAGGCCGAGAACGCCGCGGTCGCCGCCAGCTGGACCGATATCAGCTTCGAGGACTACGCCGAGTTCCTCAAACCGTACACGCTTGAGCACGCCGCGCATGAGTCCGGCGTCCCCGCCGAGCGCCTGAAGGCACTGGCCGAGCTTTATGCCGACCCCAAGACCAAGGTGATGTCGTTCTGGACCATGGGCTTCAACCAGCACACGCGCGGTGTCTGGGCGAACAACATGATCTACAACATCCATCTGCTCACCGGGAAAATCAGCGAGCCCGGCAACAGCCCCTTCTCGCTCACTGGCCAACCCTCGGCATGCGGTACCGCGCGTGAGGTCGGCACCTTCTCCCATCGCCTGCCTGCGGACATGGTCGTCACCAATCCCAAGCACCGCGCGGCGGCCGAGAAGATATGGAAGCTGCCTGCGGGCACTATCCAGGAAAAACCCGGCTTTCATGCCGTCCAGCAGAGCCGCGAACTGAAGGATGGCGGACTCAAGGTCTACTGGACTCAGGCTTCCAACAACATGCAGGCCGGCCCGAACATGATGCAGGAGACGCTGCCCGGCTGGCGCAACCCGGAAACCTTCATCATCGTTTCCGATGTCTACCCCACCGTGTCCGCCCAGGCCGCCGACCTGATTCTTCCTGCTGCCATGTGGGTTGAAAAGGAAGGCGCCTACGGCAACGCCGAGCGCCGTACGCACGTTTGGCACCAGCTGGTCAGTGCCCCCGGTGAGGCGCGCTCCGATCTCTGGCAGCTGATGGAATTCTCCAAGCGTTTCACCACGGACGAGGTCTGGCCAGCCGACCTGCTGGCCAAGGCGCCGGAGCTGAAAGGCAAGACCTTGTTCGAGGTGCTGTTCAAGAACGGCCAGGTCGACAGCTTCCCGACCAGCGACATTGCCGAGGGCTACCGCAACCAGGAATCGGAAGCCTATGGCTTCTACGTGCAAAAAGGCCTCTTCGAAGAGTACGCCCAGTTCGGCCGCGGCCATGGTCACGACCTGGCCGATTTCGATCGCTACCACCAGGAACGCGGCCTGCGCTGGCCGGTCGTCGATGGCAAGGAAACCCGCTGGCGCTATCGCGAAGGCTACGACCCCTATGTCGAAAAAGGCACCGGCGTGCAGTTCTACGGCTACCCGGACAAGAAGGCGATCATTTTCGCCCTGCCCTATGAGGTCCCGGCCGAGATACCCGACCAGGACTACCCGTTCTGGCTGAGTACAGGCCGTGTTCTTGAGCACTGGCACACCGGTAGCATGACCCAGCGGGTCGATGAACTGCACCAGGCGGTTCCCGACGCGCTGGTGTATATGCACCCCGATGATGCCCGCGACCTCAAGGCGCGTCGTGGCAGCGTGGTCAAGGTCATCAGCCGTCGGGGAGAGATGCAGGCACGTGTCGAAACACGCGGGCGCAACAAGCCACCGAAGGGCCTGATCTTCGTGCCCTTCTTCGATGCCAACAAACTGATCAACAAAGTCACTCTCGACGCTACCGACCCGATCTCCAAGCAAACCGACTACAAGAAATGCGCCGTGAAGATCGAAGTGGTCAGCATCGCCTGAGGAGAGTCGCCATGAAATTTCGTCTACTGCCTTTGACGCTCCTCGCGGTGCTTGGCCTGGCGGTCGCCGCCGGGCCGGACTATCCGCTGGATGCCCCTGCCCCGGACGGACGCCGGCCGGGCGGAACCATCACTCAGGAGTTCACCCCGCCGCCTCTCAAGGATGAGGAAAACAAGGACCTCAAGCGCGAGCGCAACTATCCCGAGCAGCCGCCGACCATCCCGCATACCATTCGCGGTTATCAGGTCGACAAGAACAGCAATAAGTGCCTGTCGTGTCACAGTCGCGCCAACAGCGCACGTACTCAGGCGCCAATGATCAGCATCACGCACTTCACGGATCGCGATAGCCAGACGCTGGGCGCCGTCGCCCCGCGGCGCTATTTCTGCACCCAATGCCATGTGGTGCAGCACGACGTGAAACCGCTGGTGGAGAACGACTTCGAGAATATCGACGAGCTCCTGTATCGCGAAAACAAGCAGAACGAACAGTGAGGACGCCTGAATGAAGTCGATACTGTCGTTTCTCAAGCGGTATTGGACGGTCCTGCGCCGTCCGAGCGTGCATTACAGCCTGGGCGTGCTGACCCTTGGCGGGTTCATCGCCGGCATCATCTTCTGGGGCGGTTTCAACACCGCATTGGAAGTGACCAACACCGAGGCCTTCTGCATCTCCTGTCACGAGATGGAAGACAACGTGTACATGGAGATCAAGGACACCATTCACTACACCAACCGCTCCGGGGTACGCGCAACCTGCCCGGATTGCCACGTCCCGCATGAATGGACGGACAAGATTGCGCGCAAGATGCAAGCCTCCAAGGAGGTCTGGGGCAAGATCTTCGGCACCATCAACACGCGCGAGAAATTCCTTGGCATGCGCCGGGAGATGGCCGAGCGAGAGTGGCGCCGCCTGAAGGCCAACGACTCATTGGAGTGCCGCAACTGCCACGACTACGACTTCATGGACTTCACGCGTCAGAGCAAGCGCGCCGCTGAGTTCCACTCCACGGCGTTAGGCAAAGGCGAAGCAACCTGTATCGATTGCCATAAGGGCATCGCTCACCGCCTGCCCGACATGCATGGCGTACCGGGCTGGTAAACAACAGGATTAAGGCGCCGCCAGGATGGTCGGCGCCTTGCCTACACGGACCTGAACCCGCAAACCGATAAGCGCCCACCTGGCCAACCAGCGCCTCGGCAGGCACGCTGCCTGTCTCCTCCTCCCGTGTCGTTGAACAACCTTGTTGCGTGTCAGTCGAACTCCGGCTATCTATCGGATCACTTCGACGTCACTACAACAAGGAGTCCACCATGCGTTATCGCCTGCTCGGCGCACTGATGGCTGTCAGCGCCTTCGCCCAAGCCGAAATCCAAACCCAGGAAATCCCCTATACCGCGGCCGACGGAACCAAGATGGTCGGTTATTACGCCTACGATGACGCAATCGAAGGCAAGCGCCCCGGCATTGTGGTGGTACATGAATGGTGGGGCCTCAACGATTACGCCAAAAGCCGCGCCCGGGACCTCGCCGAGCTTGGCTACAGCGCGCTGGCGATCGATATGTATGGAGAGGGCAGGAATACCGAACACCCCAAGGATGCGATGAGTTTTATGAAAGCCGCCTTGGCTGATGCCGACGCTGCCAAGGGCCGCTTCAATGCCGGCCTCGATCTGCTCAAGCAGCAACAGCAAACTGACGCCGCCAAACTTGCAGCGGTCGGCTATTGCTTCGGTGGCAAGGTGGTGCTCGATATGGCGCGCCAGGGCGTACCGCTCGAGGGTGTCGTCAGCTTCCATGGCGCACTGGCGACGCAAACCCGTGCTGCCCCCGGCAGTGTCAAAGCGCGCGTACTGGTCGAACACGGCAGTGCGGACAGCATGGTCAGCGCCGAAGACGTGGCGGCATTGAGCTCCGAAATGGTCGCGGCCGGTGCCGACTACCAATTCGTCAGCCTACCCGGCGCCAAGCACGGCTTCACCAATCCCGGTGCGGACAAATTCCAGGAAAAAGGCGTAGATGTGGCGTACGACAGAGCCGCAGACGAACGCTCATGGGACGACATGCAGCGCTTTCTTGAGAAAACCTTCGCGGTTACTCGCCCGTAATCTGGATGGAAGCTAGATCAAACCGAGCCTTGCTGCGAATCGTCTGGATTTCGGCTGTACGGCCATTGCATGACGCGGAAAGACAACTGTAACAGCAGCACGGTCCGCGCCTTCCCTTCGGGGCGCGGGACTCGCGGCCCGTGCGGTGCAGCTGGCTTCATCGCCAATACACCTTCCAACCCAAGTGCTTTGCCTCGCGCCGCCGGAGTGGATCGTCTCGCCGATCATGAACGCGCACCCGGGTTCGCACCCGGAGTGCAGACCAAGCCTCCGTCCAGCCCGCCTTCAGCACCTCTCCCGTGCTAGCATTGCCGCCCACCGCAACTTCCCTCATTCCAATCGATCGCGAGTCATGGCCGAACACGATTTCCGCTACACCCTGCTCAACCCCGGACACACACTGACTGAATGTCGCGCCCTCGCCCCGGGCCGCTACCAGGTCACCGGCAACGGCGGCAACGTCCGCTCGGGCGATGTCCTGATCGTCACCCTCAAAGGCAGTCGCGAGCTCTCCCAGCGTCTGACGGTCGACAAGGTGCGCCATTTGATCAACCCACCAGGACAGTGGATGGCGGTGGCGAGCGGGCCAGTGTTCAAAGAGCTGGCGATCCTCAATTGGCAGGTCGACTGCGATGGCTGCGGTAAGCGGCTGGATTTCGAGTTCGCGGTGGACGCCGCCAAAGGCGAAGCCGCCCGTGCCCCAGCGGCCGAAGCGCGAATCGCCGAGAAGGGGTGGCAGAGCGACGCCGGTCGGCACCTGTGCCCGGCATGTCAGGAGGCCAAATGATGAAAAAGCTCGTATTGACCGGCCTCGCCGTGTTGTCTGTAAGTGGCTGCTCGGTCGAACCGCTCACTCTTCAGCACGATGTCACCTATATCGCAGAATGGATCGGCGACGAGCCCGTGGTAGGCCGCAATCCTGTCTCGCTGACCTTCAGCGAAGACCGTGCTTATGGCAACGCCGGTTGCAACCATTGGTTTGCGAACTACCAACTCGATGACCGACAGATCCGCTTCAGCGAGGTGGGCAGTACGCGCAAGATGTGCGCCGAGCACATCATGAAGCAGGAGCAGCAATTTCTGGAGCTGCTTTCACGCGTCGAGAGATGGGATGTATCGAACATCGATCAGCTGCGCTTCTGGCCCGCTGAAGGCGCCCCGCTGCGCGTCTGGCCGGAACAGAACTGAGCTGCGCTAAAGCGGAGCACGGCACAGAGAAAACGCACTCCGAGCAGGCGCGACCTAGCTGTCATGCCCGGGCGTGCCAAAGTGCCCGGCACCCGGCCAGACCGCGACCAGCCCGCCTGTCGTGCTCCCTCGCACGCTGAAGCCCGTGTAACTACTGCGCTCCGTCCGGCCATTAAATATATGTGATGAGCATCCCGACCAGGCGCTACGACACCGACCCGAAGCTGGCACGGCCAATGCAAAGAGCTAGGTAACCGGTTTCGGGGGCCCTGGTACAGGCAGGCCAGGGATTCCCCTCTTTATTCTCACCCGAAGGGCCGCAACAGCGGCTCTTCAGCGTTTTAGCGATAAAGCTCGCGACGGAAGATCAGCGGCCTCGACCCTGAATAAATGCCGAAGCTCGCCAAACCTGCAGCCGATTCCCGTCCCTCGCCAGTCCAGTTGTACTTGAGCCATTCGGGCATGGACGGCAAAGTAACCCTGACAGTCCCCTGATTTCCCTGACCCGGCGCACTCAAACCAAGAATGCCCTTGCCTCCCTCCAGGACGTTAACAGTGGCTAAGATGTCCCCCTGCGTGAGGTCGCCCGTGAACGCTTGCAGTGACGGCTCTCTCACCGATTCCGGACCCGTGCAATGGTCATTCTCCGGCCTGAAGCCAGCCGCGGTGCCGAGTGGCTGCCATGTCTCGATCGTTACCGGCAGCTCTAGGCCTTGCAATTCCGAACCATGAGCATTGCCGAGCGAAAGCCGGCCAAGGCGCACCTCGCTACCTGGGCTTTGCGCGAATTCATAGCTGTACGATTTACAGCCAGATCCCGCTGAGGAATGACAAGCTCCGTCCAGATCTGTAAGACCGGCAGCCGTAACCGTCTGCCCTACGGCAGCAACGAAGGGAAGATCGTCCAGCGAAGGTGCCGCCGCCGGCTCGTAGCTCAGCTGCTCGCCGACCCAGCGATATACCCGCGAGCCATCCCCGTCATCCGCGCCTTCAACAAGCAAATGGGGGGTGCCTCGCGCAATCAATCTGTCGTCCAGCGCAATTTTGCCGACGATTGAGTGATACGCCTCGCGGGCCGGCGAGCCGAGCCGCCAGAATGGGCCGCGATCATAATTCTTCGTGACCGACCCAGCGCTGTTGTAGCCGGTCACCGTCAGCTGCGGCTCGAGCCCCGGTGCGAAATCTATCGGCTGCCCTGATAGCTAAATACGGAACAGCTCGGCGCCAGGCTGGCTGTTGCGGTAATTCCCAGACGGGCCGGAATGAAGCGACCGATAAGGTTGCTGGTGCCCCCGTCAACAGGCTCGCCGAAGTAGGTGACGCCTTGGCGCGGACTGGCAATCAGCTGAAAAATGCCAACCTCAGAAACGCTTTGAGCAGTGACGGTGCTAATTTCGCCAAGCACATGATCGTAAGACGGCACGCTAAGTAACCCAGGACCACCGTCGTCTGGCGCCATCAGCGTATGCTCCAACCTGAACGCACCGCTCGCGGCACTTAGTGCAAAGTTCGGTGTGGTGATGTTATCCGCCAGCGCCTGCGCAGTCCGTAGCTCACTGTCAGAGCCGCCCCAACCGACCGCCCGGAAGCGCACCGGAAACGGCTCTCCTGCGGCGATGAACATAGGGCATTCATCGATCGTCAGCCCATTGCAACGCTCATCCGCCGCACGCTCGTCGATATCCGTCTCGATATGAATCCCGTAGGGTTTACTGATAAACAGATCGGCACCCTGCATGACCAGTCCCTGCTCATCGCCCTCGCCTGGCGCATACCGAACATTGAGATTCATCCTTCCTGCATCGGGATAATTAACTGTTAGTGAAGCCTTAGCCTCGGCATCGAACTTCAGCCTGATCGGGGTAAACCCAGACGTTGAACCAGCCGACGTCGTCATGATCGTCGTGTCGTTGAGGCTAACCGCTTGAGCACCAGTGATTGGCGAATCGTACGTGGCATTGAAGCCGATGGTTTTTGTTCCTCCAGCAAACCCGGCAATGCATTTCTGCGGGTCTTTGGCATCGGCCTTAACCGCACGCAACCAGACCTCGGGCTGAGGCCGATTCGCGATCAGCGTCGGTACGTCGACGATAAAACCACTTTCCACGCCCACCAGCTTGCACCCCGCTGTCGAACAGGCGGTTTCGCCAAAAGACAAGGTCGGGGGTGTCGATCCACCCACGCCGATCGTTGCCTCCGCTGCTCGGGTCACCTGCACCATGGCCTTGGCCGTGCCGCCGGTGAAACTCAGTTGGTTACCGCCTTGCCATACCGCGTGATCGGCAGTCAGCGTCGCCGTTACTGCCTCGCTGTAGACCTGCGAGCAGTCGGCATTGAGGCAGGCAGTCACCGTCACCTCCTGGGGGTTGCAGGTCAGTGAAGGCGTGGAATAACGCAAGTCGAAATGATGTATCTGCTCGCCAATGGGCTCGATGTCAGTGGCGCAAATGTTGAGGTTGTCAATTTCGTGGATGTTGCTCGACCCTCCTGTAGAGCCGGTCAGGGACAGATAGAAGCGCTCCGGCAAAGCCGCCTGGCTGTTACCGCTGGCCATGACGTTGTAGCGATCCAGGTTTGGCAGGATCTCAAAGCTTGAGCCTGTCTTTCGTTCCACCGTGACCAGCACCTGACCTTGGGTGCGCGCATCAATGGTCAAACGATAGCGATGACCCCGTGAGGCGCCTCTACTCGTTGCGTCATCCACCTCCGGATTCAGAGAACGCTCGGTCCCTCTGAGATATCGGTAACCGGCCAATCCGTTACCGGATCCACGGACGCTCACCGAGTCACGAATCAGCGCACTTCCGCCTATACGACCCTCGGTGGGGTTGGAAAAGTTGCCGTACTCATCGACGGCTATCCCAAGCCAGCCACCGGCAAAGCCATTAACCTTATTGCTGTTGTCGTTGAGCTGCGCATAGCCCAGCGACCCGCCAAACCCGCCCGGTTGCGGCGTTTGTGTGGCATCCGACAGGATGATCGCGATGCCATCAGCGCCACTACCGTTGTAGGCGTAGTAATCGAACTCCACCTGAATGAAGTTGCCTTGCGCGGGGAAGAGTCGCTGCAACGCCGACGCGGTGGAGACGTTGTTTGCGTTACTGGTCAGACGCAAGCGGCCCGAGTAAACGGCCGGTGTAAAGGCCGTCTTGCCGCGACTGGAGACAGCCCAATCAGTGCTCAGTCCATCGTCGAAATTGTCCCCAAAACATTGCAGGCGACGCGAACACTCATGGCGCTCTTTTACCAGATCAGCAATTTCACTGGCGCTGAGCGCGCCGTCATAGATGCGCAGCTCATCCAGCTCACCGTTGAAATGCCGACCAGACAGCTGGTCCCATCCAAGTTGCAGCGGATCGGTATTGGTGACGGGTGTTCCAGCGAAGGTTGCTCGCCCGGCTTCGACACCGTTGATGAAGATACGCTGGTCGCCCGGCGTGTAGCGGACCAGGACGTGACTCCACTGCCCGACAGCTAGCGCCTTGTTGCTATTGAACTGGACAGTTGCGGCCGGCCCGATGGTCTGCCACCACCAGTTCACCGTGCCGTTGGCGTTGAGATGAAACTCGTAATTCTCGTCTTTCGAAAGAATGCTCATCAGGCCGCTCGCCGGCAGGCTGCGCGGTTTAACCCAGACACCAATCGCGAAACTGTCACGCAGGGTCAGTAGGTCATCGTGCGCTGCCTGCAGGTACTGGCTGGAGCTGGCATCGAAGCTGCCATAGCCACAGGTTCCCTGCGAGTTGTTGTCCTCAGGCAGTGCTGGCGCAGCAGATGCAGTCGTAGCGCCATTGATGGCGCGTCCCACCAGGCCGTTACCAGAGGCGTCCTTGATCTCCCCCGCCGCTCCTGTCCATCTTGCTTCATCCAACAACCAACTCAACCGCAACTCAGCCGGCTTAGTGCAACTACCTACTGGGGCAACATAGCGGACAGCGGCATTCGATGACAGCGAGATATCCGCTGCCGTCACCGCACCGTACAACCTCACAGAGTCGCCGATTACCACGTCGCGTTGGCTATATACGTAGCCGCTAAATGTCGTAGCCGTATTGAACGTGACGGCGTTGTAGCCGTAGAGGAACAGCTTGCTGGCCGAACCGGCAGTTTCATTCCCCGGCGAGTTGTACAGCGAGCGATAGCCCAAGTTCGGAGCGTCGCGCACGAACAAGCGCACGCGCCCATTGCCGACAACCTGGATTTGCGACTCTGTGCCTGTCTCCAACGACCCGACCCAGTAATCACCAGGTGAAAGCCTTAGTACGGCCCGATAGCCAACTCGCAGCTGGGCCAAGTAAAAGCTCTGTCCGCTGCTGTTGATCGTCAACTGAGCGTCGGTGCCAATGTCCACGGTGCGATAGCGGTTCAGGCCATTGCCCGGTAGCGTTCGGGTCTCCTGATAACCCACGTTGAAATCCGTCGTGCTGGCATAGCTTTGAAAGCTCCCTGGAGACTGCGATGGCCCGTTGGCGTTGATCGCTTCGCACTGACTCGTCGTGCAAGTCGGCGCGAACCACGACCACCAGTTCCGGGTGATAGTGCGGGCGTGCAGTCGTGCATCGGGACTGTTCTGCAATTGCGCGTAGTAGCCGAAATCTATCCGGCCACGATTGTGGCTTTGCAGGCCGTCTGGGAAGTTCTCCGAGCAAATCCCTACTTCAGCGCTCCAGGCAAGCGCTGACCAGACCAGACCAACACAGGCGGCAAGCACATAATGGAATACAGTTTTCATCAAGGCTTCCTTTCCACCACTGCG
Source organism: Pseudomonas sp. SST3 (assembly GCF_003325755.1). Next base: position 1,683 of record NZ_QORI02000011.1, on the reverse strand, counting down.
CTGAGCTTTCGATAGGCGTAATCCGCCCTCGCACCCGGTTGGCCGTTTTGTGCGGTGGCTACGAGGCGGTACAGGGTAATGTTTCCCCCATCTGCCTCTGGATACACGTCGGAGTAACACTCGACCAGCAACGCAAACTCATCGAGGCCGCTCCCTGCCAGCGTCGGCGAAACGTTCTGATCGCAGGCGCCCCCCTCAATCGCTCGTGAAATACCCCATTCCAGGCCAGCGTTGGCCGCCTGGAATGCGCGCGCCTGCTGAATGGCCAGGCTGACGGTTCCGTGCTGGGCGGTCGACAGCCGTGCCATCGTCAGAACGACCACTGTCACGATTACTATCAGAAACAGCGCCGCGACAAGGCCGAAGCCGGCCGAGCGGCCCGAGGTGAGGCGATCAGGGCGCATTGTCGACATGGACCTGCTGTATCAATTGAAGGGTTTCGCCGGCCTGGGTCATGCCGAGCGACAGGCTCAGCAAACCGCTGCGCTGCGCCGTACCGGCTCGATAGCTGAACTGGCATTGGCTGACATCGCCGGCAAGCAATCGTGGAGCCGAACCTGGCGGTGGAGTCGATGGCAGGCTAGCCAGCAGCTCGGAGTAGCTATAGCGAATCAATTGGCCATTCTGGCAGCGATAACCCACCACGTGCTCGGCCAGGTACAGCCGCCGTTGCGGTGAAGCGAACGCGAAACGAAAGCCGCCAGCGGGCAGGTTGCCCAAGGCGATGAGGGACTCACCTGCCGGCGCCCCATTGCGCAGAGCAAAAGTCGTCCCGGTCGGAGTAATGACGCCTGGATTACCCCCTGCCCATGCATTTGGCCCGGCTACCGGCGCAGCGCCGGATTGCGCGCCGACGTTATAAAGCACCAGCCAACGCGCGCCGGATAGGTCGAGCGAAGGAGTGAGAACCTGCACGGAATCGCAGGAGGCGTCGGCCGTGGTGCTCCCGCAATTGGCCGAGGCCTCGTCAAAGCGCAAACCTTCGCTGTCATTGCGGTTGGGCCGGTAGCGACCTGCGCTGTGGATCAACAACAGTTCGAAGGCCTGCCCGTCCGGGGTGACCCGTAGCGAGTTGGGCACGGCTAGACGTACATCGCGGGCCATGCGCTGCAGGGCGCCTGCACCGAGGTCGACCAACGCGGCTCGACGGCTTTGCGCCGTGAAGCTTTCCATCGGACCAGACAGCACAGTGGAAATCATCACCGCCACCAGCCCGGCAAGTGCGATGACCATGATCAGCTCCACCAATGTAAATCCCCGACTCTTCACGGACATTGGCTTGTTCCTGAGCTGTCCGTCTCGCCATAGCAAGCCCGATAGCCACTGAGCACCAACCGGCCGCCGGCCGGATCGGTTACTCCGACCTCAATATGCAGCACCGGCACCCCGCTCCAATCGCTCGGCCCGCTGACTGATACCGTCACGCGGTACGCAGCCAGCCCCGCGATTGCAGTTCCGAACGCATCGTGCGGCGCTTCCGAAAGGTCTGTGTAATCACGTACGTCGTTGTAGCAGGCGCGCGCAGGACTGCAGCCTGCATCTGGCTGCGAAGCGAATCCCTGGAGTTCGATCTCCTCCAGATACGCCTCAGCAATCGCCAGGCTCTGTTGGCGAAGCATGGGGTCGGCCGAGCGTCCAGTAATCGCAGCCAYGAATAAGCGCAGCTGCGGCGATACCGACGTA
>NZ_QORI02000010.1 GCF_003325755.1 Pseudomonas sp. SST3 | reverse complement strand
GGCAGCACCGAGTTTGTCGGCCAGCGAATAAAGATGCTTGAAGTTTTCACCATTCTGCATGCCACGCCCGCCGGAGACGACGATCTTGGCAGCCGTCAGCTCAGGACGATCAGACTTGGCCAGCTCTTCGCCGACGAACGCGGAAACACCCGCATCGCCAGTACCGGATACCTGCTCGACGCTGGCCGAGCCACCTTCGGCACTGACCGGATCGAAACCGGTCGCACGCACGGTAATGACCTTGATCGCAGCGCTGGATTGAACAGTCGCGATGGCGTTGCCGGCATAGATCGGGCGCTTGAAGGTATCAGCGCTCTCGACGGCGCTGATCTCGGAGATCTGGTCGACGTCCAGCTGAGCAGCGACGCGCGGCAGGAAGTTCTTGCCATTGGTAGTGGCGGCAGCCAGCACGTGGCTGTAATCCGTGGCCAGGCCAGCGATCAGCGGTGCGGCGTTTTCCGGCAGCTGGTTGGCGTAGGGGTGAAAGAGCTGTCAGTCATGGGCGCCAGACGAGTCAGTGTAGGCGGCGCGTTGGCGCGCGCCGCATCGAGCGGTTTTTACAATGCAGCCCAAGCGCTGAAACAGAATCAGCAGTTTCTGCCGCGCCCTCCGTTATGACGAATCGATCTTGCCCGCTAGGCTGTTTCCGCCGCGAGCACTCCCTTACCAGCTAACGTTCAGGTGCTGGTTTCGCATCACCCAGCCGCTACCCTCTTAATTGCTGCGTAAAAACGATTACGGAGTGGACCCGTCATGACGCTCGCTAAACTTTCAACCGCCGCCGTTTTGACGGTGCAGGTTCTTTCAGTTCATGCGCAAGACAATAGCGTCGAGCTGATTCAGGAAGGCTATGCCAATGCGACGACGATAACTCAGGAAGGGATTGGCGATCGCGTTCGCCATGTGCAGACAGGGGATTTCAATACTTCCACGATTCGACAGGCGAGCACCGGGAGCGAGCTTGTCGACATCCAGCAAGGTGATCGCAACAGTTCATTGATTCTGCAACTCAGGGGCAGCCGAAGTGTGATCAGCGCTGAGCAGGTCGGCAATAGCAATCATCATTACAACGGGCAGTTCGACAGCGTCGACTCTTCGATCTCCACCTATCAGGAAGGTAATAACAACACCGGGGGTGGGATTCAAAGGGAAACGAACAACGCGTCGGCGACATTCGAGACCTTTGGCGACAACAATCACGCCAGCATGTCCCAATGGCGGGGGGGCGACAGCGTGACCACGATCTATCAGCGCGGTGACGGGAATTGGGCCAGCACCGCCGAGTACGGTACACAGTTGCTGAGCACGGTTCGACAGGAGGGCGACAACAACGAAGCGCACGCCGATCAGAGCTATGTTCACAATAACTTTTCGACGATTACGATTAGCCAGCAAGGCAATGGCAATTATGCCTTGAGCCAGCAGGCGCTCGAATACAACAGTGCCTCGATCGCCCAGGTGGGCGAATCGAACCTGACCCGCGTCCGTCAGTATGGCTACAACAACGATGTCGAACTCTACCAGGCGGGGACAGGTAATGTGATTAACGGCACCGCTGACGGGAGCGACCAATCAATGACGCAGGAGGGCAACGAGAACCTAATATTAGTGTCCCAGGTCGGCAATGACAATGAGCTGTTTCATGAGCAGACTGGCGACGGCCTTGATCTGGTGTTGAGCCAGAGCGGGGACGCTCATCATGTAACGGCTATCAGCCAGGGCAACGATAACGCGATCGATATCACTCAGTCCGGGGTTGATCAAGCGACGAGCATCATCCAATCAGGAAGCATGAATCGATTGAATCTAAGTCAAAGTGGGATAGGCAATAGTCTGACCGCGACTCAAAGCGGCAACAGCAACGTGGCAACGCTTCTTCAGCAGTAGCGGCGGGCCAGCGTTCGAGCATAACCGTTCTAATAAAGCCGCCCATCGGTGTCGATGTGTAGGCAGAAGGCGGCGCGCGCGGCTAATACCGGTTTGCCGAAGTGCGCCGAGTGTTCTTCTTCTGCAGAATCAGGGACGCTTCGTTATAGGCACTCTGGAAGGCGTCGTCGCCAACCCAGTTCAATGCTGTGTCTTCGTCTTCACCGTGAAACATGCCGCGGTAAACGATCAGCAAGCCCATCATGAAGTCGATAGCAGCTTCTTCTGCTTCCTCGGCGACCACCAGTTCCAGCACTGGGTACTGCAGGAACACCAGGCACATCGCTAGCAGGCTGATGCCTTCAGCGACGTTCATTGCCTGGAACAGATCATCAAAGTGCGCCGGGTCGAACCCGTTCTCTTCGATGTCTTTGAAGTCGAAGGTGCTCAGGTCGATCACGACGTCGTCGAACGGCTCATTGATCAGCGGATTGGCCAGCAACGGATGCAGGTCATTGGGTCTGGTCTTACCTGAACGGTTCTGTTGGGCCTTGGCTTTAGCCCGCTGGGCGCGCTTTTGCTGTTTGTTAGGGGACGCCATTGTTGTGATTTCCTTGTTCGATGCATCCAATCTGCATGACCCTGCGTAATTGAGCGCCAATTGTACCCAGTCTGTTCTGGGTTCGCCGGTGCGAGGAGCTTTGCTCTCCATTCCAAGCGTCCGCTATCGGTCAGAACAGGCTTGTCGCTTAGTACGAAAGTGGTGCATTGACCTCGCATTTTGTCGGCTGGCCTTCAGACGCAGAATCTCTTCAACCACAGAGCACGTGCCCAACGACATAGCGACGCAGCGCCGGAGTCGCGGTTTCAGTTATTGGGCCATATGACAACCACCGGGTTACTACCAATAGCCTGCCTGTCTGAATCCATCATACGGTTCATACCCCGCGTGCGGTCTTGTGAGGAGAATCCTGCCTCCACCCACTCCAAGGATTCTGAGCATGCACTATGCTCCCTTCTCGACCGCGGTCGCCCTGGTATTGATCGGTCAGGTCCAGGCTGCTGACAACCAGGCAATCACTGAACAGATGGCGAATCTGAGTCGCATTGAAGCCAGTCAAAGGGGCTCCAACCTTAGCCTTCCGTTTATCAGGGGGTGAGGAAAAGCGTTGATGACGCAGGAAGGTCAAGAGCTGCTACGCAAATCCACATAGGACGATACGTGTGCATCGATGGGGATCTGAGCAGGGCGCGCGGCCCGTGCAGACCTTAGTTCACCGACAGGGCATGCAGAGCGTTGCCCGAATGATGGGTTAAATGTTGGGCCAGCCAGCAGGCGAGCCAGCACCGAATAGGTAGCTGGATGCTTGCAGACGCAAGCGTCCCCGCCCGCACCGCTTGTTATTCATGCCCCGGATGGCGATGGACCACGTTCATGTTGCATGGCGGGGGAGCGCTGCCATCGAGACGAGGCTGGAAGATGGAAAGACTGTTTGTATATGGATCACTCGCGCCCGGCCGGCCGAATGAGCACATCTTGGCCGAGGTGCCCGGCCACTGGCAGCCGGCGAGCGTGACGGGAACGCTACGCGCGGAAGGATGGGGTGCAGCGATGGGGTTCCCCGGGCTCGATCTGGACGAGCAGGGTGAAACGATCGATGGCCTGGTCTTTAGTTCCGTGCAACTCGCTGCGCATTGGCCAGTGCTCGATGAGTTCGAGGGCGACGCCTATTTACGCACACCGACTGCCGTTCGACTCGCCAATGGCGAGACCGTCGAGGCGTACGTCTATGCACTTAGGAAATGAACCTGGGCGATGCTCGTGGGTGCAGCTAGCGCTTCGTGACCGATGCAAGCCAGCCGTGGCCACTGACCAGCATGATGCCGCTCAGCGCCAGCACCGCACCGACCAAAAAGCCCGGTTCGATGGGCTCGGCCAGCAACCAGGCCCCGAGCGCGACGGCCAGCAATGGCGTAAGAAAGGACAGCACGCCCAGGCGCGAGGCGAGGTAACGGCGCAGCAGGGCGAACCAGAGCAGGAAGCTGGCGAACGAGACGATCAGTGATTGGAAACCCAGGCTCAGCCAGACCAACGGGGTTGGGTTGAACGTGGTGTGGCCGATCAGGAGGGCGATCGGTAGCAGCAGGGCGAAACCCATCACCAGCTGGTACAGAAGCGTCTGGGTTGCGGGTAGCGCGGACAGTCGAGAAGCGCGGATCAGCACTGTGGTCGATCCCCAGGCAGCGCCAGCAAGCAGGGCGAGGAAGTCACCCCATAGCACGCTGGACAAACCGGCCTGGGCATTAGCGCCCCGCAGAAAGGCCACCGCGATTCCCGCAAAGGCCAGGCCTATGCCGATCCACTGTAGCGGAGCCAGGCGTTCGTTCGGCAGCTTCCAGTGCAGGCCGAGCGCGGCGAATACCGGCGCGGTGTAGACGAATACCACGACATGCCCCGCCGAAGTGTGCCGAACGGCCTCGCCAACCAGCAGAAACTCCAGCGCAAAGCAGACGCCGGCCAGACACCCAGGCTTCCACATACCCTGCGCGATGGTCAGTCGTTCGCCACGCCAGAGCATCAGTAACACGACCAGCAACGCTCCCGCACCCGAGCGCAGGGCAATCTGCAATACCGGCGAAAAATCCGCCGCGGTCGCCTTCAACGCGATCTGCTGCATGCTCCAGATCAGGCAGAGCATCAGCATCAGGCCGACGGCCATCGCGTCCAAGGGTTTACGAGAATCCATTTATTCGTCTCGGTAAGGGCGCAGGGCGAGGTCACCGCTATAAGGCGAGCCGCGATGCCGCACCCAACTGGCCGACTTCATCCCATCTACGCGTCACGTACCGGTCGCCATGTCGCTCGGCCCGTAACAACCTTAGTCACTTGGCGAACAGCTGGCTCATGTCTTTGAAGGCCTTGAATTCCAGCGCATTGCCGCACGGGTCGAAGAGGAACATGGTGGCCTGCTCGCCGACCTGGCCCTTGAAGCGTACATAAGGCTCGATGACGAACTGAGTGCCCAGCGAACGCAGGCGCTCGGCCAAGGCTTCCCACTCTGGCCAGCTCAGGACGATACCGAAGTGGGGCACCGGCACGTCGTGGCCATCCACTGCATTGGTGTGTGCCGCATCCTGGGATTGGGTCTTTGGATGCTCATGGATGACGAGTTGGTGCCCGTAGAAGTCGAAGTCGACCCAATGCTCGGATGAGCGTCCTTCGGCGAGGCCGAATACTTCTCGGTAGAAATGGCGGGCCGCAGGCAAGTCGTAAACGGGAATCGCAAGGTGAAAAGGGGAAAGGCTCATCGGGCTTCCTTCTTTTAGTGGGACGGCGGCGTTCATTCTGGCCGAGTTGTCGCACCCGGCCACAACGGATATGTTTTGTTGCGAGCCTTAAAAATTTCGATCAGACGAGCGCTGTCCATGATACGAGAGATCAAAACCTTTCTTGCCATTGCCCGCTGCGGCAGCTTCGCGGCGGCGGGCAATCAGATTGGGCTTACGCAATCGGCGGTGAGCGCCCAGATTAAAAATCTCGAGGAGGCTTTAGGCCTGCGTCTGTTCGACCGGACGGGGCGCTCGGCGCATCTCAACGCCGCCGGGGAGCGCGCGCTGCCCCTGGCCGAGCAGATCCTCGAAACATTCGCACTGATGGGACAGCCGGAGTCGCTTTCCGAGTTCCGAGGCGATCTGCGCATTGGCGCCATCGCTACGGTGCAGACTGGCCTGCTGCCGCCAGTACTGCTGCGTTTGCGTCATGAGGCGCCCGGTGTCGCGCCGAAGCTGGTCCCTGGTGTTTCGTTGAATCTGCTGTCGCAGGTCGATGCAGGTGATATCGATCTAGCAGTCATGATTCGCCCACCCTTCGCGCTGCCCAAGGAGCTACACGCCGAGCTGATTCAGCAGGAGCCGTTCGTGCTGATTGCGCCCCTGAATGTCGAGGGTGACGACCCGTTCCAGTTGCTTACCGAGCATCCTCTCGTGCGTTACGACCGGAGTTCGTTTGGTGGTCGGCAGGTCAGCCATTTTCTGCGCAAGCACCGTCTGGAGACACACTCAGGGCTCGAAATCGACGAACTCGAGGCCATCGTCAAGATGGTCGAGAGCGGTCTGGGCGTTGCGCTGGTGCCCAAAGCCGGATTGTGGCTGGAGCGCGAACCGACGGTTCGCATACTGCCGCTCGGCAGTGCCACCTTCTATCGTGAATTGGTGCTGATCAGCCGTCACAGTGCGCAGCAGCTGCCGTTGCATCAGTTGTTTCGGCGATGCCTGAGAGCCGAACTAAGCTGCACGAATGTTCCAGACATGAGTTTGGGCTCGGAACTAGGCTCGTCTTCTTGCATGCCGATATCTCTTGCCCGAGCGCTTGATGCACACCGATGATCGCAGCTGGATCTCCCTCCGCCAGGATGCCGATACCGGCATCGAAACCATCCGCGCGCACTTCGAGGGGCATGCTTACGACCCTCATTGGCATGACAGCTATCTGATTGGTTTTACCGAACAGGGCGTTCAGCAGTTCAGCTGCCGGGGCGCGGTGCACCAGAGCACACCGGGCCGGATTTTTCTGCTTGAACCCGGCGAAATCCATGACGGCGATGCGCCTGCCGACGGCGGATTCACCTATTCGATGTTGTATCTGGAGCCTGCCTGGTTCGAGCGGGAGTTGCGCACGTTGGACGATACGCCGTTGATCCGCGGTGACCCCGGATTCGCTACCACGCTCACCGAGCGCCCGCAGTTGCTTACCGCCATTGCCAGTGCCTTCCATGCTCTGGAACAGCGCGACCTGCGCATCGTGCGCGAGACCGCGCTGGATACGCTCCTGCTTAACCTGAGCGGTCATTTACGCTGGCGACAGGAGCGGCAGGACGACCCGCGTCTGCCGCGTGTTGCCATCCGCGCTCGCGACTACCTGCATGCACACTTCGACCAGGATATAGGGCTGGACGAGCTCGCCGTGCTGGCTGGCGTCAGTCGTTTTCGCTTGTCGCGGGCGTTCAAGGCGGCATTCGGGCTTGCGCCACACGCGTATCTCATCCAGCTGCGCCTGGCCAAGGCGCGCTATCTGCTGGCCCGAGGAAAGGCGCCCGCCGAGGTAGCCTCCATTCTCGGTTTTGCCGACCAGAGCCACCTTGGCCGATGGTTTCGGCGCGCCTATGGCCTGACGCCGGCAAATTACCGCATGCGCTGCTCGAATCTTCCAGACGTCTGATCAGACGATCTTCAGACTGGCCCCTAAGTGACACAGGAGCCGGACCACGATGAGCGAAATTTTCGATACGCCCTTGCTCAACCCAACTGCAGGCGGTGCCTGAGATGATCGAGCTACTGCCTTTTGCCCTTTTCGCCTTCGTCGCGTCGATTACGCCGGGGCCGACCAACGTACTGGTCCTCAATCACAGCGTGCGCTTCGGGTTCCGCGGTGCCTTGCCGATCGTGTTGGGTGGCTGCGCCGGCGCCGCGCTGATGGTGTTGACCGTAGGTGTCGGGGTGGGTGATGCGGTGGCGGCCCACGCTATGCTGCAAACGCTGATGAAGGGGCTCGGCATCATATGGCTGAGCCATCTCGCCTGGCAGATCTATTGGACCCCTGAGCCCGAGCACCGCAATGGGCAGGCTGCCGGGCCGCGTCTCGGTTTTTTGGCCTCGGCAGGGTTGCAACTGATCAACCCCAAGGCCTGGATGATGGCTGTTGCGGTGATAAGCGTGTTCACCCGGCCCGGTACGGAGCGCTGGCACGACGTGGCGCAACTGTCGCTGATGTTCTTCTGCATTTCCTTGCCGTGTCTGGCGGCCTGGGCACTGCTCGGACGAGGCGCGGCCGCATTTCTGACGCCCCGAGCACGCCGAATCATGTTCAATCGGAGTCTGGCAGCGATGCTGTTGCTGTCCGCCTTGGCCTCTCTGCTGCCGTGACTGAACCCAATTAGCTGTGCGATGGCCGATTGCCTAGTCAAGCGGCCACGCTAGATGCCGTGCCGGCGGGTTACAGGAGCATGCTGCGCCATAAGCTCAGCGACCCAGTCGATGAACACGCGCAGCTTGGCGCTGACATGCCGGTTCGGGGGAAAGGCGACGTACATGGGCATCGGGTCGAGTTGCCAGCTTTCGAAAAGAGGAAGCAGCTCGCCGCGCTCCAGGTGTTCTCTGGACATGTAGTCCGGTAGCCAGAGGACACCCATGCCGGCCAAGCCGGCTGCGAGGTAGGCATTGCCATCGTCGACCGAGAGCACATAGCGGCCCAGTACCTTGATGCTCTCACCGTTGCAGTGCATGGAATAGGGAAAAACCTTGCCGGTGCGTGCCCAGAGAAAGCCCACAATGCGGTGGTGCGTGTCCTGCAGTTCCCGCGGGTGAGCGGGTTTGCCGGCGCGCTCCAGGTAACTCGGCGCCGCATAGACCCCTAGCCGCAGGTCGCCGATATGCCGCGCCATCAGCGACTGGTCGGTGAGCTCGCCACCTCTCACGACACAGTCCACGTTCTCGCCGATCAGATCGACCGTGCGATCACTCACGCCCATGTCCAGCTGAATGTCTGGGTACCGCGCATGAAACGCGGGCAGAGCCGGCACCAGAATCATCCGAGCAAAGGGGCTGGGCACATCTACCCGCAGCCGGCCCCTGGGCAATGCCGCGGCGCTGGACAGGCTGGTCTCGGCGTCATCCAGGTCGGCCAGCAGGCGTTGTACGCGCTCGTAATAGGCGGCGCCGTCGGCCGTGACGTTGACCTTGCGTGTGGTGCGGTTAAGCAGTCTGACGCGCAACCGAGCCTCCAACTGCTGCACCAGTTGCGTCACGGTGGTCTTGCTCATGTGCAGGGTTTCGGCCGCCTTGGTGAAGCTGCCGGTTTCCACCACCCGGGCGAATGCCCTCATCGCATCAAAACGGTCCATTTTTCGCTTCCGGATTCGGTGATTGTTTGGATTTTGCAAACAGTGATGGATAGACGCGCCAGTTTATCCGTAAGGGGCGGCCCGCCAAGATTCAACTCGTTGTGAATCACGGTCGGCGACGACCCATAAAGGAGGTATTCAATGAACCAGCGCAACGTCGTTTTTCCACCCGGGCGCCAGGCGCTTTACGAGCGCAATCACTATTCGCCAGCGATCCGCGCTAATGGCTTGCTGTTCGTTTCGGGACAGGTCGGCAGCCGTGACGATGGCTCGCCGGAGCCTGATTTGGAGGCTCAGGTGCGGCTCGCATTCGAGAACTTGAACGCGATCCTGAAAGCAGCGAGCTGCACGTTCGATGATGTGGCTGACGTCACTGTGTTCATGGTCGATCCGCAGACGACGTTCGAAACCATCTGGAAGGTCGTGCCCGAGTACTGGGGGCACGCGCCGCACCCAACGCTGACCGCTGTCGGCGTCACCTGGCTCTATGGCTTCCAGTTCGAAATCAAGGTGATCGCGAAGTTGCCGGAAGGCTGAAACCGACGGATCGGTGAGGGTGAGCACTGCGGCTTCGCGCCAATATGGCTCATCTTTTCTCCGCAGCCGGTCCCATATCAAGGCGATCTCAACCGCTGGAATTGCTGACTATCGACGGCCGGGCACACCGTCCGTCAGGCCGGCGATGCTTGTCCAAAACATTCACCCAGTTTGAAGGCTTTTGCCATTGTTGCCTGAGCCACGCGGAGCCAATATCCAAGGACCAAAAAACAATAAATCCAGGAGCCAGCCATGCGCGACTATGTCACTGCGGCCAGCGAATTCGACTACGACCACACGGTAGCGGAGATTCTTTCAGGCAACCTGTCTGCCATGAACGCTTGCGTCGAATGCTGTGATCGTCATGCGGATTCGGACAAAATCGCGCTGCGCTGGGAAGGTCGCGACGGCCAGCGTGCCGACTGGACGTTCGCTCAGCTCAAGGTTGCCGCTGCTCGTTTCGCCAATCTCCTGAGCGGCTACGGCATACAGCCGGGCGATACGGTTGCCGGCTTGCTGCCGCGTACTCCCGAGTTGCTGGTTACCATCCTTGGCGCCTGGCGCCTCGGAGCCATTTACCAGCCGCTTTTCACCGCCTTCGGCCCCAAAGCGGTCGAGCACCGTATCAAAGAGTCCGGCGCGAAGATGGTGGTCACCGACGCGGTTAACAGCGAGAAGCTGGATGCCATCGAGGCAGCGCCGCGACGGCTTGTGGTGGGTGACGGTGTGGAGGACTTCTGGACTCAGGTGAATCGCCAATCCTCCGAATTCGAGCCGGTGTTGCTGAATGGCGAGGCGCCTTTTCTGGCCATGTTTACCTCCGGCACCACTGGGCCGGCAAAACAGCTGCATGTGCCGCTTAAAGCCATCGTTGCCTTCGTCACCTACATGCGGGATGCGGTTGACCTTCGCCCCGAGGACAACTTCTGGAACATCGCCGATCCGGGTTGGGCCTACGGCTTGTACTACGCCGTCACCGGACCATTGGCAATGGGGCACAGCACGCTGTTCTATGAAGGCGGCTTCACCGTCGAAAGCACCTGTCGCGTCGTGCGCGATTATGCGATTACCAACATGGCGGGATCCCCGACTGCATTCCGACTGTTGCTAGCAGCCAGAAGCGAGGTGGAAGGCCAGATCAAAGGTCGCCTGCGCGCCGTGAGCAGCGCTGGCGAGCCACTCACCCCCGAGGTCATCCGTTGGTTCCGCGACGGCCTCGGCTGCACCATCCACGACCACTATGGGCAAACTGAGCTCGGCATGGTGTTGTGCAATCACCACGCACTGAATCATGCGGTCAGTATCGGCACCGCAGGCTACGCCATGCCCGGACACCGCGTGGTAGTACTGGACGATCAGCAGCGTGAGCTTGAGCCTGGCAAGCCCGGCATGCTTGCGCTGGATCGCAGTCGATCACCGCTGCTCTGGTTCTCGGGCTACGTCGGCATCAAGACCAAGGCTTTCGTCGGCAATTACTACCTGAGCGGTGACACGGTCGAGATGAATACTGATGGAAGCATCAGTTTCGTGGGCCGTGCCGACGATGTGATCACCACGTCCGGCTACCGTGTCGGTCCCTTCGATGTCGAGAGCGCCTTGGTCGAACACCCCGCAGTGATCGAAGCGGCAGTGATCGGAAAGCCCGATCCGGAGCGCACCGAGCTGGTAAAGGCGTTCGTCGTGCTGCATGCCGGCCAGAACGGCGACACGGTGCTGGCTGAACAGCTGCAGCAACATGTGCGTACGCGCTTGTCCGCTCACGCTTATCCGCGCGAAGTCGAGTTCGTCGACGAGCTGCCCAAAACCCCGAGCGGCAAGATCCAGCGATTCCTGCTGCGCGATCGGGAAAAGACGGCGCTACAGCAACCGGCCGCGGCGGTCCGCTGAAACCGGGCGTCAAAAGCGCGTCCTATGGCCGGGGCGCGCTAGCAGTTGTCCGACTGGCTGGCCGTTCGCGACGAGCGCTGCACACATAACGTAGACGTCTGATCTGACGCGGCGAGATCTGTACTTTGAAGCCAGCTTTTTGAGGCACGGGGCTCGGTGGAGAGCGACGGGCTGTTATGCCTACTCCTGTGCCGCGAAAACATCCAGCGTTGGCACGCGTGCTAAGGATGCAAACGATGAACATCGAAATCGACGACCGCTATATTCCCACCGAACATGGCGATGTCTTCACTCGTCGTTGGCGCACCAACCAGACGCGCAAGACACCCATCATCCTGCTACATGATTCGCTCGGCTGCGTTGAGCTGTGGCGCGATTTCCCCGAGCGGCTCGCGGCCGCCACCGCACGCGATGTGATTGCTTATGACCGGCTTGGCTTCGGCCGATCCGCTTCGCATCCAGGTGGTTGGTCGCCTCACTTCATCCGCGATGAAGCCGAGTACTTCTTCCGGCCTGTATGGCAAGGCCTGGATATCGAACATTTCGTCGCGTTCGGCCATAGCGTGGGCGGCGCAATGGCAGCGAGCGTGGCGGCGCGCTACCCGCGAAATTGCCGTGCACTGATCACCGAATCGGCCCAGGCCTTTGTCGAAGACCGGACCCTGCGAGGCATCCGCCAGGCCCAAGCCGCGTTTGCAGAACCCGGCCAGCTGGATCGGTTACGCAAATACCACGGCGAAAAAGCCGAGTGGGTGCTCTCGGCCTGGATCGAAACCTGGCTTTCTGAAGGCTATGCCGGCTGGACGCTGGCGGGCAGTGCACCAGGCTTTGCCTGCCCTCTGCTTGCCATCCACGGCGTCGAGGACGAATACGGTTCGGTGGTGCACCCGCAACATATCGCCGCGCTGGCGAGCGGCGTGACCCAAACGTTGCTGCTAGAGGCTTGTCATCATGTCCCGCACCGGGAGCACGCTGATCTGGTCATTAGGGCTGTTGATGAGTTTCTCTACGCAATGGTTTGTTGATGGCGCGAGCTGGTGCGCGGTTTAAAGCTCACTGGTCGTAGCGACCGTTGTGCTGCCGCGCACGATCAGTGTGTAAGGCAGGATCAGATGAGGGGTGTCGAGAGGGCGCTTCTCGAACTGAGCCACCAGCATTTCGACTGCGTGTCGCCCGAATGCCTCGGCAGGCTGCGCGATGGTGGTCAAAGGCGGATCGCAGAAGGCGGCGAAGGGAATGTCATCGAATCCGGCGACCGAGATGTCCTGCGGAACGCGTAAGCCGGACTGGCGGATGCGCTGGATGGCGCCAATCGCCATCTCATCGTTTTCGCAGAAGATTGCGGTGGGTCGGTCCGAGCAGCCCAATAGCTGGTCGGCGGCATCATAGCCGGCCTGTAAGGTGAAATTGCCGCGGCACAGCAGCTTGGGGTCGGGCGCGATGCCCGCTGCTTTGAGGGCATCTTCATAGCCTGCGATGCGCTCGCGGGTCAGTGGGCTGCCCTGCGGACCCTTGATCAGGCCAATGCGGCGATGGCCCAGTTCGAGTAGGTGCTCAGTCATCGCACGGGCAGCGGCGCGGTTGTCCAGGCGAACAGTGGGGCAGGGCGGTGTATCGAGCACTTCGCAGGCGTTGACCATCGGTGGCGGGCTGTCACCCTGACGGCTGTCCTCGCCGAACGGGTTGAAGGCGCGGAGTTGAATGACACCGTCGGCCTGGTGTGCATGGACCAGTTCGGCATACGCCGTCTCGACGTCTTCTCGGCCTCGGGTATCGCATAGCAGTACGCGATAGTCGAAGGCTTGCGCGGCTTCCTGTATGCCGCTGATCACGCGGGCGAAGAACACATTCGCGATCACCGGGACCAGCACGACAAGGTTGCGCGTCCTGCGCGAACGAAACTGCACCGCCATCAGGTTGGGGCGATAGCCGGCTTGTTCGACAGCCAGATGCACCCGCTCACGAGTCAGCGGTGAAACCCTTTCAGGCGTCTTCAACGTGCGCGACACCGTGGCCACGGAAACCCCAGCCAGCTCGGCCACCTTGCGAATGTTTGGCATAGTCCCTCGGCGATTGGCGCCGGTCGTCATCAAGAAACCGGCAAGCGGATAGCGTAACGCAGTCTCTACAAGCAGCGTTCGACTCATGGGTGGATGTAACGGTCGTCCGATCGGCCAATCCTCAAGGTTGATCTCAGGTCCCGCCGGCCTTCTATGGCGCAGCGACAACGGCAGACTGCTGTTGAAATCCCCTCCAGCTTGACACCCCAAACTTTACTGCTACTTTCTGATCAATGTAACCGGTTACATCGTCGGTTAACGATTACCTATGCGCGGGGTGACAAACATGGCTTCAGCCGGTCGGGCCAAGGTCCGGATGGGCATGGTAGGGGGAGGCGAAGGGGCGTTCATTGGCCAGGTGCACCGCCAGGCGATGCGTCTCGACGGGCAGATCGAACTGGTCTGCGGCGCGTTCAGCCGCGATTCGGACAACAACAGGCGAAGCGCCGAGTCGCTGCATCTCGATCCCAAGCGTTGCTATCCCTCCTGGGAGGCATTACTGGCGGGTGAGCAGGAGCAACCTGCGGAGCAGCGCATGGAGCTGCTGGCCATTGTCACGCCCAATCATCTGCATGCACCCGTTGCCGAGGTTGCGCTGCGTGCGGGCTTCCATGTGTTTTCCGAGAAACCGGCTGCATTGTCGTTGGCCGAAGTACAACGTCTGGCCGCCACGCAGGCCGGCAGCGGACGGCTCTATGGGCTGGCGCATACCTACCAAGGCTACCCGATGGTTTGGCAGGCGCGGCATATGGTGCGTACGGGCATGCTTGGGCGCTTGCGCAAGATCTATGTCGAGTACCCGCAGGGTTGGCTGAGCGAGGACCAGGCCGGGCGGGGGAACAAGCAAGCCGCTTGGCGCGGGGAGCCGGAGCAAGCCGGGCCGAGCGGTTGCATGGGTGACATTGGTGTCCACGCGTTCAACCTCGCTGAATTCGTCAGCGGCCAGCGAATCGAGCGTCTATGTGCCGACCTAGGCACGTTTGTAGAAGGCCGGCGACTCGACGATGACGGCGCCGTGCTGTTCCAGACCGATAACGGCGCCAGTGGCGTGCTTATCGCCAGCCAGGTCTGCGCTGGCGAGGAAAACGCCTTGAGGTTGCGCCTTTACGGCGAACGAGGCGGTCTTGAGTGGCGTCAGGAGGAGCCGAACAGCTTGATCCATCGCCCGCTTGGCGAGGCATTGAGAGTGCTCCGCGCCGGGGTCGATCGACACGAGCTGTGCGACGAAACGCTCCGACGGCTGCGCCTGCCTGCTGGGCACCCGGAGGGTTATCTCGAAGCGATGGCCAATCTTTACAACGACCTCGCCACTGGCATCCGCACCGGTGCGGCGCCCGATGTGCCTGGTATTGAGGCTGGACTACGCGGCATGGCGTTCATCGAAACGGCCATCGCCAGCCACCGCAGCGACAGCAAGTGGACGGCTTTCGCAGCCACCGAACGATAGGTATGCACATGGATAACGCCAAGACATCCAGGGGTATTCGCGGTCCGGCTATCTTCCTGGCGCAGTTTCTCGGATCGCAAACGCCCTTCGATAATCTTCAAAATCTCGTGGGTTGGGCGGCGTCGCTCGGCTATTGCGGGGTTCAGCTGCCAACGCTTGGCACGCAATGCCTGGATCTGCACAGAGCCGCCGAGAGCCAGACCTACTGCGATGAGCTCAAGGGGCTCTGCGCTGAAGCCGGGGTCGAAATCAGCGAGCTGTCGACTCACCTGCAGGGCCAGCTGGTCGCCGTGCATCCGGCATTCGACGACCTGTTCGATGACTTCGCACCCGTGGAATTGCGTGGCAAACCCAGGGCCCGTACCGAGTGGGCCATTGATCAACTGAAGCTTGCCGCCAAGGCCAGCCGTCGTTTGGGGTTGACCGCGCATGCAACCTTTTCCGGTGCGCTGCTGTGGCCGTATATGTACCCCTGGCCGCAGCGGCCTGCCGGCCTGATCGATGAAGGTTTCGCCGAACTGGCGCGACGCTGGCGGCCGATTCTCGACGTTTTCGATGAAGCGGGCGTCGACCTGTGCTTTGAGATCCACCCCGGCGAGGACTTGCACGATGGTGCCTCGTTCGAGCGGTTCCTCGACGCGGTCGACCAACACCCCCGCGCGAAGATTCTTTACGACCCGAGCCACTTGCTGTTGCAGCAGTTGGACTACCTCGGCTTCATCGATCGCTACCACGAGCGCATCGGCATGTTTCACGTCAAGGACGCTGAATTCCGTCCGGATGCTCGCTCTGGCGTCTACGGCGGCTATCAGGATTGGGTCGAGCGCCCGGGCCGGTTCCGCTCGCTGGGTGACGGTCAGGTCGACTTCAAACAGATATTCAGCAAGTTGACGCAGTACGGCTACGACGGCTGGGCGGTGCTTGAGTGGGAGTGCTGTCTCAAGGACGCAGCGCAGGGGGCGGAGGAAGGCGCCCATTTCATTCAACAGCAGTTGATCAACCGCGCCACGCGGGCCTTCGACGATTTCGCCGGGGTTACAAGCAGTACCTCGAGAAACCGCCGGCTGCTGGGACTCGATTAAGGCGCTTTGCTAACAAACGTGCACAACAACAAGGACAAGACCATGAGCACACTGAACGTACGGCTGAGCCTGATGATGTTCCTGCAGTTTTTCATCTGGGGCGGGTGGTTCGTCACCCTCGGTACTTTTCTGGCCAACAACCTGGGCGCGAGCGGCGGCCAGATCGGCATGGCATTTTCGACCCAGTCATGGGGCGCAATCCTGGCGCCGTTCGTGATCGGGCTGATTGCCGATCGCTACTTCAACGCCGAGCGCCTGCTGGCCATCCTTCATTTGGTCGGCGCCGTGCTGTTGTTCCAGCTCTATCGGGCGACTGATTTCGGCGTGTTTTACCCCTATGTACTGGGGTACATGATCGTCTATATGCCGACCCTGGCGCTGGTGAATGCCGTGGCCTTCCGCCAGATGCGTGACCCGGCGCAGGAATTCTCGAAAATTCGCGTTTGGGGCACGGTCGGCTGGATCATCGCCGGATTGGTCATCAGCTTTCTGTTCGGCTGGGATTCTCAGCAAGCCATCACAGCCGGCGCGCTGCGTAACACCTTTCTGATGTGTGCCATCGCGTCGGCGCTTCTCGGGCTGTACAGCTTCAGCCTGCCGAGCACACCACCGCTGGCGCGACCAGAGCAGGGCGGGCTGAAGGAAATGCTCGGGCTGGATGCGCTAAAGCTGCTGAAGGACCGCAGCTTCGCCATCTTCTTCCTCGCCTCGGTGCTGATCTGCATTCCGCTGGCGTTCTACTACCAGAACGCCAACCCGTTTCTCGCTGAGATCGGCGTCGACAACCCGACCGGCAAGATGACCTTGGGGCAGATTTCCGAAGTGCTGTTCATGCTGCTGCTGCCGTTGTTCATCCAGCGCTTCGGTATCAAAAAAACGCTGCTGCTGGGCATGTTCGCCTGGACACTGCGCTATGCATTGTTCGCCTACGGTAACAACGGCGATCTGCTCTTCATGCTGGTTGCCGGCATCGCCTTGCACGGGATCTGCTACGACTTTTTCTTCGTATCCGGGCAGATCTATACGGACGCCAAGGCGGGCGAGACGTTCAAGGGCTCGGCGCAAGGGCTCATCACGCTGGCGACCTATGGTGTCGGCATGCTCATCGGATTCTGGGTGGCTGGCAAGGTGACCGATCACTTCGCCACGGTCGAGGGGCATGACTGGCAGAGTATCTGGCTGTTCCCCGCCGTGTTCGCACTCGGTGTGTTCCTGACATTCCTGCTCGCGTTTCGCGAACAACGTCCAGCAGGGCTCTCGACGGCTCCCAAGACCGCTTGATCGCTTGAGTCAGGCGCCGGCTATGGTGCCGGCGCCTGTGTAACACCTGAACCACCTGCCTGAGGCGGCGCGCAGACTATTAGCCCGCTCACCGATGCAGAACTGGCAGCCGAGTAGCGCCTTGCTGCAAGCGCTAGCGACAAGCCGGTGAACCTCGCGAAAGCATGGTGGCCTCTGGCCGCAGCTTGTGGCTTCGGGAAGCAGCCTGCACCATGGGCTTAAAGCAGCTGTCTCGGTGGGCATTGTTCATGACGGATCTGCGGAAGATCGACCGCAAGACTTTCCTCATCGTGCTTATCACGCCGAGCTGCGCAATCGTAGCGGCTGCCATTGCCCTCATCTCATTCGTGTCGCTTTGGCGAGATTATGTCGCCTCGCCCTTGATGCTCCCGACGACCTCTGCCGGTGTGCTACTGGCCGCGGCTTCCCTGATTCTTTTTGGCGTTCCACGCAGTCAGGCCGTGCGAGTGTCTAGTTTCGTAGCGGCTGGCGCAGGCCTTGCGCTTGGGCTCGTCACGGTTCTGGCGCAGCTGGCGAACTGGCGCGCCGGTGGCGGAGCCGGTGATGCGGTCGTTTCCTGGGGAGTGCGGTGGCCGAGCCTTACCACCGGGGCGGGTCTCATATTCATCAATGCATCTCTGCTTTTGCTCAATGCCCGATATCGACGGCTACGCCCATGGATGGCGTTGGGTGTGGCTTTGACGATGGTGGTCGCATTGATAGATCTCGTCGCAGACGCCTATGGTTCTCGACTGGTCGGCGGGACCAACGCCTCGGGCGGAGGGGTATTCGCGACGGGCCTTTGCTTCGCTGCGCTGGCCATCGGAACGTTTTTCGCCGAACCGTCTCGCGGCCTGGCGGCTTTGTACATGGATGACAGCACGGCCGGATACTTGCTGCGTCGGTTGATTCTCGTCGCGCTATTCGGCCCGTTCTTGCTCGGCTGGCTGGTGCTTGATGCCTATCATTCCGACTTCGTCGATACAGAGTTCGGGATCACTTTGCTGGTGGCTTTGCTCGTTGTTCTGTTTGCGGGCTTCGCCATTCGCCAGGCAATCATGTGGCATGTTTCGGATACGGAGCGCGAGCGGCTTCTCGTGGGCGAGCGAGAGGCTCGCAAGCAGCTCTCCAGCGTGCTGGAGAGCATCACCGACGCGTTCTACTCCATCGATACCCAGTGGCGTTTTACTTACCTGAATCGGGAAGCGGAGCGGCTACTCCGAAGACCTCGCGAGGGCCTGCTCGGTCGTAATGTCTGGGAAGAGTTTCCTGAAGCAGTCGGCGCTACGTTCCAGCTGGAATTCCAGCTGGCGATGGAGAGCCGGCAGCCGGTCGAATTCGAGGAGTATTACCCCCCGTTGGGAATCTGGTTCGATGTCCGCGCGTTTCCTTCCGACGATGGCCTGTCGGTCTATTTCCGCGACGTGACTACACGCAAGCTGGCAGAGGAAAAGCTTCGGGAGAGCGAGGAGCGCTACCGTCTGCTTGTCGATATGATTCCGCAGCACATCTGGACCACCGACCCCGATGGCTATCACACCTATTTCAGCCGTCGCTGGTACGAGTTCACCGGAGCGGATCTGGAATATACCTGGGGAGTAGGGTGGCTCCATCTGTTACATCCCGACGATGTGGATCGCACGGTGGCGCGCTGGGAGCAATCATTGCGCACCGGTGAGCCCTATGCAGTGGAGTACCGCTTTCGGGCGGCCGATGGGTCTTATTGTTGGTTTCTGGGGCAGGCCATGCCGCAGCGGAACACCACTGGCGCAATCGTCCGGTGGATTGGGACGCTAACGGATATCTCGGAACGAAAGCGACACGATGAGGAGCGTGAACGGCTGCTCGAGAGCGAACGGGAGGCCAGAGCCGAGGCCGATCGTCGGCGCGCCGAGCTGGAGCGAGTAACCGAGAGCAGGGCCAGGCTCATGTGGGGCTTCAGCCACGATGTGAGGAATCCTCTGAGTGCGGCCGATGGGCATTGCTGGCTGCTTGAGAGTGGCAGAATCGGCCAACTCAATGCCAAACAATGCGAGAGCATCCAGGGAATCCGCCGGGCCATCCGTACCTCCGTTGGGCTGATTGACGACCTGCTGGAGCTCGCCCGGGCCGAGTCGGGAAGTTTCAAGTTTCAGTGCGTAGAGACCGATGTCGGCAGGGCGGCACATGAGGTGGCAGAGGATTTTCGAGCACAGGCGATGGCCGTTGGTGTCGATGTGCAAGTGCGCGTGCCGAAGGGTTTGCAGGCTGAAACGGATCCGGTGCGCTTGCGGCAGATCCTGGCCAATCTACTGTCCAACGCCGTGAAGTACGCCCCGCAAAGCCAGGTGATCATCGATGCGGAACTGCGACATTCAGGTGGCCCCCAAGCGGGGACCTGGGTGGCGCTCACCGTGACCGACACCGGGCCGGGTATAGCCCAAGACAAGCAGGAAATGGTTTTCCAGGAGTACACCCAGTTGGATCCCGATGCCCAGTCCGGCGCCGGTATCGGCCTTGCGATCAGCCGGCGTATCGCTCAGCGGCTGGGAGGCGATTTAACCGTCGAGAGCGAGGTGGGGCGGGGTTCACGATTCATTCTCTGGATGCGGCCATCCGCTTCGGAACGGAAGCGGGCATAGGCGGAGTATGTTCAGGGTCGGTTGCGTTGCTTTAACGAGGCGCGACGCTGTTGCCGGCGCTGTACGGGGCATGGCGGGATCGCGCGAAAGCCCAGCCTCCCTCAGAAGGCCGTAGCGTTTGGCTGTGGTCAAGGCGGGCAATATCATGCGCAACCGTTCAGCCTGGACATTCAGCTGACGCTATGGGGAACCAAAGCCCAAGGAGTGATGGTCTTAGCGCCTAGATAAATGGGCACTGATCCAGGCCTTTTTTGCATTCGTTGCCTCCCGTGCGGCCCGACGGTTCTGCCTGAGGTGATATTTCCACCCTTCCAAAGGAACGACAGATGAGTCTCGACCTCAACGCAGGACGCCTGCCGGACGAAAACACCCTGACTAACATTCCGCGCCTGATCTCGCGTTATTACAGCGAGCGTCCGGACCCGTCGGACCCGGCGCAGCAGGTCTCGTTCGGCACATCGGGCCATCGCGGTTCGTCGCTTAAGAACAGCTTTAACGAATGGCACATCCTCGCCGTGACCCAAGCGATCTGCGACTACCGGCGTGAGCAGGGCATCGACGGCCCGATCTTCGTTGGCATGGATACCCATGCACTGTCCGAACCTGCATTCGTTTCGGCGCTAGAAGTGCTGGCAGCCAATGGTGTCGAGACGCGCATCGATGCAGGATGCGCCGAGACGGGCGGCGAGCCCGGCTATACACCAACTCCCGCGATCTCGAATGCGATCCTGGAACACAACCAGGGCCGTACCAGCGGCCTGGCCGATGGCATCGTGATCACGCCATCGCACAACCCGCCGGCCGATGGCGGCTTCAAGTACAACCCCACCAACGGCGGCCCGGCCGATACCGGCGTGACCAAGTGGATCCAGGATCGTGCCAATACCTTGCTGGCGGCAGGGCTCAATGGCGTCGAGCGGATGGACTACGGCCGTGCGTTGAAGGCTCCGACGACCCAGCGATTCGACTTCATCGACAGTTATGTCGGCGGGTTGGGGCTGGTGATCGACCTTGAGGCCATTCGCGGTTCGGGGCTGAAGTTTGGCGTCGATCCACTCGGTGGCGCTGGCGTGCACTACTGGACGCGCATCGCCGAGCGCTATGGCCTGCCGCTCGAAGTGCTTTCGACCCGCGTCGACCCGACCTTTCGCTTCATGCGCCTGGATTGGGATGGCAAGATCCGTATGGATTGCAGTTCGCCGCACGCCATGGCGGGCCTGATCGAAAACAAGGACCGCTTCGATGTGTCCTTTGCCTGCGATACGGATCACGACCGCCACGGCATCGTGGCGCGGTCGGTGGGGCTGCTCAACCCCAATCACTACCTCGCGGTAGCCATCGAATACTTGTTCACCCATCGTCCTGAATGGAGCGCCCAGGCGGGTATCGGCAAGACGCTGGTGTCCTCGTCGATGATCGATCGGGTCGCCCAGGGAATAGGGCGGCAGGTGGTGGAAGTACCGGTAGGTTTCAAATGGTTCGTTGGCGGTTTGATGGACGGCAGCCTGGGCTTCGGCGGTGAAGAGTCGGCAGGCGCATCCTTCCTGCGCAAGGCTGGTGGCGCCTGGTCGACTGATAAGGACGGCATCATTCTCGGTCTGCTGGCGGCGGAAATCACAGCGGTGACAGGCAAGGACCCGGGTGAACGTTACCGGTTGCTCACCGAACGCTTCGGCGCACCGGTCTACCAACGTATCGATGCGCCCGCTGATCGCGAGCAGAAGGCCAAGCTGGGCAAGCTTTCTGCATCGCAGGTCACTGCGGATGAATTGGCAGGTCAGCCGATTACGCAGATTCTTACCGAAGCGCCGGGCAACGGCGCGGCCATCGGCGGGCTCAAGGTGGTTACCGACAATGGCTGGTTCGCTGCACGACCATCGGGGACCGAAGACGTCTACAAAATCTACGCTGAGAGCTTCGAAGGCGAGGCGCACCTCAAACGCATCCAGGACGAAGCCAAGGCGCTGGTAGATGGCGTGTTGGCTGGGTAAGCGATGGGTGTCATACCGTCGTCAGGTTGGGCGGCAGATTGCCCTTAGTGAAACGGGAATTTGTGTCACTGGCCTAGCGGTCGCCATATTAAGCGGAGGACACACAGCATCAACCAAGCCAGACTTGCTGGCTTGGTTGATATAACTACTCTTCGCTGAAGACTAAGGGCTAATTAGTTTCGTAGTGCGTATAAACAAGGGAGGTTTAGTTTCTGGATTCGCCATAGCCTTTCATAACGTCCGCCATATTTCCATATTCCTGATGTGGCATGTTATTCAGTACTTCTATTACTTCCGAATCCGCACCGTTTTGTTGGGCGTGTTGCACCAATTGGTCTTTCTTGGCTGGATAGTCAATTCCCTTCAAATATGTCGTTACGTTCGCAGGCGACTCACCGCCAACACCTCGTGTCATGTCGAATCCTCCTGTGAAGAGATGAGGCTGGGAGCCAGGCTCCAGCCTCATCAGGTGATGTACTCTCCCAGCCGCGTCAGCTGTTGCGGCCGCCACCGTGGCTGTTCTCACCACCTTTACGACCCGCTTCAGACGCCCTCTCGCGGTCATTGGCGAAGTTGCCACCGCTATTCTGGCCGCCTTTGCTACCAATCTCCTGATAGAACTCTTTATCGTGAGAAGCAGAGGTTGCTTCGCCGCCTTTGCGTCCCGCCTCGTTAACGCTCATGCCGTCTTTCTTGTCAGCCGTGGTGTTTGCCCTCTGTCGTGAAAGTTGCAATTAAACGAGACGACAACAGCGTTGTTTTGCTGCATTTACAGTCGCCTTGTGGTTGAGAAGCCATGGTGCAATAAGAGCTCGAGCCGCTTATCGTCTGTCGATGAGTGGCAAGTAATAACTGAAATGAGGCCAACGAAGCAGGCGGTATATTCGATGAGCGAGCCAATCGCGAGACGCTCTTTTGCGAGTCGATCGCTCGCGGCAATCGAGCATGCCCGCAAAAGGTGACGATTGCACAGTCCAGCCTAGCGGACATGGGACGAACAGTTATGTCGCAGGCTATGAGCATGTCCAGCGTGATGGACATAAGGCTTTTCAGGCGAAGGAGGGAGGAGGGCGGACAACTTCTCGTTGAGGCAAGTAGACACGCGTCCGGCAGCAGCACTTCGGTCTTTTCGCGGCTTGCTTCCCTGGCTGGCACGGCTTTCGCTCTGCTTCCCTGTCTCGCTTGTTTCCTGTCGTACCGCTAGCAGTGGTACGACAGGAAAGCGGAAGAAACGATCAGAACAACAAGGAAAACTGCATGAATGCCCTGCTCGAATGTTCCGGCGGATTGGTTCCCGGCTCCATACAGCGACGCTTTGCCGCGACCCCACACAACACCCTTTGCGGCAGCCGCTATTCTGATTGTCAGCGAGGTGGCCTGCGCGCCCCTGCCTTGACCGTTACTCGCAGCAGTCGGAGACAGCCATGATTGTGAAAGGCAAAACCGCCCTCGTCACCGGTTCAACCAGCGGCATTGGTCTGGGCATCGCCTGCAAGCTGGCAGAGGCGGGCGCCAATGTGATGCTCAATGGTTTCGGCGATGTAGAGGCGGCCATCGCTCGAGTGGCTGCATATGGCACCGC
Organism: Pseudomonas sp. SST3; assembly: GCF_003325755.1. Next base: position 182,172 of record NZ_QORI02000010.1, on the reverse strand, counting down.
CGTGTTGCATCACCCGGCCGATGTATCCGATGCCGAGCAGATCGGTGAAATGATCAGCCAGATCGAACGCGACTTCGGCTCCCTCGATGTATTGGTCAACAACGCCGGTATCCAGCATGTTGCTCCGGTTGAGAACTTCCCAGTCGAGCGCTGGGACAGCATCATCGCCATCAATTTGTCCTCGGTGTTTCACACCATGCGTCTGGCACTGCCCGGCATGCGTGAGCGCAACTGGGGACGGATCATCAACATATCCTCGGTGCATGGTCTGGTTGCCTCGGCGCAGAAATCGGCGTACGTGGCAGCCAAGCATGGCGTGATTGGTCTGACCAAGGCCGTTGCGCTGGAAACCGCAACCACCGGGATTACCTGCAACGCGCTCTGCCCGGGTTGGGTGTTGACGCCGCTGGTCCAACAGCAGATCGACAGCAAGGCCCAAGTACATGGCGACCCGAATCAGGCGACTCGCGAATTGCTGATGGAAAAACAACCTTCACTGGACTTCGTCACGCCCGAGGATCTGGGTGATCTGGCGCTTTTTCTCTGCAGCGAGGCGGCCAGGCAGGTCCGGGGCGCGGCCTGGAATGTAGATGGCGGCTGGTTGGCGCAGTAGCGAAGGGTCGTAGGGTGGGCCGGGCGGCGCTCCGCTTCAGCCCCCCAGCTTCCGCGGCTGGCGGCAACGGGTAGTTGTTCGCACGGGCGATGGTTGGCGCGCGGTGGGCTGAAGCCCACCCTACTAGCAGCAACGCCGAGGTTGGCCCATAAGCAATGGTGGAACGGACAGACTCGAACTCTCATCCGCTGCGCGAACCACTATGCTTTCGCGGTAGGTTCTGCGTGCCACCGCTCGCTCAGCCTATGCAGGGTCGTAGGGTGGGCCGGGCAGCGCTCCGCTTCAGCCCACCAGCTTCCGCGGCTGGCGGCAACAGGTAGGTGTTCGCACGGGCGATGGTTGGCGCGCGGTGGGCTGAAGCCCACCCTACGAGCAGCAACGCCGAGGTTGGACCATAAGCAATGGTGGAACGGAGAGACTCGAATGCTCCAACCGTGCGATGCGATTCGGGTCCGCCAGCAGTATTACCGCAGCGGCCTGGTCGCCTACCGCTCGCTCAGCCCATGCAGCTGAAGCTTGGAATACAGACTCGCTCGGGATATGCCCAACTCCACAGCGGCGCGGCGGCGGTTGCCTTTGCAGGCTCGCAACGCGTGCTGCAGCGCACGGCGTTCGGCCTGGGCAACGCTTTCAGCCAACAGCTGCAACGGGGTTTCTTCCACGGCGGGAGGCTCAACGGTGCTGGTAATCGCGGGTGGCGTCGGCGGCGTGACATTGCTGTTCTGCTCGCCGAGCAAAGGCAGCAAATGCTGCGGCGCCAGCGGCAGGCCATCAGCATTCAGCTGCGCGCGTTCCAATAGATTGCTCAGCTCGCGCACGTTGCCGCGCCAGGGTTGGCTGCAGAGCAATGCCACGGCTTGGGCGGTAAGTTCCATCGGCGCCTGGCCGGAGCGGTTGGCGATGTCATCGAGCAGGTGTTCAACCAGAGCGGGAATGTCGCTGGCACGTTCGCGTAATGACGGGACCTTTAGGGCGAGGACGTTGAGACGGTAGTACAGGTCGTCGCGAAATTGCCCGGCGGCGACCTTGGCTTCCAGATCGATATGGGTTGCCGCGATCACCCGCACATTGAGCGGTTTGACCTGGTTGGAGCCGAGCGGCTCGATCTCCTGTTCTTGCAACACCCGAAGCAGTTTTGCCTGCAGGGCCAGTGGCAGGTCGCCGATCTCGTCGAGAAACAGGGTGCCGCCGTTGGCGACTTCGAACTTGCCGATACGTGCCTTGCGATCAGCGCCGGTAAAGGCGCCAGGTGCGGTGCCGAACAGCTCGGCCTCCACCAAGGTTTCAGGAATGGCCGCGACGTTGACCGCGACGAAGGGGCCGTTGGCCCGAGGGGAAAGGTTGTGAATGCCTTGCGCCAGCAGCTCCTTGCCGGTGCCGGTCTCGCCGCGTATCAGTACCGTTGCGTCGAGCTGCGCGGCACGGCGGGCCTGGCGTTTGACCTCGCTGGCGGCTGGGCTGGTGCCGATGAATCCGGCGATGGTGTAGCGTGCACGGCGGGCCTTGGCCAGCTCGTTCTGGGTCGCGACCAGTTGGGTTTGAAGAATGTTGAATTTGGACATCAGCGGCTTGAGATGCTGCGCCCGGTCGAACAGCACGAACCCCAGGGCTCCCACGAGGGTGCCGTCCTCATCACGCAGCGGGATGCGCGTCACCACGAAATGCTCGTCACCGAACGCCATCAGATCGAGCATGCTCGGCAGGCCGCTTTCCATGACTTCCCGCAGGCGGCTGGCCGGTAGCACTTCTTCGATCTCTTTGCCGAGCACGCTGCGCGGATCGCTGATGCCGAGCTTCGCGGCGTACTTGTCGTTGATCCAGACGATACGTGCCTGGCGGTTGACCGCGATGGTGCCCTCGCATTGGGCGTTGAGGTGATCGAACAGCAGCGGCATCGCCACCGCGCGAAAGCGCTCCGGGGAAACGCCGATGATCAGGCCGTTGTCGTCGAGGTCGTTGCGCGCAATCGCCATGGGCAGAGGAATCCGTTTGGGTTCGGCCGATTATGGTAGGCACCGACTGCCTCGGGCAAGGCAGCCGGACCGGGCTCAGAGGCCATACACCTCGTTGGGTAGCCAAGTTGCAAGGGGTGCGTAAAAGAACACCAGAGCGAGGCCGATCAGCTGGATCAGAATGTAAGGCAGCACACCGAGATAGACGTCGCGAGTGGTGACTTCCGGTGGGCACACACCCTTGATGTAGAACAGGGCGAAGCCGACCGGCGGTGTCAGGAAGGAGGTCTGCAGGCATAAAGCGAAGAGGATCGCGAACCACAGCGGATCGACGCCCATTGAGAACAGTACCGGAGCCACCAGCGGCAGGATAATCAGGGTAATCTCCACCCAGTCCAGAAAGAACCCCAGCAGGAAGGTGATGAACAACACCGTGAGCAAAACGCCGGTCTGGCCGAACGGCAGGCCGGTAAGGGCCGCGCGAATCACGTCGTCGCCACCCAGGCCACGGAGCACTGCAGCGAACACCGTGGCGCCGATGAAAATGCCGAAGATAAAGGCCGAGGTACGGCTGGTCTGGTAAAGCGCCTCCTTCAACACAGTCATGTTCAACCTGCGGCTGCAGGCGGCCATCAATACCGCACCGAACGCGCCCACGGCTGACGCCTCGGTGGTGGTGGCAATGCCGAAGAAGATCGAGCCGAGCACCGCCAGGATCAGCGCGAACGGTGGCACCACGGCCCAGAACACGTCGAGCAGCGCCCGCGCATCGAGCTTTGGGCGGTTGGCCGGCGCCGGCGCGAAGTCTTTCTTCACCCAGGACACGATAACGATGTAGAGGATGTACATCAGTGCCAGCATCATGCCGGGAATCAGCGCGCCCATGAACAGTTTGCCCACCGAGGCTTCGGAGGTGCCGAGGCGGTCAGCCATCAGTACCAGCATGATGCTCGGGGGAATCAGGATGCCCAGCGTACCCACCGAACAGGCGGTACCGACGGCCAGACTCTTGTTGTACTTCGCCTGCAGCATTGGGCCGATGGACAACATGCCCAGCAGGGCCACCGAGGCACCAACGATGCCGGTTGAAGCAGCCAGCAGAATGCCCACCAGCACTACCGTGACCGCATAGCCGCCGCGTAACGGGCCGAGCACCCGCACCAGGCTATGCATCAGCCGTTCGGCAATGCCGGAGCGGTCGAGCATGATGCCCATGAAGATGAATAAAGGCAGGGCGACCATCAGCTCGTTGGCGACAATGCCGTAGATGCGCGCATCCAGCACACCAATGGTGCCGTCCCAGGTGAACCAGAGATCGGCATCGAAGTGTTCGACCATCACATGGCCGAGTACGCCGAACAGCAGTCCGATGCCGGCCAGTGACCAGGCCACGGGAAAGCCAAGCAGCAGTAGCAGCATGAAAGTAGCGAACATGCTGATGACGAGTAGTTGTTCCAGACCCATGATTACGACTGCTCCATCAGGGCTGCGAGTGGCCGCGGTCGCGGTCACCGGAAGCGGGCACCAAGGCCCGCGGAAAATTGAAAAGCAGCGTGCTACAGCGCGTGGCCCTGGAGGCCAGCGCCAGGGCGACCAGCGCCAAGCCCAGCGGGAGCACGCTCTTGAAAATGAACCGATGCGGTAGGCCGCTTGGCGCCTGCGAGCGCTCGTTGTAGATGAACGCCTGGTAGGCAAAAGGAATCAGCGCATCGACCATCAGCAACACCACCGGTAATGCCAGGATCAGGATCGCCAGCAACTCGATGATGGCCTGGCTGCGCAGAGTGAACTTCTCGCGCAGGACATCGACTCGCACATGGTCGTCACGTACTACGGCATAGGCGAGGGCGAGCATCAGCGCGGCGCCGAACAGATGCCATGACAGCTCTTCCAGGGCAATCGAGCCGCGGGCCAGCACGAAGCGGCTAAACACGTTGGTCAGCACTACCGCGAGCACCAACAGCCAGATCCAGGCGCTGGCTTCGCCAATAGCGACCAAAGCTTTGTCGAGCCAATAGGACAGGCGGTTATGTGGCAGCGCGGCCTCGTGGGAGGCGGGCGCAGCAGCGTTGGGGGAAACGGGATGAACGGACATGGCCACCTCGGTAATCCGGCACGGGGAAGCCGCTGCAAAGCTGAATCTGGCTCTGGCAACGGCCCGCTTGCGAGCCAGGGGCACAGCGATGCTGCGCCCCTCGACCCGTGCGGTTACTCGTACTTGTAGTAATCGCGCGGCAAGTAACCCTTGCCGTGCCAGATGGAATGGTGCTGCATGAATTCACGCTGGCTGGTCAGGACGCGATTGAACATCTCGTCGCCAGCGGCCTGCTCATCGAGCACTTCCTTGGTCACGCGCTCGAGTTCTCGCAGCACTTCTTCGGGCAGGACCTGAGCCTTGACGCCCTGCTTCTCGTAATCGCGCAGTGCGGTTGGCTGGGCCCACTCGCTTTCGGCGAAACCCTTGAGCGTGGCGGATTCGCAGCCCATCTCGATCAGCGCGCGGCTTTGCGGCTCGAGCTTTTCCCAGACGCCCTTGTTCACCAACAGGTGCGAGGTGGTCAGCGTCTGGTGCCAGCCCGGCATGATGTAGTTCTTGATGATCTGGTCGAGGCCCAGCATTTTGTCGATGGCGGGCTGTGAGAACTCCGTGGCGTCGATGGTCTTACGCTCCAGCGCCTGGTAGATCTCGCCACCCGGAATCATGGTGACCGATGCACCGAGTTTCTCCAGGACTTTGCCGCCGATGCCGGCGAAACGGATACGCAGTCCATCGATGTCTTCCAGCTTCTCGATAGGCTTGGCGAACCAGCCGGCGCCTTCCGGGCCGATGATGCTGCACAGCATCGGATGGATATTGCGTTCGGCGTAGATCTCTTCGAGCAGCTTCTTGCCATCGCCCTCGTAATACCAGGCCAGGTAGGCCGGCGGCTCCATGTTAAACGGTGCACCGGAATACAGTGGCAGCGCGGGGATAGTGCCCTGGTCGTAGCCGATCCAGGTATAGCCGGCCGGGTATTTGCCGTTGCTCACCGCATCCATGATCTCGAATGGCGGTACCAGTTCGCCGGGCTCGTAGTAGCGCAGCTGGATGTCGCCGCCGGAAATTGCCTTGAGCGATTCCGACAAGTGCTTGACCGGCGTGGTCAGACCGACGAGATGGGACGGGAAGGCCAATGGCACTTGCCAGCGAATTTTCTCAGTGGCCATTGCGTTGGCGCTGACCAGCGTGGCACTGATAACGGTTGCTGCGCCGATGGCACAGGCGAGACGGGACAGCTTTTTCGTTACGGACATTACAGGTTTCCTTGTTTTTGTTGTTTTGATAGCCAGAGGTTATGGCCCGGTGCGGCGCAGCCGGAAAGCGGAAGAGCGACGTCCAGTCACTCGCCCGCCAGAAGTCTTGGCGTCTAGCGCTTATCCCATAGCAGGTTCTGTGCCTGACTCCCGATACATGCTCAATTGCCCATTCCAGAGCGGTTTCAGAGATCGCTAGGATGCGCCTGTGTCCAGTCCGTCGGACATTCGCCTGGGGCGTTTATCCGAGTGTCCACGATTCTGGATCGATGTCTGGTTATCTGGACGGCCAGCTTCTCGGGCACGCACCGCGACATGCGGCTTGTACTCGTCGCGTACTCGAAAGCGTGGTGGGGAGAGGGTGGGTTGGTGTCGTATTAGCGGGTGCGAGCGGGGGCGCTGCTATCAGCCAGCTTCCTTGCCCAGAGTCGCTTTCAGCGCGGTGAGGCAACGCTCCTCAGCGGTATCGAGCTCCAGCTGCATCTGTTGGATATCCAGCTGCTGTTGCTCAAGTTGTTGACGACGCTCAGCAATCATCCCGAGCATGATGTTCAGCTGCTTCTGGTTACCGGCCTTGGGATCGTAGAGTTCGATCAGCGTCTTGCATTCAGCCAACGAAAAACCGATGCGCTTGCCGCGTAGGATGAGCTTGAGCGCGACGCGATGCTTCGGCGTGTAGATACGCTCCTGGCCGCGCCGTTTCGGCGAAAGCATGCCCTGTTCCTCGTAGAAGCGAATCGCACGGGTGGTGATGTCGAGCTCGTTGGCCAAATCGGAAATGCTGTACGTCTGCTTTGCCATGAATATATCCAGTCTTGCCTGTCCACCCGCGGCTCGTGACGAGCCGGGCGCGTTTTCTTCGGTTTTTTATCGGGGCAAGGCTACACGCTGGCCCCGTACGGTGCCCAGTGGCATGTGGCCACCGGCCGCTCCTTCAGCGCTGAATCGGGCAACCGGTGGCTTCCTGAATCTGCTCGAAGGTGACATCGTCGGCCAGTTCGACCAATTTCAAGCCGTGCTCGGTAACGTCCAGCACACCTAGGTCGGTGATGATGCGGTTCACTACACCAACGCCGGTCAAGGGCAGCTCGCACTGCTTGATGATCTTGTGGGCGCCCTTGGCGGTGTGCTCCATCAGTACCACCACACGTTTGACGCCAGCTACCAGGTCCATGGCGCCTCCCATGCCCTTGACCATCTTGCCGGGAATCATCCAGTTGGCCAGATCGCCTTTCTCCGAAACCTGCATGGCGCCGAGAATTGCCAGGTTGATATGGCCGCCGCGGATCATGCCGAAGCTCATGGCATTGTCGAAAAAGGCGCTGCCGGGGAGGGCGGTGACGGTCTGTTTGCCGGCATTGATCAGGTCCGGATCGATTTCGTCTTCGGTGGGGAAGGGGCCGATGCCGAGCAGGCCGTTCTCGCTCTGCAGCCAGACATCCATGCCATCGGGAATGTAGTTGGCGACCAGCGTCGGCAAGCCGATGCCGAGATTGACGTAGAAACCGTCCTGTAATTCCTGTGCGGCGCGCTGCGCCATCTGTTCACGTGTCCAGGCCATGATCAGCTCCTCACCGTGCGTTTTTCGATGCGCTTCTCGGCGTTCGGGTTATGGATGATGCGCTGCACATAGATGCCGGGCAGATGGATCTGGTCCGGGTCCAGCTCGCCGGTTTCCACCAGTTCGTCGACCTCCACCACGCAGACCTTGCCGGCCATGGCCGCGAGCGGGTTGAAGTTGCGCGCAGTCTTGTTGAACACCAGATTGCCGGCCTTGTCGGCCTTGTGCGCCTTCACCAGCGCGATGTCGGCGGTCAGCGATTCTTCCATCACGTACCACTCACCGTTGAACTGGCGTGTGTCCTTGCCTTCTGCGATCAGGGTGCCGTAGCCCGTTTTGGTAAAGAAGGCCGGTATACCGGAACCGCCGGCGCGCAGCTTTTCGGCGAGGGTGCCCTGAGGGGTGAATTCGAGTTCCAGTTCGCCGGCCAGATACTGCCGCTCGAATTCCTTGTTTTCGCCCACGTAGGAGGAAATCATCTTGCGCACCTGGCGCGTTTCCAGCAACAAGCCGAGGCCAAAGCCATCGACGCCCGCGTTGTTACTGATCACCGTAAGCTCTTTCTTACCGGTATCACGCAGCGCCTCGATCAGCGCTTCTGGAATGCCACATAGACCAAAGCCGCCCACGGCGAGGGTCATGCCGTCCTCGATCAGGCCAGCGAGTGCTTGCTGCGCGTTGGGGTAGATTTTGTTCATGTGAGCCTCTTGTTTTCCGTATGTGGGCTGTCGCCGTCATTGCGCGCTGAGCCGTGCCCGGGCCACGCGTGATCCGTTGGGCCGGCCCAGCACATCGCTGATGCGTTGCCCCGCAGCGATCAGCGCGTCCAGCCCAATGCCGGTCTGGATGCCCAGGCCGTCGAGCATGTACAGCACGTCTTCGCTGGCCACATTGCCGCTGGCGCCCTTGGCATAAGGGCAGCCACCGAGTCCGGCGACGGAACTGTCAAACACGCAAATACCCTCGAGCAGGCTTGCATAAATGTTCGCCAGCGCCTGGCCGTAGGTGTCATGGAAGTGACCGGCGAGCTTGTCACGCGGAACCTCCCGGCTGACGATCTCGAACAGCTGGCGGGTCTTGCCCGGCGTGCCCGTGCCGATGGTGTCTCCCAGCGAGACTTCATAGCAGCCCATGGCGAACAGCTCATGCGCGACATGTGCCACGCGCTTCGGGTCGATCTCGCCTTCGTAGGGGCACCCCAGTGCGCAGGACACGTAGCCGCGCACCTGAATGCCGTTTTCACGCGCGGCTTCCATCAGGGGGGCGAAACGCGCCAGGCTTTCGTCGATGGAGCAGTTAATGTTCTTCTGCGAGAAGGCTTCCGAAGCGGCGCCGAACACCGCGACCTCGCTCACGCCGGCTTCGATGGCTGCTTCCAGGCCTTTCAGGTTCGGCGTCAGGGCCGCGTAGGTCACGCCCGGCTTCTGCCGGGTCTGGGCGAACACATCGGCCGAGCCGGCCATTTGCGGCACCCATTTGGGTGAGACGAAACTGCCCACCTCGATGTATTGCAGGCCGGCCGCGCTGAGGTCATCTATCAGCCGCACCTTGTCGGCGACGCTGATCGGCTGCTTTTCATTCTGCAGGCCATCGCGCGGCCCCACTTCCACCAGTCGTACATGTTTGGGCAGGGTCATGAAGGCTCCGTACGGTTTATGGTTCGGCGTAGGGCGGACAATGGCGGAGCCTTGTCCGCCGTCGGTGGAAAATGCTTAGCAGTTTCCAACTTGCGTGGGTCGCCAGTGTAGAACGGGGCGCCAAAAGGGCTCGTCCGCGAACTGTTTTCAAGCTTCATCCATCTCCAGCAATACCACTCCCTCGTTGACCATATCGCCTTCGGCGCAAAACAGACCTTTGACCACGCCTGCCTGCTGCGCACGGATGCTGTGTTCCATCTTCATCGCTTCCAGCACGACCAGTGTGGCACCGGCTTCGACATGCTGCCCGGCCTCGACCAGCACTCGCACGATGCTGCCGTTCATGGGCGCGGTCATGCCGCCGTGATGCTGATGGCTGGCTTCGACTTCAGCGATGGGGTCGAACGCCGTCACGGCCTCCAGTTCACCGTTCCATTCGAGGTAGAGCGTGCGACCCTGTCGGATAGCTTTCGGCTGGCGTGAAGCTTTTGTAGGAGCGAGCTTGCTCGCGAAGGCGGTTTCCGAGGGGGCTGGTTCGCGAGCAAGCTCGCTCCTACGATAATTCGTTCCCACCCGCACCAGGCGGCTTTGGCCGTTGCATTGCAGATGCATGCCAATGCGCGCTGGCATGCCGAAGCGCAGGCCGTCACGATTGGCCCACGGCGAATGGATATCGTCGCCCCGGACTTTAGCCGGTTCGGTCTGCACGAAGAGTTCACCCGCCAGCTGCCAGAACGCATCGCCCAGTTCGCCGGGCGTGCGCATCAGGTCGGCTTCATGACGCGGGATGAAACCCGTGTCCAGTTCGGCCGCGGCGAAGGCGGGATGGCCAACCACCCGGCGCAGGAAGGCGAGGTTGGTGCGTACGCCGCCGACGCAGGTTTCATCCAGCATGGCCAGCAGCCGCAGGCGCGCTTCCTCGCGGTCCTGGCCCCAGGCGATCAGCTTGCCGAGCATCGGGTCGTAGAAGGGCGACACCTGGTCACCTTCGGCCACTCCGCTGTCGACCCGACGGCCGGGACCGGCAGCCGATTCGCGATACAGGGCGAGGGTGCCGGTAGCCGGCAGGAAGTCGTTGTCAGGGTCTTCGGCATACAGCCGCACTTCGATGGCGTGGCCGTTGAGCGGCACCTGTTCCTGAGTGATCGGCAGCGGCTCGCCACGGGCGACTCGGATCTGCCAGGCGACCAGATCGAGGCCGGTAATGGCTTCGGTCACCGGATGTTCGACCTGCAGCCGGGTGTTCATCTCCATGAAGAAGAACTCGCCGCGTGCATCGAGCAGAAATTCCACGTGCCGCACGACGTAGCCGATGGCCTGCGCGGCCTTCACTGCCGCTTCGCCCATGGCGCGACGCAACTCGGCGGATAGGCCAGGCGCCGGTGCTTCCTCCACGACCTTCTGATGGCGACGCTGGATCGAGCAGTCGCGCTCGTTGAGATACAGGCAGTTGCCGTGTTGGTCGGCGAATACCTGAATCTCCACATGACGCGGCTTGAGCACGTACTTCTCGACCAGCATGCGCGAGTCGCCGAACGACGACTGCGCCTCACGCTGGGCGGACTGCAGCGCTTCGGCCAGATCGACCTCGCGCTCGACGACCTTCATGCCTTTGCCGCCACCGCCGGCGGTGGCCTTGAGCAGCACCGGGTAGCCGATCTTCTCGGCGGCGGTGCGGAAGGTTTCGACGTCCTGCGCTTCGCCGTGATAGCCCGGTACCAGAGGCACGCCGGCTTTTTCCATCAGCGCCTTGGCTGCGGATTTGCTGCCCATGGCGTCGATGGCGGAGGCGGGCGGGCCGAGGAAGACCAGCCCGGCGTCTTCGATGGCGCGAGCGAAATCGGCGTTCTCCGAGAGGAAGCCATAGCCTGGATGGATCGCCTGGGCGCCGCTGGCCTTGGCGGCGGCGATCAGCTTATCGATCAACAAGTAACTTTCGGCCGGCTTAGCCCCGCCGAGGTCAATGCGAATGTCGGCGTCGCGGGCGTGCCGTGCGTCTCTGTCGATGCCGCTGTGCACGGCAACGGTGGTCAGACCCATGGTTTTTGCGGTGCGCATCACGCGGCAGGCGATCTCGCCGCGGTTGGCGACCAGGAGGGTGGTAATCATTGCTGTGGCTCCTGCGTCCATTTCGGTTTGCGCTTTTCCAGGAAAGCATTCAGCCCCTCCTGGCCCTCTGGGCTGACGCGGATGCGAGCGATGCTGTTCTCGGTATAGCGGCGCAGCGCCGGACTCAGTGATCCGCTGCTGGCTTCGCGCATCAAGTCCTTGCTGGCGCGCATGGCCTGAGGACTGTTCAGCATGAGCGTATCGATCCAGCCGCAAAGGTTGTCGTCCAGTGCCTCGGCCGCATAGGTTTCCGACAACAGGCCGAGTTCCCGGGCGCGCTCGCCGCTGAAGCGCTCACCCGTCATGGCATAGCGACGTGTGGCACGTTCGCCGATAGCCTTGACCACGAACGGGCTGATCACTGCCGGCGCGAGGCCGATGCGAACTTCAGACAGCGAAATCTGCGCATCGGAGGCGCCGATCGCCATGTCGCAACAGGCGATCAGCCCCACGGCGCCACCGAACGCGGCACCTTGCACCACAGCTAATGTCGGCAGCTTCAGGTGGTAAAGGCTGTACATCATTTCGGCCAACTCACGGGCATCGGTGAGGTTGGCGTCGAAGTCCAGCTTGGCCGACTGCTGCATCCAGGCAAGATCGGCCCCTGCGGAGAAATGTTTGCCGCGACCACGCAGCAGCAAAAAGCGCAGGCTCTTGTCTGATTGCACCTCATCGATGGCAAGCACCAGTTCGCGGATCATTTCGGCGTTGAACGCGTTGTTCTTTTCCGGACGGTTGAGCCAGAGCGTGGCAAAGCCGCGCGCGTCTTTGTTCAGTTCGATGGTCTGAAAATCGGTCATTTGCTTTCTCCTGTAGGAGCGAGCTTGCTCGCGATCACGAAACGCAGATGCGGCCCCATTCGCCCGAGGACGTGGCATCCCTTGGCTACTGGCCATGCTGTGCGCTGATCGCGGCAGGCTCACATCCGGAATACACCAAAGCGGGTCGGTTCAATTGGCGCGTTGAGGCTGGCCGAGATGGCTAGGCCGAGCAGATCACGCGTCTGCGCCGGATCGATCACGCCGTCGTCCCACAGACGTGCGCTGGAATAATACGGATGCCCCTGGCGCTCGTACTGTTCGAGGATCGGTTGCTTGAGCTGTGCTTCGTCTTGTTCGGAGAAGGTCTGCCCGCTGCGCTCGGCCTGTTCACGCTTGACCTGCACCAGCACCCCCGCGGCCTGTTCGCCACCCATCACGCCAATGCGGGCATTGGGCCACATCCATAGGAATCGCGGATCGTAGGCGCGACCGCACATGCCGTAGTTGCCCGCGCCAAAGCTGCCGCCGATGACCACGGTAAATTTCGGCACCTGAGCGCAGGCCACAGCCGTGACCAGCTTGGCGCCATGCTTGGCGATGCCGCCAGTTTCGTACTTCTGGCCGACCATGAAGCCGGTGATGTTCTGCAGGAAAAGCAACGGAATGCCGCGCTGGCAGGCCAGTTCGATGAAATGCGCGCCTTTCTGCGCAGCTTCCGCGAACAGGATGCCGTTGTTCGCCAGTATTGCGATGGGGTAGCCATGCAGGGTGGCGAAGCCGCAGACCAGCGTGGTGCCGAACAGCGCCTTGAATTCATCGAACTCGCTGCCGTCCACCAGCCGCGCGATCACCTCGCGCACATCGTATGGCTGCTTGGATTGCGCAGGGATCACGCCATAGAGCTCTTCGGCGGGGTATAGCGGCGCGCGTGGTTGACGGGTCTCTACCTGGCCGAGCTTTTTCCAGTTCAGATTGGCGACGCAGCGCCGGGCGATGGCCAGCGCGTGTTCGTCGTTTTCGGCGTAATGGTCGGCCACGCCCGATGTTTTGCAGTGCACGTCGGCACCGCCCAGGTCCTCGGCGGTGACCACTTCGCCCGTCGCGGCTTTGACCAGCGGCGGGCCGGCGAGAAAGATCGTCGCCTGGTTGCGCACCATGATGGTTTCGTCGGCCATCGCCGGAACATAGGCGCCGCCAGCGGTACAGGAACCCATGACCACGGCGATCTGCGGGATGCCCATGGCGCTCATGTTGGCCTGGTTGAAGAAGATCCGGCCGAAGTGCTCGCGGTCCGGGAAGACCTCGTCCTGGCGCGGCAGATTGGCACCGCCGGAATCCACCAGGTAGAGGCACGGCAGACGATTCTGCTGAGCGATGGCCTGGGCGCGCAGGTGTTTCTTGACGGTGAGCGGGTAGTAGCTGCCGCCTTTTACCGTGGCGTCGTTGGCGATGATCATGCACTCGACCCCTTCGACCCGGCCGATGCCGGCCACCAGGCCCGCGGCGGCGACGTCTTCGCCGTACACCTCGTAAGCGGCCAGGGGCGCGACTTCGAGAAAGGCCGAACCGGGGTCGAGGAGGGCGTTGATGCGATCAAGCACGAGCAATTTTCCACGGGAAACATGGCGCTGCTGGGCTTTCTCACCGCCGCCCTCGCTGATTTTGCCGAGCAGCGAGCGGAGGCTTTCCACCTGCCCGAGCATCGCGTCGCGATTGGCTGTGAACTCGGGCGAGCGGGTGTTGATCTGCGTATTCAGGATGGCCATAGAACCCTCTAAAAGAGCGCTGGAGACTGAAGCTGGACGAAGGGCGGAGTGGCGCTTCATCCCGGGTAGGGCCGGCTTCAGCCCACCACCTCCGGGAATGGTGGGCTGAAGCCCACCCTACGGTTACCGCGTTCCGTCTCTGCTGCTTTGTCTTATTTGGTTTCGTTGAACAGCTCGCGACCGATCAACATCCGGCGTATTTCGCTGGTACCGGCGCCGATCTCGTAGAGCTTGGCGTCACGCAGCAACCGGCCGGTGGGAAACTCGTTGATGTAGCCATTGCCGCCGAGAATCTGGATCGCCTGCAGCGCCATCTGCGTCGCGGCTTCGGCGGTGTAGAGGATCACGCCGGCGGCATCCTTGCGGGTGGTTTCGCCGCGATCGCAGGCCTGCGCCACGGTGTAGAGGTAGGCGCGGCTGGCGTTGAGCTGGGTGTACATGTCGGCCACCTTGCCCTGAATGAACTGGAACTCGCCGATGCTCTGGCCGAACTGCTTGCGGTCATGGATGTAGGGGACCACCACGTCGAGGCAGGCCTGCATGATCCCCACTGGGCCGCCAGCGAGCACTACGCGCTCGTAGTCCAGGCCGCTCATCAGCACCTTGACGCCACCGTCCTCAACGCCCAGCACGTTCTCTTCCGGCACTTCGACGTCATCGAAGAACAGTTCGCACGTGTTGGAGCCTCGCATGCCGAGCTTGTCGAACTTGTTGCCACGCGAGAAACCCTTCCAGTCGCGCTCGACGATGAAGGCGGTGATGCCGTGTGGGCCCTTGTCCAGGTCGGTCTTGGCGTAGATCACGTAGGTGTTGGCATCCGGGCCGTTGGTGATCCAGGTCTTGCTGCCATTGAGTACGAAACGATCGCCCTTGCGGTCGGCGCGCAACTTCATCGAAACCACGTCAGAGCCGGCGTTAGGCTCACTCATCGCGAGTGCACCGATGTGCTCGCCGGAGACGAGCTTGGGCAGGTATTTCGCTTTCTGCTCGGGGGTGCCGTTGCGGTTGATCTGGTTGACGCAGAGGTTGGAATGCGCGCCGTAAGACAGGCCCACCGACGCCGAGCCGCGGCTGATTTCCTCAAGCGCGATCACGTGCGCCAGGTAACCCATACCGGCACCGCCGTATTCCTCGTCTATCGTGATACCCAGCAGGCCCATGTCGCCGAATTTGCGCCACATATCGTTGGGGAAGAGGTTGTCGCGATCGATGGCTTCGGCGCGCGGCGCCAGTTCGTCGGCAACGAAACCACTGACCTGATCGCGCAGCATGTCGACGGTTTCACCGAGGGCGAAGTTGAGGCCGGAATAGTTCATGTAGCCACCTGCTTGTCTTGTAGTTGTTCTGGTCAGCGGGTGCCACGCCAGGGAAGGCTGATTTCACCTGACGTTCGGCCCCGCTCTTAACGCATTCCGACACTGTTTTTGGTGTAGGGTGCGGTGGGTTGTCACGCTGTTACCTTTACGTTAACGTAACCAACACCCGGAATGGCTGTCAACACTCCAGGCGTCTGGGAAAGCAAGGCCTCATAACAAACATAAGACTGAGGAGATCGACATGAGTCTTCCGAGCTACACCTGCGGACCGCAGACCAAACCCCTGTTGGCGATGACCATCGGTGCGGCGTTCGACCGGACAGTCGAACAGTTCTCCGACCGTGAGGCCTTGGTCGTACGTCACCAGAACTTGCGCTACACCTGGGCGCAGCTGGCCGAACAAGTGGATCGTTGCGCGAGAGGTCTACTGGCCCTCGGACTGCAGCCTGGCGAGCGCCTGGGCATTTGGTCGCCGAACAACGCGCAGTGGTGCATCGCCCAGCTGGCCAGCGCGAAGGTTGGCGTTGTACTGGTGAACATCAACCCGGCCTACCGCCTCAACGAGCTCGAATATGCACTCAAGCAGTCCGGCTGCCGCTGGCTGGTCTGTGCCGATGCGTTCAAGACCTCCGATTACCACGCGATGCTTCATGAGCTACTGCCGGAGCTCGAGCGCTCGGCCATCGGTGCTTTGCAGAGCCACATGCTGCCGGAACTGCGCGGGGTGATCAGTCTGTGCGATAAGCCCGTGGATGGCATGCTGCTTTGGAACGGTCTGCTGGACATGGCTGAAAGCGTGGGCCCCGAGCAGCTGCGTCAATGCAGCGACCAGCTGCAGTTCGATGACCCGATCAACATCCAGTACACCTCCGGTACGACGGGCTTCCCCAAGGGCGCCACGCTCAGTCACTACAACATCCTCAACAACGGCTACATGGTCGGTGAAAGCCTCAAGCTCACCGAGCACGATCGGCTGGTGATTCCGGTGCCGCTGTATCACTGCTTCGGGATGGTGATGGGTAACCTCGGTTGCGTCACTCATGGCACCACCATGATTTACCCGAGCGCCGCTTTCGAGCCGCTTGCCACGTTGCAGGCCGCTGCCGACGAAAAAGCCACCGGCATGTACGGCGTGCCCACCATGTTCATCGCCATGCTCGATCACCCGGAGCGTCAGTCCCTGAATCTGGGCCAGCTGCGCACGGGAATCATGGCCGGCTCAACTTGTCCGATCGAGGTGATGAAGCGTGTGATCGACGAGATGAACCTGAGCGAGATGCAGATCGCCTACGGCATGACCGAAACCAGTCCGGTATCGACCCAGACTGCTGCCGATGATGACCTGGAACGCCGCGTCACCAGCGTCGGCCGCACCCAGCCGCACCTGGAAAGCAAGGTTGTCGATGAGCACAACCGCATTGTTCCTCGTGGACAAATCGGCGAACTCTGCACCCGCGGTTACAGCGTGATGCTCGGCTACTGGAATAACCCCGAAGCGACCGCGGGCGCCATTGATGGCGCGCGTTGGATGCATACCGGCGACCTGGCGATCATGGACGATGATGGCTATCTGAAGATTGTCGGGCGTAACAAGGACATGATCATTCGCGGCGGTGAAAACGTATATCCGCGCGAGGTCGAGGAGTTTCTCTTCACCCATCCAGCGGTGGCCGACGTGCAGGTGATTGGCGTGCCTGACAAGACGTACGGCGAAGAGATCGTCGCCTGGGTCAAGCTGCATCCGGGGCACGAAGCCAGTGCCGAAGGTCTCCGGGACTTCTGCAAGGGCCGTATCGCGCATTTCAAGACACCGAGACATTTCAAGTTCGTCGATGATTTCCCCATGACCATCAGCGGCAAGGTGCAGAAATTCCGTATGCGCGAGGTCAGTGTCGCCGAGCTCGGTCTTGCCGAGTGACAGCGAACGTTGGCCGGCTACGATCAGCCAATTGAGTATGCTTCTCCGGACGATAAGGAGCTTCCAATGACCCAAGCCATCAGCCGCTTTCCACTCGTTGAAGACCTCGCATCGCTACCAGCCGATGTACGTGAGCGAATCCTCGCGGTGCAGGAAAAGGCGGGTTTCATACCTAACGTTTTTCTGATGTTGGCCCATCGGCCCGATGAATTTCGCGCTTTTTTCAATTACCACGATGCGCTCATGGAGAGGGAATCGGATAGCCTCACCAAGGCGGAGAAGGAGATGATCGTGGTCGCGGTCAGCGGCGATCACGGCTGTCTTTACTGCGTGGTGGCTCATGGTGCGATTCTGCGAATCCTTGCCAAGGACCCGTTGATTGCCGATCAGATTGCAGTCAACTACCGCACCGCAGCTATCAGCGAGCGCCAGCGGGTCATGCTCGATTTTGCGATGCATCTGGCGGCACAACGTGGCGTACTGGATGACGCCTGGCAGGCGCGACTGGAGGAGCAAGGCTTCACGCTAGGCGACATATGGGATATCGGCGCGATTGCCGCGCTGTTCGGTTTGTCCAATCGCCTGGTGTCGATGGCGCGAACACCACCCAATGACGAATTCTATTTGCTGGGCCGTGTACCCAAGACTGCCGCAAGCTGAGCGGTAGAACGATTTACCGCACGACGCGGTAAAAACAGGCCCGGCAGGAGCGAGGTCGGGTCTGACAGCTGCATCAACCAAGACAATAACAAGAGAGATAACCATGCAACTGAAACCCCTAAGTCGTTTTTTCGTCTACAGCAGCCTCATGGCCACTGCGCTGGGTACCTCGACGATGGCTTCGGCCGCCTTCCTCGAAGACAGCAAGGCGAGCGTCGAGGCACGTAACTTCTTTATGCACCGTGATTTCCGCAGCGGTACCGGGCAGAACAAGGCCGAAGAGTGGGGCCAAGGCTTCATTCTCAAGATGGAGTCCGGCTACACCGAAGGACCGGTCGGTTTCGGCGTCGATGCCCTCGGCCTGCTGGGCGTCAAGCTTGATTCCAGCCCCGACCGTTCAGGTACCGGACTCCTCCCGCGGGATTCTTCCAATCAGCCAGAGGATGATTACGGGACCGCGGGCCTGACCGCCAAAGCGAAGATGTCCAACACCACCCTTCATGTGGGTACCCTCCAGCCAATCATTCCGGTGGTGATGCGAAACGACAGCCGACTGTTGCCCAGCATTTACCGAGGCGCCTGGTTACAGAGCAAGGAAGTCGAAGGGCTGACCTTGGACCTCGGCATGCTCGATCGCACCAGCTACCGAGACTCGTCCAATTACGAGGAGATGACGGTATTCAACGGTACAGGCCGTAATATCGATCTGGGCGGCACCGCTACCAGCGACGAATTCGTCTTCGCCGGCGGCAAGTACCAGTTCAGTCCGGAACTGACCGCTAGCTATTACTACGGCGGGCTGGACGGGATCTACAAGCAGCACAACACGCAGCTGGTTCACGTCATGCCGATCGGGGACAACCAGAGCTTCAAGACCGATCTTCGGTATGTGCGCTCCACCGATGACGGCAATAGCAATGTTGATAATAACGCCTTTGGCGCGCTCTTTACCTACAAGGTCGGCGGCCATGGCTTTACCGGCGGCTACCAGAAAATGAGCGGCGACACCGGCTTTGCTTATATCTCCGGTGGCGACAACATGCTGATCAACCTGTTACAGATCAACGACTTCGGTAACGAAGACGAGAAATCATGGCAGGTTCGCTACGACTATGATTTTGCCGCCATGGGCATCCCGGGGCTGAGCCTGATGACCCGTTATGTTTCGGGTGACAACGTCAACCTGAGCGCTGGCGGAGAAGGCGAAGAATGGGAACGCGACACTGATATCGCCTATGTCGTGCAAAGCGGTCCGTTGAAGAACGTCGGCATGAAGGTTCGTAACGCAACCGTACGTACCAATTTCGGTCGTGATATCGATGAAACCCGACTGATCCTCAGCTATACGCTGGCACTCTGGTAACAGCGCTTCGCATCACCGCAATACCTCCTCGTTGATCTTTTTTCGGGCCCATTGTGGCCCGGTTTTTTTAGGCTACTTTCAATGGGGACCCGTTTTTCTCGCAGCGAAAAGCAGTAGGTCGGAAGTCAATCGGACGTTTGAATTTGTAGCTTGCCTCAGGCTGTAAACGGTTTTTATCGTTTACGTAAAGGTCATCCAGCGACCTGCGCCATAACCAACAACAATAATCAGGGTTAGAGGGCATCTCATGGCACCAGAGTTCGTGCTGGAAACGCGCGGCCTGACCAAGGAATTCCGCGGCTTTACGGCGGTGGATTCCGTTGATCTACGCGTACAGGCGGGACACATCCATGCATTGATCGGCCCCAACGGAGCCGGTAAGACCACGGTTTTCAATCTCCTCACCAAATTCCTCACACCCACTCGCGGCGACATTCTCTATCGCGGCAAGTCGATCACCTCAATGAAGGCCAACGAGATCGCTCGTCTCGGCCTTGTGCGTTCGTTCCAGATATCGGCGGTGTTCGGCCACATGACGGTGTTGGAAAACGTCCGCGTGGCGTTGCAACAGAAGCTCGGCAACTCGTACCACTTCTGGAAATCCGAGAGAACGCTGCGCGATCTGGACGAGCGTGCCATGCAGCTACTGGCTGATGTGGATCTCGAAACCTTCGCCCAGACCTTGGCCATCGAGTTGCCCTACGGCCGAAAGCGTGCGCTTGAGCTGGCCACCACCTTGGCGCTTGACCCGGTTGTACTGCTGCTCGACGAGCCCACTCAGGGTATGGGCGGCGAAGACGTCGACATGGTCGTCGCGCTGGTGCGACGGGCAGCGGTAGACCGCACGGTACTGATGGTCGAACACAACCTCAGTGTTGTCAGCCGGCTCTGCGACCGCATTACCGTTCTGGCGCGTGGTGCAGTGTTGGCCGAAGGCGACTACGAGACAGTCTCAGCCAACCCGCAGGTACGCGAGGCCTACATGGGCAGCGAAGCCACCGCAGAGGAGGCTCATCCATGACGCCCTTGGCCGATCGTGACCAGCTGCGGCTGGATGACCTGCATGCGTTCTATGGCGAGTCCCATATCCTGCACGGCGTCGATCTCGTGGTTGGGCGGGGAGAGCTGGTCACGCTGCTGGGCCGCAATGGCTCCGGCCGCAGCACCACATTGCGCGCCATCATGAACATGGTCGGTCGACGCACTGGCTCCATCGTGATCAACGGCAACGAAACCATTGGAATCCCGGCGCACCAGATTCCCCGGCTTGGTGTCGGTTATTGTCCCGAAGAGCGCGGCATCTTTTCCAGCCTGAGCGTTGAAGAAAATCTGCTGCTGCCGCCCACCGTGCGCAGTGGCGGCATGGGGCTCGATGAACTCTACGAGATGTTCCCCAATCTTTATGAGCGTCGTTTCAGCCAGGGCACCCGGTTGTCCGGAGGCGAGCAGCAGATGCTGGCCATGGCGCGCATCCTGCGCACCGGCGCCAATCTGCTTCTACTCGACGAAATCACCGAGGGCCTGGCGCCGGTGATCGTGCAGAAGCTCGGCGAGGTGCTGATCAAACTGAAGAAACGTGGTTTGACCATCGTTCTGGTGGAGCAGAACTTCCGTTTTGCCGCCCCCTTGGCCGACCGCCATTACGTGATGGAGCACGGCCAGATCATCGAAGAAATCAGCGCTGCCGAACTGGATTCGAAAAAGGAGTTTTTGAATAGCTGTCTGGGGGTTTGATGCCTCTTGTCAGGAAGACCCGCCGGTTCGCCGTGTACGCCGGCGAGTGCGTCAACAATGGACACAACAACAAAAACAATCACAGTGGGTGAATATGAAAACCATCAAGAAAACTGCAGCTGCCGTTCTGGTTTCCAGCATGATCGCCGGTGTCGCACAGGCAGAAATCAGTAACGACGAAATTCGCATCGGTTATCTCGCTGACATGTCCGGCACCTACCGCGACCTGTCCGGCCCGGGTGGTCTCGAAGCGTTGAAGATGGCGATCGAAGATTTCGGTGGCAGTGTCGATGGCAAGAAGATCGTGACCTTCAGCGCCGATGACTTGAACAAACCGGACGTTGGCGCCAACACCGTGCGGCAGTGGATCGACGAGCGTAACGTCGACATGGTGACCGGCATGGTTGCCAGCTCCGTGGTGCTGGCGGCAAGCAAGGTGGTCGAGCAGGGCGACAAGCTGGCACTGATCTCCGGCGCAGCGGCCTCCAGCATCACCAACGAGTTCTGCTCACCCAACCATATTCACTGGACCTATGACACCTTCGCGCTGGCCAATGGCACTGCCAATGCGGTGCTCAAGGATGGTGGCAAGAGCTGGTTCATCCTCACCGCCGACTACGCTTTCGGTCACGCGATGGAAGCGGATATCACGAAGGTGGTCGAGGCCGAGGGCGGTAGCGTGGTCGGCACCGTGCGCCATCCCTTCCCGAGCAGCGATTTCTCGTCTTACATCCTGCAGGCCCAGGGCTCCGGTGCCGATGTCGTTGCGCTGGCCAACGCTGGCGCCGATACAGTCAACTCATTGAAGACCGCCAGCGAGTTCGGCGTGACTCAATCCGGGCAGCGCCTGGCCGGCATGGTGGTGTTTCTGAACGACATTCACGCCATGGGATTAGAAGTTACCCAAGGCCTGATGCTGACCACCGGCTGGTATTGGGATATGAACGAGGAAGCCCGCGCCTGGGCCAAGCGCTACGAGGAACGCATGGGCAGCATGCCGACCATGGTTCACGCGGGTATTTATTCGGCTGCCACCCATTATCTGAACGCCGTGAAGGAAACCGGTAGCGACGACACCGCAACCGTCCGTGCGCAGATGGCCAAGACGCCGGTCAACGATATGTTCGCCAAGAACGGCACAATCCGCGAGGACGGGCGCATGGTACATGACATGTACCTGGTACAAGTCAAAACACCGGCCGAGTCCAAGGGAGAATGGGACCTCTACAAGGTCGTCAGCACCATTCCTGGGGATGAGGCGTTCCGCCCGCTTTCCGAGAGTCAGTGCAAGCTGGTTACCAAGAACTGATCGGCCTGACCCGAGCCATTCCCCGGCCGCTGGCGGTCGGGGTGTCACGGACTTTCGTGGGTATGAATCATGACTCTTGTTTTCGGCGTTCCCCTGAGTGTTCTGTTCGGGCAGTTGTTGCTCGGCCTGATCAATGGGTCGTTCTACGCGCTGCTGAGCCTTGGTCTGGCGATTATTTTCGGCCTGCTGCGAATCATCAATTTCGCCCACGGCGCGCAGTACATGCTCGGCGCCTTCGCAGCATTCCTCGGGCTGAATTACCTGGGCATCAATTACTGGGCGGCGCTGCTGTTGTCCCCGCTGCTGGTCGGGTTGCTGGGGATCGGGATCGAGCGCGGCCTGCTGCGGCGCATTGCGGGTGAGGATCACCTCTACGGTCTGCTACTGACCTTCGGCCTGGCGCTGATCGTCGAGGGCAGCTTCGTCAAGTTGTTCGGTGTCTCGGGTTCGTCCTACCCGATGCCGGAGATGCTCAAGGGTGGGCATAATTTGGGCTTCATGTTCCTACCAACCTACCGCGGCTGGGTCATCGTTGCCGCTCTGACAGTGTGCTTCGCTACCTGGTACATGATCGAGCGGACGCGGCTGGGTTCCTACCTGCGCGCCGGCACGGAAAATCCGAAACTGATGCAGGCGTTCGGCATCAACGTACCGCTGCTGATTACGCTGACCTATGGGTACGGTGTGGCATTGGCCGCCTTCGCTGGTGTGCTCGCCGCGCCGATCTACGCGGTGACCCCGGGCATGGGCTCGAATCTGCTCATCGTCGTGTTCGCTGTGGTGGTGATCGGCGGCATGGGTTCGATCATGGGGGCAATCATCACCGGTCTGGCCATGGGACTGATCGAGGGCTTAACCAAGGTGTTCTATCCGGAGGCGGCGAATACGGTGATTTTCGTGATCATGGTACTGGTCCTGCTTGTCCGTCCCGCAGGCCTGTTCGGTAAGGAGGCATGAACATGTCGACTCAAGAAAGCGTTCAAGCGTCTCCCATGATCATGCGGGCCAATGCCGAGCGCGAACGCCGTCGTGCTGCGCTTCGCCGGCAGTATGTGTTCTACACGGTGCTGCTGGGGGTGGCATTGGTGGCGCCGATGATGGTCTACCCGGTGTTTCTGATGAAACTGCTGTGCTTCGCACTGTTCGCCTGCGCATTCAACCTGCTGCTGGGCTACGCGGGGTTGCTGTCATTCGGACATGCGGCGTTCTTCGCCTGTGGCGGGTACATCACCGGCTATATGCTCAGCAGCTACAGTGGCCTGAGTACTGAGTTGGGCATTCTCGCCGGCACGTTGGCATCGACGGTGCTGGGCCTGATCTTTGGATTGCTGGCGATCCGCAGGCAGGGCATCTATTTCGCGATGATTACCCTGGCATTGGCACAGATGGCATTTTTCGTCTTCGTGCAGGCGCCTTTCACCGGGGGTGAAAACGGTATGCAGGGCGTGCCGCGAGGGCACCTGCTGGGCTTGTTCGACATGCAGAACAACATGGCCCTGTACTACTTCGTGCTGGCGGTGTTCGTGTTCGGGTTTGCCATCATCCAGCGCACCATTCATTCGCCGTACGGCCAGGTACTCAAGGCCATCCGCGAAAACGAACCGAGAGCGATATCGCTCGGTTACAACGTCGATGCGCATAAGCTGCTGGCCTTCGTGATTTCCGCAGCGCTGACCGGCTTGGCCGGCTCGACCAAGACCGTGGTATTCCAGCTCGCCTCGTTGACCGATGCGCACTGGCACATGTCTGGCGAAGTGATCCTGATGACCCTGCTGGGCGGTGTCGGCACCATTCTCGGGCCGATAGTGGGGGCAACCGTGGTGGTGACACTGCAGAGCTCGCTATCCAACGGTCCGTTGGGCGAGTGGGTGCATGTAATTCTCGGGGTGATCTTCGTGCTCTGCGTGTTGCTGTTTCGCGCCGGCATCGTTGGCTGGCTGGAACGGCTGATCAAGCGGAATTTCAAATAGGCGAGTAGCGAGTAGCGGGAGGCTGGTAGCAAGAAGCAAGAAGCTGCAGCCGTTCACCCTTCAGCGCGAGTTTGGACAGGCGGCAGAGAGCGGCGAAGTCGCAGTGTCGAAGCTCACCAGGAGCGTAGGGGGCAGTAGATGGCTATGGGCTGTTTCTGTAGGAGCGAGCTTGCTCGCGATCGAGGGGTAGCGCGTGGCTACGGATCGCCGGAAAGGAGCTGGGCGTCCCCCGGCTCCTAGGAGGGCAACAGCGTCGGAGTAGGGTGCCGCTTTGTAGAGCGAGCTCGCGCGAGCAGGGAATACTGCGGACTTATGCAAGCGAATATTTGACGCGGACATTGGTAGACCCGCCGGGGCGAAGTTCTAGCTTCTGATACGCAGCATTCAGGTCTTTCCAGCTCCGATCCGCAAAGCCATAGGCCCCGCCTGCGCGGGGCCTGGTCGTTTCAGGCGTTGCGCCAGGTGGGGCTGCGCTTTTCCAGAAAGGCGTTGACGCCTTCTTTTTGATCCTCTGTATCGAACAGCTCAGCGAACAACTCGCGCTCGGCAGCCCAGCCGGCGTCTTGAGGCGCTTGTCGCGCATTCATAACCAGGCGCTTGCAGCGGCTGACCGAGGAGGGGCTCTGCTGGTCCACCAGCGCGGCCAGTTGCAGGGCCACTTCGAGCGATTCGCCACGACCTACCACCTCTTCGACCAAACCGATCTTCTCCGCCTTTTGCGCCGTAATGCGCTCGCCGCAGAGGATCATTCGCTTGGCCCAGCCTTCACCAACCAGCCACGGCAGATTCTGCGTGCCGCCAGCGCAGGGCAGCAGGCCCACCTTGGCTTCCGGCAGTGCCATCTGCGCCTGCTCCTCTGCGATGCGGATATCGCAAGCCAGCGCGCATTCCAGCCCGCCGCCCATGGCATAACCATTGATGGCGGCAATCGACACGCCGCGGAAACGGCTCAGCGCTTCGAAAGCGCGACCGAATAGCGCCGCGACTTCCTGCGCACCCTGCTTATCGCCATCGGCGAACTGCTTGAGATCGGCTCCGGCAGAGAAAAATTTCTCCCCCTGGCCGGTGATCACCAGCGCATACACGTGCGGATCGTCATTGAGCTGGCCGATCATCTGTTCCAGTGCCGCCAGAGACTCGCGGTCCCAGGTGTTGGCCGGCGGATTAGCGATGGTCAGCAGTGCCGTGTGGTCGCGCATTTCGAGCTGGATCTTCTGGCTCATGTCGGTTCCTTCTTGTTGGAATGATGCGGACGCCGTGAGGCGAAACAGTTTCGATGAACGAGCCTAGCAGCGTAAAAATATTAAACCCATGCGACTAAATGCAGAGGTATTCTGTTTTTTTGCACAGTCGGGCCATTCACCGGCTCGCTGAACCCTGATGGACCTGGAGTTTGTGGTGGATTGGGACAATTTGCGCTTCTTTCTCGAACTGTCACGCGCGGGCAAGCTGACGATCGCCGCGCGGCGCCTGGCCGTGGACCACACGACCGTTGCGCGGCGGGTGCAGGCGCTGGAGAAAGCCTTGGACCGGCAGCTGTTCATCCGCGCCAAGGCGGGCTACCGACTCTCCGAAGCCGGCCGCGAGTTGTTAGCCCAGGCGGAAGCTATGGAAAGCGCCATTGCCTCCATCGAGCAACCGAGCCTGACCGCCGACAAGCTTTCCGGACAGGTGCGTATCGGCGCCACCGAAGGCTACGGCACGGTGATGCTGGCCGGGCAGGTGGCCAATCTGACCCGTGACTATCCGCACCTCGGCGTGGACCTGCTGGCAGTGCCGCGCTCGGTGCGCCTGGCAAGGCACGAGGCGGACATCGTCATCACCCTGGAGCGACCGGAGCGTGGCCCTTATGTGATCACCAAACTGACCGACTACGTGTTACGGCTCTATGCCTCGGAGGCCTATCTGGCGCAGCATCCGCCGATCCGTTGCCGTGAAGATCTGAGCCAGCACATCTTCGTCAGTTATATCGAAGACCTGCTCTACAGCAAGGAGCTGTTTTTCCTCGACGAGATTGTCCGTCCCCGGCAGCAC
This sequence comes from Pseudomonas sp. SST3, assembly GCF_003325755.1. The sequence continues at coordinate 156,175 of NZ_QORI02000010.1, read as the reverse complement.
TCGTTGCGTAGCACCAGCATCCTTGCCCAGCAAGAGGCGGTGGCGGCCGGTGCAGGCCTGGCGATTCTGCCGGCCTTCTCGGCACGCAAGGAGCCGTTGCTCAAGGAAGTGCTGGTCGATGAAATCGAATTCACCCGCACCTTCTGGATGCTGATGCCGGTGGAAAACAAGGACCTCGCACGCATGCGCGTCTGCTGGGATTTTCTCCGTGAAGTTGCCGCCAAGAGCCAGGACCAGATGATGGGTCGCGCATGAACCGTGAGGACAAAGGCACCATTTCGGTTCAGCTGGTGCATGAAGCACTGTTGGCATTCACCGCGCCAACGCTGCCTGCCGAAGCTCTGTTGGACAAGTTAGGCCTCTTGCCAATCGATCTTGGCAATCCGGAGGCGCGGATTGACGTGGTCCAGTACAGCAAGCTCTGGCGGCGGCTGGCGCGGCATTTCGATGATGAGTTCTTCGGCATGGATCCACGACGGATGCGTACCGGCAGCTTTGCCTTCGTTTGCCGCGCGGCGATGGCCCAACCGACGCTCGACAGGGCTATGCAAGTGGCGCTGGATTTCTTCGGATTGACCTTCGAGCGTTTTCGCGGCGAGCTGCATCGCAGCCAGAGCCTGGCCGAGATCAGGTTGGTTGAGTCGCAATCGCCACCTCTACGCGCCTTTGGTTATTTCACTTTCTGGATGCTTGTGCATGGCCTGGCTTGTTGGTTGGTGGGGCGACGCATCCCTCTACTGGCCGTCGAGCTGCGCTGCGCCGAGCCGGCTTTTACTGATGATTACCGCGTGATGTTCTCCGACAATCTGCGCTTTGCCCGGTCCAGCACACGAATCATCTTCGCCGCCGAGGTGCTCGCATTGCCGGTGCGCCGCAACGAACAGGAGTTGCACGGCTTTCTGGCCCAGGCGCCGGCGAACATTCTGGTCAAATACCGGGATAACACCAGCCTCGCCAGTCGTATCAAGGCACAGCTGCGTAGGCTGCCGGCAGAACAGTGGCCGACCAGTGAAAGGCTTGCAAAGGAGCTATGCATGTCGCCATCGACGCTTCGGCGAAGGCTTGCCGAAGCGGGCTTGCCGTACCAGGCCATCAAGGATCTGGTGCGCCAGGAAATGGCAACCTTGTGGTTGTCCGACGCCGGGATCACCTACGTCGAGATCGCCGAGCGACTGGGCTTCGCCGATGTCAGCTCGTTCTACAAAGCGTTCCGCAAATGGACCGGGACCAATCCGGGCCAGTACCGCGGGTTGATTTTGCGCGCCGATTAAAGCCGCCGCGCTGAGCAAGGATTGCCCGCATCCTCTGGACCCTACGGGCACAGCAACCCGCTCATGGCATGTCTTGCTTTTCGTAGGAGCGAGCTTGCTCGCGAACCGGTGGCTGGCGTGGGCTTGTTCACCCCCAACCGGGCAAGGGCCAGGTATTTGCTGGCGGTCGTGAAGGTGTGGAGCAGACGAAACGGTTTGGCCAAAACAGTCACCGCGATTGCATGCAACGACCATTGTTCGTGCTGATCGGTCTGATGAAGATGTAGCCAGCAGGATCCGGCAGCTGGTCTGCAGCGATCCCTATCATCTTTGCGAGGTCGTGCTGTGGATATTCAAAACAAGGTTTTTCTGATCACCGGCGGCGCATCCGGCCTGGGGGCGGCAGCCGCAGATGCGCTGGTCGCCGCTGGCGCCAAGGTGGTGCTGGCGGACATCAATGCCGACTTGCTGGACGAGCGCAGCGAAGCGCTGGGCGCGAGCGCCCTCGGTGTGGTCACCGATGTTTGTGACGAGACTGCGGCGCAAGCGGCGATCGATGCAGCGCTTGAACACTTCGGCGGTCTGCACGGGCTGGTCAATTGCGCCGGCGTCGCCAGCGGCGAAAAGGTTCTGGGCCGCCAGGGCCCGCATGGTCTGCAAAGTTTCAGCAAGGTCATCGGCCTCAACCTGATCGGCAGCTTCAATATGCTGCGCCTGGCAGCAGAAGCCATTGCCAGGGGCAAGCCGGACGAGCAGGGCAATCGCGGCGTGATCATCAATACTGCATCCATCGCCGCCTACGACGGCCAGATCGGCCAGGCCGCCTATGCCGCCTCCAAGGGCGGCGTTGTGGCCATGACGCTACCGGCGGCTCGCGAGCTTGCGCGTCACGGCATCCGCGTGATGACCATCGCCCCAGGCGTGTTCGAGACGCCGATGATGGCCGGCATGACCCAGGAGGTACGCGATTCCCTGGCCGCCGGCGTGCCGTTTCCGCCACGTCTGGGTCGCGCCAATGAATACGCAGCCCTGGTGCGCCACATCATCGAGAACGACATGCTTAATGGCGAAGTGATCCGCCTCGACGGCGCGCTGCGCATGGCTGCGAAATAATCGGGAGATAGATAATGAACAACGACCCAATCGTGATTCTAGGCTGCGCCCGTACACCCATGGGCGGCTTTCAAGGCGATCTTAAAAGCGTCAGCGCGCCGGAGCTTGGCGCGGCTGCGATTCGCGCGGCAGTGGAGCGCAGCGGCATCGCTGCCGACCAGGTGCAGGAAGTGCTGATGGGTTGCGTGCTGCCGGCAGGGCTCGGCCAGGCGCCCGCACGGCAGGCGGCACTCGGAGCGGGACTTGGGAAGGCCACCGCGAGCACCACGCTGAACAAGATGTGCGGCTCTGGCATGCAGGCCGCCATCATGGCGCATGATGCGTTGCGTGCCGGCAGTGTTGACGTGGTCGTCGCAGGCGGTATGGAGAGCATGTCCAATGCGCCTTACCTGCTGGAAAAAGCCCGTAGCGGGTATCGCATGGGGCACGGCAAGGTGCTCGACCACATGTTCCTGGATGGTCTCGAAGATGCCTACGATAAGGGTCGGCTGATGGGCACCTTCGCCGAAGACTGCGCGCAGAACCATGGCTTCAGCCGCGAAGAGCAGGACGCCTACGCGCTCACGTCGCTGCAGCGCGCTCGCGACGCTATTACCAGCGGCCGCTTCGCCAGCGAGATCGCCCCCCTCGAGGTCACACAGGGACGCGAGCAGCGCACCATTCGCGACGACGAGCAGCCGCCCAAGGCGATGCCGGAGAAGATTCCGTCCCTCAAGCCGGCGTTCCGCGAGGGCGGCACCGTTACCGCCGCTAATTCCAGTTCCATTTCCGATGGCGCCGCCGCGCTGGTGCTGACGCGTCGCTCCCAGGCCGAACAGCTTGGCTTGAAACCTCTGGCGATTATTCACGGACATGCCGTGTTCACGGACGCACCGAATCTGTTCCCGACCGCGCCCATTGGCGCCATCCACAAACTACTGGAGCGCACCGGCTGGCGCCTCGACGAGGTGGATCTGTTCGAGATCAACGAAGCCTTTGCCGTGGTCAGCATGGTCACCATGCGTGAGCTCGGCCTGGATCACGCCAAGGTCAACGTCAACGGCGGTGCCTGCGCCCTGGGCCATCCGATTGGCGCGTCAGGCGCGCGGATTCTGGTCACGTTGATCGCCGCGTTGCGCGATCGCGGCTTGCGCAAAGGCGTCGCGGCTATCTGCATTGGCGGCGGCGAAGCGACTGCTATGGCCATCGAACTGCTCGATTGAGGATTGCTCATGTTGCTCAGTGACGACCACACCAGCATCCGTGACATGGCCCGGCAGTTCGCCCAGGAACGACTGAAGCCGTTCGCCGCCGACTGGGACCGTGAGCACCGCTACCCGGCCGAGGCGATAGGCGAGATGGCCGAGCTCGGCTTCTTCGGCATGCTTTGCCCGGAGCAATGGGGCGGCAGCGACACCGGCTACATTGCCTATGCCCTGGCGCTGGAAGAACTTGCCGCGGGCGACGGCGCTTGCTCAACCATCATGAGCGTGCACAACTCGGTAGGTTGCGTGCCGATTCTGCGGTTCGGTAACGACGAGCAGAAGAAGCGCTACCTGACGCCATTGGCCAGCGGCGCGCAGATCGGCGCCTTCGCCCTGACCGAGCCCCATGCGGGGTCCGACGCCAGCAGCCTGCGCACCCGCGCCCGGCGTGACGGCGATGGTTACGTGCTCAACGGCGCCAAGCAATTCATCACATCGGGTCAGCATGCCGGCACTGTGATCGTGTTTGCCGTCACCGATCCCGATGCCGGTAAGCGCGGCATCAGCGCCTTCATCGTGCCGACCGATACGCCCGGCTACCAGGTGGTGCGCGTCGAGGACAAGCTCGGTCAGCACGCCTCGGACACCTGCCAGCTGGCGTTCGAAGATATGCGCGTGCATGAGTCCCAGCGCTTGGGCGAGGAGGGCGAAGGTTACCGTATCGCCCTGGCGAACCTCGAAGGCGGCCGCATTGGCATTGCCGCTCAGGCCGTTGGTATGGCGCGCGCGGCGTTCGAAGCGGCACGCGATTACGCTCGTGAGCGTGAGGCGTTTGGTAAGGCGATCAGCGAGCACCAGGCCGTCGCATTTCGGTTGGCTGACATGGCGACTCAAATTGCGGTCGCTCGGCAGATGGTGTTGCACGCCGCCGCGTTGCGCGAAGCCGGTCAGCCGGCGTTGGTCGAAGCGTCGATGGCCAAGCTATTCGCTTCAGAAATGGCAGAGAAGGTCTGCTCGGCAGCGATTCAGACGCTGGGTGGCTATGGGTACCTTAAAGACTTCCCGGTAGAGCGTATCTACCGCGACGTGCGGGTGTGCCAGATCTACGAAGGCACCAGCGACATCCAGCGATTGGTGATTGCTCGCAACTTGGGCGAGTAGATTTCTACTCGGTATTTAGCCCGCCCTCCGCGGCGATTAAGATCCGACCGGCGACCGGCATCGTCATGTGGAGCGGGCTTTAGCACACTGCGCTGGGTGGACGTGGTCTGGTGGGCTGAAGCCCACCCTAGGGTGTTTCTGCATAGGCCCACGGACGACAGGCGACCTTTATGCAGGGTGGACGTAACTCCCGCGTTAAGTGGACGTTGTCCGGTGGGCTGAAGCCCACCCTACGGTGTTTCTGCATGGGCCCACGGACGACAGGCAACTCTTTATGTAGGGCGGGTGTAGCCGCCACGTTAGGTGGACGTGGTCTGGTGGGCTGAAGCCCACCCTACGGGTACGGGGAGTCGACGCGGGGATCGGTGTACCGGATCGCATCGTTGCTCCGCTTATGTAGGGTGGGCTTCAGCCCACCGCAATGAGAGCCATCAGTCCCAGCCTGTCGCATCTTTGACCGAGTCTTTGATCGCTCCAGGTGTCCGCGAGAAGCGCGGGGCCGGTGCGGCGTGCAGGACGCCGTTGAGATCACGATAAACACCGCGTTCCAGCATATGCGGATGCTGCGCGGCTTCCTCCAGGGTAAGCACCGGGGCGAAGCAGGCATCGGTGCCTTCGAGCAGAGCGCACCATTCGTTCTGGGTACGACAAGCGAACAGCGCGGCGAGCCGCTCACTCTGATCCAGCCATTGTGCCGGGTCGTTGCAGCCATCACGCAAGGATTTCGGCGCATCGATGCGCTGCATCAGTTCGGCGAGAAATTGCGGCTCCAGCGGCCCAATGGAGATATCGCGGCCATCGGCACAGGTGTAGCAGCGGTAATGAGGAGCAGCACCGGACAGCAGGTTACGGTCGCGCTCAAGGGAAATGGCTCCGCTGGGCAGCAGCCCGGCGAAGAAAGTCATCATCGAGGACACGCCATCGACGATGGCGGCGTCGATCACTTGCCCCTGACCTGATCGTTCCCGCTCCCACAGCGCAGCCATGATGCCGAACGCCAGATACAGCGAGCCGCCGCCGAAGTCGCCGACTAGATTGAGCGGTGGGATCGCCGGGCCCTCCCGTCCGCCGATCGCTGCTAGCGCGCCGGTGATCGCCAGGTAGTTGATGTCGTGTCCGGCACTGTTTGCGAGTGGGCCGGTCTGGCCCCAACCGGTCATGCGCCCATAAACCAACCGTGGATTGCACGCGTGAACTTGCTCGGGGCCGAGCCCCAGGCGCTCCATCACGCCGGGGCGAAAGCCTTCGATCAATACGTCCGCGTTCTCGGCCAGCGCCAGGCAGCGCTCGCGCCCGGCCTGCGTGCGGATGTCCAGGGTCAGCCGCTTGCGTCCGCGATCAACCACAGGATTCGGCCAGCCATTACCCCCTTCACGCTCGATGCGCAGCACCTCTGCGCCCATATCGGCCAATAGCATCGCGCAGTGAGGGCCAGGACCGATGCTAGCGAACTCCAGCACACGCAAGCCAAGCAGCGGTCCTTGGCGAGATTGGGTATTTTGCGGGGGCATGGCGGACTCCAGGCGAGGTGATCTGTGGATGCATCGACGGGTTCGCTAATTCGTCCCAGTCCTTCGGGCGCGAGGCCATTCGGCTGCTGCTTCAGGGGGCGTGTTGCGCAGCGCGATAGCCAGCGGGTCTGTCGGCACTTGTCGTTCGCCTCTGGCTGCGATGGGCTTTCGCGGGCTCAGCCCAACCTGCGAATGCGTCGGCCAGCGGATTTGCAGAATGACGCGCGCCGCGAAATCCATCAGGCCAGTCGCCTAAAAAAACTACACGCTCGCCGCAGCCGCCGTCGTGTCCATCAGGTGTGAACGGTAGCGATCGCGCAGCGTTTTCTTGTCGATCTTGCCTGTGGCAGTGAGCGGTACCGTGTCGATGATCACCGCATCGGGCATCCACCATTTGACGATCTGTGGCTCAAGGTAGCTGAGCACCGCCTCGGCGCAGATATCGGCATCGTCATGGGGCTCGATGATCAATACTGGACGCTCTTCCCACTTGGGATGCACCACGCCGACTACCGCGGCGATGCGCACACCAGGGCAGCCCACGGCGATGTTTTCGATGTCGATGGAGCTAATCCATTCACCGCCGGATTTGATCACGTCCTTGCTGCGATCGGTGATACGCATGTAACCGTTGGGATCCAAAGTCGCAATGTCACCGGTGTCGAACCAGCCGTCTTCGTTCAACGCACTGGTCTCGGTGCGGAAGTAGCGCTCGATGGTCCAGGGGCCGCGAACCAGTAGTGCCCCAGAGCTGGTTCCGTCGTGAGGCAGTTCGTTGCCCGCTTCGTCGATGATCTTCAGCTCGATGCCGAATTGCAGGCGCCCCTGGCGGGTCCAGATCGCTTCGTTGGTGGCTGCCTCTCCCATGGCTGTGAGCTTGGGCGTCGGAGTGGCGACCACGCCGAGCGGGCTGGTCTCGGTCATGCCCCAGAGCTGGCGGACGCTGACGCCATAGCGGGTCTCGAACTTCTCGGCAAGCGCCCTGGGTACGGCCGATCCGGCGATGACCAGACACTTGAGCTTGCCGGTGTTCTCACCGGTGCGCTCCAGGTAGTTGAGGTACATGGTCCAGATTGTCGGTACGCCACCGGAGAAGGTGACGCCTTCGGTCTGAATCAGCTCCTGCAGGCTGGCGCCGTCCATCTTGTCGCAGGGCAACACGAACTTGCAGCCGTTGATCGCAGCGGTGAACGGTACACCCCAGGCGGTGGCATGGTAGAGCGAAGAGCAGGGCATGATGCAGTCGAACGCGGAGAAGCCGAAGGCGCCGGTGAGGCCCGCCGCCATGGCATGCAGGACCACGGAGCGATGGCTATACACCACGCCTTTCGGGTTGCCGGTGGTGCCGGAGGTATAGCACAGCATCGCACCCGCGTTTTCATCGAACTGTGGCCAGTCGGTGATCGGTTCCTGTTCGGCTATAAGCGTTTCATAGCTGAGCGCACCCACTTCGCCGGGCTCGGTGCGTTGCGCGTCGGAGAGCATGATGAACGTGTGGATGTGTTCCAGCCGTGGTCGTACGCGCTCGACCACGGCGAGAAAGTTGCGATCGAACAGCAGCACACCGCTACCTGCGTGGTTCAGCGTGTAAATGATTTGCTCGTCGGAAAGACGTGGATTGGCGGTGTGCAAGACGGCGCCAATGCCGGGAACGGCGAAGAACAGCTCGAAATGACGATGGGTGTTCCAGGCCATGGACGAAACCAGGTCGCCGGGCTGCACACCGAGGCTGCGCAGCATCGACGCGGCTTGGCCGGTGCGTCTCGCCAGGCCTGCGTAGTCGTAACGCCACATGGGTTCGTCCACTAGCCGTGAAACGATTTCCCGGTCGCCATGGGCCGTGGCTGCGTGGGTTAGGATGCCGCTGATCATCAGCGGAGTCTGCTGCATCGTACCTTTGAGCATCTTCGTATCCTTCTTATTGTTGTCTGGATGGCGGTCGCGCTTGCCGTCATCTGCCGCTCGGAATACTGCTTCGAGGTGTTTCGTCTTACTGTCTGGTGCCGCGCCTTGATCGCCAGCAGGCTGGTTCCTACAAGGGTGAGGATACCGAAATCGATCAGGGCCGTAGACCATCGATCGCAACTCGATGAAGTGTAGGAGCCAGCTTGCTGGCGATCCCGTACCGCACGGCTTCCTGATCGGTAGCAAACCTAGGCGTGCCCTTATTTCCTGCCACAGGAGAGTTGATCACAACCCGTAATTGTTCAACTCTCGCGCAATTAACAACCTCTGAATTTCACTCGATCCCTCGTAAATCTGCGTAATGCGCGCGTCGCGGTAGTAGCGTTCGACCGGGTAATCTTCAAGATAGCCATAGCCGCCGTGGATCTGCATGGCCTTCGAACAGACATACTCGGCCACTTCCGAGGCGAACAGCTTGGCCTGGGAGGCTTCCGACAGGCATGGCAGGTTGGCGCTGCGCAGGCGGGCGGCGTGCAGGATCAGCAGGCGAGCGGCGTTGAGCCGCGTGTGCATGTCGGCCAGCATGTTGGCTACGCTCTGGTGCTCGATGATTGGCTTGTCGAACTGGATACGCTCGCGGGCGTAGCCAAGTGCCGCTTCGAATGCCGCGCGGGCAATGCCCAAAGCCTGGGCGCCGATGCCGATGCGTCCGCCTTCGAGGTTGGACAGGGCGATTGCCAGACCCTTGCCACGCGGGCCAAGCAGGTTGGCTTCTGGAATGCGGCAATCGCGCAGCGTGACACCGCACGTATCCGACGCGCGGATGCCCATTTTGCTTTCCATGCGATCGACGACGAAACCAGGGTTGTCGGTGGGCACAAGAAACGCCGACAGGCCTTTCTTGCCCAAGTCGGGATCGGTCACTGCAAACACAATGGCGATCTTGGCGCGTTTGCCGTTGCTAACGAATTGCTTGGCACCGTTGATCACCCACGCGCCGTTTTCCAGCACGGCGCGGGTGCGAAGATTGTGGGCTTCGGAGCCGGCCTGGGGCTCGGTCAATGCAAAGCAGCCGATGGCGCGGCCCGCAGCCAGATCGGGCAGCCATTCGTCCTGCTGCTCCGGCGTGCCGTATTTGAGGATAGGACCGCAGCCGACCGAGCTGTGAATACTCATCAACGCGCCGATGGCGCCGTCGCCGGCAGAAATTTCTTCGACCGCCAGCGCGTAAGCGACGTAGTCGATATAGGTGCCGCCCCATTGTTCGGGAACGATCATGCCGAGTAGGCCAAGCTCGCCCAGTTGGGTCACGGTGTCGTCGCCGATCCAGCCGGCCTGCTCCCAGGCCTGAGCCTTCGGTGCGATCTCGGCGCGGGCGAAGTCGCGCGCCATGTCGCGGATCATCCGCTGTTCTTCACTCAGTTCGATGTCTTGCATGGTTCGACCCTCTCAGACGCCAGCGAAGAAATCGGCAACGCGTTGCGGCGTCACTTCATCCAGCGTAGGTGGGTTCCAGCGCGGATTCTTGTCTTTGTCGACAATCAGCGCACGGACGCCCTCAATGATGTCGCCCTGGTCGAACCACTGCCGGTCCAGGTGCAGCTCCATGCGAAAGCACTCGGCCAGGGGCAGCTCGCGCCCGCGACGGAGCATTTCCAGAGTGACGCTTATCGCCAGCGGCGAACGGCTATCGATGACCTTAAGAGTTTCGGCCACCCAGTCGCGATACTCCGGGCGACTTTCACTGGCCAGAGAGTCGCGGATGGCAGCGATGCTTTCATGGCCGAAATGCTTTTCGATGGTCGGAAACAGCGTCTTGAAGGGTGCGTCCGGGAGTTCCCTGCTGCCCATGGAGGCGAGCAGGGTGTTGAGCGCTTCGCTGGCCGGTGCGCTCCAGTTCTGCTCGTCCAACCGCTGTTCCAGCTCGACGAAGCGCTCATGGGGCACGCAGTAATCGGCGAGTCCGGCGTAGAGCGCGTCGGCCGAGCCGACGTGATTACCGGTCACGCCCATGTAGATGCCAAGGTTGCCCGGCAGTCGGGGCAGGAAATAACTACCCCCGACATCCGGGAAATAACCAATGCCAACTTCCGGCATGCCCATCCGCGTGCGTTCGGAAATCACTCGCAGCGAAGCGCCCTGGACCAGCCCCATACCGCCACCAAGCACAAAGCCCGTCATCAAGGCCAGCAGCGGTTTGCTGTAGGCGTGGATGTATTGGTCGAGGGCATATTCTTCTTCGAAGAAGACGCGGTGCAGGCTTTCACCGTTCTGGTAGCTGTCGTACAGCGAGCGGATGTCTCCGCCAGCGCAGAAGGCTTTCTCACCGGCGGCGCGCAACACCACGGCGACTACGTCCGGGTCATCCGCCCAATCCTGCAGTTGGCGATGAAGGCTTTGTACCATCGGCAGCGTTACGGCGTTCAGCCCAGCCGGGCGGTTGAGGGTGAGGTAGCCGACGCGATTGCGAACCTCGATCAGTACCGGCGCTTCTGCCTGGGTCATGCTCAGTTCTCCTGACGGTAGAGTTTGATGATCGCGGAGAAGTCCAGTGCACCGTGTCCCTGCATGCTGAAGGCTTGGTACAACTGCTGCGCGAGACCCCCGAGGATAACCGGCTGGCGTACCTGTTTGGCTGCTTCACTGGCAAGTCCGAGATCTTTCAGCATGAGGTCGGTGCCGAAACCGCCACTGTAGCCGCGTGAGGCTGGGCTGTTTTCCACCACGCCGGGGATGGGGTTGTAGACCTCAGAGCTCCAGCAACGACCGCTGGATGAGTTGATTACGTCGGCTAACACCTTGGCATCCATCCCCAGCGCGACGCCCAGTGACATGGCTTCGGCCGCGCCGATCATGGAGATGCCCAGCAACATGTTGTTGGCGACCTTGGCTACTTGACCGTTACCGCTGCCACCGCAGTGGACGATGTTCTTCCCCATGTTCGCGAGGATCGGCCGAGCCGTTTGAAAGTCCGCGTCGCTGCCACCGACCATGAACGTCAGGGTGCCGGCCGCCGCGCCGACCGTGCCGCCGGAGACGGGGGCGTCGAGCATCGGGTTGCCGTTATTTTCCGCGGCGGCGGCAACTTCGCGCGCGCTCATGGGATCGATGGTCGAGCAGTCGATCAGCAGCACACCGGCCGGCACGTGAGCCAGCAGGCCGTCCTCGCCGAGATAGACCTGTTTTACATGTGCGGCCGCCGGCAGCATGGTGATGATCGCCTCGACTCCCGCCTGGGCAACGGCGGAGGGAGAAGTGGCTTCCTTAGCGCCGGCAGCCACCAGCCCGGAGACCGCAGTGGCGGAAAGATCATAGACGCTGATCTGATGACCGGCTTTTAGCAGGTTGTGGGCCATGGGCCCGCCCATGTTGCCGAGTCCGAGAAAACCGATATGCATGGCCGTTTCCTTCTTCTTATTGATGGCGATTGGACGGCGCCGTGACCGACAGGCACGGCGCCTGTCGCGGTTACTTCAGGTTGATGGTGGTGTTCACCGGCCCGCCGACTTCGTTCTCGTCGAACCAGCGCTGGGTGACCGTCTTGGTCTGAGTGTAGAACTGCACCACCTGCTTGCCATACGGGCCGAGGTCGCCCAGCTTGGAAGCGCGCGAGCCAGTGAAGGAGAACATGGGCACCGGCACCGGAATCGGCACGTTGATGCCGACCTGACCGACGTCGATCTCTTCCTGGAAATGACGGGCCGCAGCCCCGGAGCGGGTGAAGAGGGCGGTGCCGTTGCCGTTGGGGTTGGCGTTGATCAGCTCGATGGCCTGGTCGAGGGTGTCGACCTGCATCACGCAGAGCACCGGGCCGAAGATTTCCTCGCGGTAAATGCTCATTTCGGGCGTCACGCCGGAGAAAATGGTCGGTCCAACGAAGTTGCCTTTGTCGTAACCAGCTACCTGCGGGTTGCGACCGTCCAGCGCCAGCTCTGCACCTTCGGCGACGCCGCGCTCGATCAGCGAACTGATACGATCCAGCGCTGCGCAGGACACCACCGGGCCGACATCGGTGCCGCTCTCGGCGCCTGCGTTGATCTTCAATGTCTTGGCTTTGGCGATCAGATCCGGCAGCCAGCTCTGCGCCTCTCCCACTAGGATCAGCACCGACAACGCCATGCAGCGTTGACCGGCCGCACCGAATGCAGCACCGGTCAGGTTGTTGAGGGTCTGCTCCTTGTGCGCGTCGGGCAGGATGATGCCGTGGTTCTTGGCGCCCATCATGCACTGAACGCGCTTGCCGGCCTGACTCGCACGGTTGTAGACATGGGTGCCGACCTTGGTCGACCCAACGAAGGAGACGGCCTTGATATCCGGGTGATCGCAGATCAGGTTCACTGCGTCGGCGCCACCATGGATGACGTTGAGCACGCCCGGCGGTACGCCAGCTTCCATGGCTAGCTCAGCCAGGCGCATGGTGACCATCGGATCCTGCTCGGACGGCTTGAGGACGAAGGTATTGCCAGTGGCGATGGCCATCGGAAACATCCATAGCGGGATCATCGCCGGGAAATTGAACGGGGTGATGCCGGCGCAGACGCCGAGCGGCTGCAGCAGGGTGTAGGTGTCGACGCCAGTGGCGACATTGTTGGCCAGCTCACCTAGCTGCAGGTTACCGATGCCCGCTGCGTGTTCGACCACTTCCAGTCCGCGAAAGACGTCACCCTCGGCATCCGGCAAGGTTTTGCCCTGCTCGGCGGTGAGGATAGCGGCCAGCTCCTTCATGTTTTCGCGGATCAGCTGCTGATACTTGAGGAAAATCCGCGAGCGCGCGCCGATGGGTGTCTTGCGCCAGGTCTTGAATGCTTCTTTGGCGGCGGCGACCGCAGCGTTCATTTCCGCATCGGTGGCGAAGGGCACGCGAGCGAGCACTTCCTGCGTAGCCGGATTGACGATGTCTCGCCACTCGCTGGTAGACGACTCGACGAGCTCGCCGCCGATCAGGAGTTTGACTGTGGGGATGGCACTTGACTGGTTCATAGTAGGCCCTTGGCGATTGTTGTTGTCGGGGACGTCGGATCGATCAAGCTTTACCTGATCCTAGAGTGCAAATTTGTTCAAGACAATGCGGGTTGCCGCATACTCGATCTGCATAAATGCACAAAACATTTATTCGTCCTCCTTTGCGAAAAAAGGACTACTCCGCGCCGTTGCGATGGATTCAGCGGTGCAAGATCCGATCAGGGCTCTGAAGACAACTATAGCTATGCTGGCCGCCGGGACTGCGCAGATGGCAGGGTCCGCAACACGGAGATGCTTTCCACGGGGTATCCGCTTGACTTAAGGGCGCTGGAATACGCCAGTGCTGCGTGACGGCCGTCGTCGCGCAAGCCGTTCTTCTTCAGCTCTGGAGGAAGGGGATTCAGGGGGGCTGGAGCTTGTCGCGGCAAGCCCGCATCGACGGGCCTGCCGGATAACCTGTGTATTTGAGGCGCTACTGCCCCTGGGTTACGAACGCCGAATTGCCGTTACCGGTCTGCATGATGACAGCACTCTCTTGCGTCACGCTGGCAGAGGTTCCGATCTGAACCAGCGACGCGTAATTCTCCGTGCCGGTCTGTTGAATGTCGCCGCTACCGTAGTAGCCCGTCTGGTCAACATCGATTTCGTTGCGTGTACCGTTCTGGTCGATAAGCAGGCTGCTGCCGTCGAAGCCCTGTTGAATGTCGACCCGGTTATAGTCACCGGTCGAAGTGCCTACCACCGTCGTCGAGCGGCCGCCATGCTGTGCGGTCAGTTCGTTCCCTGTGCCGTCCTGGGTGAAGGTGAAGCTTCCGAAACCGCTGTTCTCAACCACATTGGCAACGTTGCTCGTACCGATCTGAGTCAGTTGCACGTCACCTGCGCTGTACTGACTGGATTGCTGGGTGAGCGTGGCCTGGTTGCCCGTGCCGTTTTGGCTGATGGTGGCAGATGCACCGGAGAATCCGCCATCCTGCTGCAAGTCGATGGCGTTGGCGGTTCCGGTCTGGCTTGTATAGGCCGAGCTATTTCCAAGCTGCTCGACCAGTAGCGTATTGTCTTCGCCAACTTGTGTGGCGCCGAGATGGTTGGCGGTTAGCTGCTGCGATACGTCAACCACGTTCCGCAGCCCATCCTGGTCGATCGTTGCGCTATTGGCTGCTCCATCGATCTGCTCGATATAGGCCAGATTGTCAGTGCCGATTTGCGAAATGGTCGCCGTGTGGCCGACCTCCCCATAGGCGGCTTGGTAGACAGTGGCGAGGTTGTAGCTACCGTCCTGCGACACATCCGCCTGGCTGGTTCTGCCTTCCTGTTCGATGGTAGTGAAATTACCCGTCCCGCGCTGCTCACTCGTGGCGGTTAATTCCGATCCGTTCTGCAGGGTATATACGACATTTGCGTCGCCATCTTGCAACTGGCTGCTGAGGTTATCTGTTCCGTTCTGCTGCACCACATCGGCGTAATTATCGGTGCCCGTCTGGTCCTGCGTGGATTCGTTGAGGGCAGAAGCCTGATTCGCTACCAGTACCGCGATAGCGCCTGCTAGAAGTGTTTTTGTTGTGAGCATGTTCAGATTCCTTTGATGGCTGGAGATCGGCTTTTAACCGCCACGCTTACGCCCTGAAATCCGCCTTTCAGTCTATAGCGGTTGAACGGGGGATTAAGCCGCTGTTCGGTGTGGCTGAAAGCCTGATAAAACGCTCCAGGCGGGCCGTACCGCCAGCGTTCTGCTTTGTATTAATTTGAAATAAGCGGCGGCTTCGTTTGATCAATCCGTACATGCGTTGGCCTAACGAGGCGGAGAAACTACTCGAAATTTTCAGTCGACCAACGGACCATAAGCCACCGATACCATTGCGCGCTTCTACAAGCGTCGCTAATCGAAAGAGGAAAAGCATGAACAGTAAGGTCGTTTTCATCACCGGTGCCACCTCTGGATTTGGTCGCGCCACCGCCCGTCGATTTGCTGAAGCGGGCTGGTCGCTGGTGCTCACCGGTCGCCGCGCCGAACGCCTGGACGCCTTGAAGGAGGAGCTGGTCGGCAAGGTCCCGGTACATGTCGCCACGCTGGACGTGCGCAAGAACGAGGCGGTCAAGGAAGTCGTCGCCAAGCTGCCGGAAGCCTTCCGCGCAGTGACCTGCCTGGTCAACAACGCGGGCCTCGCTCTGGCTCCGGAGCCGTCGCAGAAAACTGATCTGAATGACTGGCACACCATGATCGATACCAATATCACCGGGCTGGTCAACGTCACCCATGCGCTTCTGCCGACACTGATCGAGACCGGCAAGGGCGCCAGCATCGTCAATATCGGTTCGGTGGCCGGCCAATGGCCGTATCCGGGTAGTCATGTGTATGGCGCCAGCAAGGCGTTCGTCCAGCAGTTCAGCTACAACCTGCGCTGCGACCTGATCGCTACGGGCGTGCGGGTCACCGACATCGCTCCAGGCATGGCTGAAACCGAGTTCACGCTGGTCCGGACCAAGGGCAACCAGGCGGCTTCCGATGCGCTTTACGGCACTACCACACCGCTGACGGCTGAGGATATCGCCGAGCAGATCTTCTACGTGGCTACGCTTCCTGCGCATATCAACATCAACCGGCTGGAGATCATGCCGTCACGTCAGGCCTGGGCTGGCTTTGCCGTGGACCGCGACAAGTAACTCCCACTCGGCAGCACAAGCGGCGCGGCTCAGATCGTGCCCGCTGGCTCGCCACATTTTCTGCCGGGCAGGGCGGTCTCGCGCGGCTGGCGTTGCTATCGTGTTATCGAGGGTGATGTGATCATCCGGACCGCCTTGTCGCGTTCGCGTCGCGCGGGCATCAGGCCGTGGGGGTCGGAATCGGTGCGGGGAATGAGCAGGTTGGGCAGGGTTGAAGCAGGCGCTGCGTCCGCGAAGGACGTCAGCGGCCCGGTATTCGGATGCTGGCTTAGTTCACCGCATCTTTCAGCGACTTGCCTGGCTTGAAGCCTGGCAGCTTGGCCGCGGAGATCTTGATCGTCGCGCCAGTCTGAGGGTTGCGACCGTCACGAGCGGCGCGCTCCTTGACGGCAAAGGTGCCGAAACCGACCAGTGTCACGCTGTCACCGTTCTGCAGGGTATTGGTTACGCTTTCGGTGAAGGCGTCCAATACACGGATGGCGGTGCTCTTCGGTACATCAGCGGAGGCTGCGATCGCTTCAATCAACTCGGCTTTATTCACGGGTATGGCTCCAGGTTGTGATGGGTGGTCAGTATAAGCAGCGTCTCGCTCCGTCGCCTGCGGCAATTTTCCTCTTTTGTAAAAATATCCCGCGCGCGGCCGACAAATCGCATGTTTAGCTGATCCAGACGCTTCTGTCTGGACAGCTACTTTTCGGCATCGGTTCATCGCCCACCCGACCATCGGCGGGGTTGGCGACGGTGCGTCTGTCACCAACGTGTCTGGACGGAGGGCTGCCTTTGCTCGTGGCGCTGCTGACCGATGCGGCAATCATCATGGCTCACGGTGCGCGCCGATGCCATGCTAGACGCCTGCACACCTATTCCGAGCCCGTATGAACAAAACCCATCTCCTAGCGCTGATCATCGAGACGCTACAGGCCGATCTGGCTATTGCCAGGGATGCGTTGAAGGCTTCCCACGAAGCGGCAACGCACGCCGAGAGCAAGGCCGAAAACAAGTACGACACCCGCGGCCTAGAGGCCGCTTATCTGGCGGATGGTCAGCGGCGGCGTGCCCATGAGATCGAGACGGCGCTGTCCAGCTACCGCAACCTGCCAGTGCGCTCCTTGGTGGATGAAGCGATCAAGCTAGGTGCACTGGTATCTCTGGAACTCGCGGGTGATTGTCGTTGGGTCTTTCTGGGACCGGACGCAGCAGGGTTACGGGTGGCTATGGACCGCACCGAGGTGCTGGTCATTTCGCCACGCTCACCGCTGGGGCAGGCACTGCTCGGTCGGCGCGAAGGTGACGAAGTCGAAGTACAGGTGAATGGCCGGCGCCAGCAGTACGAGGTGATATCGGTCTGTTAAACGAAGTTATTTCCCACTCGGGGTAACCCGCGTGATGGAGTACTTCGAACGCACCGAACCTATAGCGATCTATAAGCTGCGCGTACGCGACGGATTGGCCTCCAGCGGACCTGTGGCAGGGCAGCCGGCGCTTCAGCGGCGGTTGTGCTGCGATCACGACTTGCTACCTGAGGTCGGTCTACGCCCCAACGGTCCGCGCTTGCACAGGTCGCCGCCCCTCGGCCGGACGGCGGGTCGTGACAATCAGCCAATGGTCATCAGGCTCGCATTGCCGCCTGCCGCGGCAGTATTGATGCTCAGCGCACGCTCGATCAGCAGACGCTCCAGTGGGATGTCAGTTTCGCCTGAGGCCATGCCTTGCACGCCAACGATGGGACCGCTGCGACGTGAGAGGCTCTGGCTGATATCAAGCAGCTGATCGGGATTGCCGTGGTGAAGCACCGCATCGAAGCGTGCCGCATCGCTGGTCCAGTCTGCAACGCCGGTGACGCGGGCTTGTACCGCTTGCGGCAGCTCTGCGATCAGATCCTTGGCCAGCGCCGTATCCGGCATCACCGCTTCGCTGCCGACAGCCAGTACCGCGGCGACCTGGATAAGCAGATCCTCTACATTCTCGGCCAGACACAGCACGTACTCGCGAGGCAGCAGGCTATAGCTGTTGCGCTCGCCGGTGGGGCCGTTGAGCAATCGCGTGGTGCCGCTCTGGGATTGCTCGGCGTAGCGGTCGCAAAGCGTCGCCAGTTCGCTTCGGCCGTTATCCTGCGCCCATTGCCTGAACTGCCGGGCGGAATCGGTCTGTACAGGGGATTGCTGCACCTCTGGCAATGCCTGCGTGCCGCCAAAATCCAGCGCCCGCAGCAGTGCGTCGTGTGGCCGCTCCGATAGCAGGCGATACAGATACAACGGGCCGCCGGCTTTGGGGCCGGTGCCGGACAGCCCTTCGCCGCCGAACGGCTGCACGCCCACCACCGCGCCGACGATGTTGCGATTGACATAGAGATTGCCAACCTTGGCGCAGTCAATGACCTTGGCAATGGTTTCGTCAATGCGGGTGTGTACGCCCAGGGTCAATCCGTAACCGGCGGCGTTGATCTGCTCCAGCAGTTGGTCCAGTTCGGCACGGCGATAGCGCAACACATGCAGCACCGGCCCGAATATTTCCTGCTGTAGCTCATCGAGACGCTCCAGCTCGATCAGCGTTGGGGTGACGTAGGTGCCGAGGGCACATTCCTGCTCGTCGATGCGGGCCATCTGATGCACCCGGCGGCCTTTATCGCGCATCGCCTGGAGGTGACGCTCGATGTTGTCTCGCGCTTCAGCGTCTATAACCGGGCCGACATCCACCGCAAGCCGCTGCGGATTGCCCATGCGCGTCTCGGCCATGGCACCCTTGAGCATGCCGATGACCCGCTCGGCGACGTCTTCCTGGACGCAGAGCACGCGCAGCGCCGAGCAGCGTTGACCGGCGCTGTCGAAGGCTGAGGCCATCACGTCCATCACGACCTGTTCGGTCAGAGCCGAGGAATCGACGATCATCGCGTTTTGCCCGCCTGTTTCGGCGATCAGCGGAATGCTCCGACCGCGCTCATCCAACCGCCCGGCAATGCTGCGTTGCAGAATCGAGGCAACTGCAGTGGAACCGGTGAACATGACGCCGCGAACACGCTCATCGGCCACCAGCCGTGCACCGACGGTTTCGCCGCGCCCGGGCAGAAGCTGCAGGATGCCCTTGGGAACGCCGGCCTCATGCAGGATCTGCACGCCCAACGTGGCGATTAACGGCGTCTGCTCGGCCGGTTTGGCCAATACCGTATTGCCGGCGCCCAGCGCGGCGCAGACCTGCCCGGTGAAGATCGCGAGGGGGAAATTCCAAGGACTGATACAGACCACCGGGCCGAGCGGGTGATGGGTGTCGTTATCGAAATTGCTGCGCACCTCGGCGCTGTAAAAACGCAAGAAATCCACCGCTTCGCGCACTTCAGCGATGGCGTTGACGTATGACTTACCCGCTTCACGGATGAGTACGCCCATCAATTGCTGCATGCGTTGTTCCATCAGCGCCGCCGCTCTCTCGAGCGCCGCCGCGCGCTCGGCAGGCGGAGTGGACTGCCAGAGATTGGCGTTGTCCTGCGCGCAGCGCAGCGCATTGTCGACGTCCTCTTCGCTGGCTTCCTGCACCAGCCCGACCACGTCTCGATGGTCCGCCGGGTTGAGCAAGGGTTCGGCCGATGTCATCGAGGCGTTCTCGCAGCCGAGCAGCGGCGCCGCGATATGGCGCTGATGTGTACTGGCGAGCAGGGCGGAGGAAAGCGAGGCCAGGCGCTGTTCGTTAGAAAGGTCGAGGCCGCACGAATTGAGGCGTGTCTCTCCGTAAAGATGTCTGGGCAGTGGGATCCGCGGGTGAGGCAGCCCGAGTGTGCCTTCCGCGGTGAGCATCTGCTCCACCGTCAGCACCGGGTCGGCGACCAGCTCTTCCAGCGAAATGCTCTTATCGGCGATGCGGTTGACGAATGAGGTGTTGGCGCCGTTCTCCAGCAGTCTGCGCACCAGATAGGCCAGCAACGTCTCGTGGCTGCCGACCGGTGCGTAGATACGGCACGGCCGGTTCAGCCGCTCGCTGCCCTTGCCGACGACCTGCTCGTAGAGCGGCTCGCCCATGCCGTGCAGGCACTGGAATTCATACTGGCCGGGGTAATAGTTCTGTCTGGCGAGGTGGTACACGGCGGCCAGGGTGTGGGCGTTGTGAGTGGCGAATTGTGGATAGATCGCCTCCGGTGCCGCAAGCAGCTTGCGTGCACAAGCAATGAAGGACACATCGGTGTAGGCCTTGCGGGTATAGACCGGGTAGCCCTCCAACCCGTTGATCTGCGCCAGCTTTATTTCGCTGTCCCAGTAGGCGCCCTTGACCAGGCGAATCATCAGCCTATGCCGGCTGCGTTTAGCTAGATCGATCAGATAATCCACCACGTACGGGCAGCGCTTCTGATAGGCCTGGATGACGAAGCCGATGCCATTCCAGTCGCTCAATGAGGATTCGAAGCAGAGCCGTTCGAGTAGATCCAGCGACAGCTCGAGGCGGTCCGCTTCTTCCGCATCGATATTGATGCCGATGTCGTAGCGCTGCGCCAATTGCGTCAGCGACAGCAAGGTCGGGTAGAGCTCGTCCATAACGCGGTCATACTGCGCACGGCTGTAGCGGGGATGCAGCGCCGACAGCTTGATCGAGATGCCCGGTCCCTCATAGATGCCTCGCCCGCGCGAGGCCATGCCGATGGAATGGATCGCCTGTTCGTACGACGCCAGATAGCGGCGTGCATCAGCGGCGGTCAGAGCCGCCTCGCCGAGCATGTCGTAGGAATAGCGAAAACCCTTGGCTTCCATGGTTTGGGCGTTGGCAAGGGCTTCATTGATGGTTTCGCCGGTCACGAACTGCTCGCCCATCAGCCGCATCGCCATGTCCACGCCCTTGCGGATCAACGGCTCGCCGCCCTTGCCGATCAGGCGATTGAGCGAGGAGGAGAGGTTGGATTCGTTATGCGTGGCCACCAGTCTGCCGGTGAGCATCAGCCCCCAGGTCGCTGCATTGACGAATACAGACTGGCTGTTGCCCAAGTGAGGCTGCCAGTTGCCGGTGCTGATCTTGTCGCGAATCAGCGCATCGCGGGTGCCCTTGTCGGGCACGCGTAGCAGGGCTTCAGCGAGGCACATCAACGCCACGCCTTCCTGGGACGACAGCGAGAACTCCTGCAGCAATCCTTGCACCAGGCCCTGACGCCCACCGGCGCTTTTCTGATTGCGCAACTTCCCGGCGATACGCAGGGCCAGCTGGTGTGTGGCGCTGGCTTTTTCTGGCGACAGTCGTGCCTGTTCCAGCAGCATCGACAACGCCTCGGGCTCAGGTCGGCGGTAGGCTGCCGTTATGGCGGCGCGCAGCACAGGCTGCGGCAGGATGCTCTCGGCGAACTCGATGAACGGTTCACGGCCGTGCCCGACAGCGACCGCCGGTTGCTGGGTAGCGTGCTCCAGTGGCGTAGCACCGAGGGGTTCTGCACCATTTTCGAGATGATCGAGGTACTGGAGCAGCGCTTGTTCCACCAGCTCATGTGGCGTGCGGCCGATCCGCCGGGCTGCCGCCTCGAGTCGATCACCGGTTGCCTCGTCGAGCTTGATGCCGAGCGTTGTGGTCTCCATATGCCTGCCCTCTGTCATGCGATGGCGGTGTGTCGCTGCGACGGACCACTCCGAACGCAGCGTCGGTCAGCTCATCGAGCTGTTTGTGTTCAGCGTAGACCTTCGTCGCGCGCCGATTGGCGGGACCGGCGGCAATATTCGGCGCAGGCCTGGGCCGGTTCCGGGCCAATTCAGTCACTCATGGCTAATCTTCAATCATGACCCGTAAAAGCGACCCGTTGAGCCCGGGGAAAATGGATGCGGCTGCGGGTGTCTGCGGAAGACTCGTTAGCGAGCGGCTCCGTTCCCATCGAAAGGCGTGGAGGGAAGAGAGAATGAAGATCGAGCGATTCGAAGACCTCATTGACTGGACCCGTGATACCCACCGGGAACTGTCTAGATGCCTGCGCCGGAGCGCGCCGCAACACGAAGAACAGCGGGCACAATGGTTGCTGGCCTATCTCGCCGATCATGAAAAGGCACTGGCCAACGCCATCGAACGCGTCGAGCGTCATGCCGACCCGAAGGCCCTGCATACCTGGATATACGACTACGTGGCGCGCAATCCGGTTATACGCAGCCAACCCTGTGCCATGCCGTATGCGGCCATGAGCGTCGAGCAGATATCCTACGAGCTCTTCACGATCCACAATCAAGTCATGGACCTGTACCGCTCACTGGCGCGTCGGGCCGAAATCGATGGCGCGCGCGACCTTGCCAACGATCTGCTGGCGCTTGAGTCTCACGAAACGATGCGTCTGGCGACGCAGTTCAACCGGGTCAACGAGGTCTGAAACTGAGCAAGGGTTTCGAGCGCCACGGATTGCACTGCTTGCTGCCGGACCGAGGGGTGACCGGCAAGCTCGAGCGGCGACCTGCACGGGCTGCGAATCGAAGCCGGCTGACGGCACGACGGCATGACGGCTAGCGGGACCTGATCTCAGCGCTTCTCTGGCTCCGGTACATCCGACGCGCTGACAGGCTTCTCGCTGATCTTTTGGTCTGCTTCGAGTTCGTCGGCCGCGTCGCCCTGCAGGCTCTGCTGCTCCGAAGCGGGGTCGTACTGCAGTTCGACCAGTACCGGGAAATGATCTGAGCCGAACTGTGGCAAACGCTGGATGCGGATCAGCTGGAAGTGATGGCTATGAAACAGGTGATCCAGCGGCCAGCGCAGAAACCAGTGCTGGGCATGGAAACTGTTGACCATGTAACGCCCCACTCTAGGGTCGAGCAGCCCGCTGATCTTGCGAAACAACCGTGTATTGGCTGACCAGGCCACATCGTTCAGATCGCCGGTGACGATGATCGGCGTGTCTTGCTCGTCGTCCTGTACGCTTTTCGCCACCACGAGCAACTCGATATCGCGCTCGGTGGATTCATCGTTCTCCGTCGGGCTGGGCGGAGCGGGATGAAGAAAGTGCATGCGAACCGCCAGTTGGTCGTTTAGGCGCACCTTGGCGTGCATGGATGGCACGTCGTCTTCGACGAGAAAACAAGTTTCTGCATTCTCCAACGGTAACCGTGACCAGACGTGCATGCCGTAGAGGTTCTCCAGCGGACAGCGAATGGAGTGGGGATACTCGCCGGTTAGCTCCTCGAGCTGCGTTTCCCACCAGTGATCGGTTTCCAGCGTCACCAGCACATCGGGTCGATGCTTGTGCACCAGCGCCTTGAGCTTGTCAGCCTGACGGTTCGGTGTAAGGACGTTGGCCGCCATGACGCGGATACGCGGCCTGTCGCGGCTCGTGTCGGCAAGTTTTACCTCGGCTCGCCATAACCGGGTATACGGAATGATCCACCAGGCTTGATAGGCGAGGCAGCCGACAACCAGAACGGAAATCAGGATCTGCAACGGCTCGGAGTAGGAGAGCAGCAACGCCTGAGCCAGCAGCAATGCGAAGGCCAGTACGCACAGCTGCAGGCGGGGAAAGTCCAGCCCTCGCACCCACCAGGCTGGGTTCTTCCAGAGTGGCAAGAAGGTCAGCACCAGCAGCAGGCCGGTCGCTGCCAACAAGATCCCTTCGGTCATTCCGATCCTCGGCGCTTCGGCTCGACGTCATGTCAATCCATTCAGATGCCTGAGCACAGGCACAGGCACAGGCACAGGCACAGGCACAGGCACAGGCACAGGCACAGGGATTCGTCCTGTTGATCTGGTGATTGGTTCCGCTTGCGTTGTACTACAGCGCCGTCAAGAACCACGCCTTTACTAGAGCGTAGGCGAGAAATGGAGAAAAAAGGCCTGCCACGCAGAACGTGACAGGGCCTTCGATTCCGTTGCTTTCAACCGTATTACAGCGGCTCACCAATCGCTACGCAGCTGTTCGGTGTGGCAGCGTGCTTTCGCAGGATCGGTAGCTGGGGTTGCTCCGCGCCGCCCGAGACGTCCAATGCGAGTATGTAGTTGCCCCACCACGGGCCCCCGGCCCAGTAAGTGAGAGGCACACAGTTCTCGCGCAGATAGCCAAGCAGGTTATCCATCGCGACGATCGCATCGGGGGCATAGTTCGGAACGCCCATCTCGCCAATGAAGCCGCGCAGATTATTGGTCCGCAGCCAATCTACGAATGGCTTGGCGCGAATGATCCCCAGGTCCGGAGCGAAGGTCTCGGTCTTGTCGACATACATACCCGACGTATCGCGGTCGAGGTACATGTGGGCCTCGAAGATCAGCTTGTTCTCAGGGTCGCGCATCCATGGGTCGGCGATGAGCTGAGTGTTGGACTGCGGCCAGTGCCAGGCGCTGGAGAAACGATCCCCGGCGACATAGATCCAGTTAGTCCGGTCGACCTTGCGGATCTCTTTGGCTGCTGCCAGTGCGGCTGCAGGCCAGAGCCCCTTGGTGTTCGGCTCGTTCATCAGGCCATAACCGCTGAGCGCCGGGTGATCGCCTATTTTCAGCGCGATACGTTTCCAGGCGTTGGCGAACGACTTGATCGGTACGCTTTCCGAGCCGATCGGCTCGCGGTAGTAACGGTAGTAGTTGTGCATGTCCAGCACGACCTTTACGCCGTGCTTCTGTGCGAAGTCGAGCGATTGCGTGAGCAGCGCCAACTGCGCAGCGTCGAGCTCGGTGTCCAGTTGCGGCTGGATGCGCTCCCAGAGAAATGGCAGGCGGACCAGTTTCAGACCCTGTTCGGCGTACTTTTTGTAATACGACTCGGCCGGATAGATGTAGTTGGTGCCATGCTTGCCCGGTAGAACCGAGGGCCCGAATGCGGCACCGGACAGAGCGACGCCGACGAGTTGTACGGGCTCGCGCGCTGGCAGTGTTACCTCTGCCAGCGGAGCCGAAGGGGTAGCCGGCAAGAGGGTCGGGGACGGGGCCAGGCTTAGCTTGTTCGGATAGCCGATGACGTTGCCGTCAAGGACGGGGCCATCCATGAATACGGTCAGCGCGCCGCTGGCCGGCTTTACCGAAGTGACGGTGCGTACCTGGCCATCCGCCGTGCGTACCGATGCGCCGGCCACGAAGGTCGCCTTGTTCTGGGCGGTGGCAGCGATCGAAACGCCTGCTGATGCGCGCCAGGACCCGTTGAGCCAGTAGGCGTTGGTGAACTTGTTGATCAGCGAGGCGTGGCTCGATGCAG
Source organism: Pseudomonas sp. SST3 (assembly GCF_003325755.1). The sequence continues at coordinate 131,313 of NZ_QORI02000010.1, read as the reverse complement.
CGACGGGCTCGCTATCCGGCGTAGTGGCGACCGGAGTCGGACCGGCGGTGTTGCTCACGCTCAGGCGGTTCGGATAACCGATAACGTTGCCATCCAGGGCTGGACCATTCATGAAAACGGTCAGCGCGCCGCTTGCAGGCTTGATCGACGTGACGGTGCGGATCTGGCCGTCTGCGGTTCGTACGGATGTACCGACACGAAACGCCTCGATGTTCTGCTGAGTCGCAGCGACCGAAACGCCTGCTGACGCACGCCAGGAGCCATTCAGCCAATAGCTGTTGGTGAATTTGTTGATCAGCGCTGAATAGGAGATTCCCGCTGCGCTCGTGCCGCCAGTGGTTGCAGCATGAACATTGCTGACGCCGGGAAGAAAGCCCAGCAGGGCGGTTAGGGCTATGACGGAAATGAGGCCTTTGTTGGCGCTCGGAAAGGTTGTAATAGGCATGAGCTCACCGTGACGGGAACAGCGAAACGTGACGAGGCGTCTCGCTGAAGCGAAGCGACAGGGAATCGATCAATAAAGGGCGCTGCCGGAGCAGACGGAATCCACAAACAGAACGAACTGCTAGACGAAGCGGCGGGGCGACCAGGCCGGCCTGCTGCTTCGGTTGCGCTTTTATAATTCGTTTTATTTATGATTAAAACCGCGAACGCCTTATTAATGCCGCCAATAAACCGTCAATAGTATTCAGTGACACTAGTTTGATACTAGATAGCCATGTCGCTGATCAAGTAGAACTCGTTTCGAGGCCCTGAATTGCTAGGCGATGAGCATTTATGGCGCCATTTTTTTGAACTAGCTGTTAATCAATCACCTGTGACTATTTGGCATGAATCCGACAGGCGGTAAGTTGCTTATTGAACTTCTATAAATAGGTATGCGTTGTGGCGCTTCAGGCCGCCTGGGTTGGTTGGCACGTTTTCGCACGGCACGGAGATGCGGTGGCGGGGGTTGGTGGCGCTTGTAAAGCGTTCGGGCTTCGGGCAGGGTCGATGTTGGGTCTCTTGCTGCGGAGCTATTCCATGTCGGACCTTTACCCACACGTCGATCCCGATGGGCTGATTGAATATTCGGTTGTTTTCACGGACCGATCCCTGAATCACATGTCCCGGTCGTTCCAGACCGTGATGAACGATATTTCCACCACGCTCAGATCCGTCTACAACGCCGATGCGGTGGCAGTAGTGCCGGGCAGTGGCACCTTCGGTATGGAAGCGGTAGCGCGCCAGTTGGCGCATGAACGCAGATGTCTGGTGATTCGCAATGGCTGGTTCAGTTATCGCTGGAGCCAGATATTCGAGATGGGCGCGATTCCAGAGCGGACCACGGTGCTCAAGGCGCGACCGCAAAGCCAAGCGTCCCAGGCGGCGTACTTTCCGGCGCCGATAGACGAAGTAGTCGCAACCATTGCCGCGCAGAAGCCGGACCTGGTGTTCGCGCCCCATGTCGAAACCTCGTCCGGGATGATCCTGCCTGACGACTATCTACGTGCAGTAGGCGACGCCGTGCATGCGGTCGGTGGTCTGTTCGTTCTGGATTGCATCGCCTCCGGCGCCCTCTGGGTGGACATGCAGGCAAGCGGGGTCGATGTGCTGATCAGCGCGCCGCAAAAAGGCTGGAGCGCATCGCCTTGCTGTGCGCTGGTAATGCTCAGCAAAGCGGCGCTGTCTCGCATCGAGGCAACACGGAGCAGCAGCTTTGCCTGTGATTTGAAGAAATGGCTGCAGATCATGCAGGCCTACGAACAGGGTGGGCATGCCTATCACGCGACCATGCCGACCGATGCCTTGGCGCGTTTCCGTGATGTCATGTTGGAAACCAAGGGCTATGACTTCCAGACCCTCCGTACCCAGCAACTTGAGCTGGGCCAGCGGGTGCGGACGCTATTGGCCGAGAAGGGGTTCAGCAGCGTTGCGGCCGATGGCTTCGAGGCGCCAGGCGTCGTGGTGTGCTACACGACCGACAGCGAAATCAAGAGCGGCAGCAAGTTTGCCGCGAAAGGGTTGCAGATCGCAGCTGGCATACCAATGCAATGTGACGAGCCGAGCGATTTCCGAACCTTCCGCATCGGTCTATTCGGATTGGAGAAGTTAAAAAACCTCGACCGTACCGTGAATATTCTGGAACAGGCACTGGACGAGATTCTCGCAGGCAACCGCTAGCTCGCCGCTGACAGGGGTACCGCGCCTGTTGCCTGCGGAGGGCGGCAACAGGTATCTCGGCGCCGCGCATCGGGCCGTTTGGCTTTAACCGAACCATTGTGAAAAATCGCTGTAACCTGCGTGCTAGACACATTAATGAAACAAAAATGTGTTTGCGCATGTGCTCAGGAAAGCTACGCTGAACCTATACAAGGCGACTACAACAAGAGAGGGGCTCAGTATGATCAACAACCAGAATGCTCAGGTCGTTGCACTCGAATTGTGGCGCTTCTGTGCACATTGCATAGCCATAATCGTCGTTGTAGGAGCGGTACTTATTGGTTTCCTTGGATCCTGGGACCTGGCACTCAAGGTCGGTGTGCTACCACTGTTGGCGCTCGTCGCCGCCGATGCGTTGGCCAAGCGTCGGGAACATGAGATTCACGTAAGGAATTCCTAACCCTCGCCACCCTGCGCAAACCGTCACGGGGCTTGCGCAGGGCTGCCATCCGCAGCCCTATAGCTTTTACGAGTGATCTAGCCCGCGTTTGGCACGCGGTGACAAACAATACTGCGCATACCGGCAACAATTCCTCCTGTACCAACAGTCCATTGCCTTCGCGCTTTCGCCTTACCGTGCCAGCGAGTTCAGACGCGCCGGCATCTGTGTCGTTGACCTCGCGTTACCGCAGATTCGAAGCCTCCTCGTCCGCCAGGTAATCGGCGAAGTAATCCAGCGCGGCCAGGTTCTTGTCCTTGGCCTCGAACATGATGTCGAAGCGATCCAGAAACTCACGGGCGTAAAGGTTCGTCCAGCGATTCCACATGCGCTTGCTGTGGCTGTAGAGGTCGCGCTTGCTTACACGCTGTAGCAGGGCGTGCATCTCGAGTTTCTCTTCCGCTGAAAACCCCTCGGCGATCAAGCTTTCCGGTGGCTGCGAGTAATGCATGGTCGGTCTCACGCCACGCCAGCTGTCGATGATCTGCGCCACGCGTTCGTCATGCGGGTCGATATAGCGCTCCTCGTTGACCCAGCAATGATGGATATCCAGCACAACGGGTGCCAGATCGGCTAGCTGCAGGCAGTCATCGACGCCATACGTCTTTTCTTCGTTCTCGAAGGTAATGCAGTGGCGCGCTTCCTGCGACAGGCGCGGCCAGACAGCACGGATGCCATCGACGCCCAGACGGCCAGCGATATGCACGTTGCATTTGAAGTCCTGGAACTGCCGGCCGAAGCCCATCATGCGGATCATGTCGGCGTGGTACTCGAATTCCGCCAGGCTGTTTTCCACCACCTGCGGCTTATCCGACCCCAGCACGCAGTACTGACCCGGATGCAGCGACAAGCGAATGGCCTGCGCTCTTGCGCACTCGCCTATTCTGGCGAATCCGGCCTCCAGGGTCGCTCTGACCTCGGACTGCTGGTAAAACTCGGCGGCCTCGGGGTGGCTGTAGAACGGCAGCAGATCGCTGCTCAGCCGGAGCATGCGCAATGGCGCTGGCAAGCTGCCAACGTAGTCGAGCAGGCGCAGCTGCGCGGCCAGGTTGTGTTCGATGATGCCGCTGAGCTTTTCACGAGCGATGTCCTGGGACACGCTGTTGAGCCAGCGCAGCGTGGTTGAGCGCGGATTGAATGCGCGCTCGATGGCCTCCAGCTCCTTCAGCGATTCGCTATGGCCGGGATGCCGATACATGCAGGCGAAACCGATTCTGTACATGGGGGGCCTGTGGCGTGTTGCGCAATGGATATGCGGCAAGCGTCGCGGACGACTGTTCTGTTTAGTCGTCAGCTCGCCCGCAGGGTGCCATGCAGGTGACGAACGTCGTGTTCTAACGCAGGGCGGCCACTGTGCGGTCAGACGCCAGCCCATCGCGAAAAACCCTTACCATATCAACCATCTGTTCATGCTCTGGTTGATTTCATGTTGTCTGCCGTCAAGCGCTACAAGCTGCTCATCTCGGGTGCGCTGGCGCGTTGTTTCCCCCGCACCTCGGCCTATCTGCAATCGGAAGATAACTTGGTGCTGCGGCCCTGGCCCGGTGCTGTTCCCAAGCAGGCCGGCAAGCGCGCCTCCAAGTCATCTCCCACGCTCGACCGCAGCGTCAAGAAAGCCGAGTCCTTCGCCAAGCCCACGCAGCCCGCCAAGCCACGAGCCAAACCGCGCAAGCCCGGTGGCGAAGGCATCTATGGCCCGGCAAAACTTTCCGTCGAGGATCAGCAGATTCAGGCCATGCGTCTGCGCGTCGGTCGTGCGGTCGACGCCGGTGTGATCTGCGCGCCATCCGAAGAACAATGGGCAATGATCCTCAGCGACAGCCCAGTGACGCGGATTTTCGCGGGCGCCGGTTCAGGCAAATCCACCACACTCGTACTTCGGGTGGTGTTCATGCTGTGTCACCTGGAGATTCCGCCGGAGCGGCTTACGGTGATCTCATTTACCAACGCATCCTGCGCGCAACTGCGCGAGCAGCTGATCAGGGTGCTGGGTTTCTGGAATGTCGAATTCGACCCGGCCACGGTTCGCCGATGCGTGCGCACCTTCCACTCGTCTATGGCCGAGCTGGCCAGGGATGTGTTGGGAAAACCGGTGTGGTTCGAACAGCTGGACGATAAGGGCGCCTCGCCGACTGAGCTGGACAATCCGCTGACGTCCTCGCGTCTGCGCCCGGCACAGCAGCGGCTGCTGAAGCAGGCGTACCAGCGTTGTTACGCCGAAGAGGATGGCTTCCGCACGCTGGTTCACAAGCTGCTGGATCTGCCACCGCCTGTCACCGAAAACGCTAAACGCACCCTGCCAAAGGCGCCGCTGGATATGTTCAAGCTGGCAGGAGAGTTCGCTCCGGCTCCGCTGTTCGAAGTGTTCTACGCACAGGCGGGCTTCATCGAAAGCATCGGCATTCGCATCGAGCACATGCAGACCAGCCGGATGACCTGCTCGGAGCGCGAACGATGGTTCATCGAGGCGCTGGTCCTATTTTGGAAGCATTTCCAGACCACGCTGCAGGCACAGGGGTTGATGACGTTCAACGGTGCCTTCCAGCAACTCACACAGCGACTGGCGTCGGGCAGCGGAAGTGTTTCCATGGACGCCCTGGCACCGTTCAGTCATCTGTTGATCGACGAGTTCCAGGACATCTCGCCGCAGATCGTGCAATGGCTACAGGCGCTGCATCGATCGCTGGCCAGCCAGGGCGAGGCCGTGAGTCTGATGGCCATTGGCGACGATTGGCAGTCGATCTATGGCTGGCGTGGCAGTTCGCCGGAGTTGTTCATGGATTTCGACAAGTACTTCCCAAGTAGAGGCGCGTCGAAGAAGAGCAGGGTGCTGCTGTTGGAAACCAACTATCGATCCATCGAGCCGATCATTCGCGACGGCGAGGCGGTATTGGCCGGCGTTGAGTTCAAGCAGGCAAAGATCAGCAAGGCCGGCAAGGCGACGCAACCCGGCGATCACGGCGTGAAGCTGGTGACCCGCTTCGATGTGAAGGCGCGTTTGCCTGATCTGATCAAAGAGATCAAGGCACAGTGCGAGCACGTCGCAACCCGGCCGAATGCGGATCGTAACGCCGTATTGGTGCTCAGCCGGCGCAACGAACCACTGCGCGCGATCCAGGCCGAGCTGGATAAGAAGCTGCCGGTCAAGGCCTACACCATTCACCGGGCCAAGGGGCTGCAGGCGGAAGTCGCCATCATCGTCGACGACTGCCTGCCGCCAGAAAAACATCCGCTGCGCAATGCGCTCTACGCCTATTCGGGGTTCTTCCGAAACAGTTACGACCAGGCCATGGCTGACGAGAATCTGCGCCTGGCCTACGTGGCGATCACTCGTGGGGTGAGTCGGGTACTCTGGTTCACCCAGAAAGTCCAAGGCGCAACGCGCCTGCTTGCGGCGCAAAGGAAAGCACGCTGATCCGCTCGGATATCGCGCGTGTCATCGATTTGCGGTTAGGGTTGAACGCGGCGACGAACGCCGACCGAAGAGAGGGTGATTGCATGCTGAAGCTATGGGGCCGAATCAATTCGACCAACGTGAAGAAGGCGCTCTGGTGCTTGGAAGAGCTTGGTGTTCCCTATACCCGCGTCGATGCGGGAGGTGCTTTCGGCGTAGTGGGTGAATCAGAATACGCCGAGAAGAACCCGAATCGCCTGGTGCCTTGCCTCGAACACGGCGACTTTGTGTTGTGGGAATCCAACGCCATCGTTCGCTACCTGGCCGTGCAGTATGGCGAGGGCACGCTGTGGAGTGCTGACCCGCGCGAGCGCGCCTCGGCTGACAAGTGGATGGATTGGGTGACGTCATCCCTGGCAGCGCCCTTCCGTCCGGTGTTCTGGAACATGGTGCGTACCGCTCCCGAAAAACGCGACATGGCCGCCGTGCATGCAGGGCTGGAGCAATGCGGCAAGCTCCTCGCCATCGCCGATCAAGTCTTGGCGGACCAGCCGTATCTGTCGGGCGAATCCTTTGGCATGGGCGATATTCCACTCGGTTGCTACGCCTACGCCTGGTTCGAGATGCCCATCGAACGCCCAGACCTGCCAAACCTGCGTAGCTGGTATGAGCGACTGCAACAGCGCCCGGCGTATCAGGCCGCAGTCATCTCACCGTTGACCTGACAGCCCTCAGCGACTGGCGGACTCGTTGTTCAGCCAGTCGAAGAAGGCCTTGACCGGGGGATGCCGCTCACGGCCGGGTACGCAGAGCGCTGTGTAGTTCGCCCCGGGGACGGTCATCTCGGGGCGGTAGGGTTGCAGCAGTCCCATCGCCAGACTTTGCGATACCAGCACGTTGCTCGCCAGCACCAGACCCTGCCCGGCGATGGCTGCCTGCAAGGCGTAATGCTCCTCGTCGTATTCGCGCAACTCGGTGGCTTCCAGCCATGACTCGCCAGCGGCTTCGCACCAGGCTTTCCAGCTGCGATCGTAAAGCTGCGAGTTACGCCAGCGGACAGTGATCAGCGTCAGTCGCGTCGGATCGAGGGAGGCGAGCAGCCCTGGCGCGCCATATACGCCGAAGCATTCGTCGAGCAAGCACTGGCTGTGCAGGGTGGAATGGCTGCCATAGCCATAGCGGATCACCAGATCGATGCTGGCGTCCTGATGTAGATCGAGCAGGTCGGTGCTCGTTTCGACACGCACCTTGATGCCGGGGTGCACCTGATAGAAACGGCCGAGGCGAGGAATCAGCCAGAGCGCCGCAAAAGCTGGTGTGGTGGACAGGGTCAGGCTGCCGATGCTCGGCTGCGGGCGCAGATGATCGACGGTTTGCACGACCTCGAGCAACGCTCCGTGCAGGCTGCGGAACAGCCGCTCGCCGCATTCGGTCAGACGCACGCCTCGAGCCATTCGCTGGAACAGCGGCACGCCCAGCCATCCTTCGAGCGACTTGACCTGATGCGACACCGCCGTGGGCGTGACGGCGAGCTCTTCGGCCGCCGCCTTGAAGCTTTGCAGCCGCGCGGCGGATTCGAAAGTGCGCAATGCGGTGAGTGGCAGGTTCGCGAACATGATGCCCTCAGGTGAGTTGATTTCATCCGACAAGAGTATTGCTCATTTGTCGTCACTCGCTGTGGCCAATAACTTGGCCCCCGTCAGCCGCATGGTGCGGCATCGGGAGGTAAGTGATGAAAAGAATTCTTGGCATACAGGGCAGCCCACGCGGGGAACGCTCGCATTCACGGCGCTTGCTCGATCATTTTCTTCAAGCCTTGACGGCCGAGCAGCGTGACGTTGAGATTTCGCGCCGGGAGGTGGGTCGCATCACGCTGCCGCCGGTCACCGAGGGCTGGGTAGCAGCCGCCTTTAGCAAGCCACACGAGCGCACCCTGGCGATGCACGCCGACCTGGCGCTTAGCGATGAATTGGTCGGTGAGCTGCTTGCCACGGATCGACTGGTCATTGCTGCTCCCATGTACAACTTCGGTGTTCCTAGCGGCGTGAAGGCTTGGATCGACCAGATCGTTCGTATCGGTCGCACGTTCGACTTCACGCCCGAGGACCCAGTAAACCAGTACAAGCCACGAGTCCTTGGCAAACGCGGCCTGATCATTACCACACGGGGAGACCGCGGCTACGGCCCGGAGGGTGTGAACGCGCGCCTCAACCACGCCGATACCCATCTGCGTGATGTGCTTGGGTTGATCGGTATCACCGATGTAGAGGTGGTTGCGGTGGAGAACGATGAGTTCGGCGGGATGGCGTTCGAAGATTCATACCAGGCGGCGCAACTACGGCTGGCACAGCTGGCAGTGGATTTTTGATGTCCAGCGGCTGGATATTTCTTCTGCTGGCGGCTGGATTCGAGGTGCTGTTCGCGATGGCGATGAAGTACGCCGAGGGTTTCACTCGGCTACTTCCCAGTATTCTGGTGGCAGCAGGTGCGAGCGCGGGCATCTATTTCCTGACCCTGGCGCTGCGCGACCTGCCAGTCAGCATCGCGTATCCAATCTGGACGGGTATTGGCACGCTTGGCACCGTATTGCTGGGCGCCTTGCTGCTAGGAGAGGCGCTGACGCCGCTGAAATTACTCTCGACCGCGCTGATCGTGGCGGGTATAGCCGGGCTCAACAGCACGTGGTCGGGTTGATTTCAACGTCAGGATTTGCCGAACGTCTGCTGAATGAGCTCAGGTAGCTGTTCACCAGCCGGGCCGGCCAGGGCGTATTCTCGTTCGCCATGGCTGGTTCCCGCCTGAGGATTTACGTGGACGACCGTCGCGCCGGCGCGCCAGGCCAGCCCTGGCACTTCTGCTCCAGGGTAGACCAGGCCGGACGTGCCTACCGACAGCAGCACATCACAGTGCTCCGCCGCTGCGAATGCGGTGTTCAGCTGATCGAGCGGAAGGCTTTCGCCAAACCAGACCACGCCTGGACGCAACTGGCCATCGCAGAATGCGCACTGAGGTGGCTGTACCCGGCGGCCTCCTTCCGGCTCGTCGGGCATGCTCAGTGGCTCTTCTGGGGCTTTCCCGCACGTGAAGCAGCGTGGGTGATGCAGGCTGCCATGAAGATGAATGACCTCAGTGCTGCCCGCACGCTCATGCAGATCATCGACGTTCTGTGAAACCAGTGTGAGACGGGGCACATACCGGGCCAGCTCGGCAATGGCTCGATGGGCCGGATTTGGCTGAGCCTGCAAGACTTTCATGCGTCGCCATTCGTACCAACCCCAGACCAAAGCAGGGTCCGTGCGGAAGGCCTCGGGCGTGGCCAGGGAGGCGGCGTCGAAGCGCTCCCAGAGGCCGGTCAGCGAGTCGCGAAAGGTCGGGATTCCGCTTTCGGCCGAGACACCGGCACCGGTGAACACCACGACATTGCGGGCGCTGCGCAAGGTTTCGATCAGCGGGGCTGGGATCATCGGCTTGGCTCCTGTTGGTTGGTGAGACCAAGACTATGAACTCTCAGACCAAATCAAAACATCGCGTAACGTCCCGTCGATGACAGCCGATAAACGTCGATAGTCTGTGCATTGGAATGCCGGGGTTGTTGACGGCCAGTTTGAATCTCGATTCGACCACTGCGCTCATGCAGTGCTTGCGGTTGAAGTGATTGGAGCGGCTTCGCGCGGCGGAGCCGACCCCATTACGGCAGCGCGCCTAAATTTCTGAAGGCGGACAGGGCACGCTCACGACTCATCGTCAGCTCCACGATCGGCTGCGGATAATCGGCGGCAAGGCGTTCGCCCATAACGCACGGGTCATGAACCTCACGGTTGCTCAGCTGCGCCAGCTCCGGCAACCAGTGGCGCAGAAACCGACCGTCCGGGTCGAACCGGGCCGACTGCCTGAGCGGATTGAACAGTCGGAAGTAGGGCACCGAGTCGGTGCCGGTTGAGGCGCTCCACTGCCAGCCGCCGTTGTTGGCGGCCAGGTCGCCGTCGATGAGGTGCTGCATGAACCAGCGCTCGCCTTCGCGCCAATCGATCAGCAGGTTCTTGCTCAGGAACATGGCAACCACCATGCGCAGGCGGTTATGCATCCAGCCGGTGGCCAACAGCTGGCGCATAGCCGCGTCGATTATCGGGAAACCGGTACGGCCTTGCTGCCAGGCGGCCAACTCGTCGGGCGCGTGGCGCCAAGGCAGGGCTTCGGTTTCTGGGCGAAAGGCACGGCTCATTGAAACCCGCGGATAGCCCATCAGGATATGTTTGTAGAACTCCCTCCAAAGCAATTCATTGATCCAGGTGACGGCGCCCGGATTGCCACTGTCCAGCTCGCCCTGGTTCTCTCCCAGCGCGGCGTGCAGGCATTGCCGCGGCGATACGACACCGGCCGCCAGATAGGCCGAAATCTGGCTGGTGCCAGGCTCGGCGGGAAAGTCGCGACGCTGTTGGTAGTCCGCCAGATCCTGCGCCGCGAAAGACGCCAGCCGACCATATGCAGCGTGTTCGCCGGCGGGCCAGTGCGAACGCAGCGCGTCACTGGGCGGGGTGAAACCCTGCACAATCTCGGGCACCGGATCGCTTGGAATAGCCATCCACGCTTGCGGTGCGGGGACCGGTAGGCAGCGTGGCAGCGAATGGCTCAGGCGTAAGTAGCAGACTTTGCGGAACTGGCTGAAGACCTTGAAACAGTCGCCGGCCAGGGTCTTAACGCTACCCGGCGCAAAAAGCAGTTGGTCCAGATGGCGTCGCAGCGTCGTCCCGGTCTGGCGAAGTGCCTCGGCCGTCGCATTGTCACGACGTTGCTCGTTTACGCCGTACTCGTCGTTTATATGCACGGCCTCCACGCCGTGCTGGCGACAGAGGTCGGCGATCAGGGCAGGCACCGCTTGCCAGTGATCTACACAGCGGATCAGCAAGGGCACGTTCAGCTCGGCGAGGCGTGCCGAAAGCGCGTTCAGATTGCGCAGCCAGAAATCGACTTTGCACGCCGCGTCATGATGGGCGAGCCATTGCGCGGGCGTAATCAGGTAGATGGAGATGGTCGGCCCGGCATTCATCGCTGCGACCAGGGCGGTGTTATCGGCGACACGCAGATCGCTGCGCAGCCAGAGCAATTGCTTCATTTCGGGTTTCCTTTCAGCCAAGGAGCAGGCTGGTCTGTAGCGCTTCAAGCACGGCAGGCGGATCATTGGCCAGCGTCAGGTTGGGCACGTTTTGAAGCTCCGCCTGATGGATACTGGCGGCCGGGCCGGCCAGCAACAGTGGCAGGGAAGCTGGAGGAACCAGCCGAGACAGTTGCCGCCGGAAATAGCCGCTATCCAGCGACTGACTTGCGTAAAACAACAGGCCGCGGGGTGCGAACCTTTCCAGGGCCAGGGGTAGTTCTGTAAGGGGCACGGACCACTCAATGATTTCAACCGGGCAGCCCGTGTTGGCGACAAGCCAGGCACAGAGCCATAGACCCGGCTCGAAGTGCTGGTCGCTCAGGCTTACCAGTAACAATGGCGCGCCGTTGTGCTGGCGATTGCTGTGGTAAAGGCGCGTACCAAGCTTGGTACGCAGCCAGGAATGGAACAGGCCGCGCTCGAGTTCCGCGCCGAAAGTGTTGTACCAGCGCTGTTCCAGGCTCAGCAAAAGCGGTAGCAGCAGGTGCTCGCATAGCGTGCGCGGCGGGTAGATCGCCAGCGCACGGTTGAAGCTGTCATCGAGTCGGTGTTCCGCCAGCTGAGCGATGGCAAGGAGCATTTCCTCATGCAGATCGCTCCACGGGTTGTGTTGGCTCAGGCTGGCACTCTGGCGTTCGTCCAGCAGTTGCTTGACCTGGCTCACCGCAACGCCGCGGTTTAGCCAGCTGACAATGCTCTGGATGCGCTGCACATGGCCGTCGTCATAAAGCCGATGACCTTTCGGCGTGCGTCGCGGCATGATCAGGCCGTAGCGCCGTTCCCAGGCGCGCAGCGTTACCGGGTTGACCCCGGTCAGGCGTGCGACCTCCCTGATCGGAACCCAGCCCTCGGCGAGGTCGTCGTCTATGCGGTCATCTGAGACGTCAGTCATGATCAGATGCCGTTGCGCAAGCTGAGGTCTTCGGGATGCGGCTGCAGGTAGGCCTGGTTAGCAACGTAGCGATCCGGATGCCGACGAAAGTGGTGCTTGAGCAGCGTCAGCGGCACTACCAGAGGCACGATTCCATCGCGGTACTGGGTGATCAGGTGTTGCAGTTCCTGTTTGTCCTCGCGCCCAAGGTCGTGCTTGAGATAGCCACTCAGATGCTGCAGCACGTTGCTGTGGTTGCCGCGTGATGCGGCTTTCTTCAGTGCCAACATCAGCTGGCTGAAGTAGGGCGGTGCGAACTCATCCAGCGGGGTATTGCCGATCGTTGCTACTCGTTGGCCGAGTGCCTTGTATTGCTGCGGGTCGTTCGCCATCAGCTGGTACTTGTAGCGCGAGTGGAAATCCACCAGCGCTTTGCGCGTCAGGCCCAGGCGCAGCAAGCGCTGCCATTCGGCATACGCGAAAACTCGGGTCAGGAAGTTCTCCCGCAACACCGGGTCGTTGAGTCGGCCATCCTCCTCGATGGGCAGATCCGGCCGCGCCTCTATCAGGACGCGGGCAAACAGGCCGGTACCTCCGCCATCGATTGGATGGCCGTTGGATTGGTAGACCTTTACCCGCTCCATGCCGCAAGAGGGGGATTTTTGCATGAGGATGTAGCCGCTGAGATCGTCGCGCTCGGCTGCAATCTGCTCGCCATAGGCGGTTAACGCATCGCTGACATCCCGCTCCGTATGCACCGTACCGACGGCGCGGGGGCTGGCAGGGTCGCCAACCAGCCGGATAGGCTCGCGCGGCGTACCCAGGCCAATGGCTACTTCGGGGCAGATCGGCACGAACTCGAAGTGACGAGCCAACGTATCACTGCACAGTCGCGACTCCTTGTGGCCGCCGTTGAAGCGCACCGGATTGCCCAGCAGGCAGGCGCTGATACCGATCTTGATAGTGGGGCGGGACGGCTGAGTCATCGGCTTGGCCTCAATGCGTTCTTGCACGGAAACTTTATTTTGTACAACTTTGTGGCTATCTTAGGCTTGCTCTTGTACAAGTCAACAAGGTTGTACAACTTATTGGTGCAGCTCAAAGCTGTCAGTATGAGGAGCTGCTCATGGGCGAACTGACAGGCTGGTACGACGTTTACCACTCAGTTCAGTTGCTGTATCGGTTTCGCTTAATCGGCCGTGTCGTCTAAAAAATCTATACATGGGCGCTTATGCGTACAGGTCTATCATCAAGGCATCGACCGGTGACCGTTTGGGTACGGGCCGGCTATTCGCTGATTCATGGAGGCCACGCATGAATATATTGCTGACCGGAGGGACTGGCCTGATCGGGCGAGAACTGTGCAGGCGCTGGGTGGCCGAAGGAAACAGCCTTTGGGTGTGGAGCCGCTCACCCGAACGGGTGGCCGAACGTTGCGGCGAGACGGTGACGGGAATCGGTCAACTGGAGGAACTGGGTCAGATGCCGCTGGATGCGATCATCAATCTGGCCGGTGCGCCGATCGCCGATCGCCCCTGGACCCGATCGCGGCGGCTGTTGCTCTGGAGCAGCCGGGTCAACCTGACTGAACAGCTGATCGAGTGGCTGTCTGGGCGCGAGCAGCAACCGCAGGTACTGATATCCGGTTCGGCGGTTGGCTGGTACGGAGATGGCGGCGAGCGCGAGCTGCACGAGCAGGACGCCCCGGTCACCAACGATTTCGCGGCCCAGCTATGTAACGCCTGGGAGGAAAGCGCCCTGCGTGCGCAGCGTCTTGGTATCCGGGTCGTGTTGGTACGTACCGGTCTGGTGCTGGCGCGCCAGGGTGGGTTCCTACAGCGTCTGGTCCCGCTCTTTCGCCTGGGTCTGGGCGGGCGCCAGGGTAACGGACGGCAATGGATGCCCTGGGTTCATATAGACGATGAAGTTGCCCTGATAGATTTTCTGTTGCGGCAGCCTGCCGCGCAGGGCCCCTACAATGCCTGCTCGCCGCAACCGGTACGCAACGCCGACTTCGCCAAGGCGCTGGGCCGCAGCTTGGGCAAACCGACCGTGATACCTGTTCCGGCATTGGCGTTGAAGGCCGGATTGGGTGAGTTGTCCGGGTTGATTCTGGGCGGACAGAAGGCGGTCCCATCGCGACTGGAGGCGGAAGGTTTTCGCTTTCGCTTCGTCGGCCTGGATGCGGCATTGGCGGACCTGCGCAAGCCGTAGGGCCTGTGTGAAAATAGCGCGCCGACCGATGGGATGGCGGATTCTCTAAATCAGTAGTCAGGAATGTGCATGACTGAGCAGGCGTTGTTATTGGTCAACCTGGGTTCGCCCGCTTCTACCGAGGTGGCCGACGTCCGGCGCTATCTCAACCAGTTCCTGATGGACCCTTATGTGGTCGATCTGCCGTGGCCCCTTCGGCGCCTGCTGGTATCGCTGATTCTCGTCAAACGCCCGGCGCAGTCGGCCCATGCGTATGCCTCGATCTGGTGGCCCGAGGGGTCGCCGCTGGTGGTGCTCAGCCGGCGTCTGACCGATGCGGTACGGCCTTACTGGACCGAGGGTCCGGTGGAACTGGCGATGCGGTACGGTGAGCCGTCCATCGAAGGGTCATTGGTCAGGCTCGCGAAGCAGGGCATCAAGCAGGTGACATTCGCACCGCTGTATCCGCAGTTCGCCGATAGCACCACTACCACCGCGATAGCGGAGGCGCAGCGGGTGATCCGCTACAAGCGTCTCGACATCAAACTCTCGATCCTGCAGCCGTTTTACGACCAGCCGGAATACCTCGATGCGCTGGTGGACAGCGTCAGGCCGCACCTGGCCCAGCAATTCGATCATTTGCTACTGAGCTTTCATGGCCTGCCCGAGCGCCATCTGCACAAGACCGATCCGACGGGCTCGCATTGCCTGAAAACCACAGATTGCTGCCAGCGAGCCGAAGGTGAGGTACTCGCCAGCTGCTACCGCGCCCAATGCTTGCAGAGCGCCGCTGCGTTTGCCGACCGTGCCGGATTGGCAGCAGGGCAGTGGTCGGTGTCGTTTCAGTCGCGTTTGGGCCGTGCCAAGTGGATCGAGCCTTACACCGAGGCGCATCTGGAAGAGCTGGCTGCCAAAGGGGTGAAGAAACTGCTGGTGATGTGCCCGGCATTCGTTGCGGATTGCATCGAAACACTGGAAGAGATCGGCGACCGTGGCCGCGAGCAGTTCGTCGCGGCGGGAGGGGAAGAGCTACAGCTGATTCCCTGCATGAATACGCACGAAAGCTGGGTCCGGTCGCTGGTTGCACTGTGCCGCCGGGCACCGCAGGCGCTCTAGTGAAGCGCGGACGCGATATCAGCGCTTCAGTTCGGCAAGTTGCTGTTTGAGCTGCCGAACCTCGGCTTCCAGTTCGCGGATGCGCTGCTTGGCCTCGACTTCGGCGCTGACGTCCTTCTGGATGCCGATGAAATAGGTGAGCCGGTCACCTTCGTTGAATACCGGCGTGATCGACAGCTCGTTCCAGAACGTGCTGCCGTCCTTGCGGTAATTGCGGATGATCTGGCGGCAGGGCTGGCTGGCCCTGATTGCTTCGCGAATGGCCGTAACACCTAGCTGGTCGCGATCCTCTGCCTGTAGAAAACGACAATCCTGGTAGAGAATCTCATCCACTTCGTAGCCGGTCAGGCGCTGGAACGCAGGATTGGCGTAGATGAGGATATTGTCTTCGCCTTCCTGCTCGGCCACCACGATCCCATCGTTGGAGGCGTCGATTACCAGTTGCAGCAGTTTGGCGTTGATCATCCTGGCGTCTCCCATGCGTGGTCGCGACATTCTAGAGCAACTTCGGCCGGCGCCGCATAGCGGCCGGGGACCCTGGGCTACAATGCGCCGATTCTTCTGCATGAGCTGCCAGCGCTATGACCGAACCCGCCCGCGCGTCCACGCTCCCGCTCCCTGATTCGATCGAGCGGGATGAGCTGTTTCCCATTCGGGAAGTGTCACGTCTGACAGGGGTCAATCCGGTCACGCTACGCGCCTGGGAACGCCGCTACGGTCTGATACAGCCGACTCGCACCGAAAGCGGCCATCGCCTCTACTCCATGGCCGATATCGAGGCGGTACGCAGCATCCTCGCTTGGACCGAACGTGGCGTTGCGGTAAGCAAGGTGGGCAGCATCCTTTCGCGCAGCGCTGCAGAACCAGCAGAGCAAGAAGCGGCGGCAGACGAGTGGACTGAATGGATGGGGCAGGTGCAACGCGCCGTGAGTGGTTTCGATGAGTCCCGGCTGGATCAGGTCTACGGGCAGATCTTTTCCAATTACCCGCTGCCGGTGGTTTTCCAGGACGTACTGCTGCCGGTGTGGCAGCAGCTGTTGCGGCGTCAGAAGGAGTATGGCCGGGCCAGCGAGTGGCTGTTTCTCGATGCCTTCCTCCGCGGCCGCGTGTTGCAACGGTTGCAGCACGTTAGCAGCCACGCGGAAGGCCGGGTTTTGCTGGCAGCGGTGGCGGGGCAATGCCGGGAACTGGAACTGCTGGTCAGTGGATTATTGATGTCCGGCGATACCGTTGCAGTGAACGTGCTGGCGCTCGGTCAGCCGCTCGATGAGCTGCCGCTTGTCTGCGACCGGGTGCGTCCCCGCGCGCTGGTGCTCTATTCCAATGTGCCGCCCAGCGCCGTGCTGTTACGACAGCTGACCATACTTGCGCAGGGCCTCGACTGTCCGCTGGCAATGGCGGGTGAGGCGGCGGAACTCTCGGAAGACAGCCTGCTCGGATCGCCAATTGCCTGTCTTGGCAAGTCCGGTAAGTCGATGCAGCGCCGCCTCCAGCAATTTCTCGATGGCCGCCTGGACACCTAAGGGTTGTTGAGCGGCGCGTAGGGCTCAATGCTTAAGCATCATTGTGCTGGTCGCGACTTGGCGCGATGCTCACCGAACCCGCTAAAACACAAGGGCCGCCAATGCGCCAGCTACTCGATCCTGCTCAATGCCCGCCACAAGTGACCCTGAGCGGAGGGTTGCGGGTGCGCCTGTTGCCGTTGCCGCACAGCTCGCAGGCTGCGGTCCTGGTGCGGGTTCATGCAGGTTTCCACGACGCCTCCTGGGAGTACCCAGGGCTGGCGCATTTTCTCGAACACTTGCTGTTTCTCGGCAGCCGCGATTATCCCGCCGAGCAGAGCCTGATGCCGTTCGTTCAGGGGCGCGGCGGGCAGCTGAACGCGTCGACCCGGGAGCGCCATACCGATTTCTTCTTTCAGCTTCCGGACGACCAGCTCGAAGAAGGCCTGCGCCGTCTACTGGACATGCTGGCGCATCCGCTGCTCGACCCGGCTGCGCAGCTGCGTGAGCGCGAGGTGCTGCACGCTGAATTCCTCGCTCGCGCTCAGGACGTCGAAACGCTGTGCGACGCCGCATTGAGCACCGTCTTCGAGCCGGACCACCCGTTCGCCGGGTTTCACGCCGGCAACCGCGACACCTTGCCGGTCGAAGACGCTCAGTTTCAGCAGGCGTTGCGGCGGTACCACCGGCGCTTCTACCACAGCGGCCAGATCGAGCTGCTCCTGGCCGGACCTCAGACTGCCGAGGAGCTGCAACGGCTCGCTGCTCTGGCGGACGGCTCGCTTGCACCCGGTCGCGTCGTCACCCGCTCCGCGCCTGCGCTGCGCTGCGACCGTGATGCCTGGCTACGGTTGCACATCCAGAAAGCGCAGCCGCGACTGCACCTAGCGTTTGCCCTGGACGGCATGCCCGAGCATTGCGCGCCGGCATTGGATTATCTCTCGACATGGATCGCATCCGAGGCGCCTGGTGGGCTTGTCCAGCGGCTACGCGACAAAGATCTATGCCAATCGGTAAAGCTGCGCGTGCCGTATTGGTATGCGGGGCAGGGCGTTGTGGTCGTCGAGCTGCAGCTCACAGAGCGAGGGCTGAGCGAGCGGGCACTGGTCGTTGAGGCGGTGCTCGATTGGTTGCGCTTCTTCTCGGATGACGGGCGCTGGCAGCCGTGTCGCGACGAGTATCGACGCGTACGTCGGCGAAGCCTGCAAGTCGCCGAGCCGCTGATGCGCTTGCGCCACTGGGTAGAGCCGCAGGCCTGGGGCGGTGACAGCGACGAAGCTGCGATCCGCCACGCGCTGAGCTGCCTGTTGAGGCAAATGATCGACGCGGGCCCGCTGATTCTCACCGCTGATAGGGCTGGCTGCGAACCCATTGAGTCCCAGGGCTTCCCCTTGCGCCTGGCTTACGAGCCGCCGCAGCATGCTGAGCCGAACCCCTGGGGCTGGCAACAGCCGGCGCCCAACCCCTGGTTGCGGCCCAGCGCCGAACGGTGCGAGCCGCACGAGTTGCCGCAGGCGCTGCGCTGGCTTGGACCGGCAGATGCGAACGCGCAGGCCGCGCTCTTTTTGCGCTGGCAGTTCGCCGCCGGCCAGCCGCCGTCGGGGCTTTGGCAGGCGGTGTCGCATGCGATGCGGTCGAGTCGCTGGGCGGCGCAGCAGGCGGGTGTGTTGCTGCGGTTCGAAGATATGGGCAGCGTGTGGAGCCTCGGATTACAGGGCTTCGCAGAGGCCATACCGGCGATAGCAGGCGACCTGGCGCTTCTGCTGGCTGAGCCGCCGGCTGTCTCGCTTGCGCAGGGCCGCCGACTTGCCGAACGAGATGCTGCGCTCGGTGGCGACGACATGCTGATTCGCCAATTGCTCCAACGCTTGCCTCGGCTGTTGGCGAGCGGGATGACGGGGGGGCAGGGTGCAGCGCTTGACCATTCCACCTTGTTTGGGTGCTGGCAGACGGCGCAGTGGCAAGGCGTGGCAGTGGGATTTGAGCCGGCCTTGAGCGGCCCGCTCGGCGATGCGCTCAACCTATTACCGGGGGCGCCTGAAGCAACACCGACGGTCGCAAGCACCGCTCCGCCGCGCGATCACTGGCACGATGTCAGCGGTGGGGCGGCAGCGAATGAAACGGCCTTGGTTCTGTTCTGCCCACTGCCGGAACGCTCGTCCCAATGCGAGGCGTCGTGGCGAGTACTGGCGCGGTTGATCGAAGGCGAATTCTTTCGTCGTCTGCGTAGTGAGCTGCAGCTGGGCTATGCCGTGTTCAGTCGCTTCCACCAACCCGGCGGTCAGTCGGGAATGCTGTTCGGCGTGCAGTCGCCCTCGGCTTCGGCCGGAGAGATCCTTGAACAGATCCACGCCTTTCTCGCGAGCTTTGCGCTGAAACTGGCGGATCAGCCGGCTGCAGCAGTCGAGCGAGCGGCAATCGAAGCGGGTGAACGGCACCTCATGGGACCTACCGACCTGCGCGCTTGGGCCGATCAGGTCTGGCAGTGCTGCTTGGCTGGGCATGAGGTTACACGTTCTAGCCAGGTTGCCGCAGCCATGCGCAGCTTGCGGCGCGACGACCTGAGCGCTGCCCTGGAAGCCCTGCGTGCAGCGATCGGTGGCTGGGTGGTGGTCGCCAACGCACCTGCGCCGGATGCGCGCTGGCGCTGAGACCACCGCAACCCAGTTCGCCCCTACCAAGCCTGTCCCGCGACTGGTCGTCTCCGGCGGCCGGTGCCTTCCGGGCGCGTATTGCCTGCGCCATCCGTAAGCGCAACGGACTACTACCTAAGCGCTGCTTCTTCCAGCTTGCGCCTCATCTGCTTAAGCACCGGCCAATGCCTACCGGCGAAAGCACTAGCCAATCGCCGCTATCGCAGCGTATGGGCGCCTCCCTGTGCTTTCGATAATCCGCTTCGACACGACTGCCCGTCGTCACACAGCGGAGAGCGCCATGCACAACAAGAAGAAAGCGGTTACCCCTTTATTGCCGTTGGCTCTGGCCAGCGCGATTGCCATGACCTTGAGCCAACCGGCGGCTGCCGAAATCGTGCTTTACGACAAGGATGACACCACCTTTTCCGTTGATGGCTATTTCAACACCTTCTACGTCAGCAGCGACGTCGATCGTGCCGGTGAGCAGTTTGACCGCGACCAGTCCCGGGTGAAAATGGGCTTTCTGCCCAATTACATCGGTTTCAACTTCGGTAAGCAGCTCGACGATTTGAAAATCGGCGGTCGCTCCTCCTTCTGGGTGACGATCAACGACAGCGACACCAACGGCACCGAGACCGGCATCGACGTTCGTCAGTTCTACGGTACGGCATCTAATGATCAGTGGGGCGAGGTGCTCTTCGGTAAGGACTTCGGCTTGTTCGGCCGGTCCAACATCTTCCTCGACGAAATGCTCACCGGTTACGGTCAGGTCAGCGACACCCTCGGGCTGGTCGATTTCGGCGGCGTTTCATTCGGCAATATCGGCACTGGCTACCCGTACCCGTTCCCGACGTCACAGGTCACCTATCGTTCGCCGGTCATGAGCGGTCTGCGCATCGCCGCCGGTATCATGGATCCGGTCGACACCACGGACGATGCCAGCAGTGCGCTGGACGAGGCCTACCAGGACAGCCCACGCTTCGAAACCGAGATCACCTACCAGTTAGATCTGGCCGGCGCCAAGATCTACTCCTGGGTTAACGGCATGCAGCAGACCTCCAAGAACACCGACAGCAGCGTCGAGGAAGTCGATTCCAAGGGCATCGGCTACGGCGTTCAGGCCAAGATGGGTGCGTTCTCCCTCACTGCGTCGGGCTTCCAGGCGGAGGGCATCAACCCGTTCTATACCAACAACGCGGGCGAAGCACAGCTCCGTGACGTGGACAGCGACGGTTACCTGCTTCAAGGCTCCTATACCTTCGGCAAGAATCGCATTGCGCTGTCGACGGGTAAGACCAAGGATGACGGCAACGGCCTGGGAACCGCCGCCGATTATGAAACCCGCGGACTGGCCTATTTCCGCACCATCAACGACAACCTGAAGCTGGTCGCCGAGGTGAACCAGTTCGAATTGACTGGCCGGGACACCGACGCCCTTGACGAGGACACCCGTACCTTCGCTATCGGTGCCACGCTGAGTTTCTAAGCGCACCGAGTACCATCCAGGCGGTCACCTCTGTCGGGGCGTCCGCCTTTTTTCGTTCGATGAAGGCCCACGCCGAACCTGCGGCCGTTCGCCGATTTGCTACCTTGGCAGGCCGCCGTCGGTACTGAAGTAGCATTTTCGTACCTTATGCCCTGACCAAGAATAGGGACATCCAACGTCGGTGTATGGGGTGCGGTGCGTGATCGAACATGAAGGCGAGGCGATACGCACGGCAATGTCTGAAGCCCAGGACGCCGAGACGGTGGCACAGGATCTGGCGCGCCAGCTGATCCATCCGTATCTCGGTTTCGTGTTGTTCTTCTGCTCGGCCGAATATGACCTTCCAGCCTTGGGCGATGCGCTGCAGCAGTACTTCGGTGGCGTGCGCGTCGTGGGCTGCACCTCGGCCGGCGAAATCACCTCCCAAGGTTACGGCCGTAGCTGCGTCACGGCCGTCGGATTCGATCACCGCAGCTTTTCCATCGCCAGCGAGCTGATCGTCGAAATGGACCGCTTCGGCCTCATCGACGCCCAGCAACTGGTGGAGCGCCTGGGCAGCGATTGCCGCAGCAACTCGCTAGCGCCGATCAAGGATCACAGTTTCGCCCTGACGCTGCTGGACGGTCTGTCCAGCCGCGAGGAAATCGTCCTCTCGGCGCTGAGTGCCGCCTTTGGCAGCATCCCGCATTTCGGCGGTTCGGCCGGTGATGACAACCATCTGACCGATACTCACGTGTACTACGACGGCAAGTTTCATAGCGGTGCGGCCATCGTGGTGCTGATCAATACCTGGCTGGATTTCGAGGTGTTCACCACCCACCACATCCTGCCGCGTAGCGAGAAGCTGGTGGTGACCCAGGCTGACAGCCACGCGCGACGTGTCTACGAACTCAATGCCGAGCCGGCGGCCGAGGAGTACGCACGGCTGATCGGGGTGAGCGTGAGCGATCTCGATCACCGGCTGTTCGCTGCGCACCCGCTGGCGGTGCGCATCAACGAACACTACTACGTGCGCTCGATCCAGAAGGTCAACGATGACCTCAGTCTTACCTTCTACTGCGCGGTGGAGAACGGCATCGTGCTGACCGCCATGCGTCCCGGACCGCTGATGCCCAACCTAGAAGCACTGTTCGAGCGGCTCGAACGACGTCTCGGCTCGCCGCTGCTGACGATAGGCTGCGATTGCTTTCTGCGGCGGCTTGAAATCGAAGCCGATGGATCCACGGAGCAGACCTCCGCTTTTCTCCGACGCCAGCAGGTGATCGGCTTCAACACCTACGGAGAGCAGTTCAATGGCATGCACATCAACCAGACCTTCACCGGCGTCGCCATCGGTCGGCCTGGAGGACGCGGCGGAGAAAGGAGTGCTAGCTGAACTGTTGACGCGGCAAGCCGAGCTCGAGCGCGAAAATGACAAGCTGCGGCGTATCAATACCGCGCTGATCGAACGCATCGAATCCAGCGGCCCCGGTCGCGATGCGTCCTATGCCGCGTTTCAGCATTCGGTCGAGCTGGCTGAGCAGGTGCGTGAACGCACCGATGCGTTGAACCAGGCGATGGCCGAGCTCAAGGCCAGCAACCGGCTGCTCAGCGATGCACGGCTGCGGGCCGAAACCGCCCATCAGCATCTGGTCGATGCCATCGAAAGTATCTCCGACGCCTTCGTGCTGTTCGACAAGGAGCAGCGCATCGTCCTGTTCAACAAGCGCTTCAAATCGATCTGGAGCCGCACGCGTACGCGCATCAACAGCGGCACGCGGCTGTCCGAGGTGCGAAGGTTGGCCGAAAGCAGCGCGCTGATCGCCGAGGAGCATCGAGGCAAGGGCAACGAGCCAACCGTCTACCGGCTGCATACCGGTCGCTGGGTGCAGGTCAGTGAACGGCCGACCCGCGAAGGCGGGCTGGTGATGCTTTATACCGACATCACCGAGGTCAAGGTCAGCGAAACCATGCGCCGCGAACAGGCCCTGGCGCAGAAATCGCGGTTGCTGCAGCGCGCCGTCGACAACCTGTCCCAAGGCGTGGCCATGGTCAGCGCGGACGGCAGCCTAGAACTGTGGAACGGGCGGTTCCTGGAGCTGTGCGGTCTCGCGCCTATCGAGGCGAATCGGCCCTTCGAGGAGGCAATGGCCGACAGCGAGCTCAGGCTACTGACACCCAACACCCGTGACGGCAATGGCCAGCCGTTGACCGAGCTCGAACAGCATTTGTTCGATGGCCGCACCCTGGAAATCCGCACGCATCCGCTGCCCACCGGAGGCTTCGTCAATACCTTCACCGATATCACCGAGCGCTACCGCCATGCCGAGGCGTTGCGTGAAAGCGAGCGCTGGATCCGCCTGATCACCGATCATGTGCCGGCGTTGATCGCCTACGTCTCGGCGGATTTGACCTACGAGTTCACCAACAAGGTTTATGAGGAATGGTATCGCTGGCCCAGCGACGGCATGCTCGGTCGCTGTCTGCGGGAAATTCACAGTGGCGAGCATTGGCAGCAGCTCGAGCCATACATCGAGCGCGCCATGTCCGGTGAGAACGTCAGCTTCGAAATGGCCGAGCCCAACCATTCGGGCCAACCACGCTACATGCTGCGCTCCTACGTACCGAACCGGCAGCCCAACGGCGAGGTGGTCGGCATCTTCGTGCTGATCCAGGACATCACCGACCGGCGCCGAACCGCCGAAGCCCTGCATCAGGCGTATCAGAACCTTGAACAGCGGGTGCGCGAGCGCACGGTAGAGCTGACCTGCCTGAACGAGCAACTGCTTTGTGAAATCGACGAACGCGCCCATGCCGAAGCGCGCCTGCGTGAGGCCAAGCATGAGGCGGAACTGGCCAATCTATCCAAGACCAAGTTCCTCGCTGCGGTCAGCCATGACCTGCTGCAACCGCTCAATGCCGCGCGGCTGTTCACCAGCGCGTTGCTGGAACAACCTGACGCGCCGAACGGGGGGCTGATCCGCAACATCAGCAATTCACTGGAAGACGTGGAGAACCTGCTCGGCACCCTGGTCGACATCTCCAAGCTCGACGCCGGGGTGATCAAGCCGGATATCGCGCCCTTCGCTGTGAGCGAGCTCCTGGAAAACCTGGCCGTGGAGTTCCGACAGATAGCCGGCAGTGAGCAACTGCAGTTGGACTTCATACCTTGCTCAGCATTGGTGCGCAGCGATATCCAATTGCTCGCGCGGATTCTGCGCAACCTGCTCACCAACGCGATTCGCTACACACCCCAAGGCCGGGTGTTGCTCGGCTGTCGGCGCCGGCGCCAAAGCCTCTCGATCGAGGTCTGGGACACGGGTGTAGGAATCGCCGAAGACCGGCTGGAGGAGGTATTCCACGAGTTCAAACGTGGCGAGGGGGTACGTCCCAACCAGGACCGCGGCCTCGGTCTTGGGCTGGCGATAGTCGACAAGATTGCCCGCATGCTCGGTCACCGCATCCAGGTCAGCTCGGTACCGGGGCGCGGCTCGAAGTTCGCCATCGAGGTGCCACTGTCCCGGCGCGCACCGAAGACCCGAGTGGAACCGGCCACCACCGATCTGCTGCTGGAGCGGCTCAAGGGGGCGCGAGTCTGGGTCGTCGACAACGACACTGCGATCTGCGCGGGTATGCGCACTTTGCTCGAAGGCTGGGGCTGCGCCGTGATTACAGCGCTTTCCGAAGAAGATCTGGCGGGCCAAGTGGACAACTTCCACGCCGACGCCGATCTGATCATCGCCGATTACCATCTGGACAACGGCTGTAATGGTGTCGATGTGGTCGCCACGGTCAACGCTCGGCGCGCCAGTCCGTTGCCGGCCTTGATGATCACGGCCAATTACAGCAACGAGCTCAAACAGCAGGTCAGGGCGCTCGGGCACATGCTGATGCACAAGCCAGTACGCCCGATGAAGCTGAAGACCGCGATCTGTCACATGATGGAGCACGGTAGTTTGTGAAGAAGTGGAGCGGCCAGCTCTTTTCGCGAGCTAGCTCGCTCCTACAGGCTCTGCGCGACGGTTCTCGTAGGAGCGAGCTTGCTCGCGAAGGCATCTGCGCGTAGGACTCAGCGGCGCAGATACGCGGTGAAATCGATATCCCCGGCCGACAGGATCGCCTGTACCCGGTTGTGCACGTTGAGCTTGCGCAAGATCGCCGAGACATGCGCCTTAACGGTGGTTTCAGCGATGTCGAGGTTGTAGGCGATCTGCTTGTTCGATTCGCCTTTGGTCATGCGCTCCAATACCAGTAGCTGCTTGCGAGTCAGTGCCTGGAGCAGTTCGGGCGGGATGCTCTGCTCGTTGTGCTGCGCGCGGCGAGTGCTGGCCTTCTGGCTGCGGATGATGTCCGAAGGCAGGTAGACATTGCCGTTGAGGATCTGCTCGATGGCGTCGGTCATTTGTGCGCGCGGTGAGGACTTGGTGATGAAGCCGCAGGCGCCGTAGGTGATGGCTTGTAGCACGACCTGCTTGTCCTGCTCGGCCGAGACGATGACTACCGGAATGGTCGGTGCCTCGTTGCGCAGATTGATCAGGCCATTGAGCCCATGCATGCCGGGCATGTTCAGATCCAGCAGTACCAGGTCTAGATCGTCGTTTTCCAGCGTTATCGCCAGTGCGCTGTCGAGGTCGGCGGTTTCGAGAATGTCACTGCCGGGAAAGCCGTCGCGGATGACGTTATGGATGGCTTCGCGAAACAGCGGATGGTCATCAGCAATCAGTATCTTGTACATGGCCGGTCACCTCATTGTTGTGATTATGGTGGGGTAGATCGGAAAAGGCCTTTGGTCCGTGCAGCTTTGTCGATCAGCGGCAAGGCGTTGCGCTGACCCATCTCTCAGTGAGTGGCTGTCGCTACCGCGGGCTTGTCAGCCCTTCGACGTTATTCGAGGAGCGGAGGCTAGGGCTTCGGCAGGGCCTCTATGGACGAGCGGCGCGCAGCATCAGTACTTCGGTCGGCCACATTACAGAGCAATGAACCCCAATTGGGAATCCTACGATCGACAGGAAAACCAGTACCAAAGTAGTAATTGGACGTCAGGCCGACCGGCGTAGCGCGGCGTGCTGCGGATTGAAGCTGAGCACGGCAAGCAGGCTGAACACTAGCGTCAGGCCGAGGCAGACCGCCATCGCCACCGGGTTGAAGCGCTCATAGAGCGCATAACGCACCAGTTCCACCGCATAGGTGAACGGATTGAGCGAGCAAAGCCAGAACAGCCATTCATTCGCCTCGCGCATTTTCCACAATGGATAAAGCGCCGAAGACAGGAAAAACATCGGAAAGATGACGAAATTCATCACCCCGGCGAAGTTCTCCAGTTGGCGGATTCCGTTGGACAGCAACAGGCCGAGGGCACTGAGCAGCAGCGCCACCAGCAACAGCGTGGGGAGAGCCGTGAGCAGACCAACCGCTGGTGGCTGCACCCCGTAGAACCAAGCGATGGCGAGAAAAGCGTAGACCTGCAGCAGCGAGATCAAGGCAGTTGCCAGCATTTTGCTCGCCAGCAGGAAGCTGCGCGGCAGCGGACTGGTGAGCAACACCCGCATGCTGCCCATTTCCCGGTCGTAGACCATCGACAGCGAACCCTGCATGCCATTGAACAGCAGGATCATGCAGGTCAGGCCCGGCACGATATAGGTCTCGTAAGTGATGTAGGTGTCGTACGGCTCGATGATTGCGATGCCCAGCGCCGCGCGAAAACCGGCAGCGAACACCACCAGCCAAAGCAGCGGGCGCACCAGGGCGCTGAAGAAACGCGAGCGCTGCTGGACGAAACGCAGCCATTCGCGCCAAACGATGGCACGTAGGCATTCCCAATAGGCAGTCATGGCGATGGCTCCAGGATCTGGCGCGGGGCAGGGCGACACGGGTTGATCGCGGCGCATCAGGCTGCTGCCAAATTGCGAGTCAGGCGAGCGAAGGCCTGTTCCAGGCTTTCATCCGCTGCGGATAGCGAGTCGGCGCGCCCCTGCGCCACGAGACTGCCGCGGTTGAGAATGATGAGATCGTCACTGGCCTGCACTTCGTCGAGCAGGTGGGTCGTCCAAAGTACGCTCATGCCTTCGTCGTGGCAGAGCGCCCGTACATGAGCGTTGAGTGCTTGGCGACTGGCCGGATCGAGACCGGCGCTGGCTTCGTCTAGCAACAGTAAGCAGGGCCTGTGCAAAAGCGCACGGGCTATTTCGACACGCCGCCGATGGCCACCGTTGAGTTCGCGCACCATGGTGTTGCGTCGTTCACCCAGCTGCTGGCGCTCCAGCTCCAGCTCGATGCGTTCGTTCGCCAGCCCGGGCGGCATTCCATGCAGGGCCGCGTGGTAACGCAGGTTCTGCTCGACGCTGAGGTCGAGATCCAGCGTGCTCTGCTGGAACACCACGCCCAGACGCCGCAACGCCTCGCGCGGCTGGCGGCGCAGACTGTAACCGGCCACGCGAATGTCGCCCT
Source organism: Pseudomonas sp. SST3 (assembly GCF_003325755.1). Next base: position 103,893 of record NZ_QORI02000010.1, on the reverse strand, counting down.
GTTGCAGGTCGTAGAGGCGTGTGAGCAGCGCAATCAGCGTCGACTTGCCGGCGCCGTTGGGGCCGAGCAGGGCGGTGAAACGCCCCGTCGCTGTGCTGAAGCTGACGTTTTGCAACGCCTGGCGAGGACCATAGGCGAAGCCCAGGTCATCCACCTGCAGCGCGATCATGGCGTGACCACCACACCCCACGGGTAGCGGCCAACTTTGATCGATTTGACTACCTTGAGCGTACCGACGTCGATTACCGAAACGTCGCCGCTGACGCCGTTGGTGGTCAGCAGTTGGCTCTCGTCGAGGTTGAATGCCATGTGCCAGACGCGCCGACCGACCAGCAGGTAGTCGAGCACCTCGTAGGTTTTAGCGTCGACCACGGCAATATGGTTGGCCGGGCCGAGGGCGACGAAGGCGTACTTGCGGTCCGAGCTGAGCTTGATGCCGACCGGCTGGACCTTGTCGCGGTGGACGCCCTTGATCTGGAAGTCGATGGTTTTGAGAATCTGCCGCTGCTCGACATCCACCACGCTAACCGTTCCGCCGATCTCTGACGAAGCCCAGAGCACCTTGCTGTCCTTGGTGAATTCAACATGGCGCGGTCGTTGATCGACGAGGGTGTTGTCCACCAGCTCGTTGGTGGCGGTATCGATCCAGTGCAGCATATTGGTGGTTTCGCTGGTGTTGACCGCCCACTTGCCGTCCGGGCTGACGGCCATGCCCTCGGGCTCCACCCCGACATCGATTTGCGCCCGTACCTCTTCGTTATCCACGTCCACCACCGTCACCAGGGCATCGTCCTCGTTGGAGATGTATAGCCAGCGGTTATTGGGGTGCAGGGCGAATTGCTCAGGGTCGGCGCCGGAAGGTAGCTGTTTGATAATCCGGCGCGTGGCAAGGTCCATGACCTGGACGGTGTCCGAGTCACTGGCGCAGATATAGAGCAGTTTGTTGTCGTGCGAGAGCGTCAGGCCGCGCGGACGCTGGCCTACCTCGAGCGTTTCCACGGTCTCGAGGGTATTCAGGTCGATCACGCTTATGCTGTCGTCCTTCTCGTTAGAGACGTAGGCAGTGGCTGCAAGGGTCGATCCGCTGGCGCAGATCAGCGTGCTGGTGATGGCGGTGGCAAGCAGGGTTCGAATCATCTGAAAACTCTCTTGTTGTTGTGTCGTGTACATCAGCGGGTGACGGAATCCGCTTGCTGATCCATGTGTATCAGGTAGTCGTCGGCCTCGGTCTGGCCGCCCTTCGATGCGCTCATCAGCCATTCCCGAGCCGCCTGCCGATCGATTGCAACGCCACGGCCTTCAGCCAATGCGACGCCCCAGTGATAACGCGCAAGGCTGACGTAGCTGGCGTCGTCCGGCTGCTCGGCGCCGCGCTTAAGCAATGCCGCGGCGCGTTCGAGATCCTTGTCGACGCCGCTGCCGCTCTCGTACATCTGCGCCAGCGAAATCATCGAGTAGATGTCCTCCCAGCGCCGTACACAGTCCTCGAAGATCTGCCTGGCTGCATCGAAGTTGCCGGTCTTGGCGGTGACGTAGCCGTACAGGCATTTGATCCGCTTGGGGCTGTCGATGTAGGCCTCGTATCCCAGCTCGTCGGCTCGCCCGGCGGCTGAGGTGAAGATCAGTGCTCCGGACAGCACGGCTGCAACGAGGCGCACGGCGGGAACCGTGTTCATGATTTGGCCTCGCTTAGCCGGCATTCACTTTCCGGTCGATCGAAGCCCAGGGTGTCCAGCTCGCTGGTGGGATGCAGAAAACCATCCTGCGGCGAGTTGGAAACCAGCCCGCGCGGATGCACCAGTGGAATCGGCTGACGTAGCTGACCATTCCAGGGGCGGAAGGTGAGTTTGCGGCCCTTGAAGCCATCCATTGGCAGGGTGTCGCTCAACGAAACCTGACGAATAGTCTGCGGGTCGGTCACACCGAGCTTGGTGATCGCGGTGGCCAGGCTGCGCACGCCGATCCAGGCGGCGAAGTCGCGATCGTTCATCCAGCGATTGGCGAGGGCTTCGAAACGCTTTTGCAGCTGCGCGGCGCCATAGGTCTCGACTGTCTTGTGCCAGCCGGTCGGGGTCATGCCCTGCGTGCCGACTACCGGGCGCGGCAGCCAGGTGTGGTAGGGCACGTACTCGCCGAAATCGCCGCGCTCATCCGCGACCACCACCACGTCGTAGTCGTCGGCTTGGGTGAACAGTGGCATGTCCGCCTGGGCGGTGCGGCGCTGGTCGTTATCGAACGACCAGGGCTTCTCTTCGATGATTTTGTGACCGAAGCGCTTGGCCGCGCGCCGCAGTGCCTCTGCGTAGGTCTGATCCTCTGGCGTCGGGCCGCTGATCAATAACCAGCGGTTCCAGCGGCGTACGGCAAGAAACTGAGCCAAGGCATCGGCCAGCATGCTGCGGCTGGGCAGGGTATGCAGCACATTGGCGAGGCAGTTTGTGGTGCGCAGTTCGTCGCTGGCGCTGCCTGCGTTAATGAGGAGGCTGTTGGGCATTGCATTGGCGAGCTGGCTCAGGTTGGCGGCCGGTGCGTTGACCACGAATAAACGTAAGCCTTCCCGATGCAGCTGACGCGCGTCTTCAAGGAGTTGCTCGGGAGTATCGCTGTTGATGGTCGTCAATGTGTAGCTGTGCTTGAGAAAACGTCCGGTGGTGTTGCTGTCGATGATGGCCAACTCGGCGCCACGCTGCCCGGCATCGATTGGCTCGGGAATCACGTTGGAGAGAAGCGGACCCGGATCCGGGCGGTAACCCAGATACCCGATCCGCACCGACAACGTCTCGCCGGCCACCGGCGCAGCGGTGGCAACAAGCGGGGCGCAGGCGAGGGCGATGAGGTAGCCGGCTCGTTGTACAAAATGGCGCATGGGCAGCTCCTATGGCGTTGCGGCCAGCATAGGAACCATGGCGGGGTGGGGAAATATGCAGAAAGTACCAGTCACTGTGTACCAAGGTAGTAAATAAGCGTCCCGCGGCTGCTCATAGGATAGGGCCACCGATAACAATAACGAGCAGACCCCTATGCCTCCATTCAAAGCGCTGGCGCTCAATTTGCTATTCCTCGGCAGCTTGATCGGCTTCGATCATGCTCACGCGACGGGTGATTTGACGTTGCGCACCCAGGCGCTGCCTGACCTCAAGTTCGGCTCCGAGGAAACGGACTACGCGGTCTCGCAGAAGGAATACCAGCTGGAAACCGGCGTTGCCTATCAGCTCAAGGTCATCACCGACGGGCAAAAGGAATGCGCGTTCCAGGCGCCCGAGTTCGCCCGGTCGATCTTCCTGCGCAAAGTCGAGGCAGGTGGCGTGGAAATCAAGGCCGTTACCCTGGTCGAGCTGGAGTTCGAGGAAGCAGGTGAGGCGGAGATCTTCTTCTTGCCGGTCAAGCCGGGCACCTACCCGTTCTACTGCAAAGGCCTGCAGAACAAGGGGATGGAAGGCCGGTTCGTGGTGAAGTAGCGCGCTCGGCCATGAATCCGGGCCTGCGCAGCGGTCCCACGACGCCGGAGACCCCATGTATGTCCGCTCTCTGGCGAATCTATTTACTGGTCACGCTGTTTTTCGTTCTGGTGGCGGCCGTCTGCCTAGCGGTGCTTTTACGTCAGGCCAGCCATGATGTGCAGCGCGAGCTCAATGCCGCGGCGGCCGTCGTCGAATACCTGAGTGAGATGGCTGAACGCGATCCCGAATCGTTGCGACCAGGGCTCACCGATAGCTTGCGGCATGTTCGCGTGAGCTGGCTGACGGCCGAAGATTCGACAGGGCATGGTGTAGATCAGACGTTCAACGACGGTCTCAGCGCCTGGCTGTATCCCGCCGAGTCGGCGCCGGCAACCGAGCGGTTACTCGCTGACGGCCGGCATCTGCGGATCAGCGTCGATCCGCGCGATGAGGTTGAAGAAGTTCGGGATTCGCTGTTGCAACTGCTGACGCTGTTTGCCCTGGCGCTGTTGCTCAGCCTGCTGGCGATCCGCTGGGCGGTGCGCCCGGGCGTGCGCGTGCTGACCGAGTTGCTCGGCGCGCTGGTGCGCATCGCCGAAGGCCGGCTCGATACTCGACTGTCGTCGCACCGCCTGCCCGAGGCGCGCCGATTGACCGATCACTTCAATCACATGGCTGCAGCCCTCGAGCAGGCGCGGGGCGATAACGATCAGCTCACCCAGGCGTTGATCGCCTTGCAGGAGCGCGAACGCACCCAGCTGGCTCAGGCCCTGCACGATGACCTCGGCCAATATGTCGCTGGTATTCGTGCACGGGCTTGTCTACTGCGTTTACAAGCCGACAAGCCGGACGCAGTACGCGATACCGCGCATCATCTGGAGCAGCACAGCCTCGATCTACAGAACGGCTTTCGCATACTGGTGCGCGATCTCTATCCGGTGATGCTCGACCACCTTTCGCTGGAAAAGGCCATCGAGCAACTTGTCGAGCAGTGGCAGGGCTCGCTGGGAATCGAGTGCCGGCTCCAGCTCCGAGGACCAATTCCGGTTTTGTCCATACAGAACAAGCTTCATCTCTATCGACTGGTGCAGGAAGCGCTGACCAATGTGGCTCGCCATGCGCAGGCCAGCAGCGTTCAGCTGCACCTGCGCGGAAGTGCGAACGGTCTTCGATTGCTGCTTCGTGATAACGGCCATGGTCAGCCGCCAGCTCGGGCAGGCGTTGGTCTGCGGTCGATGCGCGAGCGCGCCCGCTGCCTCGGCGCTCAATTGCGCTTCCGGCATCGCCCTGGAAGCGGATGGGCGCTTTATCTCGATCTGCCATTCAAAGGAGCATCGTCATGAACATCCTGTTGGTAGATGACCATGCGGTGGTTCGGCAGGGCTATGCCAGCCTGCTTACAGCCTTACTGCCGGAGGTAGTCGTGACCGAGGCCGCGAGCGGGGAGCTGGCACTGCAGCGGGTGCAGGAGGTAATTCCCAGCCTCGTCGTACTTGACCTGGGCCTGCCTGGAATCAGCGGACTGGAAACCTGTCGGCGGCTGCGCCAGCGCCTGCCGCTGCTGCCGGTGCTGATTTTCAGCATGCACGATGAGCTGGCGCTGGTCCGCCAGGCTCTCGATGCTGGCGCATCCGGCTATCTGACCAAGCGTTGTGCGCCAGACGTATTGGTCGAAGCGGTGCGCAAGGTGCTTGCTGGACAGCTATTCATCGAGCAGCCGTTGGCGACCGAGTTGGCCTGCCAGCGGCCTTCGGCCACTCCTATGAAAGGCCGTCTGGCTGAAATGACGCCACGCGAGATGGAAATATTCCTCATGCTCGCCCGTGGTATCGGCAAACGCGAGATTGCCGAGCGGCTCTGCATCAGCAGTAAGACCGTTTCCAATCACATGGCGCTGCTCAAGAGCAAACTGGCGGTCAGCTCCCAGGCGGAGATGGTGCATCTGGCCATTGATCACGGGTTGCTGCGCGTCGGTGATCGCACACTATGCGAGGCTTGAACGTTGGATCAAAAGAAGCGCCTGAGCGGTTTCGGCTTGTTCATGTTCTTGAGCTTGGACAATTGATGGTCGGCTCGTCCCGGCCGTTGCGGGCTTTTTACGAGCCCGTTCCTGATAATTTTTTCTAGCGCTCGACGTCAGGCGCACGCGCCCTTTTTCGAAAATCCGCACTGCCTCAGGTCGACTAGCTGAAGCCAATAGAAAGGCCAGCCTCACCAGGGCCCCGGTATTCCAAAAAATCGTATGGACGGTCGGCGATCAGCAGGCCAGAGCCGGCATTGCATCGAGCATCTGGTTCGAAGGCCTTCGTTCCGGATTACTCCGGCGGTAGTAAGACCAATCGCCACGGGGTCGGGAAAAATTCCCGGCAGCACCGGGAATTTTTCCCTGTCGGCGGTGCGCGGAAGCTCTCGATAATCAGTTCTGGCAGTTTGCCAGCCGACATCGGCCAGCATGGAGAGTCGCCCGCAAACCCGCCCCGGCACGATCCGCCAAAACAAGAACAAGGAATGCCCATGCAATATCAGATCTGCCGCAGCTGGACGCCCCGTCGCACGCTGCTTTCGCTCGCCGTTGCCGGCTTGTTGCCTGGTTTCGCCCAGGCTGAGGAGCCACTCGAGCTCAAGAGTGATGAGGTTGTCGCCACGACTCCGCTGCCCGGCATCGATCTGCCGAAGGATCGGGTTCCGGCCAACATTCAAACCCTGGACGACGAGCGCCTGCGCAAGCTGGGAGGGCAGTCTCTGGCAGAAAAACTGCAGCGCGGTCTGCCGAGCGTCAACCTCAACGAGACCCAGGGCAACCCCTATCAGGCAGACCTGAATTACCGGGGCTTCACCGCTTCGCCGCTACTGGGCACGGCCCAAGGCCTATCGGTGTTTCTCGACGGCGTGCGCATCAATGAAGCGTTCGGCGACGTGGTGCACTGGGACCTTATTCCCCAGGCCGCCATCGCTGGGGCGGCTCTGGTGCCTGGCTCCAACCCACTGTACGGCCTCAACACACTCGGCGGCGCCCTGGCGCTGGAAACCAAGCGGGGCGACACTCATCCTGGCGGCGCGGCGCAACTCTACGGCGGCTCCTTTGGCCGCTACGGTGGCTCAGTGGAGCATGGCGGCCAACATGAGGAGTTTTCCTGGTACTTGGCGGCCGAAGGGATGGATGAAGACGGCTGGCGCGACCATTCGCCGTCTGAGGTAGGCCAGCTGTTCGGCAAATTCGCCTGGACCACAGACAGCACGGACCTGGCCCTGACGCTGGCTCATGCTGACAACGATCTGATTGGTAACGGACTGATCCCCGAAAGCATGCATGAGCAGGACCGCGACGCGATTTTTACCTATCCCGACCAGACTGAGAACCGTAGCCACCTAATGGCGTTTTCCGGCAGTCACTGGCTGAGCGATAGCGACCGGCTGTCCGGCACCGTCTATTTGCGGCGCACCCGCACAGCGACCCTTAACGGTGACGGAAACGATGAGTACGAAGACGAATATGAAGAGTGGGAAGACGACGGCTTCCTGGCCGGCGAGGGTCCGGAAACCGGCGTGCTGAACCGCACCCGTACTAGCCAGCGCGCCTACGGCCTGGCCCTGCAGTGGTCCCGTCATGCCGGGGCCCACCAGTTCGCCTTTGGCCTGTCCCACGACAACACCCGCGCCAGCTTTCACCAGAGCGAGCAAGGCGGTGAGCTGACCGATAAGCGCGGCATTCTTGCCACCGAGGCCGAAGACCCAGCCAATAGCCTGTTGGGTCGCACCCGCACTTCCAGTCTCTACGCCACCGACACATGGTCGCTAACCGACGCGCTGCAGCTGACCGGCTCGCTACGCTACAACCGCACCCGGGTAGTCAACACCGATCGCATGGGAGATGACCTCAATGGCGATTTCACCTATCGCAAGCTGAACCCGGCGCTGGGGTTCGCCTGGCAGTTACAGCCCGCGGTGACCCTCTACGGCGGTTACTCCCAAGGCAATCGGGCGCCGACGCCGATCGAACTGGGTTGTGCCGATCCGGAAAATCCCTGCAGCCTGCCCAACGCCATGGCCGCCGATCCATTCCTGGAACAGGTCGTCACTCGCACCCTGGAATTTGGCGTGCGCGGCCAGCTGGCCAGCGGCACCGAATGGAACGTCACGGCCTTCCGCAGCCTTAACCACGATGATCTGCTGTTCGTCGGAACCGGTGGTAGCAAGGGTTACTTCACCAACTTCGGCCGCACAAGGCGCCAAGGTATCGAGCTGGGCCTGGCCGGCGAGCAAGGGCCGGTCGATTGGCGGGTGGATTACACCTACTTGCACGCCACGTTACAGTCCTCTGCATGCATCCTGGCCGAGAACAACAGCACCGAGGGCGAGGGCGGCTGCCCGGATGACGAGATTCACATCTCCCGTGGCGACTACCTGCCAGGGTTGCCGAAACACAACCTCAAGCTCGGCTTGGACTGGAATCTGAACGATCGGCTTCGTATCGGTACAACTGTGCTGGCGTATTCCGAGCAGTATGTGCGGGGCAATGAGAACAATCGTCATCAGTCCAACGACGAGGTCGAGGGCAGCGGCACACTGCCGGGTTATGCGGTGGTCAATCTGAGTGCCGATTACCGCTTCGCTCGTGACTGGACTCTGTTCGGTCGGGTCGACAACCTGTTCGACAAGCGCTATGCCACGAGCGGCGCCTTGGCCGAAAACCCTTTCGTAGGCGCTGGCAATGCCTTCGAAACCGACCCGGAGGAGTGGCGCCACGAGCAGTTCATCGCGCCCGGTGCGCCGCGTGCTGGCTGGTTGGGCGTACGTTACGTTTGGGATGCGTTGTAAGCGTAAAAAACGACGGCACAGGGAGGTGCGTGTCGACGATAAAATCATTGGCCGGACCTCTCAGCAGTCGCGGAGAGGTCAGCCAGATCTCGGTTCAAGCTGCAACACAACGTGCGAAAGGACATCCAGCGCCGGATAGACGTTGGGGCAGGGATGGCGAAAGGAACCCGGCAATCCTTCGTTGAGTATGCATTTCAGGCCGGACGGTCCGTCGTCCAGGCCGAGCCTCATATCACTCGATCCAGTAGCAACGCTCGCGACTGCGCATCCAATGCAAGAAATACCATCAGCGCGGCATAGGCATCGTTGGCGGCATAACGCTGCTGCGCTTCGGCCAGATTTTTGTTAGCCCAGTTGGAAGTCGACACGCTGCGTGACTTGCTTATACCGGCACCCAGTACCGCCGCCACCGCACCGCGAAGCCCGACCTGACCCTTCTTGCCGTGATATCTCAGCGCCGAACCAAGATCGACGCTGTGCCGCAATTCGATCCCCAACCGGGTGCGTAGACGGCTGCGATCGGACGCCAGACCGAATCCGACTTTCAATACTTGGTCCGTCTCCAGCACCCGCTTAGCGGCCTCGACGCAACCGGGTATTCCGATCTGAAAAAGATAGGCTTTTGTTGGCGTTGCGAACTGAATGAGGTGAGGCCCGCTGGACAGCTCGCCTACTGTGAAGGTGGGTTTGGATTCGGTATCGAACCCGATCTGTGCAAAGGTCAGGATGTCGTCGACGGCCTGGGCGAATTCCTCGGGCGTCGACGGCGTGACGATACGGTCGAGGGCGAGACCGTCGAAGCGGGGCAGGCGCTCGAGGTCGGTCAACTGGGGAATGCGGATATCGATAGGGCCTCCACTTCAAGCCGCTGAATCGTCGCCCCTGGGAACGGGCGCGCACCTGCCATTAAAGCGCATGGCGCGCTGGTTCGATGCACCCGTCCTATTACTTCTCCCAGTCCACTGGGCAATCGAAGCAACCGTCCATATTGCTGCCTTGAAAGGTTGCATAGTGTCGGCGTGCGCCAGTCAGGGTCGCGTTGCCGAGATTGGCATCGTTGAGCTTGCCTTCCTGCAAATTAGCGTCGGTCAGATTCGCATGGTCGAGGTCGGCCTTGCTTAGCCAGGTCATTTCCAGGTTGGCGGCGGTGAGGTTGGCACCATGCAACTTCGCACCGCTCAAACGAGCGAATTCGAGATTGGCCGCAGTCAGGTTGGCCCCATTGAATCGCGCGGCCTGCGCGAACAGTCCCCAACCCTGAATGGCCACCAATTGCGCATCGGTGAAGTTCGCCAGACGCAGGTTGGCTTGTTGAAGACTGGCGCGGGTGAGGGTGGCGCCGGTCAAGTTGGCCTTCTCCAGATTGGCCAGGTCGAGATTGGCATGCCTCAGGTTGGCCCCGGTGAGATCGGCGCCGGTCAGATCCATCTTGCGCATGTCCTGGTTGCTCAGGTCGGCGCCGCGAAGATCGGCGTTGGCACATTTGCTTTCTGGCTGGATGACACAGCCATTGATGGTGGGCGGCTGGTCGTCAGCGTGCAGCGGCGCGCTGAGGATCACTGCGATGGGCAGCAGATAGCGGGATATGTTCATGGCGGTTCCCATGTTCGATAGGTGAAGAAAGAGCAGCCGGCTCAGGCGAGGACCGTCAGGCCAGGAGAGCGCCAACTCTGTAGGCCAATCCAGTTCATGTCCCGCCAGCTGTTCCGTGTGCGGCTGTGCTCGCTCATCGAGCACAGCCGGCGTCTTATCGTTTGGCGGTCTGGTTTTCCCAACTAGGGATTCGAAACGCCCAGAACGAGCCGCCTTGAGCAACCGGCTTGGTCAGCACAGCCATTTCGCCGCCCCACAGCGGCACAGCGCCGCCGTAGCCAACGGTCACGCCAATGAACTGCTCGCCGTCCTGTTCCCAGGTGATCGGCGGCGCGATGATTCCGCTACCGGTCTGGAATTTCCAGAGCTCCTCGCCGGTTTTCGCGTTGAAGGCCTTCAGGTAGCCATCACCTGTACCGGTGAACACTAGGTTGCCCTTGGTGGCGAGGACGCCGGCCCAGAGCGGCAGCGGTTCCTTGTGCTCCCAGGCGACCTTGCCGGTGGTGGGGTCCATGGCACGCAGAATCCCGACGTGATCGTCATACATGCGCTTGATGCGGAAGCCTTGGCCGAGGTAAGCGTTGCCTTTCTTGTAGCTGACCTCCTCGGTCCAGTAGTCCTCTTTCCAATGGTTGGCGGGAACGTAGAACAGGCCAGTATCCTGGCTGTAAGCCATGGGGTTCCAGTTCTTGCCGCCGAGGAAGGGCGGTGAGACTTCCACTGATTTGCCGTGCGCCTCGCCGGGCTCAGGCTTCGGCGGGCGCTGGCCCTCGTTCTCCACCGGCCGCCCGGTCTTCAGGTCGATGTGGCTGGCCCAGGTGATGTTGTCGACGAAGGGGAAGGCGTTCTGCAGTTTGCCGTCCTCGCGGTTGACCACATAGAAAAAGCCGTTGCGGTCGGCGTGGGCCGTGGCTTTGACGGTCTTGCCATCTTTGTTCTTGTAATCGAACAGGACCAGCTCATTGTTGCCGGAGAAGTCCCAGGCATCGTTCGGCGTGTGTTGATAGAACCACTTCACTTCGCCAGTGGTAGCATCGACGCCGACCTGTCCAGACGTGTAGAGGCTGTCGTAATCCTTCGGATCACCCCCATCGGCGGTGCGCGCCCAGCCGTTCCATGGTGCCGGATTGCCTGCACCGACGATGATAGTGTTGGTTTCGGCATCGAAACTTGCGCTCTGCCACGGTGCACCGCCGCCCTGGCTCCAGGCTTCCTTCTTGCCGGTGGGTGAGTTCGGGTCATCCGGCCAGGAGGGCGCCTTGATGTCGCCGGTCGGCGTGCTGTCCTTGCCGTTCAGCCGGCCAACGTGACCTTCGACGAAGGGGCGCATCCAGACTTCTTCACCCGTGTCCGGGTCGCGCGCAAACAACTTGCCGACAATGCCGAATTCATCGCCAGAGCTGCCGTGGATCAGCAGCACCCTGCCGCTCTTCTGATCCTTGATCAGGGTGGGCGCGCCGGTCATCGTGTAACCCGCCCCATGATCGCCGAACTTCTTCTTCCAGACGACCTTGCCAGTGTCCTTGTTCAGCGCTACCACCTGCGCATCGAGGGTGCCGAAGTAGATCTTGTCGCCATAGATGGCAGCGCCGCGGTTGACCACATCGCAGCAAGGGCGGATGTCGTCGGGCAGCCGGTGGGCGTAGCTCCAGAGGCGTTTGCCGGTACGTGAATCGAGCGCGAACACCCGCGAGTAGGATCCGGTTACGTAGATGACCCCATCGTGCACGATCGCCTGAGACTCCTGGCCTCGTTGTTTCTCGTCACCGAAGGAAAAGGACCAGGCCGGGGTCAGCTTGAAGACGTTCCCATCGTTTATCTGGGCCAACGGGCTCCAGCGCTGGGCGTTGGTTCCCAGGCCGTACTGCAACACGTTTTCGGTCGAAAGATGATCGTTGGCGATGTCATCCCAGGTGACATTCGCAGCGCTTGAAAAGCCGCTTAATGAGAGGCCGCCAGCGAGCACGGCGATGGCGAGAGGGCGTTTGCTGCCCAGGGGTGATCTTGTTGTCATGGTTGGTTTCCCTTGGTCGATTCGAACGAGGCCGGGCGCTATGCTCGCGCACCAGTCAGCGGCGTGCGGCCAGCGGCCGGCCAGGCGATTCGATTATTGGGAGGGCGTCGCGGTGATCGATACGGAAAAGCTCCCGCTGATGCTGGGAAAACTTCCCAGTCGGCCTGTGTTTTCGCCTTGCTACCTCGGTGCCTCGTAATAGCCGCACGAGGCCCTACTACCAAGGGAGGAGATGCAGACAACCAAAGCAGGATTCTGCCACCAGGGTTCGACCGCCAAGATGACCACCATGCGCTCCAGACGGGGCTGCCTTGCTCAGGTAATCGAAATCAACGGTGGTAGTCATGAACAACAAGAAATCATTGCGCGCGCTTCTCGCTACGGGTCTGCTCGGTTTCGCCGGTCTGGCGCTGGCTCACGGCGACGTCACGCCCCAAAAAGTCGAGACCAAAGGGCTGGAACCGTTGGGCGAGGAGTGGGTTGATGAGAATCCCTACCGAGCGCCGAGCGAGTACCACGACAAGGCCGTGGAGATCGGATCCTCCGCCTATAACCAGAACTGCGCGCGCTGCCACGGCCTCGAAGCGATTTCTGGCGGGATCGCCCCCGATCTTCGCGAGTTGGAAGCCAGCTACGATGGCGACGAGTGGTACAAGGAGCGCGTCATCAACGGTGCGGTGCGCGACGGTGCCGTGTACATGCCGCGCATGGCTGATTACCTCAGTCAGGAAGCGCTTTGGGCCATCCGCACTTATATCGAAAGCGAAGCTGCCAAGCGGTGATCATCATGCGCCAGTTGCTTGCGGGGCTCTGTCTTCTGGTGGTCTGCGCGTGGGTCCAAGCGGACGTGGTCAAGGTGCGTGCGTTCGACGACATCATTGACTCGGGCGTGCTCAAGGTGGCGATGTACGAGAATTTTCCACCGTACAGCTTCATGGTCGATGGCAAACCACGCGGGGTCGATGTCGAGCTGGCGAACCGGTTGGCAGCGGGGCTGGGCCTCGAGGTCCAGCTGCTGTGGGTCACGCCGGACGAGACGCTGGACGACGACCTGCGCAACTTCATATGGAAAGGCCACTACCTGCGGCCGGACGTACTGGCTGACGTGATGATGCGCGTGCCTTACGATCGTGAGTTCTCCTACAAGCAGAACGAGCTGGGCGAGCTGATCAATGAGCTGGTGGTCATGTTCGGTCCCTATCAGCGCGAGCGCTGGCAGGCGGCGCACGATGATCGCCGCCTGGATGAGGTGCCCAGCGTGGGTGTGTTCCGCTATCACCCGGTTGGCGTGGAAGTGGAGAGCGTTCCATCGTTCTATCTGTCATCGATATTCAACGGCAGCATCTCGCCGATGCTTCATCACTACCCGACGGCACAGGCAGCGTTTGCCGCGATGCAGACGGGTGAGGTGGATGCGACCATGGCCATGCGCGGCGAGATCGACTGGTTGCTCGCACAGGCCGCTGATGAACACCTCAAACTCGCGGAAAATGCCTATCCGAACATGGGCAAACAGGTGTGGGAACTCGGCATGGCCGTGCACGAATCCAACCGCCAGCTGGCGTATGCGATCGAGGGCGTGCTGGAGGGGCTGATCAAGGACGGCGTCCTGGAAGATAGCTACGCCAGTTACGGGCTGCGCTATGAGATGCCCGAGCTGTACCGAGTCGAACTGAGCGAAAACTGATCCCATTGCGAAGACACCGCAGCTGCTCGCGCATCTGCGGCATCGTTCACGCCTCCCTCATGCGCGGATGCTGGAAAAACCACACCGCCAGCGGTGCGGCGATAGCAATGACACACAGGCCCAGCAGTGTGATGGCGACGGGCAGACCATAATGATCGGCAATCCAGCCAGCGGCGATCAGCGGGACGATGCTGCCGACATAGCCGCATACCAGATAGGTCGAGATCAATCCGGAGCGCTCGATCGGGGTGGCGATGCGGTTGACCATGCTGATGCCGGCCAGCAGGCACATGCCATGCCCCGCCGCTGCGGCGCATACCCCAACGATGAACACGGCCGGTGACCCAAGCCTGAAATTGAGCACGAGCATGGCATTGCTGAGCACGACCGCCAGCAGCCCCAGCAGGCCACACCAGCGCACGCTCATCCTGGCGCATGCCAACTGTGTCCCGGCCGATGCCAGCAGAATGACGCCGATCGAGGTTCCGCTGACCACCGGACCGTGCCATGGCAACATCTTTTCCAGGAACAGCGGGGCCATCGATGCGTAGATCCCGAATACGCCGAAGGCAAAGAACGGGCAGGCGCAGGTCAGCGTGAAAGCCAGCGAATCACGACGGTTGGCCCACGCCAGGCGGGGAACGAATGATCGCCAACCGAGCGACGCGGTTGCCAGTTCAGCAACATGAGATTTCAGCTGCACGCGCATCAAGGCATACACGGCCAGTACGCCGAGAATCAGCGAAGGCACGTAGGTCACGATCAGCGGATGCGGCAGCCACTGACCAATGATGCCGCCGGTTATCGGCCCCAGACCAAAGCCGAACGCGAGCAGGAAGCTGGTGATCATCGATATGTGCTGGGACGCCCCGTCGCGGGAGATCTGCGCGAGCCCCACCGAGGCGCTCGTGACGATCAGGCTAGAGGACAGCCCTACTGCGAAGCGGCCAATATTCAGGCTCGGCAGGTTCCAGGCAAGCATGGTCAGCAGGGTGCCTGCCCAGCCCAGCAGCAGGCCCGTCAGCATCACGGTGCGAAATCCCAATGTGTCTGACAGACGTCCCATGAACAGCAGGCCGAACAGCGCGCCCACCATGTACACCACATAGATCAGCGAGATATCACTGGTGCGGAGCTGCCAGGCGTGCTGATACAGCGGATACAACGGTGAAATGAGCGCTGTACCCATCACGCCTACGCACATGGCGAAGCACACCCAGGGAAACGCTGACCACTTCTCTTTCATTCAAAAACGCCTGCTTGAGGGTGTGAAATTGTTTCGACCGCACTCCGGCAAGGTCGCGCCTCGGTCAGGTTGCCTTTGTCGCTCTGCGGAGGCGGTTGGCTTGCTGATGCACCGATTCGTCACCGAGCCAGCGCGTCGTCGCGCTGTGGCGCTGTGGCGCTGTGGCGCTGTGGCGCGCTCCGATTATCGCAGCAACGGACCGTCGCCGCGCTCCATGCGGTGAATGATGCTTGAACAACGAAACATGGTTGATATGGCTGTGGGCTGGGTGGTTGTCCGGCTCGCGGCCTGCCGGGGCCTTCCTTCGGCGTATCCGCGCTGGGCATCGGTACGTGCTCGCCCAGTCGGATTGGACGTAGCGATGGCGCGCCTTGCGCAGGGTATTGCTACCAAGGAAGTAGGGAAATCGGCACTGCGTGCAATTGTTGGCGGTGGGCTTGGGACGAAGAATCGACGGCAGACCGGGAAACTTCCCGGCGACGATAACAATGAACCCTCAGAGGTAGCCGCAATGAAGCACACCGGTCTTCGCAAGCCCTTCGCTCTGACAGCGCTTTGCGCCGCCATGGCGTTGTCCAGCGTGTCGGCCTTGGCTGTCACCGACCAGGAAATCCTTGATGATGCCGAATCCACCGATCAGATCGTGACCAACGGGCTGGGCCTGAAAGGGCAGCGCTACAGCACCCTGGATACCCTCAACAGCACAAACGTCAGCCAGCTCCGTCCGGTCTGGGGTTTCTCCTTTGGCGGGGAAAAGCAACGTGGGCAGGAAGCGCAGCCGCTGGTGAAGGACGGCGTCATGTACCTCACCGGCTCCTACTCGCGGGTCTTTGCCGTCGACGCGCGCACTGGTAACGAGCTCTGGCAATACGATGCACGCCTACCGGACGGCATCATGCCGTGCTGCGACGTGATCAACCGGGGTGTGGCGCTGTATGACGATCTGGTGATTTTCGGCACCCTCGACGCCAAGCTGGTCGCATTGAACAAGGACACCGGCAAGGTCGTCTGGAAGAAGACCGTGGCTGACTACAAGGCCGGTTATTCCATTTCTGCGGCGCCCATGGTGGTGAAAGGCAAGCTGATTACCGGCGTGGCGGGTGGGGAGTTCGGCGTGGTGGGCAAGATCGAAGCCTTCGATCCGAAGAATGGCGAGCTACTATGGAGCCGCCCGACCGTTGAAGGCCATATGGGCTTCGTGATGAAGGACGGCAAGAAGGTCGAGAACGGGATATCTGGCGGAGAAGCCGGCAAGACCTGGCCGGGCGACCTGTGGAAGACCGGCGGCGCCGCGCCCTGGCTCGGCGGCTACTACGACTCGGATACCGACTCGCTGCTGTTCGGTACGGGCAACCCTTCGCCCTGGAACTCGCACCTGCGCCCAGGCGACAACCTGTACTCATCCTCGCGCCTGGCACTGGACCCTGACGACGGTTCGATCAAATGGCACTTTCAGTCCACACCGCATGACGGCTGGGATTACGACGGTGTTAACGAGCTGATCTCCTTCGATTACCAAGAGGGCGGCAAGACCATCAAGGCTGCTGGCACCGCAGACCGTAACGGGTTCTTCTACGTTCTGGATCGCACCAACGGCAAGTTCATCCGTGGTTTCCCTTTTGTCGACAAGATCACCTGGGCCAAGGGTCTGGACGAGAATGGCCGTCCGCTTTACGACGACGCTAAGCGTCCTGGCGCACCGGGCGAAGCGGACAAGGGTAAGTCGGTGTTCGTCGCGCCATCATTCCTCGGCGGCAAGAACTGGATGCCCATGGCCTACAGCCAGGACACCGGTCTGTTCTACGTGCCGTCCAACGAGTGGGGCATGGATATCTGGAACGAAGGCGTGGCCTACAAGAAGGGCGCGGCTTATCTCGGTGCTGGCTTCACCATTAAACCGCTGAACGAGGAATACATCGGCGTCCTGCGCGCCATCGACCCGAAGACCGGCAAGGAAGTCTGGCGGTACGAGAACTACGCACCGCTGTGGGGTGGCGTTCTTGCAACCAAGGGCAACCTGGTATTTACCGGCAACCCGGAAGGCTACCTGATGGCGTTCGACGCCAAGACTGGCAAGAAGGTGTATGAATTCAACACCGGTTCCGGCGTCATCGGCTCCCCGGTCACGTGGGAAATGGACGGCGAACAATATGTCTCCGTGCTCTCTGGCTGGGGCGGCGCGGTACCGCTATGGGGTGGAGAAGTCGCCAAGCGAGTGAAGGACTTCAACCAGGGCGGCATGGTCTGGACCTTCAAGCTGCCGAAGGAACAGGTCGTCGCCCAGCGCTGATCCGAGTGCTATCGAAGGGCCGGCTTAAATGCCGGCTTTTTCGTTTCTGCGTCCCGTGGAGGTGTGATTGTGGCCCGCCAGGCTGGGAGGACGCCCTTGCGCCTACTACCAAATGAGGAACGCACCTGTCCCTTGGGGGCATACCGGGGATGGGCACAGCCTGCCTAAGATCGCTCCATGCCCTGTCCATCCCCGGTCAGGCTCCGACAAGCAGAAAAACTAGAGAGGCCGCTCATGATCTACGCCCAACCCGGTACGGCAGGCGCCGTCATTTCTTTCAAGCCACGTTACGGAAACTTCATCGGCGGTGAATTCGTCCCGCCGGTCAAGGGTGAATATTTCGTCAACACCTCGCCGGTCAACGGCGAGGTGATCGCCGAGTTTCCGCGATCCGGGGCTGAAGATGTCGAGAAGGCCCTGGACGCTGCGCACGCAGCTGCCGATGCATGGGGCAAGACTGCGGCGCAAGATCGTGCGTTGATCCTGCTGAAGATTGCCGATCGCATCGAGGCTAACCTGGAAAAGTTGGCCATCGCCGAAACATGGGACAACGGCAAGGCCGTTCGTGAAACCTTGAACGCCGACGTGCCGCTGGCAGCTGATCATTTTCGCTACTTCGCTGGCTGCATTCGTGCTCAGGAAGGCAGCGCTGCCGAAATCAACGAACACACCGCGGCGTACCACTTCCACGAGCCGCTGGGCGTGGTCGGACAGATCATTCCGTGGAACTTCCCGCTGCTGATGGCGGCCTGGAAACTGGCGCCGGCGCTGGCAGCCGGTAACTGTGTGGTGCTCAAACCAGCCGAGCAAACGCCGCTGTCGATCATGGTATTTGCTGAGCTGGTCGGTGACCTGTTACCGGCCGGCGTGCTGAACATCGTTCAGGGCTTCGGCAAGGAAGCAGGGCAGGCTCTGGCCACCAATAGCCGCATCGCCAAGATCGCCTTCACCGGCTCCACCCCGGTGGGCTCGCATATCATGCGCTGCGCGGCCGAGAACATTATTCCGAGCACCGTCGAACTGGGCGGCAAGAGCCCGAACATCTTCTTTGAAGACATCATGAATGCGGAACCTGCGTTCATCGAGAAGGCGGCAGAGGGTCTGGTATTGGCCTTCTTCAACCAGGGCGAGGTTTGCACATGCCCGTCGCGTGCGTTGATTCAGGAATCGATCTTTGAACCCTTCATGGAAGTGGTGATGAGGAAGATCAAAGCGATCAAGCGCGGCAACCCGTTGGACACTGACACCATGGTCGGCGCCCAGGCGTCCGAACAACAGTTCGACAAGATCCTTTCCTACATGGAAATAGCCCAGCAGGAAGGCGCGCAGATTCTGACTGGCGGCGCCGCCGAGAAGCTCGAAGGTGGTCTGGCCACCGGCTATTACGTGCAGCCGACCCTGATCAAGGGCCACAACAAGATGCGCATATTCCAGGAAGAGATTTTCGGGCCTGTGGTCGGTGTTGCGACATTCAAGGACGAAGCCGAAGCACTGGCGATTGCCAATGACACAGAGTTTGGCCTCGGAGCTGGCGTTTGGACCCGCGACATCAATCGCGCCTACCGCATGGGCCGTGGCATCAAGGCCGGTCGCGTCTGGACCAACTGTTACCACCTCTATCCCGCCCACGCCGCGTTTGGCGGCTACAAGAAGTCTGGGGTCGGCCGTGAAAACCACAAAATGATGCTCGACCACTATCAGCAGACCAAGAACCTGTTGATCAGCTACGACATCAACCCGCTGGGCTTCTTTTAAGGGGGCGAATCGTAACTCGGAGGACCCGGCGCGTTTGCTCCAACGCGCCGGTATCATTTGCTCGCACACAGTGCGGGGACCTCGGGCTGGGTGAGTAGGGTCTCGATGGTTCATCAACGCAGCGCGGCCTTCAGGCCGCGTTTTTTTTGGGGGTCTGGCAGACCAGCTATCGCACGGGCCGAACTCCAGCATCCTTGAGCACCTCAGATTCAGCAAGTCCCCTGTTTCGTGAGGAATTGCCAATGCCCGCACTACTCGAACCCGTTCAGCTGGGCCAGCTGAATTTACGCAACCGCACCGTGTTAGCGCCGATGACGCGCGTCAGCGCCGAGCCGGAAGGTAATGCAAATGAATTGATGCGCGACTACTACCAGGCATTCGCCGAGGGCGGCTTCGGCCTGTTGATCACTGAAGGAACCTACACCGATACGGCCTACAGCCAGGGCTATTTCAATCAACCGGGCCTGGCCACGGAGATCCAGCGCGACAGCTGGGTACCGGTGGTCGAGGCGGTGCATACGGCCGGCGCCGCCTTCATCGCGCAGCTGATGCACGGCGGTGCGCAGACCCAGGGCAACATTCACCATGCTCGTCATGTCGCGCCCTCAGCGGTTCAGCCGGGCGGAACGCAGCTTAGTTTTTATGGCGGCGAGGGGCCTTACGCCACACCTGCCGAGATGACCGAGAAAGAAATCCAGGAGGCAATCGCCGGGTTCGTTCAGTCGGCCCGCCATGCGCGCGACGCAGGTTTCGATGGAGTGGAGCTGCACGGCGCCAATGGCTACCTGCTTCATGAGTTCATCAGCAGCGAATTCAACCAGCGTACTGACCGCTGGGGCGGCGACTATAGGGCCCGGCTGGCATTACCACTGGCGGTTATCCAAGCGGTACGCGAAGCAGTTGGCGCTGATTTCCTGGTGGGCATGCGGCTATCCCAAGGGATGGTCACCGCGAGCCGGCTGAAGTGGGAGGGCGGGGTCGAAGAGGCCAGGACTCGCTTCGCCATGCTGGCCGAGGCGGGGCTGGATTATCTGCATATCACCGAATATGACGTGGGTGCGCCGGCCTTCGAAGAAGGGCCGACCCTGACAGCGATCGCCAAGGCGAGCGTATCGATTCCGGTCATTGGCAATGGCAGCGTGACGACGGGCGAGCAAGCGCAAAAGCTGCTCGATGACGGCGAACTTGACCTTGTGGCTGTCGGGAAGGCCGCCTTGGCCAATCACGACTGGCCGTTACGCGTCCGGGATGGCGATGCCATGACCGAGTTTGATTTCGACATGTTCTCGCCAATGGCCACGCTGACCAACGAGCTGGCGTGGCGTGGTGTGAATGATCGACCGGCAACACGCCGGCGCTAGCCTGCCATCCAGATGGTTGCAAAGGCACGTCAGCACGCTGGGGCTACTTCCCAGGCACTACCAAGGCAGGTCGTTGTCTCCTTCCAAAGTACCATTCTGCTTTCTACAGACTAGAGTGCTTAATGAGCCGTCGGGATAATCCGGCATCCATAAGAGAGGAATCGAACTATGTGGACCAAACCTGCTTTTACCGACCTGCGCATTGGTTTTGAAGTCACCATGTACTTCGCCAACCGCTGATTTATCCGCCCCGGCTCAGACCGGGGCTTTGCTTTAAGGGAGCTGCCCATGTTCATCCAGATTCTCGGCTCGGCTGCTGGCGGCGGCTTCCCCCAGTGGAACTGCAACTGCGCCAACTGCGCTGGGCTGCGCAATGGAACCTTGCGCGCTAAAGCTCGCACGCAATCGTCGATCGCGATCAGCGATAACGGTGAGGACTGGATACTTTGCAACGCCTCGCCAGATATCCGCACCCAGCTGGAGTCGTTTCCGAAGCTGCAACCGGCGCGTGGTCCGCGCGACACGGCGATCGGTGCGATCATTCTGCTCGACAGCCAGATCGATCACACAACCGGTCTGCTGACGCTGCGCGAAGGCTGCCCGCATGACGTCTGGTGTACCGACATGGTTCATCAGGATCTTAGCACCGGCTTCCCGCTGTTCAACATGCTCGAGCACTGGAACGGCGGCTTGCGCTGGAACCCCATCGCGCTGGAGGGCAGTTTCACCATTCCGGTTTGCCCGGGCCTGACGCTCACGCCGATCCCGCTGCGCAGCTCAGCGCCGCCGTATTCGCCGCACCGTAACGACCCACATCCAGGTGACAACATCGGGCTGTTGATCGAGGACCGCAAGACCGGCGGCAAGCTGTTCTATGCGCCGGGACTTGGCAAAGTCAGCCCTGAGCTGCTGGAAATCATGCGCGGCGCCGATTGCCTGCTGGTCGACGGCACGCTCTGGCGAGACGATGAAATGCGCGTGCGTGAAGTAGGGACCAAGCTCGGCAGCGAAATGGGCCATCTTCAGCAGAGCGGCCCTGGCGGCATGATCGAGGTGCTCGATGGCATGCCGACGGCACGCAAGATCCTCATCCATATCAACAACACCAATCCGATCCTCGACGAGGATTCCGCCGAGCGTGCGGTGCTGGACCAGCACGAAATCGAAGTCTCGTTCGATGGCATGAGCATCGAGCTGTAGCGCAAGCAGTGCTCGGCGCATCCGGCCAATCAGTCGCTGGTGGCCGCGGCCGTCGCGGCCTGGAAAAGGCAGCCCGCACAACACCCCGTAAGGAAACAGCTATGACCCTCCCAGCCATGACCCCCGCTGAGTTCGAGGCGGCACTCCGCGCCAAGGGCGACTACTACCATATCCATCACCCGTTCCATCGTGCGATGTACGAAGGCCGCTCAACTCGCGAGCAGATCCAGGGTTGGGTGGCGAACCGCTTCTACTATCAGGTATGCATTCCGGTAAAGGATGCCGCGATCATGGCCAACTGCCCGGATCGTGATACGCGTAGGGAGTGGGTACAGCGCATCATTGATCACGACGGAACGCCGGGTGAGGAGGGCGGTATCGAGGCCTGGCTGCGGTTGGCCGAATCGGTCGGGCTGGATCGCGAGCAGGTGCTTTCCCAGGAACTGGTCTTGCCGGGCGTGCGTTTCGCCGTCGATGCCTACGTCAATTTCGCCCGTCGCGCGGTCTGGCAGGAGGCAGCCAGCAGTTCACTTACCGAACTGTTCGCACCGACCATCCATCAGTCCCGTCTGGACGCCTGGCCTCAGCATTACAGCTGGGTCGATCCGTCTGGCTATGATTATTTCCGCAAGCGCCTGAAGGAAGCGCGCCGCGATGTCGAACATGGTCTGCGCATCACCTTGGAGCACTACACCACCCGCGAAGCCCAGGAACGCATGCTGAACATTCTTCAATTCAAACTCGACGTCTTGTGGAGCATGCTGGACGCCATGAGCATGGCGTATGAGCTCGGCCGTCCGCCGTACCATACGGTGACGAGCGAGCGCGTCTGGCATAAGGGCATCACGTTTTGAGCCTCAACATGACCACACCTGGCGCACAGCCCGAGGAGCTGGCAATGAGTGACCTGCTGACCAAGATACCGGCCTTTCGCCGCGGTTTTCGCTTTCAGTTCGAGCCCGCGCAGGACTGCCATGTGCTGCTCTATCCAGAGGGCATGATCAAGCTGAACGAGAGCGCGTCGGCGGTGCTGGGTGAAGTAGATGGCGCGCGCACGGTCGGCGCCATCGTTGCCGATTTGCAAGCGCGTTATCCGGATGCGGAAGGAATAGAAGAAGACATCGTTGCGTTCTTGGAGGTAGCCATTGAAAGGTTCTGGATCGAGCTTCGCTAAACCGGGCTTCGAGCCCGGCCCACCGCTGTGGCTGTTGGCGGAGCTGACCTATCGCTGCCCGTTGCAATGCCCGTACTGCTCGAATCCGCTTGATTTCGCCCGCAGCCACGATGAGCTAAGCACTGCCGAATGGATCGAGGTGTTCCGGCAGGCACGGGAAATGGGCGCGGCGCAGCTGGGATTTTCCGGCGGCGAGCCGCTGGTCCGCCAGGACTTGGCCGAGCTGATCAAGGCGGCGCGTGACCTCGGCTATTACACCAACCTGATCACGTCCGGCATAGGCTTGACCGAGGAGAAGATCGCCTCATTCGCTGGTGCCGGGCTCGACCACATCCAGATCAGCTTCCAGGCGGCCGATGAAGAGGTGAACAACCTGCTCGCCGGCTCCAAGAAAGCCTTCGCGCAGAAACTCGCCATGGCGAGAGCGGTGAAAGCCCATGGCTATCCGATGGTGCTTAACTTCGTCACCCATCGGCACAACATCGACAACATCGACCGCATCATCCAGCTCTGCCTGGAGCTGGAAGCCGACTTCGTCGAGCTCGCCACCTGCCAGTTTTACGGCTGGGCCGAACTCAATCGCGCCGGGCTGTTACCAAGCAAGGCACAGCTGGTGCGCGCCGAGCGCATCACGAACGAGTGGCGCGACAAGCTCGCTGCCGAGAACCATCCATGCAAGCTAATCTTCGTCACCCCGGATTACTACGAAGAGCGCCCCAAGGGCTGCATGAACGGCTGGGGCAATCTGTTTCTCGACATCACGCCCGACGGCACGGCGCTGCCGTGCCATAGCGCACGCCAGTTGCCGATCAGCTTTCCCAACGTGCGTGAGCAAAGCATCGAGCAGATCTGGAAGCACTCGATGGGCTTCAACAGATTCCGCGGCTTCGACTGGATGCCCGAGCCTTGCCAGTCCTGCGATGAAAAGGAAAAGGACTTCGGCGGTTGCCGCTGTCAGGCGTTCATGCTCACCGGCGACGCGACCAATGCCGACCCGGTGTGTAGCAAATCCGCCCATCACGGCAAGATTCTCGCTGCGCGTACCGAGGCCGAGCAGGCCCGCGCGGGCTGGATGAACTGACGTTCCGCAACGAGAAGGCGTCCAAACTGATCCTGAAGGTGTAAGGTCGTCTGATGCGAGCTTATGCCTGTCGAGCACTATCACGATGAACAAGACTGCTGTCCCCTATGGCTTCTGGCCCAGCGACTGGAGCGCCGAGAAGGCCGCATCGGCGAGCCGCGACTTTGCCGAAATTCGGGCTGGTCATGGTGGGGTGTTCTGGATCGAATACGATCCGGCGGATGCTCGCAGTACGCTGTGGTACTGGCGAGCCGGTCGCGCCGTGTGTGTGACCCCGGCTGATGTATCGCTGCGCAGCCGAGTCTACGAGTACGGCGGCGGTACCTTATGCCTGACGGATCAGGGGGTGGCCTTCGTCAACGAGAAGGACCAGCAGATCTATCTGCAGACCATTGACCACGAAACGGCAGCCGAACCCGTTGCGCTTACGCAGCGCCCGTCTTGCCGCTACGGCGATCTGCAGTTCGATCCGGTGCGATCGACCGTCTTGGCGGTAGAGGAAACCCATGCGGACGCGTGCGTAGAACATCGACTGGTCAGCTTCTCGGTGCTCGACGGTGCTCGCAGCGTCCTTGCCGAAGGCGCGGATTTCTATTCTTCACCGACCATTGATGCCGAATCGCAGCGCATGGCCTGGATTCAATGGCAGCGCCCGGAGCAGCCCTGGACGGCGTCCAGCTTGTGGATGGCTGAACGCGGCGGTGATGGCGCATGGCAGACGCCGAGATGCCTGGCTGGAGCGCAAAGCGACGAATCCTTGCAGCAGCCGCGCTTTGCAGCGGATGGCACGCTCTACTGCCTCAGCGATCGCGCGGGTTGGTGGCAACCCTGGCGGCAACAGGGTGGTCAGCTGGTTCCAGCCTTTACACCTGCAGACGGCGAGAAGGGCCCCGGCGCGGCTGCTTGGCCTGCCTTCGATCACGCGCCGGCGCCGTGGCAGCTGGGTACAGTCAGTTATCTACCGCTGGCCGATGGTGGCTTGTTGCTGACACGCATGGTTAATGGCTACGGCTTGCTGTTCGAGCAGAACGGCGTGGGCCATGAGCGTCCGTTGGCGACCGAGTTCAGCCGTTGTCGACAGCTGGCTGCGGATGACCAGCACTATTACTGCATTGCCGGTGCGGCGAATTGCGTGCCGGCGGTACTGGCGCTACGGCGGAGTACCGGGGAGGTCCGCATCCTCGCCGGTGGGGCACAGCCGCTGGCAGCCGATCAGCTGTCGTGTCCGCAGCCGTTCAGCTTCGCCACGGGGAATGACGAAACCGCGCATGCGTTCTTCTATCCGCCGGTCAACGCAGCCTGCCGCAGCCTGGACGGCGAACGTCCGCCGTTGGTCGTTTTCCTGCATGGAGGGCCCACTTCGGCGTGCTACCCGGTATTCGATCCGCGTATCCAGTATTGGACCCAGCGCGGCTTTGCCGTGGCTGATCTCAACTACCGCGGCAGTAGCGGGTTCGGCCGCGCCTACCGTCAACGGCTTCGTGAACAGTGGGGCGTTGTCGATGTGGAGGATGCCCGTGCTGTCGTCAAGGCACTGGCGGTGGGCGGACAGATCGATCCGGCGCGGACCTTCATTCGTGGCTCGAGTGCCGGTGGGTATACCGCGCTCTGCGCGCTGGTGTCTGATGCAGCCTTCAGCGGCGGCGCCAGTCTGTATGGCGTCAGCGATCCGCTTGCACTACGAGCTGCCACGCACAAGTTCGAGGCGGACTATCTGGATTGGCTGATCGGGGACCCAGAGCGTCACGCCGACCGTTACCGTCAACGCGCCCCGTTGCACAACGCGGTGCATATCCGCGCCCCGGTGATCTTCTTTCAGGGCGGGCTGGACGCCGTCGTGCTGCCCGAACAGACCGAGTCGATGGTGGCAGTGCTACGTCAGCGAAACGTGCCCGTCGAGTACTGCCTTTATCCCGAAGAGCGTCACGGTTTCCGGCAGGCGGCCAACCTGGCTGACGCGCTGGAAAGGGAGTGCCGCTTCTATCAGCGAGTGCTTCGCTGAAGCATACCCACCGCTCAGCCGGACACCTCGGTATGTTGGGCTTTATGCGGATTGCTTTGATGATGGAAAGCAGTACGCTTGCTGGACATATAAAAATAACCAAGGCCGTTGTATGAGCCCCAATATCAGCCTGCAGCGCAAGTTCGTTTCTCCCGAAATCGTATTCGGAGCCGGATGCCGCCATAGCGCCGGCAACTACGCCAAAAACTTCGGTGCCCGCAAGGTACTGCTGGTGTCAGATCCCGGCGTCGTCATCGCTGGATGGGTGGCTGATATTCAGGCCAGCCTGATCAGTCAGAACATCGAGCACTGCCTGTACACCCAGGTATCTGCTAATCCCCGCACCGAGGAGGTAATGGCCGGTGCGGAGGTCTATCGCAGCGAGGGCTGCAACGTCATCGTCGCGGTCGGTGGCGGGAGCCCGATGGACTGTGCCAAGGGCATCGGCATTGCCGTCGCCCACGGGCGCAGCATCATCGAGTTCGAAGGCGTCGATACGCTACGGGTGCCCAGCCCGCCAATCATCCTTATCCCGACAACTGCCGGTACTTCGGCTGATGTCTCGCAGTTCGTGATCATCTCCAACCAGGAAGAACGGATGAAGTTTTCCATCGTCAGCAAGGGCGCCGTGCCCGATGTATCGCTGATCGATCCGGAAACCACCCTGAGCATGGACCCGTTCCTTTCGGCATGCACCGGCATCGATGCGCTGGTACATGCCATCGAAGCCTTCGTATCCACGGGTAATGGCCCTCTGACCGATCCTCATGCGCTGGAAGCCATGCGCTTGATCAATGGCCATCTGGTACAGATGATCGCCAACCCGGCCGATATTCAGCTGCGTGAAAAGGTCATGCTCGGCAGCATGCAGGCGGGACTCGCATTCTCCAACGCGATCCTGGGGGCGGTGCATGCGATGTCGCACAGCCTCGGTGGCTTCCTGGATCTGCCTCATGGGTTGTGCAACGCGGTGCTGGTCGAGCACGTGGTCGCGTTCAATTACGATGCGGCGCCGGATCGCTTCAAAATCGTTGCCGAAACCCTGGGTATCGACAGTCGAGGGATGAGCCACCGACAGATCCGTGAGCGTCTCGTGCAGCATCTGATCGATCTCAAGAGGACCATAGGCTTCAACGAAACATTGGGCCTGCACGGGGTGAATCTGTCAGACATTCCGTTCCTCTCCCAACACGCGATGCAAGACCCGTGCATCCTCACCAACCCACGCTCCTCGACCCAGCGCGACGTCGAGGTGGTTTATGCCGAAGCACTCTGACCAGCCGGATGCGCTGCCGGGCTGCTCGGGCTCGGGACGCACTCGGCGCGCAAGAGCCACTACCCCGAGCTGGTGGCGCGGCTGGAGGAGCTGGAAGCCGAGCGTAACCGTTATAAATGGCTGTTCGAGCATGCTGTGCACGGCATCTTCCAGGCGAGTCTGCAGGAGGGCATCCGTGCCGCCAATCCGGCATTGGCACGCATGCTCGGTTACGACAGCCCCGCCGAGGCACTCTGGGCGCTGACCGACCTTTCCCACCACCTGTTTATCGGAGGTGAAGAAGAGCTAAAGCGGATTCGGCAGGTCCTGAGTACTCAGCATGGGCTCTTCGGCTATGAAACCCGGTTGCGACGCAAGGATGGCAGCGCACTCGACGTGATGATGAACCTGCTGCTCAAGCCTGATGAGGATGGACTGGTCGAAGGCTTCGTCGCCGACATCACCGAGCGCAAGCTGGCCCAGCTGCGCTTGTTGCAACTGAACGAGCAGCTGGAGCAAAGGGTCGCGGAACGCACCCTGGAACTGCGCAAAGCGCGTGATGCGGCCGAGGCGGCCAATCACAGCAAAGACAAGTACCTGGCCGCCGCCAGCCATGACCTGCTGCAGCCTCTCAATGCAGCGCGTCTGCTGA
The DNA here is from genome assembly GCF_003325755.1 of Pseudomonas sp. SST3. The sequence goes on along the minus strand of NZ_QORI02000010.1, from coordinate 76,325 downwards.
TCTCGACGTTGCGCGAGCGGGGACTTGCGGATTCCGAGCAGAACCTTGTTGAACGCGCGCATCAGGCATTGGAAGGCGCGGAGGATCTGCTCACTGACCTGCTCGACATTTCCAAGCTGGACCAGCAGGCGATCAAGCCCGACATCGAGATTTATCGCCTCGATGAAGTGCTGCTGCCGTTGGTGTCCGAATTCCAGTCGGTGGCCGAAGCGGCAGGGCTCGGGTTTGATCACTACATCCCGGCTTACGCGCTGCGCAGCGACTTCCGGTTGCTGACGCGCATCCTGCGCAACTTTCTCAGCAACGCCTGCCGTTACACGGACCGAGGGCGAGTGTTGCTCGGCGCACGCAAACGTGGCGACTGCCTGCGGATCGAAGTCTGGGATACCGGGCGGGGCATCGAGGCGGATCAGATGCAATCGATCTTCCTCGAGTTCAACCAATTGGGCGTGCAAAGGGCTGCCGAGCGTGCCGGCGTCGGGCTCGGGCTGGCCATCGTCGACCGCATCGGCTCCATGCTCGACTACCGCGTCCAGGTGCGTTCTCAGGTGGGGCGGGGCTCGGTGTTCAGCATCGATGTACCGCTTGCCGACAACCCCTTGCCGCTGCCAACCGCGGCGCCGATTGCGGTGCCGGCGCTCGGCGACCCACTGCCCGGTCGGCGCCTGCTGGTTCTGGACAACGAGCCGAGCATTCTGCACAGCATGGCGGCGTTACTTGGTCAGTGGGGCTGCGACGTGCTGACCGCTACTGACCAGGAGAAGGCTCTGGCCGTGCTCGGCGGCGCGCCACCCGAGGTGATCCTTGCCGACTATCACCTCGATCGGGGCGTGACAGGCTGGGATGTGGTCGTTGCGCTACGCGCGCATTTCGGTCAATCGATTCCTGTCGTGATGGTCACGGCTGATCGCAGCGATCAGTGTCGCCGCCAACTGCAGGGACTCGGCGTGCCTGTGCTGAACAAACCGGTCAAGGCCGGAAAGATGCGCTCGGTCCTGAGCCATCTGCTAAATGACAAGCGCGAGCATTGGCAAAACAGCGGTGCCGATCTGCACAGGGAGCCTTCTCAGGCAAGCCGTCCGTAGTGTAGTGCGGGTCAGGTAGCCGCCTTGCTGGCCGAGTGTGAGCCGGTGCGATTGTCTCTGTTCACCGCCTGGTCGGCGAGGTTGCTTACTTGCCGAAGATCGGCACGTTCAATGGGCTGATGGGTCTGCCTGGGGGTGCCGGGGCAGACCGACCGATATCAATGCGGCAAGCAGCACGAAGGCGCTCGATATCCAGAGGCAGGCCTCGAGTCCGTAACGCTGATAGACCCAGCCGGACAACAGCGTACCCAGCAGCCGGCCCATGGCGTTGGACATGTAGTAAAAGCCGACATCCAGCGACACGCCGTCGGCTTTGGCATAGGAGACGATGAGGTAGCTGTGCAGCGACGAGTTCACCGCGAACAAGGCGCCGAACAGCAGAAGGCCGCCGAGCAGCACCGTCTGCGGCGACAGCTCCGTACCCAGCGCCAAGGCGATGCCCGCTGGCAGACCTGCCAGCAATATTGCCCAACCAAAAGCGGCGCGCCCATCCGGAACCTGTCCTCGTTTCCTGCCGGTGATGGCTGGGGCGAGCGACTGGATGATTCCGTAACCGATCACCCAGAGCGCTAGAAAGCCACCGACCTGCCAGAAATCCCAGCCAAACACGGTCGAGAGGTAAACCGGCAGGGCCACCACGAACCAGACGTCACGCGCACCGAACAGAAACAACCGTGCGGCTGACAGAACGTTGATGGCGCGGCTTTTGGAGAGCAGTTCGCGGAACTTTGGTTTTGCCTTGGCCTTGCCCAGGTCCTTCTTCAATAGGAACAGGCTGGCCGCCCAGATCAGCGCCAACGCAGTGGCCATAACCAGCAGAGAACCACGAAAACCGACGCCCGCGAGCAAGGCACCGCCCAGAAAAAAGCCCACGCCCTTGAGCGCATTCTTCGATCCGGTGAGTACCGCCACCCACTTGTACAGCGTGCCTTGCTGGGCGTCCGGCACCAGGAGTTTGATCGAACTCTTGGCGCTCATCTTGTTCAGGTCTTTGGCAATACCCGACAGTGCTTGAGCCGCCATCGCCCAGGGTATCGTCAGCCACGTGACGGGCACCGTCAGCATCAGCAATGCCAGCACCTGCACGGCCAGGCCGATGTTCATGGTGCGGTTCAACCCCAGCCGCGCGCCCAGGTAGCCGCCCACCAGATTGGTAATCACGCCGAACAGCTCGTAGAACAGAAACAGTGCGGCGATCTGCAGCGGCGTATAGCCCAGCGTATGGAAGTGCAACACGACCAACATCCGCAGCGCGCCGTCGGTCAGGGTGAACGCCCAGTAGTTGCCGGTCACCAGCAGATATTGGCGAACCTCGGGCGCGAGGCGGGAAAGGGCGTGCATGGACGATCCTGTTGCGTTGTAAGGGGGGCGGATACCGGAGAGTTACCCGGCCAGGCCGACTTTTCGTGCCAATTCCACGGTGCGATTGGCATAGCCCCACTCGTTGTCGTACCAGGCGTAGAGCTTCACCTGGGTACCGTTGACGACCATGGTCGACAGCGCATCGATGATGGAAGAGCGTGGGTCGGTGCGGTAATCGATGGAAACCAGCGGGCGCTCTTCGTAACCGAGGATGCCCTTTAGCGGGCCTTCGCTCGCGGCGGCCTGCAGTAGCTGATTGACCTCTTCGACGCTGGTTGCGCGCTCAACCTCGAATACGCAGTCGGTCAGCGAGGCATTCGCCAGCGGCACACGCACGGCGTGGCCATTGAGCTTGCCGCGCAGTTCGGGAAAGATCTCCGCGATTGCGGTCGCCGAACCGGTGGTGGTGGGGATCAGGCTCATGCCCGAGGCGCGCGCCCGCCGCAGGTCCTTGTGCGGCTGATCAAGGATGCTCTGGGTATTGGTCAAATCATGGATGGTGGTGATCGAGCCATGGCGAATGCCCAGATGCTCGTGGATCACTTTGACCACCGGCGCCAGACAGTTGGTGGTGCAGGACGCCGCGGTGACGATGCGGTGCTGCGCAGGATCGAACAGTTGGTCATTGACGCCCATGACGATGTTGAGTGCGCCGGCTTCCTTGACCGGCGCGCTGACCACGACGCGCTTCACGCCTTGCACCAGATAGCTTTGTAGCATCTCGACGGTCTTCATTTTGCCGCTGGCCTCGATCACCAGATCGCAGTCGGACCAGTCGGTATCGGCTATCGCTTTGTTCGCGGTCACACGGATCCGCTTGTTCTCGATCAACAGGCAATCATCGTTACTGCCCGCCTCGTGTTGCCAGCGGCTGTGAACCGAGTCGAAGTTGAGGAGATGAGCATGGGTAGCGGCGTCGCCGGCCGGATCGTTGACCCGAACGAATTCCAGCTCCGGCCAGCCCCAGGAGGCGCGAAGCGCCAAACGGCCAATGCGACCAAAGCCGTTGATGCCTACTTTTACGGTCATATCAGATCACTCTAGATAGCAAAATTCAGGCGGCACGCGGTGCAAACATAATAATGGCCATGCCGAGCAGGGCTACCGCGCAGCCGAGCAGGTCCCAAGGGGTTGGCCGAACGCCATCGACCAGCCACAGCCAGAGCATCGCCACGCCAACGTAGACACCGCCGTAAGCGGCATAGACCCGTCCTGCGGCGGTTGGGTGCAGCGACAACAACCAGGCGAACAGCGCCAGTGACAACGCGGCGGGGACCAGCAGCCAGATGCTTTTGCCCTGCTTCAACCAGAGGTAGGGCAGATAGCAACCGACGATCTCGGCAACGGCGGTAACGGCAAACAAGGCAAAGGTGTTGAACATTCAGATCTCGCTGGGTCGACGCGTTGCTAGATGGACCGCTGGTTGACGCGGCGGGACAGCGCGTCGGCTGATTCCTTGCGTTCGGAGTAGCGATCAACCAGATAGTCCTGGCGACCGCGCAGCAAGAGCGTGAACTTCATCAGCTCTTCCATGACGTCGACCAGCCGATCGTAGAAGGCCGAGGGCTTCATTCGGCCGGCATCGTCGAACTCCAGGAAGGCCTTGGGCACCGAGGACTGATTGGGGATGGTGAACATGCGCATCCAGCGACCCAGCACGCGCAGCTGATTCACAACGTTGAACGATTGCGAGCCGCCGCAGACCTGCATCACGGCTAGGGTCTTGCCCTGCGTCGGCCTGACGGCGCCGAGCGCGAGAGGGACCCAGTCGATCTGCGCCTTGAATACCGCACTCATCGAACCATGCCGTTCGGGAGAACACCAGACCTGCCCCTCGGACCAAGTCATCAGCTCCCGTAGCTCCTTCACCTTCGGATGGGTATCCGGTGCGTCATCCGGCAGCGGCAGCCCCGACGGATCGAAAATGCGCGTTTCGGCGCCAAGGCGGCGTAACAGGCGCGAGGCTTCCTCGACCAGCAGGCGGCTGAATGACCGTTCGCGGTTCGAGCCGTAGAGCAGAAGAATTCGCGGAGGATGGGACAGGTCGCCCGGATTGCCAAGCCGCTCCAGGTCGGGGAGGGCGAGCAAATCGCTGTCGATGTTCGGTACATCGGTCTGAAACAGATCACGATCGGTCATGGCAGCTCCTGGTTTGCTCAGCCACATACGGCGGTGCGTTCGGGCCGGTTGCGCATCGCTTCCAGCCGCTGGCTATTGGGGGCCAACCAGTTTTTGTTAGCGTCGAGAATGGCTTGCAGCATTTGATGTACCCAGTCGGGCAGGTGCGGGTGGAGCCGGTAATAGACCCATTGACCCTGACGGCGGTCCGCAAGCAGTCCACAGCTGCGAAGCTGCGCCAGGTGCCGCGAGACTTTGGGCTGGATCTCGCTCAAGGCGCAGGTCAGCTCGCAGACGCATAGTTCACCTTCACGGGCGATCAGCAGAGTCATCCGCGCACGGGTCTCGTCTGCCAGGCATTTGAAAACGGTAATAGGAGTCAGGTGCTCAATCATCGAGAGTCGATGCCATCGAAGCAGATACGTTTTGACGAATATATTGTTTATCAGATGTAAGGTAAAGCAGCGGGCCAAGTCAATCGATTCTCAGCCCATTTATATGTTTGTCACACCGAAGTGATAAACGCGCTGTGCTTTACGGGCAAAAACATATGGATTAGCGTATGCGGGCTTATATCTAGCGAGAATAGGATTCTGAATGTCCAGCCAATATGAGGCCGCCAAAAAGGCTGAGGGTGTGCCGCTCGGTTTCTTCGAGCGCTATCTGACACTCTGGGTATTTCTGTGCATCGTTGCCGGGACATTGCTTGGTCTCTATGCGCCAGCTGCCGCTCAGGCGATGGGCGCGCTGGAAGTCGCGCATGTGAATATTCCGGTCGGATTGCTGATCTGGGTAATGATCATCCCGATGCTCATGAAGATCGACTTCTCCTCGCTGCGTGAGGTGTATGCGCAGCGTGCCAGCATGGGCATCACGCTGTTTATCAACTGGGCGGTAAAACCGTTCACCATGGCGCTGCTTGGCTGGCTTTTCATCAAGCATATCTTCGCCCCCTGGTTACCCGCAGCTGAGCTGGATAGCTACATGGCTGGACTGATTCTGCTGGGCGCCGCGCCATGTACCGCGATGGTGTTCGTCTGGAGCAATCTCTGCAGCGGCAATGCCAATTTCACGCTCACTCAGGTGGCGCTGAACGATGTCGTGATGGTGTTCGCCTTTGCGCCGATCGTGGCGTTGCTGCTGGGCGTGTCATCCATTCCGGTGCCTTGGGACACGCTGCTGCTCTCAGTGTTGATGTATATCGTGATTCCGTTGGCCATCGCCCAGTTCATTCGCGCTCGGATGATGGTGCGTGGGGCCGCGGTATTCCAGGCGGCGCTGACTCGAAGCGCACCGTTCTCGATTGTGGCGCTGTTGGCCACGCTGGTGCTGCTGTTTTCGTTCCAGGGCGAGGCAATCATTGAACAGCCGTTGATAATCGCCATGCTGGCAGTGCCGATCCTGCTACAGACGCTATTCATTGCTGGCCTTGGTTATTGGCTGAATCGCAAATGGCAGGTGCGTCATGATGTTGCCGGCCCGTCGGCAATGATCGGCGCATCGAATTTCTTCGAGCTGGCGGTAGCAGTGGCGATCGTGCTCTATGGATTCAACTCGGGCGCGGCGCTCGCCACGGTGGTGGGTGTGTTGATCGAAGTGCCGGTCATGCTTTGGCTGGTTCGAACGGTCAATCGCAGCCGTGAGTGGTACAACATGGCACTACGGCAGGCAGGGCTGACGCCTTACGCGAGCCGCGATTAGCCGCTCTGAAAGCTGAGCAGCAGAATCGAATAACCGAGCGAACCGATCAGAAACGCGCCGAAACGGCTTTTGCGCTCCTCCGGTAGTTCCTCTTTGAGAACGTTCAGAATGATCGAGCCGCCAACGAACGCTGTCAGCGCCGAAACGGCCAGCTCGGAAACCTCGGTAGCGTTCCCCACCGCCCAACCGGCCAGCGGCATGGCCGCGAGCAGCCAGCGGCCACGTCGCCTGAACAGATCCTTGTGATCGCTCTGAAGGGCGAAGTCATTGACCAGAAAATGCAGCCCCATCGCGACACAGTAGAGTATCAGCGAGCTCAGGTTGCCATTCTCACCATGCACCAACAGATAGCCAATCAGACCGTTGTAGATGGCAAACGCCGTAATGTGCAGCCAGAACACACCCGCGTGGGACTCCTCATGTTCGGGCAGTTCGTCTCGGTGTCTTTTGATCAGGCGCTCCAGGCCATAGAAGGCGGCGAGGCCAAGCAGTGCTAGCAGATAGGCATGATGTTCGAGATAGCTGAGCAACGCGATATCGCTACCGTCCATCACCTCCTGACCACGCGCCAGCTCCGGTAGGAGATGAACGAACACGTAAGCCACTGAAACGCCTCCGGCCATCGAAAGCCAGCGGCTGCGGGGCAGACGATTGAGCCTGCGTAGACGTCCCGCGAAAAGATGGACCGTAGCTAGCGCAAGGGCTGCGACGAGGCTTGGAAACAAAGGCGACACCGGCGGTTAGAGGCTATGTTGATCAATGGGTCAGACTTGCTCTCGCGCGCTTACGTTCACAACAAAGTCCCGAACAGCGGGGCGGTTGCGTGCTGTCATATAGCCATCTTGCGATGTATGGTCTGGGTATGCCGATGGATTTTTTGATAGAGTTCGCCGCTTATGAAGCGAGCAGCCAGCCAGCTTTGAATTTGCACTGAAAGAGGTGTCTGCTTGATTAGGGTGCTGGTGGTCGATGACCACGATCTGGTACGCACAGGCATTTCCAGGATGCTCGCCGATATCGATGGCCTTCAGGTGATCGGTCAGGCGGAATCCGGCGAGGCCGCAATAAAGAAATCGCGCGAACTCAAACCGGACGTGGTGTTGATGGACGTCAAGATGCCCGGAATCGGTGGTCTCGAAGCCACCCGTAAGCTCCTGCGAAGTCATCCGGATATCAAGGTCATTGCGGTCACCATCTGCGAAGAAGACCCGTTCCCGACACGTCTGCTGCAGGCGGGTGCCGCCGGTTATCTGACCAAGGGCGCGGCGCTCGATGAGATGATTCAGGCGATCCGTATGGTATTCGCCGGACAGCGCTACATCAGCCCGCAAATTGCTCAGCAACTGGCACTGAAGTCATTCCAGCCGAAGGTCAACGGATCGCCTTTCGACTTACTGTCCGAGCGCGAAATCCAAATCGCTCTGATGATCGCCAACTGCCAGAAGGTTCAGACCATTTCCGACAAACTCTGCCTGTCACCAAAGACGGTCAACACCTATCGCTATCGCATTTACGAGAAGCTTTCGGTGACCAGTGACGTCGAGTTGGCATTGCTCGCGGTCCGGCACGGCATGGTCGACACCATCAATTGATGAGCGGCTTCGATTCGTCTGCATTCCTCGCCTCCTGCAGCGGGCGTCCCGGTGTCTACCGAATGTTCGATGCCGAGGCCAAGCTGCTTTATGTGGGCAAGGCCAAAAACCTCAAGAAGCGGTTGGCGAGCTACTTCCGTAAAACAGGGCAGGCGCCGAAAACAGCTGCGCTGGTAGCAAAGATCGCCCAGGTCGAAACCACCATCACGGCGAACGAGACCGAAGCCCTGCTGCTCGAGCAGACGTTGATCAAACAATGGCGCCCGCCGTACAACATCCTGCTGCGCGACGATAAGTCGTACCCCTACGTGTTTCTCTCGAGCGGCGACTTTCCCCGGCTCAGCATTCACCGCGGCGCAAAGAAGGAGCCGGGTCGTTATTTCGGTCCGTATCCCAGCGCGGGGGCAATCCGAGAGAGCCTGGGCCTTCTGCAAAAGGCTTTCTTCGTTCGCCAATGCGAAGACAGCTATTACCGCAATCGCACCCGGCCGTGCCTGCAATATCAGATCAAGCGCTGCAAGGCGCCATGCGTGAATCTAGTTGACCCCGAGGAATATGCCGAAGACGTCCGGCATTCGGTGATGTTCCTGGAGGGGCGTAGCAATGCCTTGGCCGAAGAACTGTCGAAGAACATGGAGAAGGCCGCGATGGCGCTTGATTTCGAGCGCGCCGCGGAGATCCGCGACCAGATCGGCATTCTGCGGCGCGTGCAGGATCAGCAGAGCATGGAAGGCGGCAGCGGCAATGTCGATATCGTCGCCGCCGTGGTGAGTCCGGGGGGCGCCTGCGTGCACCTGATCAGCGTGCGCGCAGGGCGGGTGCTCGGCAGCAAGAATTTCTTCCCGCAGGTCGCGATCGAAGAGAGCGTCAGCGACGTACTGCAGGCGTTCCTCGAGCAGTATTACCTAAGCTCCATGGAGCGGGATTTGCCGTCCGAGCTGATCGTCAATGCCGTCCATGAAGACTTTGACACCTTGATCAGCGCGATTACCGAGCTACGCGACGTCGAGCTGATCATTACGCATCGTGTTCGTGGCACCCGCGCGCGTTGGCAGCAACTGGCGCTGACCAATGCCGAACAGGCGCTGGGGGCGCGCCTGGCGAGTCGCCAGCATCTGGCCGCACGCTTCCAGTCCCTGGCTGAGGCACTGGACCTGGACGAGTTGCCGACGCGGCTGGAATGCTTCGACATCAGCCATTCCAGTGGTGAGGCCACGGTCGCGTCCTGCGTGGTGTTCGGTCCGGAAGGGCCATTAAAGTCCGATTATCGCCGCTACAACATCGAAGGCGTGACCGCAGGCGATGATTACGCGGCGATGCACCAGGCGCTTTCCCGTCGTTTCAAAAAGGCCGCCGAAGGGGAGGGCAAGCTCCCGGACATTTTGTTGGTCGACGGCGGCAAAGGGCAGCTCAACATGGCCCGTGAGGTGCTGCAGGAACTCGCCGTGCCGGAACTGATATTGCTGGGCGTGGCCAAGGGCGTCACCCGCAAGCCGGGTCTGGAAACGCTCTATCTCAACGACGCAGCGCATGAATTCACGCTGCCCGGCGATTCTCCCGCGCTCCATCTGATTCAGCAGGTGCGCGACGAGGCTCACCGCTTCGCCATCACCGGCCACCGCGCGCGACGCGGAAAAACTCGAATGACCTCTACGCTCGAGGGCGTGCCCGGCATCGGACCGAAACGCCGCCGCGAACTGCTCAAGCACTTTGGTGGTCTTCAGGAACTCTGCCGCGCAAGCCTCGACGAGATCGCCAAGGCGCCTGGCATCAGTAAAAAGCTTGCCGAGTCGATTTATGCCGCTCTGCACAGTGAGTAGAATCACACCCCTAAACTCGCAGATCAGTGGTATCGATGAACATTCCAAACATTCTCACCGTGCTGCGCGTACTGCTGATACCGATCATCATTCTGTTGTTCTACCTTCCCTTCCAATGGAGTTATCTGGCCGCCAGCGCGGTGTTCGCCATCGCCGCGATCACCGACTGGCTGGACGGGTACCTTGCCCGCAAGCTTCAGCAAAGCACGCCGTTCGGTGCTTTTCTCGATCCGGTCGCGGATAAGCTGATGGTGGCGGTGGCATTGGTATTGCTCGTTGAAGAGCATGCGAACCTTTGGTTGACCTTGCCGGCCGCGATTATCATCGGGCGGGAGATCGTGGTCTCTGCGCTGCGTGAATGGATGGCCGAACTGGGCGCTCGGGCGCAGGTGGCGGTGTCCAACCTGGGCAAGTGGAAGACGGCGGCGCAGATGGTGGCGCTCGTCATACTGTTGGCCAACCCGCCGCTTGCGACTGTCTGGGTAGGGCTTGGCTATGCCTTGCTGATTGTCGCCGCTGGGCTGACGTTGTGGTCCATGGTCAATTACCTGATGGCTGCCTGGCCCCACCTCAGCCCTACAGAAAAGAAATAAAAAACTTTTTTAATCAAGGGCTTGACGGGGCGTGCCGAAACTATAAAATGGCGCCCGTCACCAAGACGATGCGGGAATAGCTCAGTTGGTAGAGCACGACCTTGCCAAGGTCGGGGTCGCGAGTTCGAGTCTCGTTTCCCGCTCCAGTTTGTTGACGATGACGCCGCAGTATGCGGCGTCATCGTTTTGAGGCCGGTTGGCAGAGTGGTTATGCAGCGGATTGCAAATCCGTGTACGCCGGTTCGATTCCGACATCGGCCTCCATTAGTGAAGAAACCGCAAGCGCAAGCTTGCGGTTTTTTTTATGCCTGGAATTCGGCACGCAGGTCGTTCGTAGTCTCCAGGTGCCGGCTCGACGCGGCAGCCTAGATCAGGCAATGCAAAGGAACTGTAGCGAGACGTCCTGGACTCATTACGTATGAGCTGACCAAGGAGAGCTGCATGTCGGATGCAATGAATTACTTCGCCATAGCCATCACGGTAGTTGTGGTCGCGCTGGATCTGCTCGCTATCATCAGTGTGTTCAAAAGCGACCGCACGGTTGGCGCCAAGGCGCTGTGGGCAATAGGTATCGCGCTGTTTCCCGTTCTTGGTTTGCTATTCTGGCTGACCGCGGGCATACGACGCACTCAGTAGGGCATCAGGTTTAGCCAACTAGTAACGACACGCTCCCTGCTTGCCGGGCTACACGCTGCAGAGCTTCAAAACAGCGGTCACGATGCACCGTTCGGGTTGCACCTCGGCGGGTGGCTGGTTATAGTCCTGCGCCGCGATCGAGCATCGCGCTCACCGTCCCGCCCGGATGGCGAAACTGGTAGACGCAAGGGACTTAAAATCCCTCATCCGAAAGGGTATGCGGGTTCGATTCCCGCTCCGGGCACCAATAACACCTCAGTCCACGCGATCTCCGGGAAAGCCATTTTCCCGCACGATTCGAATCGTTCCGCATTCGCCCATTCCATCGCCGTGACAGCCTAGTCCATCGACCCGTATGCCTTCCATGAATACGGCGACCGCGTGGTCTAGGCGGTGTGCTGAACAGCCTCGATGAAATGCTCAAGGATCAGGTGATGGCGACGGCCCTTTCGCGTAGCCAGCGCCAGCTTGGTATCGAAGAACAGTCGCTCTGGATTCAGCGGCGCCATCAATCCCTTGTCGACCCAGTTCGCCGCGTAGTGGTCTGGCAAAAACCCGATGTAGCTGCCGGTGAGAATGAGAAATGCAATGCCTTCGCGATCGGTCGCTGACGCTGCCAGGCTGAGCTGCTGATGCAGTCCGATTGCTTCGGCAGTCATGCGATAGCTGGGTACCACCGCATCGGCGCAGCTGAGTTCATCCATGTCGACTGTCGCGGCGCGCGCGAACAATGGATGTTCCCGGCTGCAGTACAGGTTCGAGTGTTCTTCGTAGAGTAGGCTGTACTCAAGGCCGGAAAGGGGTGAAACCAGCGGGACGGCGCCGACGTGTAGGCGGCCGTCCAGCAAGCCACGCTCGATATCGCCGGGTGTGCTCATGCTGATGTTGATCCGCACGCCCGCACCCTGAGCACGGACCGCTTTGAGAGCTTGGGTAATGCGCATCTTCGGCTGCGTGACGAGGTTGTTGACGATGCCAATGTTGAGGTCGCCCCGCAGCTGTTGGTGCAGTTGGTTGACCTCACTGCGAAAGCCCTCGATGGCCGCCAGCACGGCATCACCCGCGCGTAGCACCTCGCGTCCTTCATCGGTCAGGGCAAACCCGGCCCGACCCCGTTGGCACAGACGCACGCCGAGTCGCTTCTCTAGATCGCTCATGTGCAGGCTGATGGCTGAGCGGCTTATCCCCAGAATGCTCTCGGCAGCAGAGAAGCTGCCGCATTCGACGACGGTGCGAAAGAGCCTGATGAGGCGAAGGTCGAAATCGGCGACCTGGTTAAGCGGAGCTTTCTTGCTCACACGTAAGTAAATCCATACGTTTAGTAAAGAAGATATAGATTTAACTCACCTAACGGGCAGGCACAAGCTGAGTCATGTCCAACCGACTCAGGGTTCGCGTGATGAATCAGCTTCTGCAGTGTCCTTCTACCATCGCCAAACAGCTGAAGCTGGATGCTCACTGGATGCCGTTCTCGGCTAACCGCAACTTTCATCGTGATCCACGGCTGATCGTCGGAGCCGAAGGCAGTTGGCTGATCGATGATCAGGGCAGGCGCATTTATGACAGTCTTTCCGGACTCTGGACCTGCGGCGCTGGGCACGCCCGCAGGGAAATCCAAGAGGCGGTTGCCCGCCAGCTCGGTACGCTCGATTACGCGCCGGCGTTCCAGTACGGTCATCCGCTGTCCTTCCAACTGGCGGAGAAGATCGCTGAGCTGATACCTGGAGAGCTGAACCACGTGTTTTTTACTGGGTCAGGCTCCGAGTGCGCCGATACGGCCGTGAAAATGGCCCGCGCTTATTGGCGTCTGAAGGGCCAGCCGCAGAAAACCAAACTGATCGGTCGGGCCCGCGGCTATCACGGCGTCAATATCGCTGGCACCAGCCTGGGTGGCATCGGAGGCAACCGTAAGATGTTCGGGCAGCTCATGGATGTCGATCACTTACCGCATACCTTGCAGCCAGACATGGCGTTCACAAAAGGCGCGGCCGAAACGGGCGGGGTAGAGCTGGCAAACGAACTGCTCAAACTGATCGAGCTGCATGATGCCTCTAATATCGCTGCCGTCATCGTCGAGCCGATGTCCGGTTCGGCCGGTGTTATCGTCCCGCCGCATGGTTATCTGCATCGTCTGCGTGAGATCTGCACCCAGCACAACATCCTGCTCATCTTCGATGAGGTGATCACTGCATTTGGCCGCCTGGGCAAATGGACCGGAGCCGAGTACTTCGGTGTGACACCGGACTTGATGAACGTCGCCAAGCAGATCACCAACGGCGCGATTCCAATGGGTGCGGTGATTGCCAGTCGTGAGATCTACGACACCTTCATGCATCAGCCCAGCCCCGAGCACGCCGTCGAGTTCACGCACGGTTACACCTATTCGGCTCACCCGGTCGCCTGCGCTGCCGGTTTGGCCACGTTGGAGCTGTTGAAGAAAGACAATCTCGTCGAGCAGTCCGCTGAGCTGGCCCCTCATTTCGAGAAGGTGCTGCACAGCTTGAAAGGCACCAAGCACGTTGTCGACATCCGTAACTGCGGGCTCGCTGGCGCGGTGCAGGTCGCGCCGCGTGACGGTGATGCCATCATCCGTCCTTTCGAGGCTGGCATGGCGTTGTGGGAAGCCGGCTTCTATGTCCGCTTCGGCGGCGACACCCTACAGTTCGGTCCGACCTTCAATGCCACACATGAAGATCTCGACCGCGTATTCGATGCCGTCGGCCAGGCGCTGCAGGACCTCGATTGACTCAGCGCTGTTCAAGCGCAGCTCGATCTCCCGAGCAACTCAGCGGGTACGCTCAACGTGCCCGCTGAGCGCGGCAGCTTGTCCCGGTTGAAGTATTGCGCCGTCCCTCCAGGCGACTCATTCGCCTTCGCCATCAGTGCGCATGGATGGAGCCCGGCGAGAAAAACTCCATGCAACGATCAATGGATCGGGCCTGCGACGATTCATAGAGCTTCATCTCGTCGAGCACCGGCACGCCCAGTGCGGCTTCCAGCTCCGCCTGGCTGCCGGTGCTGTTGCAGCGGGCGCTGCCATTGTCGCCCAGATTCGACTGGAAGATGCCTGCCGCGCTGACAGGCAGAAAATCCTCATAAACAAGCGGTTCGTAGCTGACATGGCCTGCGTCTATCAATGCCTGCAGGGAGCTGGCGCGTTCGACATGCCGCGCAGCGAGGCCCTGCTCGGTAGGGAGGTAACGGAAATAGGCCAGCTGTTGATGATGTAGCTCATCAAGCGAATCGGGAAATGCCTCGAATTGCTCCGCAAGCAGCGCGGCATAACGCACGGCATTGCCTTCGGACGGCGCTTCCCCTAGCTGCGCGCGGGCTGCGTTCAGCAGCTTGTCGTATAGCGCCCGGCCCTTGGGCGTCAACGCAGCTCCGCGCTGCTCGATCTCACCGAAGCGGGCCGTATGGCGTCCTTCTGGACTGTCCTGGTCAGCGAAGGCGACATGCTCTTCCAGCGCTTTAAAACTGGTCTGACGCAAGAGGATCGGGCATTGGCGTCGGGGCGGCCCCTCCACCACGGCCTTGGGGCTCATGCCGCGTGCAGCCATCTCTGCCTGAACCTTGTCGATGTCCAGCGTGCGGGGCGTCAGGTGGTTGATATGCGGCCCTTTGAACGCGACCACGTCGGCAATCAAGCGGTGTTGATCATGCAGCTTGGTGTATTCGTTGGCGGTAACAGTCGCGTGGGTGTGCCAGCGAAACGTTTCCAGCGCTTCGTTGATGAAGGACGTCGCATCGGCTTTTGTCAGCCCACCGTCACGTTCGGCCCTGGCGATCAGTTCGAGGGCGCCGGGGGTAAATATGCTTCGCTTGGCAAGTATCGACTTAGCCAGTCTTTGTAGGTCGGGGTTGTCGATCAGCTCGAGGCGCAGCAGGGAGGTGAACACCCGGAAGGGGCTGGCCTGCAGCGAATCTTCATGCACGGCGCGGAACGCAGTCGAATGCACGGGAACACCTGCAGGGCCAAGATCGTAGTAACCCACGGGTTGCATGCCCATCACTGCGAATAGCCGCCGAATGGTCGCCAGCTCTTCAACGGTGCCCACTCGGATGGCCCCATGGCGTTCCATGGAAAGTCGGTGGATCTCTCCCGTCTTGGTCATATGTTCGCGGATTGAAGGGGACGTGCGCAGCAGCTCGTTGTTGGTTTCCGCGACCAGCTCCAGCAATGCCCCGTACAAGGGCACCTCGGTCTGATACATGTCAGACATGGCACATGAGAACTGTGCGCGTATTTCATCTCGGCTGACGAAGCCAGAGTCTTGCATAGATGGATCTCCTGGGGCTCGAGTGATGATAGGGGTGCGTTGCTGGATCAGATGTGGCTCAACGGCTGACAGTCGACTCGATGCTGTCTCGCGAGTCGCCTGGCCGTTGCGCGTTTGCACGCCATGGAGGTTAGCCGTTAGCCAGCGTTGTTGGAGCCGAACTGCGGTGCGATTGTTTCATAGCGAGTTCGATCAGGTGGCAGCGGTACCGTCCTCGGTGTGATGTTGCTCGCTGAGACGGGCGAGCTACAGACCATGCGGCTGGGATGACAAGTGGCGGTCCATTGGCCTGAACGCAGACGCTTACCGATCCTCTTAACCTGTACAGAGCAACCAGTAGAGGTGAGCGATGAGCATCGAAAACGAAGATCGGCAACCGCTGGGCGAATCCCGTACTGATACGCGTGCTGACGATGAAGACGACGGTGTGCTGATTCCAGGCTCCGCACCGCCGCTGAGCCCGGGGCGCACGGATGTGAATCCGGATGACCAGGCGGGCGTCGACGAGCTGCCTGGCAACGAACCACAGGCTCCGCGTGACCGAACGCATGGCACAGCCACCGAGCGCGGGACCCCTGATATCGACCTCGACAACGCCGAGATGGACGACGCGCCTAACCCGCGCTAGCGCCAGCAACGATAGGCGTCTGCCTCGTTTTGCCGCTGTCTTGAGCCACGCTGGCGAAGAGTTAGGTGGGGATGCGTTGTATGGGAGGGGCGGACAAGGCAGCTAGCGCTCGGATCGTATTTGCACCGATGACGGTGTCATGAGTGCACGAGGAGTTTTTGTTCAACCAGCATCGAGACCAGACCGCCGATGATGAAGCCCACCATGCAATACCGCCTTATCGCCGCACTGACGACGGCTCTATTGGCCGGTTGTAGCGCAATAGAAACAGTGCCGCCTGCGGACGGTACCGATGAATATGTGTTCGCTTGTACCAAGATCGCCGGACAGCCTGGCTGCGAGACGCGCGCGAGAGAGGTCTGTCCGGAGGGTTATGAAACCCTGAGCAGCGAGGAGGATTTCGACCGCAAGGAGCTACGTATTCGCTGCTCGAGCGAAGATGGCGGGGTCTGACCGCCGAGCGACACTGTCCAGCAGCTGCTCGGCGGAAGCGATGACAGATTTACCCTTCCATGCCGAGCAACTCTTGTGCTTCTCCCAGCACTTCTAGCGATTGCTCATGGTCGCCAGCGTTGTGCAGTTCTTCACCTTCGGCACGAAGTTCTTTGACTCGGGTCAGAATCGCCGGATCGCTTGGCGGGTTCGTTTTCAGCTGCTCGTCGATTTTGGCCATGTCCATAGGACAGTGCATCGCCCATAGGGGCATGCTGATGAAGGCAGCTGCGATGGATAGGACTATGCGCCGCATGATGTCGGTCTCCTGAGGGGGTGGCTCCGTCAGTATAGGAGCCAAGGGAGAGCCGTGCCGTTTTCGGACGCAAGGTCATATCAGCCGAATATAAGCTCGCTGGATAGTTATCGTACAACCACTGGGCTATGATACGGCTTACTTCGCTTCAAGAGATCGATGTGTCTATGGAAAACCAGAGCGCTCAGCCACGCGTCCGCCGAAAGCACCGCAGTCTTGCGCAGGAACTGGTAGCGGAGCTGTCCCAGCAGATACGCGACGGCGTCATCAAGCGTGGTGACAAGCTACCTACCGAGTCGGCAATCATGCAGGCACAGGGTGTGAGCAGGACGGTGGTGCGGGAAGCGATTTCCCGGTTGCAGGCGTCCGGCCTGGTGGAAACGCGCCATGGCATCGGTACCTTCGTACTCGATACGCCCAGTACCACGGGGCTTCGCATCGATCCGGCAACCATCGGCACGCTACGTGACGTGTTATCGATTCTCGAGCTGCGGATTAGTCTTGAGGTCGAATCGGCCGGATTGGCAGCCATACGGCGGACACCGGAGCAGCTAGCGGCGATGCGGGCGTTCCTCGACTCGTTGCAGCAGAGTGCAGCGCTCTCCAGTGAAGCTGCTGTCTCGGATTTCCAGTTCCATCTGCAGATCGCCGAGGCGACCGGTAATCGCTACTTCACGGACATCATGAATCACCTGGGCACGGCAATCATCCCGCGCAGCCGGCTGAATTCGGCACGCCTGGCGCATGATGATCAACCGCACTACCAGCAGCGTCTGGGTCGTGAACACGAGCAGATCTACGACGCTATTGCTCGCCAGGACGCGGAATCAGCTCGTGCTGCGATGCGCCTGCATCTCACCAACAGCCGTGAGCGCCTCCGCCATGCACATGAGGAGGCGGAGACAGACAACGTCAGCTGACCAACTCTCCAGATCCCTATCCGCCAGTAGGCCGTCCTGACTCTACCGGGACGCTGGCAAACTTGTTTAGCAGTGAAACCCAACGAGTTGGCGCGATATGCGCCAACTCGTCATTGCTCCGCCTGCTCAGTTCTTGCGATAGGCCAGCAGGACAACGCCACCCACCACAATAAAGCCGCCCAGTATTTGCAGCGGGGCCAGTAACTGGCCAAGCACCAACCAGCCAAGCAGCATGCCGGCCACCGGCTCGATGTTCATGACCGGAGCGTTGCGCGCGATGTTTAACCGCGGCATGCAGATAAAGAGCGTAGAGAAGGCCGCTCCATACAGAAGCACTAGGCAACCCAGCGCGATCCAGCCGGCGGTTGCGCTGGGCAGGCCTAGCCCTCCCGGTATCAGGCCGCTTGTCCCGAGCAGGGCAGAGGTACCGAAAACCATAACCAGCGTCAGCATGCTGCGGACTGAACCGGCCATGCTCGACAGCTTGTGCTCAGTGATCCATAGCGCCAGCGCGAACACCGCTGCCGCGGTTAGGCCGTACAGAATGCCAGCTATCCATTGACCATCAGGCGACTCACTGCTGATCAGCCGTGTCGGGACATCGAGCACAAGCACCAGGCCGACCAGAATCAAACCCATGATCGCCGCC
The DNA here is from genome assembly GCF_003325755.1 of Pseudomonas sp. SST3. The sequence continues at coordinate 58,193 of NZ_QORI02000010.1, read as the reverse complement.
GCCTGGCGAGTTGGTCGTGGGCCGCCGAGTGCCCAGCTCAGCAGTGCGAGCAATATGGGTGAGAGATTCACCACCAGCAGAGCCAACGCAACGGGAATGCGCGCTACCGCCGAGTAGATGCAAAAGCTCTGGATCGCGATCAGCAGCCCAAGAAGGATCTGCCAACCCCACGTAGCAGCGCTCAAGCGCAAGGATTCGCGCCGCCAGAATACGAGTGCGACCAGAGCCAGCAATGTGACCCCGGCGCGGAAGAGCATGGCCAGCAACAGGCCGGTGTCGTGATCGAAGGCAATCCGCGCGGCGATATGGTTGGCTGCGAACGAGCAAGCCACGGTCGCGAGAACCAGTACAGCAATGTGACGTGGAAATGGTGCGGCAGTTTGCATCGGGTCAATCCTGTCCTAAGCGGCATCACTATGTTCGAGCGCCGTCTGCAACGAGCAGTGGCAGTTCGAGCCTGTGAGCAAAAACGCGCCCGGGTGGGCGCGTCGGGGTCTTGCGGAAAACGCAGTTACAGCACCAGGCTGGGCAGCCAGAGGGAGATCGCGGGAATGTAGGTTACCGCAAGCAGCACCGTGAACAGCGCAAGGTAGAAGGGCAGCAGGGCCTTGACGGTGTTCTCGATGGTGACCTTGCCGATGGCTGCTCCCACGAACAATACCGCGCCCACGGGTGGGGTGATCAGGCCGATTCCAAGATTGACCAGCATGATCATGCCGAAGTGCACCGGATCCACCCCAATCCCCATGATCACCGGCATCAGGATAGGCGTAAGGATCAGGATCAACGGCGCCATGTCCATCAGCGTGCCGAGTACCAGCAGCATCATATTGATGCACATCAGAATGACGTAGCGGTTGTCCGATAGCGTCAGGAACATCGTGGTGATCTTCGACGGGATCTGCATCAGCGTCATGATGTAGCCAAAGCTCGCGGCAAAGGCGATCAGGATCATCACGACCGACAGCGTGCGAACGGTCCGATGGAGCAGCTTGGGCAGCTCGTGCCACTTGTAGTCCCGGTAGATGCACATCGTCACGAAGAACGCCCAGACGACTGCAATCGAAGCGGATTCCGTCGCTGTGAAGATGCCTGACAGGATACCGCCGAGAATGATGACCATGGTCATCAGGCCCCAGAGTGCCTCGACACATATCTTCAGCGCCTGCTTGAGCGGGACGACTTCGCCTTTGGGGTAATTGCGCACCCGCGCGAAGATCAGACACATGGTCATCATCACTGCGCTCAACAACAGCCCTGGACCGATGCCGGCGATAAACAGAGACGAAATCGAGACGGTGCCCCCCGCTGCCAGGGAGTACAGCACCGAGTTATGGCTGGGCGGGGTCAGGAGCGCCTGGACGGAACCGCTTACCGTCACCGCCGTGGAGAACTCGCGGGGGTAGCCTTTCTTCTCCATTTCCGGAATCAGCACAGAACCCACCGAAGCGGTGTCGGCCAGTGAGGAGCCGGAAATGGCGCCGAAGAACGTGGATGCCATGATGTTGACCAGCGACAGACCACCGCGCACGAAACCGACCAGTACGGCAGCGAATGCAACCAGCCGGCGAGACATGCCGCCTTCAGCCATGATCGCCCCGGCCAGCACGAAGAACGGAATCGCCAGCAACGAGAACTTGTTGACCCCGCCAGCGACCTGAATCATCACCGCGTCGAACGGTATGTCGATCCACCAGGCGCCAATCAACGCCGATAGGCCGAGCGCATAGGCTACGGGCATACGAAGGAGGAACAGGACGGCAAAGCTGCCGAGCAGAATCAGCGCATCCATTTACACGGCCTCCTTGCTGTCTTCGACCAGCTCGTAATTGACCGCACGCCGATGGCTCTGGTCACCGAAAACGATTCGCTCGATCACGAACAGCAATGTGACGGCGCCGCCAATCGGAATTGGGGAATAGGTGATGCCAACGCGCAGCGTCGGCAGCGTGCTCATGAACTGATTCCAAGTGGCGATGCATAGCTTCACGCCCCAAATCGCCATGAACAGACAAATGATGCCCATCAGAATTTGCACAAACAGTTCGACGTGGCGGTGCAGGTGTTCGGGCAGCCGGTCGGTGAACATGGTCACCGCCATATGCGCCCCGGCTCGATAGCTAGCCGCGGCGCCCAGAAATGTGAAGATCACCATCAGCAAAATGGCCACCGGTTCAGGCCAGCCGCCCCCGGAGCCCAGCACGTAGCGCGCGAAGATCCCCCAGGGGATGATCATGGACATGACCACAATGGACACCCCCGCGACCCAAACACAGGTCTTGTAGATTGCGTCATTGACGCGCAGCAGCGTGTTTTTCATCAGACTTCACCGCAGGCGCGGGCGGCGGGTTCAGGCCCGCCGCGCCGCAAGTTTCAGAGAGAACGAATTACTGGACGGCTTCGATACGCTTGATCAGCTCGGCATAAGGCGCGCCGTACTTCTCGCGGACCGGGGCGGTGGCATCGTAGAAAGGTTTCTTGTCCACTTCGATAAAGGTGACGCCTTCTTCCTTGAGCTTGGCCTCGCTGCTGGCGGTTTTTTCGTCCCACAGCTTGCGCTCTTCGATCTGCGCTTCCTTGGCGTACTTCTTGACGATCTCTTGCTGCTCAGGGGTGAGCTTGTTCCAGGTTGCCTTGGAAATCACGATCGGCTCGGGAAGAATCAGGTGGCCGGTCAGCGAGTAGTTCTTCGCGGCCCGGAAATGGTTGTGCTCGAGCATGGTCGGCGGATTGTTCTCGGCGCCATCGACCACGCCGGTCTGCAGGGCGCTGAAGATTTCGCCGGTATTCATCGCTACACCCTGTGCGCCCATCGCGTTCAGGGTGTCGATGAACAAGGGGTTGCCCATCACGCGAATTTTCATGCCCTTGAGGTCTTCAAGGTTACGCACTGGCTCTTTGGTGTAGAGGTTGCGCACGCCGCCGTCCATCCATGCCAGGCCGACCATGTTGAATTCGGAGTTGGTGATCTTGTCGAGGATCTCCTGGCCGATCTCGCCATCAATGACCTTGCGCATGTGCTCATGATCTCGGAACACGAACGGCATGTTGAAGGCGTTGACATCGGGGACGACCGGGCCGAGCGTGCCCAGACTGACGCGAGTCATCTGGACGGCACCGAGCTGCACTTGTTCGACGACTTCTTTCTCGGAGCCGAGTACACCACCCGAGAACATGCGGAACTTCAGCTCGCCGTCGGTGGCTTCTTCGATTTTCTTGCCCATGTTTTCCTGAGCGACGACGGTCGGGTAACCGGCCGGGTGAACCTCGGCGATCTTCAGGGTCATGGCTGCATGAGCCGTGCTGGATAGGCAGAAGGCGAGGGGAAGCGCGGCGATAAGCAACTTGCGTTTGAAGTTCATGTGGATCTCCATCTTGTTGTTGTTGGTATGCAGCGTTGCGAGCGTCAAGGGCGGGCAACTGCGAGCCTGTCCTTGGTGGGTGAAGCGTTAGCGGAAGAAGGGTTCCTCCAGTCCTGCAACGCCGGGTTGCAGGACAAACACGCCGCCGGCCAGTGGCTGATCGGATAGATCCCCACCTGGGCGAATGGATGTGACGAAAAGCGTATCCAGGCCCGGCCCACCGAATGCGCACATGGCGGGCTTTTTCACGGGGACCTCGAGGGAGCGGTCGAGACGGCCGTCTGGCGTGAAGCGATGAATCAGGCCGGCGTCGTTGCCGCAGATCCAGTAGCAGCCGTCGACGTCCACCGCGGCGCCATCGGGACGGCCGGGATGCTGGTTCATATCGACGAACAGACGGCGGTTGTGAGGGGTGCCGCTGTCGATGTCGTAGTCGAACGCCCAGATGCATTGCACGCTGGGATGCGAGTCGGAGAGGTACATGGTCCGGCCGTCCGGACTGAAGCCCAGCCCGTTGGGAACGATGAGATCATCCAGACGCACGCTCAGCGGACCGCTGTTGGTGTCGCCGTCGAGTCGATACAACGCACCGGCCGGAATGCCCGCAGCCATGTCCATCACCATCGTGCCGGCCCAGAAGCGCCCCTGGCGGTCGCAGCGGCCGTCATTGAAGCGCATGTTGTCATGGCTATGTCGAACGTCGGCAAGACGTGTCGAGGAGAGCGTGCCGTCATCCTGAGGAGCGATATCGAAGATCCCATCCTCCATCGCGGCGACCCAGCTATTGCCGGCATCGTCGCGCGGAGCGACACAGGCAACCATCTGATCGCCGGTCCAGCGGGTTACCTTCGCGTCCGCCGACCGCCAGCGTAGCAACTGGCGGTTGGGAATATCGACCCAGTACAGCGCTTGCTCATGCGCAACCCAAACCGGGCTCTCTCCGGTTGCGTTCTGCGCGTCGACTATCAATTCTGCGTGGTTTGCCATGGCGATTCTCTTGTTGTTGTTCGCGGCGTGGCGGAAGGATCACTCGTCGAATGGGCCTGCTTCGCAGAACGCGCCGCCCTGGTAGATCGCAGCCGGATCGTTGGCTGCATAGGGTGGCTGAGCTTCGACTTTGCTGCGGAATACCTCGGAGCTGTCCTTGGGCTCGAAGCCTAGGTGCGCCGCCATGTGGTTGTCCCACCAGACGTCACGGTTCGCCGACGCACCGTAGACCACCGTGTGGCCGACATTTGCCGTGAACAACGAACGCTCGATCAGATCGGTCAGGTCGCGATAGCTGAGCCAGGTGGCCATCATTCGACGGTTGAGCGGCTCGGGAAAGGACGAGCCGATGCGGATGCTGACGGTCTCGATGCCATATCGATCGAAGTAGAAACTCGCCATGTCTTCGCCATAGGATTTGGACAGGCCGTAGTAGCTGTCCGGGCGCCGGGCGACACTGGCGTCGATCTTTTCGGTCTGCTTGTAGAAGCCGATCACATGGTTGGAGCTGGCGAAGATAACGCGCTTGATGCCGTGTTGGCGTGCGGCTTCGTAGATGTGAAATACACCGCGGATGTTCGCTTCGAGGATTTCTTCGAAGGGCCGCTCGACTGACACGCCGCCAAAGTGTGCAATGGCATCAACGCCTTCGCAGAGTGCATGTACGGCAGCTTTGTCTGAGAGGTCGCAGGGCACGACTTCTTCATGTGGTCCGGCGGCGGGGTCCATCGGGGCGATGTCGGAAAGGCGAAGAATGTTGGCGTAAGGGCGAAGCGTTTCGCGTAATACCTTACCCAATCCCCCTGCCGCGCCTGTCAGCAGGAGGCGATTGAAGGGTGTGGGACTGATCGTCGTGCTTGTCATAGTAGGTCTGCCCGTCGCTTATTGTTCTTGATGTCATCGGTTGTCATATGACTGGGCTCGATTATTTGCGCCAGCCAGAGAGTTGTCAACCCGCTGACCCAAATCTCCGATCGTCAATGATCATGCCGGAAATCTATTCTTTGCCGCTTGCGCGGCCTTTCAAAAACGGCCACACCCTTGTTCTTACAAGTAGTTCCCTGAACCTCAGCCGCCACGCTAGTCGCCCACGCAAGGCTTGCACATACCACTAAAGTCGAGGGGCTCCTGCACGCAATGGGCACTGATTTAGGGTTCGGCTACTTCTTGACGTTGTATGACGACGTCGCAAGCGCTGCGGAGCGAGTTATAGCGGGGCTAAACGAGCCTGAAGGTGCCTTTGGCGTCCTGCTTGCGGTGATCGACGACGCGCGTCAGTGCTGGATACCGTGTAGAGGGTAGGGGGAGAGGAGCCCCAAAAGATATCGCCGCAGAAGAAAAACGAAACCCCGCCAAGGCTAAGCGGGGCTCGCTGCGTGTGGCCGCGGTGAAGTACGGCGCTTTACCCATCGACACCCGTTTTGGCGGGCGTCGTGCGTTCAGGCGCCTGCAGCGTGGCCACCGCACCCTTACGTCCGCGTAGTGCGCTAAATAGATGCCAAAGCACGGACAGCAGGGCCAGCGCCAGAAAGGCTGCCGAGATCGGGTTGGCGAGGAAACCCATGAAACTGCCATCAGACAACATCAATCCGCGACGTAGATTGGTTTCGGCCATCGGCCCCAGGATGAAACCGATGATGAATGGCGCGGCCGGCATTCCACCTTTGACGAACCCATAGCCGATCAGACCGAACAGCAGAATGGTCCATACATCGAACAGGCGACTGCTCAGGCCAAACGCACCCACCACACACAACACCAGGATGATCGGTAGAAGAATGTGCTTGGGCACCGCCAACAGCTTGATGAACATCCGTAATCCATAAAACTCCAGAACCAGCATCAGCACCGAAGCCAGGATCAGCGCGGCGAAGATGGTGTAGACCAGCGCACCCTGGCTGATGAACAACAGCGGTCCGGGCTGAATCCCATGGATCATGAAGCCGCCAAGCAGGATCGCGGTAACGGTGTCGCCAGGAATGCCGAGCGTCATCAGCGGAATCATGGCGCTACCGATGCCGGCGTTGTTGGCAGTTTCGCTGGCAACAACGCCCTCGACCGCTCCCTTACCGAACTGTTCGGGATGCTTGGAGCGCTTCTTGGCGATGATGTAGGACACGATGTTCGAGGTGCCGGCACCTATCCCGGGCAGAATGCCGATCCCAATCCCGATCAGCGCCGAGCGGAACGCGTTGGGGATCTGCCCGAAGAACTCCTTCAGTGAAAAGCCGAAACCCTTGACGTTCTTCATGCTCACCGAGGCAATTTGAGTCTTGTGCGCAGAGCGGCCGGTTTCGGCGATCTTGATGACCTCTGCCACCGCGAACATGCCGATCATCACCGTCAACATGGCGAAGCCGCCGTTCAGGTTGGGGGAGTCGAAGGTGAAGCGGCGAATCGCATCGACAGGCGCGATGCCGACAGTGGAAAAGGCAAACCCCAAGGTGCCCGCATAGATGCCCTTGAGCAGAGACCCGGTCGACAGCGTGGCGATCAGCGTCAGCGAGAAGATTGCGATGGCGAAGTATTCATGAGGGCCGAAGCGCAAGGCGACCTTCGCCAGCGAGGGGGCAATGGATAACAGGGCGACGATACTGAAAATGGTGCCTAGGAAAGAGAACACCACACCCACCCCGAGAGCCTTCATGCCCTCGCCCTTGTCCATCATCGGCCCGCCATCGAAGGTGGTGGCGATGGAGGCGGGGGTTCCTGGGATCTTCAGCAGAATTGCCGATATCAAGCCGCCTGATGTGGCGCCGATGAATAGCGCAACCAGCAGCGACAGACCGGCGGCGGGCCCCATCGCGTAGGTCAATGGCAGGCACAGGGCGATGGCCATGGTCGCGGAAAGTCCTGGAACCGCACCGAAGACGATACCGACAGCGACGCCGAGCGTGATCAGGATAAATATGTAGGGGGAGAAGACGGCGCCGAAGCCGGCCTGGAGAAGTTCGAACATGTTCCGTCTCCTAGAATTTCAGAAAGCCAGTCGGGAGCATCAGATCGAAGCCCTGGCGGAAGGTGACGAAAATGACTGCCGATGCCACGACCGAAATCACGATATAGGCGAGGTGGTTGATCTTTTGTTCACGTGGCGTGATCACGATGAACTGCGCATACAGATAAAGCACCGTCATGATCGGGAAGCCGACCTTTTGTAGCAGTGCGACGTAGACGGCAATCAGCCCCAGCGTTTTGAAAACGGTGGGGTAGTCAGGTTTTTTCTCGGAGGGCTCGTTTTCTGCATCAGGATCGGCCGCGAGCTGTGTCGCCTTCGTCGCAGTGAGCAGTTGTAATGCGCCCAGCAGGCACAGCCCGACGGATAAAACGTAGGGTACGGTCGAAGCGTCGATAAAGCCTTTTCGCGGAAGATTAATAGTCAGGAACAGGTAGAACAGGCCGGCACCCAGCATCAGGGCTCCGACGAGTAACTCCTTTCTCTTATAGGTATCCATGGGGCGGATCTCGTCTGGAAGGGAAGGCTGCCGGGCGCGATTGCGCCCGGCATGACGTTGCGGTGTCTATTAGCGCTGGCGCAGCTCATCCTTGTATTGCATGAACTCATCGCGGGTCTTCTGCAGGCGCTCGATGGAGGGCTCGGTGGCGAAGTAGCTCACTGGTTGCTTGAAGGTTTTGCGCAGTTCCTCGGAGTACTCCGGCATCTCGGTGATCTGCTTCACGATGCCAGCCATCTTTTCGATGATCGCCGGATCGGTGCCGTCCGGGAACGCCACGATGTACGGCTTCTCCATGACGAAATCGACGCCTTGTTCCTTGAACGTCGGCACGTCGCCAAGCAGCGGGTTGCGCTCTTCGTTGGGTTGGCCCAGAGCAACCATTTCACCGCTGGTCACGTAGTCCTGTACCGATCCGTAGCTGATCGCGGCTAGATCAATACGGTTGCCCAGCAAAGCGACGACTTTTTCCGACACCGTGCCGGCATCGACCATCTTCAGCTTGGTGTCGGTCAGGCCTTCAAACATCAGGCCCTGCAGGTGCGAATAGCTGCCCATCTCGGTGCCATAGGTAACGCTGCTGGGTTCAGCCTTGGATTTTGAAATCAGGTCTTCCAGCGATTTCAGGCCCGAGCTTTTCGACGCGACAAACACAGTGCCCTTGTCGACACCCGCGATGCAGCAAATATCGAAGGCATCCAGGCTGTCTTCGGTCAGGCCAGCCACCTCGTTGACGATCATCTGCCCGGTATGGGTGAAAAGGATGGTGTTGCCATCCGGATCGGCCTGCTTGACCTGCTCGGCAGCCAAGGTGCCGCCGCCACCGGCAACGTTGGTAATGACCATCGCTTCGCCAGTGATCTTGGTGAAGTACTTGGCCATGGTGCGTGCATTGAAGTCGGTGTCGCCGCCGGCATTAGCAATGACCACGACCTGTACCGGACGAGTGGGCCACTCGGTTTCGGCGGCATAGGCACCGCTGACGGCGGTTGCCAATACGGCGGAAACAAGGGAGGCGCTGATAGCTTTTTTCATTGTGGGTCTCTCCGATGGTTGGGTTGCGGCGCTTTGTTTGTCTTGTTTTTTTGGAGGTTACTGACGCCCCAGGCTTGGTTGCTTGGGATCGTATTTCCAGCCAGGCACCAGGTACTGCATGGCCATGGCATCGTCACGGACACCAGTGGCGACTTTGTTGTAGAGCTCGTGCGCGGCCATGATCCGGTCCATGTCCGGTTCGATACCCAGGCCCGGTTTGTCTGGCACTTGAACCTCACCGCCAGCGATCTGCAGCGGTTCGCAAGTCAGGCGCTCTTGGCCTTCCTGCCAGATCCAGTGGGTGTCGATCGCCGTGATGTTGCCGGGCGCAGCTGCAGCGGCATGGGTAAACATCGCCAGCGATACGTCGAAGTGATTATTGGAATGCGAGCCCCAGGTCAGGCTGAACTGCTCGCACATCTGAGCCAGCCTCACCGAGCCCTGCATGGTCCAGAAATGAGGGTCAGCCAGCGGAATGTCGACCGCTTCGAGACGCAGCGAATGCCCCATCTGCCGCCAGTCAGTGGCGACCATGTTGGTCGCGGTGGGAATGCCGGTGGCACGCTTGAATTCGGCCATGATCTCGCGGCCCGAGTAGCCGTTTTCCGGACCGCAGGGATCTTCGGCGTAGGACAGGATGTGCCCCTGGCCCTTGCACAGCCTGATGGCCTCGTCCAGTGACCAGGCTCCGTTGGGGTCCAGGGTTACGCGGGAGTCTGGGAAGCGCGCCTTGATGCCAGCGATTGCCTGCATTTCTTGGTCGCCTCGCATGACGCCTCCCTTGAGCTTGAAGTCTTTAAAGCCGTAGCGCGCCGTCGCCGCCTCGGCCAGCCGCACAATCGACTCCGGGGTTATCGCCTGCTGGTGGCGCAGGTGATACCAGTCATCCGCCGACCCGGTACCAGCGAGGTAGGGCAGGTCAGTGCGGGTGCGATCACCTATATAGAAAAGGTATGCCAGCATCGGCACGCTGTTGCGCTGCTGACCGCTGCCGAGCAGTTCCGCGACCGGCACGTCAAGGTGCTGGCCGAGCAGATCGAGGAGAGCGGCTTCAACCGCGGTAATGACATTGTCCAGTCGCAGGTTGATCTCGTGCGGCTGCTGCAATACGGCGGCCTCTGCGTCTGAGGTCACCTGATGCTGTGTAGTCTGCGGGCCGCGGGCAGAACCGCCAGCGATGGCGTGACGCAACGCATTCAGCACCCGGTTGTAGCGGCCGATTGGCTGCCCGATGACCAGTCCCTTGGTGCGCTCAAGGGCCTGGCGGATGCCTTCACCACCCGGAACCTCGCCCATACCGGTGCGGCCGGCGCTGTCCTTGAGGATCACTAGATTTCGCGTGAAGTACGGGGCATGGGCACCACACAGGTTCAACAGCATGCTGTCGTAACCTGCTACCGGAATGACCTGCATCTCGGTTACCGCCGGGGTCACCATCTTTGCGTCTAGCATCTGCTGTGTAGCTCCTGCTTATTGTTGTAGGAGAGGATTAATCGTGAATGATTTGCCAGGCGCGTCCTTCGTGTTATGCGCGTGCCTGAATGTTCGAAAGAGCGAGGCAGCCGGCGGCGATGGGCGACCGACTCCTCCTGGCAGTGAATGCGTAATGTGGTAGGTGGTGGCGTGTCGCTGTGGCACGCGTGGCCACGGTACATACTCGCCAGGTGCGATGCGCCTGCTGCAAATAGTGGTTCGGCGCAGAGGAGGGCGGCTGTGACAACGCGCGAGACGATGCGGAGAAGTTCATGGCTTTTGAGCTCTACTTGTATCTGTCATACGTTGTCATATGACTTGGTGATTTTTTAGCAGTGCCACGAAAGGATGTCAAACGATTGAAACATCGTGATCGGCTCATTCCTGCTTGACGGCCTACACCGGGGTTTCGCTGACGCCTCCAGCTTGTGCGGTTGCGATATTTTCGGACAACCGAACCGATGCCTGTGCTCGTGAGTGGTCAACTATCAACGGAAGCCGCTCGCGATAGCTAGCGGGAAAATCTTCAACAAACAGGTGGCGCCTCTTGTTGTTGTACGATAACGTATCTCCAAGGCTGCGGCCCGAACTCCATACCGATAGCTTCACAGGATGCTCAAACAATGAACCCACAAGAACTGAAGGCCATCCTTTCCTCAGGTCTGCTGTCTTTCCCGGTTACCGACTTTGACCAGCAAGGCGACTTCAACCGCGCCGGGTATATCAAGAGATTGGAATGGCTGGCGCCCTATGGCGCGACGGCGCTGTTCGCCGCGGGCGGCACCGGCGAATTCTTTTCGCTGACGCCCCAGGAATATCCGGACGTCATCAAGACCGCAGTCGATACCTGTGCGGGCCAGGTTCCGATTCTCGCCGGCGTTGGCGGCCCGACTCGTCAGGCTATTGCCTACGCCCAGGAAGCCGAGCGCCTGGGCGCGAAGGGTCTGCTACTGCTGCCACATTACCTGACCGAAGCCAGTCAGGAGGGGGTTGCCTGCCACGTCGAAGAAGTGTGCAAATCAGTCGACATCGGCGTGGTGGTCTACAACCGCAACGTCTGCCGCCTGACCGCGCCGCTGCTGGAGCAACTGGCCGAGCGTTGCCCGAACCTGATCGGTTACAAGGATGGTCTGGGCGATATCGAGCTAATGGTCTCTATCCGCCGCCGTCTGGGGGATCGCCTGACCTACCTCGGTGGTCTGCCTACCGCAGAGGTGTACGCAGCGGCCTACAAGGCCCTCGGCGTACCGGTCTACTCCTCGGCGGTATTCAATTTCGTTCCCAAAATGGCGATGGATTTCTATCGCGCCGTTTCGCGCGACGACCATGAAACGATCGGCCGGCTGATCGACGATTTCTTCCTTCCCTATCTCGATATTCGTAATCGCTGCAAAGGCTATGCAGTCAGTATCGTCAAGGCAGGCGCCAGGATCTCCGGATACGACGCCGGGCCTGTGCGTGCGCCACTGACCGACCTGCGCCCGGACGAGTACGAAGCACTCGCCGCGCTTATCGAAAAGCAGGGCGCCCAATAACGGTACGCCCGACCTATCACTCGCCCCACCCGCCGCCAGAGATGCCGACCATTGCTATTGGGCGCTCGCGGCGGACCTCACGAAGGAGAGCGTTACGTGGCAGCCACAAAACGTTATGACAATTACATTGATGGTCAGTGGGTAGCTGGCAAGAACTATCAGGCCAACATCAATCCATCCGACCTTTCGGACGTGATCGGCGAATACGCCCAGGCGGATGCCGCGCAGGTTGAAACCGCCATCGCCGCCGCTCGAAAGGCATTCCCTGCCTGGTCGACATCCGGCATTCAGGCCCGCGCCGATGCGCTGGAGAAAGTTGGTCTGGAAATCCTCGCCCGCCGCGAAGAGCTGGGCAATCTACTGGCTCGTGAAGAAGGCAAGACGCTGCCGGAAGCCATCGGTGAGGTGTCTCGTGCCGGCAACATCTTCAAGTACTTCGCCGGTGAATGTCTTCGCCAGGCCGGCGAGACGCTACAGTCGGTTCGTCCGGGTGTGAGCGTTGAAGTGACCCGCGAGCCGCTGGGCGTTATCGGTCTGATCACGCCGTGGAATTTCCCGATCGCCATTCCTGCCTGGAAGATCGCACCGGCGCTGGCCTACGGCAATTGCGTGGTCATCAAGCCCGCTGATCTGGTGCCCGGTTGTGCCTGGGCGATTGCTGAAATCATTTCGCGCTCCGGCTTCCCGGCTGGCGTGTTCAATCTAGTGATGGGTAAGGGCCGCGAAGTCGGCGAAGCCATCGTCAACGACAAGCGCGTCGATGGCGTCAGCTTCACCGGTTCGGTAGGTGTTGGTCGCGGCATCGCAGCGACTTGCGTAGGCCGTCAGGCCAAGGTTCAGCTGGAGATGGGCGGCAAGAATCCTCAGATCATCCTCGATGACGCCGATCTCAACACTGCCGTTGAACTGGCCACCCAGAGCGCGTTCTATTCGACTGGCCAGCGTTGCACCGCGTCCAGTCGGATCATCGTGACCGAAGGCATCTACGACCGTTTCGTCGAAGCTATGGTCGAGCGCATCAAGAAGATTAAGGTGGGTTCTGCACTGGAGAAGGGGGTCGATGTTGGCCCCGTGGTGTCCCAAGCACAGCTTGAGCAGGATCTGCGCTACATCGAGATTGGCAAGGAAGAGGGCGCACGTCTGGCCTGTGGTGGCGAGCGTGTCAGCTGCGGCACCGAAGGCTACTTCCTCGCGCCGACGCTGTTCGTCGACAGCAAACCAGACATGCGAATCAGCCGTGAAGAGATCTTCGGGCCGGTGGCCAACGTGGTGAAGGTCAAGGACTACGATGAGGCGCTTGCGATAGCCAACGACACTGAGTTCGGTTTGTCCGCAGGCATCTGCACCACTTCGCTGAAGTACGCCAACCACTTCAAGCGCCATTCCCAGGCTGGGATGGTGATGGTCAACCTGCCGACCGCAGGCGTGGACTACCACGTGCCGTTCGGTGGCCGCAAAGGCTCGTCCTACGGCCCACGCGAGCAGGGGCGCTACGCCCAGGAGTTCTACACCACGGTGAAGACCACCTACATCGGCTGACAGCCGGTGCGCTCGAGGGGGGCGATCCGGTGAACCCAGCCGGATCGCGTCGTTGGGCAACGAAGGTTTTTCCGCAACGTCGGACCATAAGAACAATAGAGAGATGCGTATGAACAACCCAGTGCATCAAGGCGCTCCGGTCGTCACCGAGCTTCAGGTGGTTCCGGTCGCTGGTCAGGACAGCATGCTGCTCAACCTGAGTGGCGCCCATGGTCCGTATTTCACCCGCAACATTCTCATTCTCAAGGACAGCGCCGGCAACACGGGTGTCGGCGAGGTCCCCGGTGGCGAGGCGATTCGCCAGACCCTGGAAGATGCTCGGAGCATTCTTGTCGGGCAATCGGTAGGCAACTTCAACGGCTTGCTGAACCAGGCGCGCAAGGCCTTCGCTGATCGCGATGTGGGTGGTCGCGGCTTGCAGACCTTCGATCTGCGCATCGCCATCCATGCCATCACCGCATTGGAATCGGCATTGCTCGACCTGCTGGGCCAGCACCTTGGCGTGCCGGTTGCCGCACTGCTGGGTGATGGCCAACAGCGTGACGAAGTCGAGATGCTGGGCTATTTGTTCTACATCGCTGACCGCAACAAGACCGACCTCGGCTACCGCGGTGAATCGGACGCCAGCGACGCCTGGTTCCGTATACGTAACGAAGAAGCGCTGACGCCGGAAGCCGTGGTGCGCCAAGCCGAAGCGGCCTATGAGCGTTACGGCTTCAAGGATTTCAAACTCAAGGGCGGCGTACTGCCGGGCAGCCAGGAGGTGAGGGCCATCCGCGCGTTGGCCGAGCGCTTCCCCGATGCGCGCATCACGCTCGACCCCAACGGTGCCTGGTCGCTGGCCGAAGCGATCGATCTGTGCAAGGACCTGCACGGCGTGCTGGCCTATGCCGAAGACCCCTGCGGCGCCGAGAACGGCTATTCCGGCCGCGAGGTGATGGCCGAGTTCCGCCGCGCCACAGGGTTGCCGACCGCGACCAATATGATTGCCACCGATTGGCGGCAGATGGGCCACACGATCCAATTGCAGTCGGTGGACATTCCGCTGGCCGACCCGCATTTTTGGACCATGAGCGGTTCAGTACGCGTCGCGCAGATGTGCCACGATTGGGGCCTGACCTGGGGCTCGCATTCGAACAACCACTTCGATATCTCGCTGGCGATGTTCACGCACGTGGCGGCCGCCGCACCGGGCAAGATCACCGCGATCGACACCCACTGGATCTGGCAGGATGGTCAGTACCTGACTCGCGAGCCGCTGCAGATCGTCGGTGGCAAAGTGGCTGTGCCGGCCAAGGCCGGGCTCGGTGTGGAGCTGGATCGGGATGCGCTGCAGAAGGCCCATGAGTTGTATCTGGAGAAGGGGCTTGGTGCACGTGACGACGCCATCGCCATGCAGTACCTGATCCCGGATTGGAAATTCAACAACAAGCGGCCATGCATGGTGCGTTGAGCCGCGTCCTTGTAGGAGCGAGCTTGCTCGCGAACGATCCCAAGGCCACCTCGTAGCCGAGACGCCATTCGCGATTCGCGACCAAGGTCGCTCCTACAGGGTTATGCAGCACCGCTTTTTCGTAGGAGCGAGCTTGCTCGCGATATGCCACAGGACTGCCTCGTAGCCGAGACGCCATTCGCGAGCAAGGTCGCTCCTACAGGGTTGTGCAGCACCGCTTTTGTAGGAGCAAGCTTGCTCGCGAAGGAAAGCTAGTCGCAACGCCTTCGATAACAATAACCGGGCCATTCCGGAGACCTAAATGAACGAAACCGTTGAACTGATTCAACATCAAGATTCACCTCGTTACATCCGCCTGAACGAAGCGGATAACGTCGCGGTAGTGGTCAACGACGGTGGCGTGCCAATCGGCGCGCGGTTTGAGGACGGGTTGGTCACGGTCGAGTCGGTACCGCAGAGCCACAAGGTCGCGCTGGTTGATATCGCCATCGACCAGCCCGTGCGCCGTTATGGCCAGATCATCGGTTATGCGCTGGAACCTATTGCGCGCGGCTCATGGGTGAAGGAAACCCAGTTGCGCATGCCATCGGCGCCGCCGCTCGACAGTCTGCCCATGGCCGACGCTGTCCCGGCTCGGCTCGAGCCGCTCGAGGGCTACACCTTCGAGGGCTACCGCAACGCCGATGGCACTGTGGGAACACGCAATATCCTCGGCATTACCACCACCGTGCAGTGCGTCACCGGCGTGCTCGATCACGCCGTCGCCCGCATCCGTAAGGAGTTGCTGCCCAAGTATCCCAACGTCGACGACGTGGTAGCGCTGACCCACAGTTACGGCTGCGGTGTGGCGATCAATGCCAAAGACGCCTATATCCCGATCCGCACCGTGCGCAACCTGGCGCGAAACCCCAACCTGGGGGGCGAAGCGCTTGTGATCAGCCTCGGCTGCGAGAAATTGCAGGCCGAACAGGTGATGCACGAAGGCGATGCGTCCGTTGACCTGAGAGAACCCTGGCTGTATCGCCTGCAGGAGTCCAATACCGGTTTCGGCGAGATGATCGAGCAGATCATGGCGCTGGCCGAAGCGCGTCTGCAGAAGCTCAACCGCCGCCAGCGCGAGACCGTGCCGGCCGCTGAACTGATCCTCGGCATGCAGTGCGGCGGTAGCGATGCCTTCTCCGGCATCACAGCCAATCCCGCGCTGGGTTACGCCTCGGACCTGCTGATTCGAGCGGGCGCGACCGTAATGTTCTCTGAGGTCACGGAAGTTCGCGATGCCATCTACATGCTGACCTCGCGCGCCGAAACCCCCGAAGTGGCCGAAGCGCTGGTTCGTGAAATGGATTGGTACGACCAATACCTCGAACGCGGCGCCGCCGATCGTAGCGCCAACACCACGCCTGGCAACAAGAAGGGCGGCTTATCCAATATTGTTGAAAAGGCGCTGGGCTCCATCGTCAAGTCCGGCAGCAGCGCCATCAACGGCGTGCTGGGTCCGGGTGAGCGTTTCAGTGGCAAGGGGCTGATCTATTGCGCGACGCCGGCCAGCGATTTCGTTTGTGGGACGTTGCAGTTGGCAGCCGGGATGAACCTGCACGTGTTCACGACCGGGCGGGGTACGCCTTACGGGTTGGCCATGGCGCCGGTAGTCAAGGTATCCACCCGTACCGAACTGGCTGAGCGCTGGCCCGATCTGATCGACGTGGACGCCGGCCGCATCGCCACCGGCCGCTCCAGCATCGAGGAACTGGGCTGGGAGTTGTTCCACTACTATCTGGACGTCGCCAGCGGCCGCAAGCAGACCTGCGCCGAGCAGCACAAGCTGCACAACGACATTACCCTGTTCAACCCTGCGCCCATCACCTGATCGTCCCGCGTCTGATGTCATGCTGGCGCGCCGCTTCGGCGTGCCGCTGAGTCAGAACACTATCCGACGCGTTCAATGGCGGTACAGGAAGCCATGATTCGGCACTGTCGGCATCCTCGGCGATGTCGAGCACGCAGGAGTACCTGATGTCTGTCGTGGCGGATCGGCCGGCGGTGCGTCCGGTCAGCGAGGGGGATTGCGGGGGGATGCATCACCGGGTCCGCTGGTTTCGAACCGATGCGTGCATTCAAGTTCGGATTTGATCCCTGAAGCCTGCTGAACGTCGGTAAGGTGATCTGAACTGCGCACGGCACCTGATTTCAACGAGGCAATGACATGACCTGCATTCTTCAGCTCGGCCCACTGACCGAACGTTTCAACCGCGGCCTGGCTGCGGAGCATGAAGTACTAGCGCTATGGGAGCCGGGCGCCGATGCGCTGCTCGACAGCCACGCTCAGCGCATCGAGATCGTTGTGACCTCAGCCCGTTTCGGTTGCAACGCGGCGCTGATCGAACGCTTGCCCAACCTACGCGCGATCGTGAGCTTCGGTGTCGGCTACGACGCGATCGATGTGGCGGCAGCCCGGGCGCGCGGCATTCCGGTGAGCAACACGCCGGACGTACTCAACGACTGTGTGGCCGACCTCGCGTTCGGCCTGGTTATCGATTGCGCGAGAAAAATGTCGCGTGCCGATCGGTTCGTTCGTGCCGGCGAGTGGCCTTCTGGTGGTCTGCCTCTGGGGACCCGGGTCAGCGGCAAACGTCTCGGTATCGTTGGCCTCGGGCGCATCGGCGAAGCAGTTGCCAAGCGCTCCAACGGTTTCGATATGCAGGTGCGTTACCACAACCGGCGGCCGGTCGAAGGCAGCCCTTACGGCTACGAGGCGAGCCTGATCGAGATGGCTCGCTGGAGCGATTTTCTCGTGTTGGCCTGCCCGGGAGGGGACGCCACCCGCCACCTCGTCAGCCGTGAGGTGCTGGATGCGCTTGGCCCTAAGGGCATATTGGTCAACGTCTCCCGCGGCTCCGTGGTGGATGAGCCGGCATTGGTCGAAGCGCTACTCGAAGGGCGCCTGGGCGGGGCCGGACTGGATGTCTATGCGCATGAGCCGAAGGTGCCGCAGGCTCTGCTCGATCTGCCCAATGTCGTTCTGCTCCCGCATATCGGCAGCGCCACCGAGGAAACCCGGCTTGCGATGGAAGAATTGCTGTTTGCGAATCTCCGTGCGTTTCTCGAGTGCGGGGAACTGCTGACGACGGTCTGATCGCACTTACCTGTCCGATTCAGATAAATGCGGCACATGCCGCGACCCCACGTCCAAAAGACAGGGCGACACTTTTCGAGCAATCCCCCCATGGCGCTACCACACCGCGAGCCACAAACCCGCGAGTATGGAGCGCCACTTTTCATTCACACCTGCGAGCAGCGTCGGCTCGTCAGAGGAGCGTTAGTCATGACCGACCCACAACCAAACCTGACCCAGATCGAGCTTCGGCATGGCCCACTGCAGCTGTCGGTCTGTCCGGCGTTGGGCGGAGCGATCACCCGCTTGAGCATCGATGGCATTGACTTGCTGCGCCCCTGGGACGGCTCTGACAATGTTCGTAGGACCGGCTGTTTCGTCTTGGCGCCGTTTTCCAATCGTGTGGGTGATGGTGCCTTCGTGCATGACGGCCAGCGTTATCCGCTGAACCGACCGTCGCCTGATTTTCCGCTACCCATTCACGGTGTCGCCTGGAAAAGGGCATGGGCGGTGACGCAGCAGGGCTCAGACAGCCTGGTGCTCAGCCTCACGCATCGGCCCGAGGATGAGGCGGTGACGGATTGGCCATTTGCCTTCGAACTGGAGCATCGACTTCAGCTCAGCGAAGAAGGCATTTCGCTCGTTCTGAATCTGCGCAACACAGATACCCGATCGGCCCCAGGGGGGCTTGGTTGGCATCCGTACTTTCTTCGCCACGACGGTTGTGAGCTACAGTTCAGCGCGCAATCGGTGTGGCAAAACGATACGCAAAATCTGCCGGCGGAACTGACAAAGATTTCAGCAGAATGGGACTTTTCCAGCGGCCGAACGCTGCAGGAGCCGGGGTTGGACAATTGCTTCGTCAGCCGTACGGGCCCGGTATGCATACGCTGGCCGGACAAGGGCGTGGCGCTGATCATGAACGCCAGCGAGGCGCTCGATCACCTTGTCGTGTTCTCGCCACCCGTTGAGATGGGCTTCTTCGCGGTGGAACCTGTAACCCACGCCAACAATGCCCTCGGCATGGACGACCCGGTCGCGAACGGAATGCGGATATTGGCGCCCGGCGAAACGATGCAGGTCAGTTTACAGATGGAGATCAAACGCACTGGCGCCGACTCCTGAGCATAGCGGTAAAGCGCCCCAGACCCCCGTAGGAGCCCGCGCCCACGATTACGAGATGCGTTGATTCCAGCTGCCTTACTTCACATGGCAAAACCCGTAATCGTTCTTCAAATCACGCAAAAAAAGCCCGTCACAAGGACGGGCTAAAGTTTCCGCAACAGGAGCGAGGAGCGTTGCGTCCAGCGTGGTGACGCTTACAGAATCGAGATCGGGTAGTTGAAGATCAGACGATTTTCGTCGAACTCGTTACGGCTGAACGAGCTGTCGCGACGCATGCTGGAGTTACGCCATTTGATGTTGAGGTTCTTCAGCGCGCCGTTTTGAACGGTATAAGCCAGCTCGGACTCGCGGCCCCATTCTTTGCCTTCTTCGCCGCTGGCGGTCGTGATGTTGTCGCCGCTGATGTAGCGGTTCATCAGAACCAGGCCAGGGACGCCGACACCGGCAAAGTTGAAGTCATGGCGCAGCTGCCAGGAACGCTCATCGGCTGCGTCATAGGCGGAGTTGAAGCTGTCGTTGGCCAGCGAGGCGCCGCTGGTACCGTTGACGCGCATCCACTGATCGCCGCTGACCTTCTGCAAACCGACATAGAAGGTGTGAGCGCCAGCTTGCAGACCGAACAGCCCCGAGTACGTCTTGTTGTCCAGGTCGCCAGCCAGTGCGCTGCCTTCTTCCTTGCCGGTGAAGTAACCGAGGTTGGCGGTGAAGGCGAGGTTGTCGCTCAAGGGTTGGGTATGAAGCAACTGCACATAGTTCTGCTGATAGATGTCTTCGAGGCGGGCATGCCAGAGGCCGACTTTGGTCTTCTCGGTGAAGGAGTACTCACCGCCGGCAAAGTTGAAACGATCGGAGCCCACGCCACCGAAGAACATGTCTTCCATGCTGGCGTCGTCACGGGTGCTGTTCTGGCGCATCTGGCCACCATACAGCGCCAGGTTGCTGATCTCTTTGGACGTAATCATGCCGCCCTGGAAGGTTTGCGGGAGGGAGCGGCCATCGTCTGCACGGAGCACCGGAACCACGACCTGCCATTCACCGACGCGAAGCTCGGTCTCGGACACCTTGGCTTTGGCGGCAACGGCGAGACGGCCGAAGTTATCAGCAGGTTTGCCATCGCTGTGCCGAGGTAACAAGCCTGTACCGTACGTGCCGCCACCGCCGTCGAGCTTGACCGCCAGCATCGCCAAGGTATCGACGCCGAAACCAATCGGGCCCGGGGTGTAGCCGGACTGGACGTTAAGAATGAAGCTCTGCGTCCATTCCTCGGCCTTATTCTGAGGATTCAGTGCATTCGGGAAAGCCGGATCGACGAAGTTACGGTTGATGTAAAAGTTACGGGCGTTGAGCGTGACTTTGGTGCCGTCAACAAAGCCGTCTGCGGCGTGAGCAACGGCAGGAATGCCGAGCGCCATGGTCAGCGTGCCAGCGAATATGGCGGCAGAGAGGGGGTTGCGTGGGGTCATTGTTGTTGTGCTCCCTTTTTTTGGTAGTCCGCTTCTTTCAACCGTGGGCCGAATGGAGCGAGGTCTAGCGCAGCCGTGGACAGCGCTTGTCATGACAAAACTGTTATCAGTTGTCATACGACGCATCGGATTATGGCGGCACACAGAAGCTTGTCAACGTAATTTGTAAAGATTTGTTAGGCCTTCGACCTTCGTCTAATCACTCTACCCCACGTCAATAGGGGGGGTCGACGTGTCGCTCAATGCGCAGGGCTAGACAGCCACGAAAGAACAGGAGATGCGATGACTCAGGGATCACTCCGTAATATGCCACCAATCGGGGAGAAGTCGTCTGACCTGTGCACGTGCAAAACGATTGTCCAGCAGATGCACCACGCCTTGATCATCCGTGGTGCGGATCACCCGACCAGCAGCCTGTACGACTCTCCGCAAGCCGGGGTAGAGGTAGGTGTAGTCGTAGCCGGTGCCGAACAGCTGGTCCATCCTGGCCTTCATCTGCTCGTTGACCCGATTGACCTGGGGCAGACCAAGCGTGGCGATGAATGCGCCAATCAGTCGGTCCCCAGGTAGATCGATCCCCTCGGAGAATACGCCGCCCAATACGGCGAAACCGATGCCTCGGCTGTCGCGAGTAAAGCGCGCCAGGAATGCCACGCGGGCAGGTTCGTCCATTCCACGAGTCTGTTCCCAGATCGGGAGATCCGGATGGGTGGCCGACAGCAGACTGGTCACCTGCTGCAGATAATCGAAACTGCTGAAGAACGCGAGGTAGTTGCCCGGGCGCTGGCGATACTGCTGTGCAAGCAACTCGACAATCGTCTCCAGTGAAGCAACACGATCCTGATAACGCGTGGAGATATGGCGTGCCAGGCGAACCTCCAGCTGCTCAGCACGAAAGGGTGACTCAACGTCGACCCAGACCTGATTCGGCGGAAGCCCCAAGGTGTCGGAATAGAACCGTCTCGGGTTGAGCGTGGCAGAGAACAGCACGCAGGACCGTGCCTCGAGAAAGCGCGGGCCGAGAAAGGGGGCTGGCAACACGTTGCGGATGCAGATAATCGATGCGCGGCCGGCGCGAGCGGTACGCTGCGGCAGCAACGTGCAGTCAAACAGTGAATGCGTCCCGAACAGCTCCGCCAGGCGGCAGAAATGCATTGCATCGAAGTACGCTCTCTGCACCGCTGGTTCGAGGCCCGCCGGTTGCTCGGCCAGATGATCCGTGATTGCGCTAATGGCCTGCTGCAACGCGCCGATGAGCTTCTGCGGCAGTTCCGGATGAACGTGGTAACAGTCGATCTGCGCGCTATGCAGCTCACTCCAGTAGCGCAAAATACGCTCGATCGGTTTTCTCACGTTACTTGGAGATACCGTTCGTAAGCCTTTGAAATTCCGAATATCAAGCTCGGCTGTGTACATGCTTCGCCCGCGTTCCAGCAGGTTGTGCGCTTCATCTACCAGCACGGTGACACGCCATTGATTGACCAATGTCAGGCTGTAGAGCAGGGCGCTCAGATCGAAGTAATAGTTGTAATCGCCGACCACCACATCGGCCCAACGGGCCAGTTCCTGGCTGAGGTAGTAAGGACAGACCTGATGCGCCAGGGCCACCTCACGTAGCGTCTGCCGATCGAGCATCGGGCGGGCGATGGCGGCTGCGCGCGCAGCGGGGAGCCGATCGTAGAAGCCGCGAGCCAGCGGGCAGGATTCTCCGTGGCAAGCCTTGTCCGGGTGTTCGCAAGCCTTGTCACGTGCGATCAGTTCCAGCACGCGCAGGGGCGTGGAGCCCGTCGTAAGGCTGAGAAGTGCATCCAAAGCCAGCTGCCGCCCGGAGGTCTTCGCCGTAAGGAAGAACAGCTTGTCCAGTTGCTGGCCGGGAAACGATTTCAGTTGCGGGAACAGCGTGGCGAGGGTCTTGCCGATGCCGGTCGGCGCCTGCGCCATCAAATGCGTTCCGGTGCATGCCGCCTTGTACACCGCTTCAGCCAGTTGCCGCTGGCCCCGGCGAAACTCCCCATGGGGAAACTTCAGCGTCGTGAGTGCCTGATTGCGTTCATTCCGATGCTCCAGTTCCTGCTCGGCCCAAGCGATAAAGCGCTGACACTGGGTATCAAAGAAGGCCTGTAGCTCTTCGCTGGTGAAAGACTCGACCAGTACCGTTTCCTTCTGGCTGGCGACTTCGAAGTAGACCAAGGCGATATTCAGGGAGCCCAGTGCGCGTGATGCGCAAAGAAGCCAGCCGTAGATCTTCGCCTGGGCCCAGTGCAGCTGACGGTGGTTGGCGGGCTGTCGAGCAAGGTCGCCGCGATGGGTCTTGATTTCTTCCAGCCGGTTCTGGGCGGGGTCGTAGCCATCCGCACGGCCACGAACCAGCAGTTCCAGATACTGGCCTTCCAGCGCCACCTCGCGTTCGTAACCTTCCGCTCGGCGAGCGGTAACGGTGGCATGCCCGGCCATGCCTTCCAGCGCGGTGGGAGAGGGCGTGAAGCGAAGGTCCAGATCGCCCTCTTTGGCGGTGAACTCGCACAGCGCGCGGACCGCAACGCGATAGCTCAAGGCGTGTCCTCGGCCCATTGCACATAACAGACGGCGATGGGAATAGCGTGACGCAAGGCGAAGTCAATCCAGCGCTTTTGATTGTCCTGTAGACGATCTCCGGGGCCTTTCACCTCGATCATCCGGTAGCGACCTTCGCCGGGCCAAAGCTGGATGAGGTCTGGCAACCCGCTGCGGTGATTCGGTACGTCGAGCAGGATGCGCTGAAAGCACACGCGCAGATGCTCAGCGGTCACGCACGCCAGCGCTTGCTCCATCAGCTGCTCATCGAGCAGCCCCCAGCTGACGAAGTGCGACTGAACGCCAAACTTCTCCTGATATACCCGGCGTATGCAGTCGCGGTATTCGCCAGTTTTCAGTTTGGCCAGGCACTCGTCGAACAACCCGGCCCGACGGCTGTAGAAGTCCGGTCGGGCGAGGTCCGCCGGCGCCGCGTGGAACGGGTGGAAGAACGCGCCCGGTAGCGGCGCGAAGATCGCGTCCCAGCACAGCAGGCCCAGAAGCGAATTGATCAGGCCATTCTCAACGTAGTAAACCGGCGCCTCGCTGTGTGACAGATGCTCTCGCGCCGCATGTTCAACACTCAGGCCTGGTTGTCTGGGCAGAAGCAGATCGATGCGCTCGGCTTCGGCTACCGTGACGCGACGTACACCAGGCATACCGAGGGCGCGGCGCAGGCGTGGCAGGATGCGATGCAGCTGCTGGGCTTCATGTTCGCTTTCGGGAGCGGCATGGGCTTCGTTTGCCACCTGCAAAGCTGCCTCGGGCTGACCGTAACGTTCGAGCACCCTGATTGCTCGTTCACGCGCGCCGGGATAGACATTGGACGCATGCAGACGCAGGGCCTGGTTCAGGTCGCCGATACGCTCGCATTGGCGGCCGATGCTCAGGAGCAGTTTCCCGCGCCGATGCTCCAGCCACTCGTTGGCGTAGGGCGCGCTCGGAATATCGACCAGTACCTGATCCGGCGCCTCGCCAGCCTCGAAGCGCTCGCGGCAACGATGCAGATGCAGATAGGCGTTCACCTCGTCGCGGCTGTGGAACGCGCGCGAAGCGGCGGAGAAGCTCACCTGCTCGTAGCGAAAGATGCCCAGGTCAGCGAGCACGAACTCGGTCCAGTCCTGATGAATATTGCCGAAGAACATCAACCGCAGCCGGTCACTGAG
The DNA here is from genome assembly GCF_003325755.1 of Pseudomonas sp. SST3. The sequence continues at coordinate 33,935 of NZ_QORI02000010.1, read as the reverse complement.
CTCGCTGATGTTCAGTCCGAAGGCGACCTCGTCGAGCGCCTCACACCAACTGCGGAAGGATTTGGGCTCGGCATGTTCCGCCATCAGAGCCGTTAGCAGGTCGCTCTTACGCTGACCGCGACAAGCTGCGGCACCGAATACTCTGATCAGCTCGTCCTTTTTCAGCAGGCTGAAGAGCTGAACCAGATCCAGCGTCGGATCGACATCGATCCAGCCGTGCTCGATCAGCGAGGCGGCGGCCTCCAGTGGGCAGCCGATCTCCGCATAGCGCAGCTTGCTGGCACGAAACAGCGTCCCCTTGCGCATCACCATGCGGACCAGTAACGCCTGTGATGCTTGGGAGACTTGGCTGAATCGGTCGAGAAACGCGCACTCGTTGTCGTTCAGCAGGTCGCCATGGCGTTCGCCAACCCAGGCAAGCACCTGCCGAAAGTTATCGAGGTAATAGAAGGGGTTTTCCAGGGCCTGGCGCATCGAACGTCCGGTTCGGTCAAACATGGGCGCATCGGCCCGACTGGCTGGGTATTTATACAGTTGTTCGTTGATTTGGCAACGGTGGGACGATCGACGGTTTGATCGGCTGGTAATCAGTTACGCAAAGACCGTCGCAAGGACGCCGATGCCCAATGGGAGCCGCTGCGTATCGATGGTGGGTTTGTCTGGCGCAACGGAGGGAGGGCAAAGCTGCGGAAAAGAAAGGAGGTGTCGCTAGCCACGGGCGAGCTTCGTGGCTGACAGGCCTGCGGCCTGCGGCCTGCGTTCGCCGCCGTGGCGCCTCTTACGACGAAGAGGCGCCGACCGGGCCGCTGGTTACACCGTGCGTGAGAACCGGCCGCGCTGTTCGCCGCCGAGGTACGCATCGAAGGCCATGGCGACGTTGCGCATCATCAAATGCCCTTGGGGCATCAGTACCACAGCGTCATCGCGGATATCTACCAGACCATCGGCAACGTGCTCGTCGAGCTTGGCCAGCGAATCGGCGAAGTACTCCTGGAAGACGATGCCGTAGCGCTTTTCCATTTCAGTGAAATCAATACGGCCATGGCACATCAGCGCAATGATCACATCGCGACGTAGACGGTCGTCTTCGCTGAGCTTGTAACCGCGCTGCACCGGCAGCATCCCGTCGTTCAGCCGTGCGTAATACTGCGACAGTTCTTTCACGTTCTGGCTGTAGCTGTCGCCGACCTTGCCGATCGAAGAAATCCCCAGTCCGATCAGGTCGCAGTCTGCGTGGGTCGAATACCCCTGAAAGTTGCGCTGCAGCGTGCCGTTGGCGCGGGCACGGGCCAGCTCGTCGTCCGGCAGCGAGAAGTGATCCATGCCGATATAGATGTAACCCGCATCGGTCAGACGCTTGATGGTCAGTTCCAGCAATTCCAGCTTGCGCTCGGGCGGCGGCATGTCTTCGGGACGGATGAGCTTCTGCGCGCGCACCAGCTCGGGTAGATGTGCATAGCTGTAAGCGGCGATCCGGTCGGGGCGGATGTCGATGATTTTGTTCAGCGTGGTGTTGAAGCTTTCGACGGTCTGCAGCGGCAGGCCGTAGATCAGGTCGACGCTGATCGACTTGAATTTGGCAGCGCGGGCGGCTTCGACCAGCTCGCGAGTCTGCTCTTCGGTCTGGATGCGGTTGACCGCGATCTGTACCTGTTCATCGAAATCCTGTACGCCGAAGCTCAGCCGATTGAAGCCGAGCTTGCGCAGACCATGGATCTGCTCGGGCGTGACGGTGCGCGGATCGACTTCCAGCGAAAACTCGTGGTCGTCGCTGTCGTCCATGTTGAATGTACCGCGCAATGTGGCCATCAGGTCAGCCAGCTGCTCGCTGGTGAGGTAGGTCGGCGTACCGCCACCGAGGTGCAACTGGGTCAGCTTGCGCGAGCGATCGAACAGCCTGGCCTGCATCTGGATTTCACGCTTGAGGTATTCCAGGTACTCGGTGGCACGATCGGTCTTGTGGGTGATGATCTTGTTGCACGCGCAGTAGTAGCAAAGGCTCTTGCAGAACGGGATATGGATATACACCGAAAGCGGCTTGGGCGTCGCGGCCTCGTTGGTGTCCTTCGCGGCGCTGCGATAGTCATCGATGGCGAAAGCCTGATGGAACTGAGGTGCGGTGGGGTACGAGGTATAGCGAGGACCGGGACGGTCATATTTCTCGACCAGGGCGCGGTTAAAGCTCGGCGTTTGGTCCATGTGTAGTTTCACCTTGCGGGTTATGGGTGAGTGGCCGGACAGTGCATCCCGTCAGCGGCGCGCGACATCGTGGCGCAATTATTCTTGATTCTAGTCACGGTTCAGCTGTCTCAGATCAAGAAGCTGCGACTAGGGTGCGGTAATCGACAGTCACTGCGCCAACGCTCCGGCTTTCCAGACGCATTTCAACCCAGGCACCGTTGTTCAAAGCCTGAATCGCCCGACCAGACGGTTCAGTTCGGCGGCCAGCCGTACCAACTCATCACTTATCTGCGACGTTTGCCTGGCGTCCGCGGAGGTCGTGTCGGCAATATCACTGATGGTGGTGATGTTGCGGTTGATCTCCTCGGCGACGGCTCCCTGTTGTTCGGCAGCCGTTGCGATCTGCATGTTCATGTCGTTGATCGTGCCCACTTCGCCGGCGATGACGTTGAGACTCCGGGCTGCCTTCGCGACGCAATCGGAGCCGGCATGAGCACGGAGCTGGGCACCTTCCATGGCCTTGACCGCGTCGCGCACACCGGTCTGCAGTTGCTCGATAGTCGCCTGGATGTCGCGGGTCGATTGCTGCGTGCGCGAGGCGAGGGTCCTAACTTCATCAGCGACAACTGCAAAACCGCGGCCCTGTTCGCCGGCGCGTGCCGCTTCGATAGCAGCGTTGAGCGCGAGCAGGTTGGTTTGTTCGGCGATGCCATTGATGACATCCAACACCATCCCGATAGAAGTGCTGTCAGCTTCCACCTGTTTGATCACCTGTGCGGCGCGCTCGATTTCCCGAATCAGCGCTTCGATGCCATCCAGCGCTTCGGTGGCCAGGGTGACGCCGGCCTTGGTTTGCCCATCCGCATCGCTGGACGCGGTGGCCGTTTGGCTGGCGTGCCGTGCGACTTCCTGCACCGTCGCACTCATCTCGTTCATTGCCGAGGCCACCATGTCGGTTTCACTACGTTGAGTCATGACTGCGGAATGGGTCTTCTCAGCCACCACGGACACCCGATCCGACACTTCACCCAGTTGTCGCGTGACTCCCGCAACCGCTTCCAGGCTATGGCGGAACTTGCCGATCATGCGGTTGAACGAATGTCCCATGGCACCCACTTCGTCCTCGGCATGGACCGACACAACGCGACTGAGATCCTCGTCATCGGTCATCGCTTCCATGGTGTAACGCATGTCGTTGATTCGGCTGATGATCACGCGGCGGATGATGTAGCTCACCACGATCAGGCCAATGAGCAGCAACAGCAGCTGGATACCGGCAGAGGCCATGACGTTGCGATTGACCTCGCCGTCGAGCGCTGACAGGTCATAGCTGATTCGCACCGCGCCCATCACCGTGTCCTCGGCAGTCTGGTGGCATGAAAGACAATTGGTGCCGCGATAATCACGGTGGGCGCGGATCGGGTTGATCACGGTCAGCACTCGGCCGTTTTTACCGTTGCTGACCTGTACCGTGCCTTCGCCAGCCAGTGCGCGGCGATCCAGCTGGTCCTCAGGTGCCTGATGAGCGAAGCCCGGTCCGAAGACCTTGGTTACCGGTTCGCCACGAATGATGCGCGCATCGATCACGCCGGGGCGGGCCAGGAGCTTGTCTCGCAGGACTTCGCGTTGGGCCATGGTGCCGGTGAGCATCATGGTGTTGATGCTATCGAAATAGGAGTCGGCGGCGTCCTTGGTCTGTTGTTCGACGACGTGCAGCACCAACTGCTTTTCGGTGCTGGCAGCGTGGTAGAGCGACGCGGAAAACACCAGTGCGAAGACCAGCACCAGAGCCAGGTTGATTTTCGCCTGGACGGACATTTGTCGATTAGCGGGAGCGCTGCGCATTGTCTTTCCTTCAATACTGCACGGAGTCGATAACGCGTATGCGCTACTACCGCAACAAGCGCGGAGCTGTAGCAGCAAGGGGAGGAGCCACCAGGCATACGGTCAGGTGCCGATATGGTAGAGGCAACGGTCAGGTGCGGATTAGCGACGCTCGCCGTCCGTAGCGGCTATTTGCCATTTCACTGATTTGCATCAAGCAAATATGTCGAGGCGATGGCAAGAAGCACAGCGGTTCTTGGAATAGATGTGGCCGTATCGATCCTGGCTGCCACGCTGCGTGATTCTTGGCGCGTCGAAACCTAGCCATCACAACCTAACGGCTTTGATGTGCCTACTTGGCAAGCGGCTCAGTACCGATCAATCTATGACTGCCTGAAAGTCAACGACCATCGGTCAGCTCGTTGGCTCGAAGGTACCTCCCCGGAATTTGCTGTAGAACCCTGCGAACCCCTTCTCGTTTCGGTGGTCGTAGCCTCTAGTCAGCCGCTGGCGGCGGGACATGCAGGGTATGGCTGCTGACCAATCCAGGCGCAGTGCATCAACCGGAACTATCTTTTCAAGGACTCACATGATCAAAAAATGCCTTTTTCCTGCGGCCGGGTATGGCACGCGCTTCCTTCCTGCAACCAAGGCCATGCCCAAGGAGATGTTGCCGGTAGTGAACAAGCCCCTGATCCAGTACGGGGTTGAAGAGGCACTGGCCGCAGGGCTCAACCAGATCTCGATCGTCACTGGTCGCGGCAAGCGCTCCCTGGAAGACCACTTCGATATCAGTTACGAACTTGAGCACCAGATCCGCAACACGGACAAGGAAAAGTACCTGGTCGGCATTCGCAAGCTGATCGACGAGTGCAGCTTCTCCTACACCCGCCAGGTCGAAATGAAAGGCTTGGGCCATGCGATTCTTAGCGGCCGACCGTTGATTGGTGACGAACCCTTCGCCGTGGTTCTGGCCGATGACCTCTGCATCAACGTCGAGGGTGATCCTGTGCTGGCCCAGATGGTGAAACTGTACAACCAGTTCCGCTGCTCCATCGTCGCCATTCAAGAAGTGCCGCCGGAAGAGACCAGCAAATATGGTGTGATCGCCGGCGAGATGATCCGCGACGACATCTTCCGCGTCAGCCACATGGTCGAGAAGCCCAAGCCGGAAGACGCGCCATCCAATCTGGCGATCATTGGCCGCTACATCCTTACGCCGGACATTTTCGACCTGATCGAACAGACCGAGCCGGGCAAGGGTGGTGAGATTCAAATTACCGACGCGCTGATGCGTCAGGCACAGGACGGTTGCGTGCTGGCTTACAAGTTCAAGGGCCAGCGTTTCGACTGCGGTAGTGCCGAGGGTTACATTGCGGCTACCAACTTCTGCTACGAGAACTTCTACCTCACCGGCAAGGCATTCTGATTCACGCCGTGTCGAGAACAAGGCCACCTTCGGGTGGCCTTGTTCGTTTTCAGGGAGCCGACATGTCTTCGGCGCCAGGCCCCAGCGGCTGTCCGTAGCTGAACTCGACGTAGTTGCCAGCCGGATCTCGAACGCCGCAGTAATAGCCGACCGGATAGGGTTCGTCGCGCGGCTCCCAGATGAGACAGCCGGCCTGACGCGCACGTGCGGCAATCGCATCGACTTCGCCGCGGCTCTGAAGCGCAAACCCGAAATGGCTGTAGTCGTTGTCCGCCAGGTGTCGATCCTGACCGCCCGGCATGATCACGAAGATGAACTCCCGCTCCTTGCCGGGCTCGGCCATCCAAACGATGCGCGAGCCTTTTCCAGCGCGTTCGTGGAATACGTGCATTGCGCAAAACTGCGAATAGAAGGCGATGCACGCGTCAAGGTCGGGTACGTGCAACGCGAGGTGGGTCAGGGTAGGGCGCATGCGGCACTCCTTCGATGAATCAGGCCGATGGCCTGGGTTATGCTGTGCGTTCTAGAAGGGAGACAACAGTTCATGGCTTACGACTTCGATCTATTCGTCATCGGCGCAGGGTCCGGTGGCGTCCGTGCGGCCCGTTTCGCTGCCGGCTACGGTGCCCGCGTCGCGGTCGCCGAAAGCCGTTATCTGGGTGGCACCTGCGTGAATGTCGGCTGCGTACCGAAGAAACTGCTGGTCTACGGCGCCCACTATGCCGAAGACATCGGCCAGGCCCAAGGCTACGGCTGGACCATCGACGGCGCGACCTTCGACTGGAAAACCCTGATAGCCAACAAGGACCGCGAGATTCAGCGGCTCAATGGCATCTACAAGAACCTGTTGATCGATAGCGGCGTTACGCTGCTGCAGGCACATGCGCGGCTGATCGACGCCCACACCGTTGAAGTCGAGGGCCAGTATTACAGTGCCGAACATATTCTGATCGCCACCGGTGGCTGGCCCTTCGTGCCGGACCTACCCGGTCGCGAACACGCTATAACCTCCAACGAAGCCTTCTATCTCGACAAGCTGCCAGGCCGCGTACTGGTGGTCGGCGGTGGCTATATTGCGGTCGAATTCGCATCGATTTTTCATGGCTGTGGCGCCGATACCAAGTTGCTGTATCGGGGCGAGCTGTTCCTGCGCGGTTTCGATGGTTCGCTGCGCGACCATCTCAAGGACGAGATGATCAAGAAGGACATCGACCTGCAGTTCAATGCGGACATTGCACGGATCGACAAACAGCCCGATGGCAGCCTGCTCGCCACCTTGAAAGACGGTCGGACGCTGGAGGCCGATTGCATCCTGTACGCCACGGGCCGCCGGCCGATGCTCGATGGGCTAGGGCTCGAAAACCTTGAGGTCGCGCTGGATGACCGTGGCTTCATCGCGGTTGACGAGCAGTTCCGGACATCGACCCCCTCGGTCCTGGCAATTGGCGATGTGATCGGCAGAATCCAACTGACACCGGTCGCCCTGGCCGAGGGTATGGCGGTGGCGCGTCAGCTGTTCAAGCCCGAGGAATATCGGCCGGTCGATTACAACACCATCGCGACGGCAGTGTTCAGCCTGCCGAACATGGCGACCGTCGGCCTCACCGAAGAGGAAGCGCGCAAGCAGGGCCACAAGGTGGTGCTGTTCGAGAGCCGCTTCCGCCCGATGAAGCTGACCATGACCGGCGGCCTCGAGCGCAGCCTGATGAAGCTGGTGGTCGATGCCGAAACCGATAAGGTGTTGGGCTGCCACATGGCAGGGCCCGATGCTGGCGAGATCATGCAAGGCATGGCCGTGGCATTGAAGGCGGGCGCCACCAAACGAATCTTTGACGATACCGTCGGCATTCACCCGACGGCCGCCGAAGAGTTCGTGACCATGCGCACACCCACGGGGATCTGATCAGGATCTGACGCTGCTCATCATGTAGAGAATGGCTGCGGTTCTGACCGTGGATATAAGGAGCGAGGAGGAGGGGCCGTCGTCCAGCCGATACGATCGCCGGAGCGGGAACCTGACGGGGCTTCCGCGCCGGCGATCCGCGATGTCACTGATGTCCGTGAGCGTGGGTGCTCGGTTCCGGCGCATCCTCATGAATAGCAACGTCGACGGTCACCTCACCGGCATTCTCGAATATCAGCGTCAGCGGAAACTGCTCGCCGGCCACCAACGGTTCGCTCAGCTTGAACAGCATCACGTGGCTGCTGCCCGGTTTGAACGTCACCTCGCCGCCGGCCGGTACCTCGACCGATTCGATACGCTCCATTCGCATCACGTCGCCCTTATGGATATGTGTGTGCAGCTCGGCTTTCTCGGCACGGGTCGTTTTAACGTCGATCAGCCGATCCGGCGTGTCGCCAGGGTTTCTCAAGGTGAAATACACTGCGCCGGTCGGGACGGTTGGCGGCATGGCCCGGGACCATACCTGCGTAACGGTAGGCGCTCCGGCCATGGCGTGATGGGCATGCATATGATCATCTGCCGTGACCGTCAGGGTGGCTGTGCCAAGCACAAGAGCGGTAACCATGCGAAGCAACATGAATCTCTCCAGGGTGATTTGCGACGGCGCACATTAGCATGCGGCTTGGTGTTCGGATCACCGATACGAGTGGTCGCAATGGAGCCTGCAGGCCAGCGGCGTTTCTGTTTGAATGAACCGGGGCCGTTCCCGCTCCATCCCAGGCCTCGCCAGCGCCAGTTAGCGCTAGAAGGCAGACACAAAGGACAACGTTTGTTCATCCGTTAAATCACCCGATCGGAGATGTATCACCCAATGGAACGAAGTCGCTGGAGTCACCGGTTGCTATCCGGTGGGAAAGAACCCGATCCGCGGTTCACCCTGGCCAACGAACGAACCTTTCTCGCCTGGATCCGTACGTCTTTGGCGTTGCTGGCCGGCGGCGTGGCAGTCGAAGCCTTTGCCGGTGGAATCTTTTCGCTGGAGGTACGTAAGGTCCTGTCGATCTCGCTGCTGCTGCTTGCTATGTTTATCAGCTCAACCGCATGCGTCCGCTGGTTGACCATCGAGCGGGCCATGCGCCACAGCGGCCCGTTGCCTTTTCCGCTGCTGATTCCGATTCTGTCGATTGGCGGTACCCTGGTTACACTGGTCTTGATCAGTTTCGTCGCACTTCGTAACTGACCATGCACGTGTCCTTTCGTCGCCGTCTGGAGCCAAAACCGCCACCTCCGCCACTGCACGAGGATCCCGGGCTTCAGCCGGAGCGCACCTCGCTGGCCTGGGGCAGGACGCTGCTGACGATGATTACCGTCAGCGCACTTTTCTTGCGCTGGATGCCGTATCACGGTTTTTTTGTCAGCACGCTGGTTGCGTTGTCATTAGCGACATCGCTGGGGATATGGACCACACAGAAGCGTCGTTACACACGCAGTGCCAGCGGCCTGAAAAGCGGACGCATCCACGCCGACGCGGTCTCTGTCTTGTGGCTGGGCGCTTCGGTATCCGTACTCGGCGCGCTAGGGCTTTATACCGTTATTTTCTTGCCGATCAGCAGCTGAGGCAGCAACCCAAAGAGGCTTAGATGACCACCGCCAATCAGCAATTCGCCAGTGACAACTACTCTGGCATTTGCCCGGAAGCCTGGGAAGCCATGGCTCGGGCGAACCAGGGCCATGATCGTGCCTATGGTGATGACCAATGGACGACGCGTGCAGCCGATCATTTTCGCGAGCTGTTCGAGACCGACTGCGAAGTTTTCTTTGCGTTCAATGGCACCGCGGCCAACTCATTGGCACTGTCCGCGCTGTGCCAGAGCTATCACAGCGTGATCTGTGGCGATATCGCTCACATAGAGACCGACGAGTGCGGCGCGCCGGAATTCTTTTCTAACGGATCCAAGCTGTTGGTCGCGCGTACCGAGGGGGGCAAGCTCACGCCAGCGGCGATTCGTGAAATCGCGTTGAAACGCAAGGACATTCATTACCCCAAGCCTCGCGTCGTGAGCATCACCCAAGCCACGGAAATCGGCACTGTTTATCGGCCTGACGAGCTCCGAGCGATCAGCGATACCTGCAAGGAGCTGGGGCTGCATCTGCATATGGACGGGGCACGCTTCGCCAATGCCTGCGCGTTTCTCGGTCTGTCCCCGGCGGAGCTGAGCTGGAAATCTGGCGTGGACGTGCTCTGTTTCGGTGGCACGAAGAACGGCATGGCCGTGGGCGAAGCCATTCTTTTTTTCAATCGGGACTTGGCTGAGGATTTCGAATACCGCTGCAAACAGGCCGGACAGCTGGCGTCCAAGATGCGCTTTCTATCTGCGCCATGGGTCGGCTTGCTGGAAAACAATGCCTGGATGAGATACGCCGACCATGCGAACAGCTGCGCCCAGTTACTTGCGAAGTTGATCAGCGATGTGCCGGACGTGGAGCTGATGTTTCCCGTCGAGGCCAATGGCGTTTTCGTAAGCATCCCACCCTTGGCCCTGGAAGCGCTTAGAAGCCGCGGTTGGATGTTCTACACCTTCATCGGTGTCGGCGGTGCGCGCTTCATGTGCTCCTGGGATACCAGCGAGGAGCGTGTTCGACAGTTGGCCGAAGACATCCGCAGCGTTGTGATTCAGAACCATCAATAAGGGAGGTGGCCGCGCTTGTTGAATGACGGCGCGGCAGTGAGAGGGCAAGAGGACCGGAGCCTCGGCGCTCCTCAAGTATTCATGCCGGACTGGATCAGCGCCGCCCGGTTCGGGTGCTCACATCTACCCACACGGCCAGCACCAGAATGCTGCCTTTGACAATCATCTGCCAGTAGCTGTCCACGTCGAGCATGGACATGCCGTTGTCCAGACTGGTGATGACCAGCGCGCCAAGGAGGGCGCCGTAGACGGTGCCGGAACCACCGCGCATCGAGGTGCCGCCAATGAAGCAGGCGGCGATGGCGTCGAGTTCGCCCATGCTGCCGGCCGACGGTGAGCCGGCGGCCAGGCGCGCGGTGTTGACCATGCCGGCGAATGCGCACATCACGCCCATGATGCCGAAGATCCACAGCTTCACGGCCTGGACGTTGATGCCCGATAGCCGCGTCGCCTCCATGTTGCTACCAACCGAATAGATGCGTCGGCCGAATACGGTCTGGCTGGTGACGTAGCTGAACACGCCAAGCAGAACGAGCAGGAGCAGCACGGGAACCGGAATGCCGTCGTAGCTGTTAAGCGTGTAGACGAACCCGGCCAGCACGGCGCCTATCAAGGCCACGCGCAACAGGTCGCGAACCAGCGAGTGCGCAGCCAGCCCGTGAAGGGCGCGATTGCGGCGCTGTCTCCAGGTCAGGAACAGCGTCAGGGCGAACAGCAGTACGCCAAGTACCACACCCACCGTATGCGGCAAATAACCCTGGCCGATGTAAACCAGGGACGGCGATACCGGAGCAATGGTGGTGCCGCCAGTGATACCCAGCAGGATCCCACGAAACGCCAACATGCCCCCCAGCCCCACGATGAAGGAGGGGATGCGCAGGTAGGCGGTCATGTAGCCGTTTGCCAGCCCGATCATCAGCCCGCACAGGGCGACCAGGCTCAGGTTCGCCAGGAGCGGCACGTTGTAAATCACGTCCAGGATCGCCGCCAGCCCGCCCAGCAGGCCAAGCAGCGAGCCCACCGACAGATCGATCTCGCCGCTGATAATGGGGCCATGCCGAGATAAGGGGAAAATTCACTCACATCTCTCCTACCTGATTGATTTATCAGGCCTTTTCCATGATGGGGATTTTTATGGAAGCATGACGAGATAACGGAGAAATTAAGACATTCAAACCATAAATGTTTGATTTCTAGGCTTTGTGTTGCTCTCACATGCTTGCGCATGTTCGCCCACCCCCAATTAATCTCAAGATATCCTTCTCCCCAGTGATGGTTCGAGGCGGCCTTCGCGACATCTTCCATTTTCGGTCTCGAATGTGGGCTCGATGGCAGCTGTAAACTTTCTCTCCTCGGAGGTGAGGATCATGCGGCACGTTGCAATGCAGCCAACGGAAACGACTTCAGACGTTACCTGTGACGCTTGTTGCCAAAGCACAAGTATTGAGGGCTATGGCCAGCAGTTTGGCGTTCTTCAAGCGTGTTGGGGCTATGGTTCCAAGCATGATGGTGAGCGTTATGAGGTTCACCTCTGCGAGCCCTGCTTTTTCCGAACGCTGGCCATGCTACGTCGGGAGCGAATGGTTAACACCATGTTTGATGATGATCTTGACACCAATCAGGATGAGTTCGGTTTGGTGCGCAAGGATGATTTTTGGGCCGAAGGTTGAGTATGCCGGCCAAAGACCGGTTCGTAGCATCTCATTCACGACGATGCGACCCTGACAAATCCAGTCCGTCGGCGGCGTTGCTCAGTTGACGCCCGCCCAAGTTAAGGCGTGTCTGCTTCTGGCCCCGGTAACGGTTCATGGCTATCCGCACCGCCGTTGGCAAGCGGTGAATGCTCAATCAGCTTCAGTTGCAAGAGAGCTTCGGACAAACGCTCCTGTAAGGTCTGCGCTTTTTGTGCCTGAACCTCGGCCCTTTCACCAAGCCGGGCTACTTCGGCCTGCAAAGTGTTACTGCGTTGTTCCAAGGCATCATTCGTACGCTCCATTCCGGTCAGCGAGCGCTGAGCGACCTCTAAGGCCTGAGCCTTCTGGGTGAGAAGCTGCTGCTGCGCATGTTGATCCTTCTGTAACTGCCGCGCCTCGGCGAGCAGCCGTGCGTTGTCGCGGTTGAGCTGGGTCAGCTCATCCTGTTTGACGATCAGGGTCTGCTGTAACTGCCGCAGCTCCAGTTGCAGCTGTTGCACCTGAGACTCGTGCCGGCGCTGCTCCTGCTCACGCTGCTCCTTGGCAGCCTGGCGATAGTGCTCCAGGGCATCACGGGCGTGCTGATGTTTTTCCTCCAGCGAGCGAATCTGTCCATCGCGGTCCTTTAGGCGCTCCTCCAGGTCGCGGTTGGCCTGCAACAGACGGGCGTTCTCGATCTCGCTCTGTTGGCGGTGCTGCTGCTCCTGCTGTAACGCGTGCTGGGCAGCCTGGAGCTGTTCCGTAAGCCCGCTGCACTGACTTTCCAACTGCTGGGTTCGGCTTTCGGCCAGCCGAGCCTGGTTCTGAAAATCGAGCCGTTCGCGTGCCAATTGCTCCCGCTCCTGGGCCACGTCGGCCTGAGCCTCTTCCGTTAGCTGATCTGCCAACTGGGACACCAGATTGGCCAGCTGCTCGCTGAGCGGGATCGAGGCCGCGTCCCGGCCGCGCTCAGCATCTTCGAGCTCTTTCAAGTAGCGATGAATGGTGGTTTTCGAGCCGGTATTACCGAGCTCGACCCGCACCGCATCGATGCTGGGATTCTCGCCTCGCGCCAAGATGGTTTGGCGGGCCTTCCGAACCAGTGCTTTATTAATGCCGCCGCGGGCCATGGCTGCTCCTACGATTTCGTAACGTTTTACATACTACGTATTTACGTACTAAAACTTGCCGTTGTAAAGCGAGGTGTTATAGTTAAATTCAGATAAAATAATGAAGCATTATTCAATCTAATCGGCATAAAATGACTTGTTAACGCCATTTCTCGGTACATAAAAGGTCATTTCGGCGATGAAGGACGTTGGGCGCTATCTGCAAGCTGGCACGCGAGAAAACACTCGCCGCAGCTATCAATCAGCAATCGAGCACTTCGAAGTGACTTGGGGTGGTTTCCTGCCCGCGACCAGCGACAGCATCGTCCGCTACTTAGTTGACTACGCAGACACCTTGAGCCTAAACACGCTGAAGCAGCGCCTAGCGGCCCTGGCTCAGTGGCATATCACCCAAGGCTTTCCTGACCCGACGAAGACCCCCACGGTGCGCCAGGTACTCAAAGGCATTCGCACCTTGCATCCGGCGCAAGCCAAGCAAGCTGCTCCATTGCAGCTGCAGCATCTCGAACACGCGGCTCAATGGTTGAATCGGGAAGCCGAGCGAGCTCAGATATCAGGGGACTTAGCTAGGCTGCTGCGTAGCCGGCGTGACGCGGCCTTGCTGCTGATTGGCTTTTGGCGGGGCTTTAGAAGCGACGAACTCTGTCGACTAAAGGTCGAGTATGTACAGGCTGAAGCCGGCGCTGGCATGCGCTTGTTTCTACCGCAGAGCAAGGGTGACCGGGAAAACTTCGGTACCACCCATTACGCACCGGCCTTGAAACAACTGTGCCCGGTGCAGGCCTATCTCGACTGGATTAGTGTCTCCGGGATTACTCGCGGGGCGGTATTCCGCCGTGTGGATCGCTGGGGGCACCTCAACGACGAAGCGTTGCATCCCGGAAGTTCCATCACGCTGTTGCGCCAAATCCTGCAGCGCGCCGGTGTTCCGGCTGAGCTGTACACCAGCCACTCTTTGCGCCGTGGCTTCGCTACTTGGGCCACCGCTAACGGCTGGGATATCAAAGCCCTGATGACGTATGTGGGGTGGAAGGACATTAAATCAGCCATGCGCTATATCGATCCTGCCATCTCCTTTGGTGGCCTGGCGGCTAGGCCCGCCCTTGAACTCAATGCTGGCACTTTGACTCAGCTGCCAGCCTCTCACTAACATCGACGCACAACAGGAGTGACGGTGCAATGAGTACGCAGACCAGCATCGAATGGACAGAAATGACCTGGAACCCAATAGTGGGTTGCACCAAGGTGTCGCCGGGCTGTAAACACTGCTATGCGGAGAATATGGCGCGGCGACTGCAGGCCATGGGGACGCCTGGCTACGAGAACGGTTTTCGCCTGAGTCTGCGACCGGAAAAGCTGCAGGAACCGCTGCAGCGCAAGAAGCCGACCATTTACTTCGTCAATTCGATGTCCGACTTATTCCACGAGAGCGTACCGGACGAATATATTGACCAAGTGTTCGAGGTCATCCGAAAGGCCTCCCAGCACACCTTTCAAATCCTCACCAAGCGTGCCGAGCGTCTGGCCGCCTACTTCAGTAAGCGGACGCCGCCAGCCAATGCCTGGCTGGGGGTGTCAGTTGAGGACCGCGAATATGGAGTGCCGAGGATCGACTACTTGCGCAAAGTCGATGCCACGATTCGCTTCCTCTCTGCCGAGCCACTGCTGGAGGACTTAGGTGAGCTGGATCTGACCGACATCCACTGGGTCATTGTCGGTGGAGAGTCAGGGCCTAAGGCGCGGCCGATGAAGCAAGAGTGGGTCGACAATATTCATCGCCAGTGCGATGCCTTTGGCTCAGCGTTCTTCTTCAAGCAATGGGGCGGCTGGGGGGCCGACGGAGTGAAGCGTTCGAAAAGGGCGAATGGCCGACTATTGAACGGCCAGACCTGGGATGAAATCCCTCTGCTCAATCTCGCCTGAATCAGTACAAGGAATAGGCTATGGCCAAGGATGATGAAAAGTACCGCTGGGATTGGAGCACGCAGACCTTCCCGATCATTGATCCGCACAGCAAGATCAAACACCAGATCATCGATGAATACATCCAGACGTACATCGACGTGCTGTTGCGAAACCAGCTGATGCCAGAACTGGGTTTATCCATCGTCGATGGCTTCAGTGGTGGCGGTATCTACCATGACGGCTCAGGCAAACACCACTTCGGCTCTCCAGTGATTGCTCTGGAGGCGATTCAGGCGTCGGAAATTCGCAACAACCTCGAGCGCATCAAGCCGCGCCCCATCCGCTCCCAGCACTATTTCGTGGATGTGAAGCCCGAGAACATCGCCTGCTTGCATTCGGTATTGGGCGCACGCGGTCACGCCCCTCGGGTTGGCCAGGATGTGCATCTGCATCGCGCCGAATTTACCGAGGCCTTGCCGATAATCGCTCAGAAGCTCAAGCACTTCGGCAAAGGGGAGCGTGTGCTCTTCCTGCTGGATCAGTACGGTTATGCCGACGTACCGTTTCCAAAGATCAAATGGATTTTCCAGAACCTCAGCAATGCTGAGGTCTTACTGACCTTCAATGTCGATTTTCTGGTTACCTACCTAGCCGACCGCCAAGCGAACCGGAAAGCCATTGCAAAATATAGGCTTGGATCAGCATGTTCCTTGGGACATGCTTAAACAGCTGAAGGCGCATCAGCCGCGGAGCTGGCAATACCTTATCCAGCGCTATCTGTCCGAGGGGATCAAGCAGGAAAGCGGTGCCCAGTACATGACCGTCTTCTTCATTCGTCCGGCCGGCAGCAACCCGATGGCCTATTGGTTCATCCACTTGGCAAACAACTACCGCGCCAACGATGTGATGAAGAAGATCCACTGGAAATACGGCAACAATTTTTCCCACATTGCTGTCGCCTTCCAGCTTTTTCGGCTACGACGCCAATCGTGATATCGCCGTGACAGGTCAACACGATTTGCTGCTGGATGAGCACCACTTCGACGATGCCACGGATGACCGCATCCGTGGCGAGCTTTCAGAGCTCTTGCCTAAGCAGGTCTACGAAGTAGAACGGCAACCTTTTCTGAGCCTGATGAGTGGATTGACCAATTACACCATGGCTGATGAGCTTCGCGTAAAGCAGGCTCTCCATATGGCTGTCGCGACCGGTGATTTGCTGGCAGTCGACAAGGAGGGCAAAACAAGGCGCCGCAAAGGCACAAGCATCAGATCGACTGACGTTTTGATTGCTCCGCCGCAGAGACCCATCTTCTTCTTGCCACCACTGAAGAAGTTCAACTCAGAAGATTGAGGTTCGGCCCCGCTCTTTGGCGGCGGTTCGCCTTTAACGGTATAGGTACCGGCGTGATACAAGCAGTAGTTTTCGACGTATTTGGCACGCTGCTCCAGATTGGCGAGCGACGCCATCCTTTCCGTCAGTTGATGCAGCAACTGCGGCTTCAGGGCAGGCGACCAAAGCCAGGCGATGCGCGGACTCTCATGACCCAAAATTTGGGCTTAGCTGGAGCTGCCGCTTTGTTCGGTGCCCAATTGAACCATTTCGAGCTGGCTCGACTTGAAACCGATCTTTTCACCGAGTTGGCCAGCATTCGCTGCTTTGAGGACACCCTGGAATCGCTAAATCAACTGAAGGAGGCCGGCCTGAAGCTCGCGTTGTGCTCCAATCTCGCGGCCCCTTATGCGATCCCAGCCAAGCTGCTCTTGCTCGCCTTCGATGTTTACGCGTGGAGCTTCGAGGTCGGGGCGATAAAGCCAGAGCCTGGAATTTATCGTCAGGTGATCGAACAACTTGGTTTTGAGGCTTCCGCCATCGCGATGATCGGCGATACGCTGGTTGCCGATGTTCTAGGGCCAGAGACACTGGGCATGCAGGGCCATCACCTGCAGCGTGAGGGTAAGGTACGGCAAGCTGGGTTTGCCACACTGAGGGAGTTTGCGGAATTTGTTCTGCAGTAGCGCGTTCCGCCGAGCCTTTATTTTACGGGCCGCCTGTTAAGTACAATCGGCACCGATCTGCCCTCGTCATCCATCTCAGCTCTCGGCAATCTGGCGTCGCGCTTGGCTCTGAATCACGTCAATCAGTGCCCTGGTAACCTGGGCCACGGCCAACGGCTGGGAGCTCAAGGCGCTGATGACCTATGTCGGTTGGAAAGACATTAACTCAGCCATGCGGTACATCGATCCTGCGATCTCTTTTAGCGGCCTGGCGGCAAAGCCCGTCCTAGAACTAAATGTTGGCATTTAGCTCAACTGCCAGTCGCTAACATCGCCGCACGATAGCAGTACGGTTTAATAGTAAGCAGACCAGCATCGGCGTAATGGCTTAGAACTTGGCGGGGTGCACCGCGCTGAATAGCTGACGATCCACCAGGGCCGACTACTCGACCTTCACGCCGCCGGATCATGTCCCTCGGCTGGACCTAGGATCATATAATTAACAGTTCATCCGTCATGTGTCAGGTTGGCTTCAAACCACTTGGACAACATATCACCGCAGCCTTGCTCCGAGGCATGCTCAGCCACCTCTACCAATTGGGCCTCAACAATAGTCAATGCCCGCTGCCGCTGCTTGATGTGAACATGCAAATGTTCTATGCATCGCATGGTATCCAGCCGGTTTCCAGCATCGATCGCTTGGCATAACTGGCCCAGCTTATCGAGCCCAATGCCGCATTCATATGAAGCCCGAACGAAACGCAACCGGGACAGCGCAGACTCGTCGTAGAGGCCATAACCACTGACTGTACGCCGTGTCGGCTGTATCAAACCACGCAGTACGTAGTCACGCACCACGTTGATGCTGATTCCCGCTTCCTTCGCCAGCCTAGATACAGTGTATTCCGTCACGAAGAGCTAACGCTTTCGTCGTGGGCCAACAGTAAGCGGAAATCTCGCGCCGGCTGGAGCTTCTGCACAAGGTTTACCGCTTGGGCTCCTTTATGCTGGTAAACGGCGTACCCCTTCGTGAGCTTGATCGGAAGCCGCGAGTCCCCCTCGGGAGGTAGCCGCTCAAAGCTTCCAGACAGGTACTTCTGGTTACTGTGCCTAGGTGTAATACAGCGCTTTCCTTGTGTGTACATGCAAATCCCGCGTTCGGATATTTTTACCTAGCGGCGGTCTCTAGCCGCTGAAGACAGAAAAGAGGATGCTGTCTCCGTACCAGGCTACGGGATCAAGTTTTTTTTGAACAAAGATGGGCGCATCAATAGGAAACGGACCTGCCTGCCGCGCTCTGACGATGTGATTAAAGTCAGCATCGTATGCGTAACAGTGAGCGATGATCGCCTGCTGTCCGGCCACTGGGCGTTGGCCTGGGTGTGGGCAACGCTCCGGCTATATCTGGTACCAAGGGCCCTCTTGGCTACTAGGGCGGCAAGCAGGATACGGGACGTATCGGCGATGTTACAGAACAGGAAAAACCAAGATGCGCCCGCTCCTGTTTGCCTATCGGCGTGAATACAACGCTTAACTAGCGCGTTTTTGGTTCAACCATTCTTGCGCAAGCGACTCGGCCTCAGCCACCTGCTCGGGCTCCATCCGTGTCGAATAGACCTGGATAAGTTCTTTCGCCGTTGGTTCCCCTGCAGCTGCAGCCAGGCTCAGCCATTTATAAGCCAGGACAAAGCCCTGAACGTGCAGGCCTTTGTCCGCTCCATCTGCGTACATCTCCGCCAGTTTTACCTGGGCCTGTGTATGTCCTTGCTCTGCCGAGCGCTGATACCACTTGAGCGCTTCTTTATCGTTTGCAGGGACTGCGCGAGCTTTCTTGTAAACCCCGTTGACCTCACTTCCATAGAGGCGCGCCAGGTTGAACTGAGCATCAGCTTCACCCTGCTCAGCTGCCATACGGAACCATTTGACCGACGCTGCATGGTCCTGCTTTACACCGATGCCACACTTGTAAGCCACGCCTACGACATTTTGCGCGAGGGCATTATCGGCGTGCGCTTTTTGCTCCCAGCTGTTAATGGTCTCCGGCGACAAGGTTTCAAATGCCGTCTCCAGCTTTGAAAAGTCATAGGCAAGAACCGCGTTTGACAAACTCAATGCTGCAACACCGAGCAACAGGCTTCTCAGTGAAGACCGAGGAAAGCGTCCCGCGAGTTTTTTACAAGACATAACAACCTCCTTGATTTCATCCCGCGCAGCAGGACAGCTGTTTGACGTCCTTCGTGAAGGTCTGCGCAGCCAGCTTCAAGCCCTCGACCATCGTCAGGTAGGGAAAAAGCTGGTTGGCCAGATCCTGTACCGTCATGCGGGCACGGATGGCGATCACCGCGGTTTGGATTATTTCGCCCGCTTCCGGTGCCACTGCCTGCACGCCAAGCAGGCGGCCCGAGCCAGCCTCGGCGACAAGCTTGATGAAACCGCGCGTATCGAAGTTGGCGAGCGCGCGCGGCACGTTGTCGAGCGACAGCGTACGGCTATCGGTTGCAAATCCGGCGCGCTCAGCTTCTGCTTCGCTGTAGCCAACGGTGGCGACCTGCGGATCGGTGAACACCACCGCTGGCATGGCATCCAAATCCAGCTTCGCATCGCCGCCGGTCATGTTGATTGCCGCACGCGTGCCTGCGGCGGCTGCGACGTAAACGAACTGCGGCTGGTCGGTGCAATCGCCCGCTGCATAGATATTCGGTGCACTGGTGCGCATGCCCTGATCGATCAGGATGCCACCACGCTGGTCCTGTTCCACTCCAGCGCGTTCCAGATGCAGGCCCTCGGTGTTGGGTGAGCGTCCGGTGGCTATGAACAGGTTGTCGGCCCGCAACTCGCCCTTGTCAGTCGTCAGTACGAACTCGCCGCTGGCATAAGACACGGCGCTTGCCTGCGTGTGTGTCCAAACTTCGATGCCTTCGGCCCGGAAAGCGGTTGTCACTGCCTCGCCTATGGCCGGGTCTTCGCTGGAAAACAGCGTGCGGCGGGCAATAACGGTGACCTGACTGCCCAAGCGGGCGAATGCCTGCGCCAGTTCCAGTGCGACGACAGACGAGCCAATCACGGCAAGCCGTTCCGGAATGGTCTCGCTCACCAATGCCTCTGTGGATGTCCAATACGGGGTGCCGTCGAGACCGGGGATCGGTGGAATGGTCGCGCTCGCGCCTGTTGCGACAAGGCAGCGGTCGAAGGTCACCTCGCGCTCACCGCCTTCGGCCAATGCCACGGTCAGGGTGTGGCCATCCTTGAAACGCGCCGTACCACGGATCACGCTCACAGCATCGCTACTGTCCAAAATGCTTTCGTACTTGGCGTGGCGCAGTTCCTCGACGCGGTCTTGCTGTTGTTTTAACAGCCGGTCGCGTAACACGGTTGGAGCTGCTGCCGAAAGCCCCCCATCAAATGGACTCTCGCCGCGCAGATGCGCGATGTGCGCGGCGCGGATCATGATTTTCGACGGTACACAGCCGGTGTTGACGCAGGTTCCGCCAATGGTGCCGCGCTCGATCAGGGTGACGTTCGCACCATTCTCGGCAGCCTTGAGAGCGGCCGCCATCGCGCCTCCGCCACTACCGATGACCGCAATATGCAACCGACCGCCAGTGCTCCGCGTGGCGGTTTCGCCAGTCTGCCAGCCGGGCGTACCTGCCGATTCCTCGCTGCGCGAGCCGCCCTCCACAGGGGCGGCCTGATAACCCAACGCCTGGACAGCAGCGGTCAAGGCTGACAGGTCCGGCCTGGTGCCCGTAACACGAGCAAGGCCCTCCGAGTATTCGATAACGGCATGCGATACGCCAGATACCTTCAGTAGCGCTGCCTCGACGTGTTGCGTGCAGCTTGGGCAGGTCATGCCCGTCACCTGAAGGGTGACTTGATCTGTTTTGCTCATATGTAATTTCCTTTTTTCGCACTGGGGGCCGACAGCCTTTCGGCATTGGTCCGGCGCGGTAACTACTGACGATTCATCTGACCGGTAGACATGCTCGGCTAGCACGTTTGCGATGGCCTCCACTGCGCCGATAAGCGAGTGGAGACGCCGCGAGCAGAATTGGCGCCGCCTGGATACATGGCGAGCCTAGTCAAGCGTGCTGCCGGCTTAGACTATTCTTTCAGCTCAGATGGATAACCGGCGTCTGTAGTCGCCTTGGTCAGCGCCTCGACGTCAGTCAGCGTATCGTCGAAAGTCACGGTAGCCTGTTTGGTTGCAAAGCTAACCTGCGCCTCGCTGACCCCCTCGACCTTGTTCAGCGCGTGTTTGACCGTGATGGGGCAAGACGAACACGTCATGCCGGGTACCAAAAGCGTGACGGTTTGCGAAGCGGCCCAAACGGATGAGCTGAACCCAGCGGCCAGGACGATTGCTGTTAAGATTTTTTTCATGACATTTTCCTTCCGGTTTCAATAAAACAGTGGCAGGACATAAGGGAACCCAAGCGCAACCAGAACCAGCGTGGCCACGACCCAGAAGAGCACTTTGTACGAGGTTTTGACCCGCCCCACCGCACAGACATCACCCGGCTTGCAGGCTTGTGCCGGACGGAAGATCCCCCGGTACGCAAAGAACATCGCTATCAGTGCCGCGCCGATGAAGATCGGCCGATAAGGCTCCAAAACTGCCAGGTTGCTGATCCAGGCACCGCTGATTCCCAGGGTTACTAGAATCAGAGGCCCCAGGCAGCAAGCCGAGGCGACGACTGCGGCAAGCCCTCCCGTGACAAGTGCAGCACGACCACTTCGCGGTTCCGACATGGAACCCTCCTTTCGATCAATGTGTGAATGACATAATCTTGGTTCCGTATCCAGCTACGGAGTCAAGCGTTATGAAAAAAACACTCGACCACCTCACCATCGGCGTCTTCGCCAAGGCAGCCGGCGTAAACGTAGAGACCATTCGGTACTATCAGCGTAAGGGCTTGCTACCCGAACCGGAAAAGCCCTACGGAAGCATTCGCCGCTATGGAGATTCGGATATAGCGCGCGTCAAGTTCATTAAGTTCTCACAGCGTCTTGGCTTTTCACTAGTTGAAGTAGCACAGCTGCTTAAGCTCGAAGACGGGACACATTGCGCTGAGGCGGCGGAAATCGCAGAGCGTAAAATATCCGATATACGCTCTCGTCTGGAGGACCTAGAACGAATGAAAATTATCCTGTGTGAATTTACGAGCCGCTGCCATCAGCAAAATAACAGTATCAGCTGTCCGCTCATCGTGTCGTTACAACAGGCCGCAAGCACCACTCGTTTAGCTTAATAGCTTCAATATAATTCGGGCTTCGGCCTGATTCGGCAGCAGCTCAAGCAACTATCTGCGTACATAGATACGTATGTGATTATGAACTTCTTGATTGATTCGACCTCTCCCAGAAAGGCTACTACCCCCATAAGGAGAATCGAGATGAGCACCGACTCAACGAAAACTGATACTAGCGATGTCACCTACAATCTAACGAGCATCCTTTATCACGCGCTTCACGGCGCGAAGGCCTGCGATCAATACATTCGTGATGCTCAGCAAGCGGGTAACCAGGATTTGGCCGACTTTTTCCGCGAAGTCCAAGACCAAGACAAGGTACGGGTCAGGCGGGCCAAAGAATTCCTCACGCGTGCGTGAGGAAATTGAGCCGCTTCTTTTCCGAAGCCATAGCTGGCTAGCCATTGGCGTAGCCGGTTATGGCTAGCCCAACGAAGAAAAGCCATTGTCTCAGTTGCGCTTGACGGGGCCCAGCGAAAGGTCCGCTCGCCTATCAGCCACGTCGTGCTGTTATAGCGGTGTGATGCAATTTACTTTCACCACTTGCAGATGTAGTCCGGGACGGTGTCCTGCGAGTGCCTTCCTCAGTTCGACTGTTCCCCTTCATAAATGGCTGTGAAAGCGGCCCGCCAGAAAGCAGTGAGTCAGTGGCCGTGATGCCTTAGCAGCTATAGCCGTACGTTAGTACGTCACTAACACTGAACGCCCTGCGTTTGTTGATATCACTAGATGAGCAATCACCATACCCAGCTGGAAGGACAGCCAGCAAGCAAACTAGCAGTTGGCATACTGACCGAAACTGAATTACGCGAAGAACATGGCTAAAACTTAAAAAACTATTTTGTGCCGGATGCTTGTATGAAACCAATTAGCTCCAAAATCGAATTCGCGCTTACAGCGATTACAATCATTGCAGGTTCCCTGCCGGTTCTGATGATTACATTTGGCGGATATGCATTCATGATTTCAAACGGGATATCAATGGCTGATATGTGGTTCTCTCCGCCAGATCCGGCCAAGGTACCTGAGTTCATGAAGATGATGCACTCGTTTACCTCCTGGTACATCATGGACGTAATCATCCCCGCCCTGATCGTGATTGCCTTGATATGGGTCTATTCAGTACGCCGTTATCCGCGCCTGGCTAACCGGATCGGTGTCGGTTTGGCTGTGGGCCTGATTGGAACATTTATCGGTGGTGAGCCTGTACGTTTGCTAGGTGTCTGGATGGGCTGGTTCCCAAGCGATATGCCAGTCATGTTCGGCAAGTGGATTACAGGAAAAATGACAGATAGCCCGATCGTTACGTTTACCGGCTCCGTTTACCATATCGTCCTCAACGGAAGCACATTCGCGCTGTTATATGCCTTGATTGCCGGGCGGGCACACTGGGGCTGGGGGGTTGCCTGGATCCTGTTTTTTGAAATGGGCATGATGGCTTTACCACCAGTGCCCTTGATGTTTGGGCCGTTCGGAATCTACGGCGCTTGGCCTGGCCTGTTTATTGCCAGCCTTCTCGTTCACCTTGTCTTTGGTGCAATCGTGGGGCTATTAGCTCAGCGCTATATACGAGACAAGGGAACGGTCTTTAGTTTACTTAAAGAAGCTCCTCCATCAACGAAGCATGAGCCTCGGAAGTAGGCCGCCAATACAAGTCGACTTAATGACCAAAAGAATCACATCGATGGCCAATCATCGGCTGCTAGAAAGATTTTCCGGCCCGATGAATCTTCATCAAGGCCTCGAAATTAACCAGCATCCCGAGACGGCCGCTTTCATAAGCGGCCTAGCAGTACCGTAGCCGTGTTACCGCCTGGCCCGGGATTATCCGCCGGTGGCTGGCATGTTCCGTTGTCTGGCGGCGCGCGACGGTTCAATCGCCTGGTCTGTTTTAGTCGCTTCGACGCCGAGCCGGTGACCTGCGCGTGCTTGGTAGCAGGTGTGCGGTTTGGAGTCTGCCCGGTGGTTTGCCTGGGTGTTTCGGGATGCTTCGGCAGGTTATAGCCGTACGTTGGTACGTTACTAACGCTGAACGCCCTATGTTCGTTGATATCAGTAAAAGAACAATCGTTGCCTCTCGGTTTTGAGGGGCGATTAGCAAGCGAAACAACGGCTGGATCATGAGCCAAGCGGAGGTTATTTCAATGAGCGACCAAATACATGGTAAGCCGCATGATCAAAACATCCTTGAGAAAGCAGCGAGCCGGTTGATGGGGGGTAGTACCGAGGGCGGCGATCAGCAGCCGCAAATCGTAATTGGCGAGGAGTATGGCCGCACTCCCTACAGCGACGAGCCACTAAAACTGTACGAGTCGACCCGCAATAACCGCACAACACTGGACGCTAGCGAATATTACGCCGTTTCCCAAGGCTATCTTCGGGAATGGGTCTGCATGGGACAGTGCAATCTCTATATTCAGACCTTGAAGAACCCAAAGCTTCGCCAGTCCATGGAAACCTATCGGCATGACGTCTGTGAGCCCAATCTGACGGAACTGAAGGTCTTGCTCGAACAGGGCGATTATGCACTTCCTGCGCCCTACAACGCCGTGCACGACGCGAAAAGTACCGAGTCGTTGGGCCGTCTGGATACGGACGCGATCGACGACCGCATGATCATGGTTGGTCATGTATTCAGCGTGGAGGCTTTCATGAATCGCTGGAACCATGGGGCTGTCCTCAGTCACCGCGCCGATGTTCGAGATGCGTTTCTGCGCAATTACCACCGTGCGAATCGTTGGCATTTGGCTGCGATTGTGATGGCGGAGAAAATGCAATTCCTCGAAGCACAACCTGCCATTACCCGTTACGGATGATGGCCTGTGGTTAAGACGCGAATGCGGCCCACGGCAAGTGGATGGGGAAGCGACAGCTCCTCGCCCGAACAATGGTCAAACCGGATCGGGATATATGAAAAACAGAAAGACTGGCGATTCCAGACTGCTCATAGCGGCCTTCGCAGGGCTGCATCTGCTGTGCTGCGGCATTCCGCTGCTTTTGCTTTCAGGAGTATCACTGGCTTTTCTGGTGCCGAGCTGGCCTGTGATGGGTGGGCTATTTGCCGTGGTCGGTGTGATTGGCTTCATCTGGTATCTCAAGCGCGGCTGTGCAACCTGTCCCCGCAACGAGGGCCGCTGTTCATCGGGACTCACCTGTGCCACTGAAGACAACCCGATTGATAACGAAGGCAAACCACCGCGCTGAAACCGATCATGGAAGCGCGTGTCCGTGGTGCCCTTCTTAACGAGCGGCGGCCTGCCAAAGCCACCGTCTGAATGGAGGTTCTATGACCGAAAAATTGCTGGCAGGGCAACGAGCCCTGGTAACCGGGGCAAGCTCCGGGATCGGACGGGCCATCGCCTGCGCGCTTGCCGACGCAGGCGCGGTGGTCTTAGTTAACTACCGCTCCAGCCAGGAAGAGGCCGAACGGGTGGTGGCGGATATCACCCACCGCGGCGGTAAGGCGTTTGCGGTGCAGGCGGATGTCTCCAAGCCTGAAGATTGTGAAAGATTGTTTGGCGCGCTTGAGAAAAAGCTGGGTGGCGTCGACATAGTGGTCGCCAATGCCGGGGTCCAACGTGATGCTGCGTTCACCGAAATGACACTGGACGACTGGCGTAAGGTTATCGAAGTCAATCTCACCGGACAGTTCGTCTGCACTCAAGAGGCGGTGCGCCGCTTTCGCCATCAAGGCCTCGATCCAGAGCGTTCACCAGCGCTGGGTAAAATCATTTTTACCAGCTCCGTGCACCAGGCGATTCCCTGGTCCGGGCATGTGAACTACGCCACCGCCAAGGGCGGGTTGAAGTTACTCATGGAAAGCATGGCGCAGGAGTTGGCGCCCGAAAAAATTCGCGTCAATGCTATCGCGCCTGGAGCGATCAAGACGCCGATCAATCAGGACGCGTGGGAAACCGAAGAGGCCAAAGAAAAATTACTGAAGCTGATCCCCTACGGGCGAATCGGTGAGGCCGAGGATGTCGCCAAGGCTACCGTTTGGTTGGCCTCGGATGAATCCGACTACGTCGTCGGCACAACGCTGTTTATCGATGGCGGCATGCTGCTCTACCCAGCGTTCCGGGAAGGAGGCTAAACATGGGTGCAGCAAAGCCAAACGCGCCAGACGAGCCGATAAGAACCCAGAAATATCAGCCGATCAAGGACTACGCCCTGATCGGCGATTGCCATGGTGCCGCGCTCGTCGGCACCAACGGCAGCATCGATTGGTGCTGTCTCGGTCGTTTCGATGCCGAGCCTAGCTTGTGGCGCCTGCTCGACATAAACAAGGGTGCGTTTTTCCTGATTCATCCCACCCAAAAAACCGCTGTCGAGCGGGCCTACGTGCCGGACACCAATATGCTGCGCACCGTATTCACCACGCCAAGCGGTCGAGTCGCCGTGACCGATTTCATGCCGGTAGGGCGTGACCCAACGGCCGACGAGGCAGATTATGTCGCCCTCAACGCGCCAGGCTGGTTAGTGCGTGTCGTGGAGGGCCTGGAGGGGCGCAGCGAGCTTCGCGTTGAGTATCGAAGCGCCGTGCAGGCATTTGATCGAGGTTTCAGCCAGGACAGCGAAGCGCCGATACTCTTTTGCGATTCGGCACCGGCTGCTGGAGCTCCGATGCTGGACACGGTGTTGACAGTAGAGGCTGGCGAACGGAGAGCGTTTGTTATCGCCCCGGAATCGGATGCCGCCCGTGCCCCCCTGGCCCAGGTCGACCGGTTGCAGGCGATAACCCGCGCTTTTTGGGAACAATGGTGCAAGCGCTGCTGTTATCAAGGCCCTTACGATGACATGGTGAGGCGCAGTGCGTTGGTTTTAAAAGCCCTGAGCTTCGCGCCGTCCGGAGCGATCGTGGCAGCGCCGACCACCTCGCTACCTGAAGAGGCCGGAGGCGTCAGAAATTGGGATTACCGCTTTTCCTGGTTGCGCGACTCGTCATTCGTACTTCAAGCGTTGGCCGCGCTCGGCTATGGCGGTGAAGCACGAAAGTATTGCGAATATCTGGGGCTGTGCTGCGTGCAAACGCTGCCTGAACTGCAGATCCTGTACGGCATTACCGGCGAGGCGGAACTGGATGAACGCCTGCTCGATCACCTGGAAGGCCATGACGGTGCCTCTCCGGTACGGGTCGGCAACGCCGCTTACACCCAAAAACAGGTCGACATCTATGGCGAACTTGCCGATTGGGCGCTGATCTACCAGGCCCTTGGTGGTCCCGTTGATTCCACACTGGAAACGATTATTCGGGAAATGGCCAACCACGTAGCCGAACACTGGCACGAGTCCGACCAGGGAATCTGGGAAATGCGCGGCGAACCTCGCCCTCACGTTCACGGCAAGGCGATGGCGTGGGTAGCACTCGACCGGGCGCTGCGTCTGCTGGGCCCCAATCCAGTTTGGGATGCTGCGCGGGCAGAAATTCTGGAGGCTGTTTCAACGCGGGGAGTCGATCCCAGTGGCGGGCACCTGGTGCAGGCTTTCGGTTATCCGGATCTCGACGCGGCGCTTCTGCTCGTTACCTTGTTGGGTATGCCCCTAGAGCCAGAAGTGCTGGCGCGCACAGTGGAAGCGGTGGAGGAACAACTACGTGTGGGTGACTACGTCCACCGCTACCTCACTGAGGACGGTCTTCCGGGTGGCGAGGGCGCGTTCCTAATCTGCAGCTTCTGGCTGGTTGATGCGCTGCTGATCTGCGGCCGTGCCGAGGAGGCGCGTACGTTGTTCGAGCGGCTTTTGACCAAAGCCAATGACGTAGGGCTCTACGCCGAAGAAATCAACCCGATGACCGACGCCTTCCTTGGCAACTTCCCACAAGCCTTTACTCATCTGGCCTTGATTAATAGTGCTATCCACTTGCGGCTCCATGAGGAAGGCGGGGCCGAATCGCTCAGCGGAACTCATGCTGACCGTTCGAAACGAGCCGCTGAGCTCATGCTGCACCGACAGGCTTTGTGGCACGCCCCCCACGACGCGCCGGCAGAATCTGAGTCCAGGCGATCCATTCTGGATCCGCAGGAGCTGTTACAGGCATACCCACGCTCAACCACTGAGAGGACGAATCCATGACCAAACAATACGGGCTTATCGTTATTGGCGCGGGAACAGCAGCCATGGGGGCTGCAATGCGGGTTCGGCAAGCCGGCCGCACAGTGGCCGTCATCGACTTCCGACCTTTTGGCGGGACCTGTGCGCTGCGTGGCTGTGATCCCAAAAAGATGATGATCAACGGCGCCCACGCGCTGGATCATGCCCGGCGCATGCATGGTAAAGGTGTCACCGGCGAGGTGAGCATCGACTGGCCGGAATTGATGGGCTTCAAGCGCAGCTTTACCGATCCGGTCCCAGAAAAGCAGGAACGCCGCTACGCCGACAAGGGCATCGATACCTACCATGGGCGCGCCCGGTTCACCGGTCCCAATACGCTCGATGTCGAAGGCCAGTCACTCGAGGCGGAGAACATCCTTATCGCTTCGGGTGCAGAGCCGATCCCGCTGGGCATTCCCGGTGAGGAGTATTTGATCAGCAACGAAGGGTTCCTGACCCTGGAAAAACTGCCGAAAAAGATCGTGCTGGTCGGCGGCGGCTATATCGCGGCGGAGTTTTCGCACCTTGCGGCACGGGCGGGTGCAGAGGTGGTGGTTCTGCAGCATGGTGCCCAGATGCTGAAACACTTTGAGCCGGAACTGGTCGGTTGGCTGATGGCCTCGTTCCAGGAGGCTGGTATCCAGGTGCACACCGAGACACAGGTCGAAGCCATTGAGAAGATCGGTGAGGGTTACAGGGTGCAGGCGTCCAGCGGCGGGCAAAAGCTGCAGTTCGAGGCCGACTGCGTGATCCATGCCGCCGGACGCGCCCCCGATCTTGACGCCCTGAATCTTGAGGCTGCCGGAGTCGCTACGGAAGGTGGGAAGCTCAAGCTCAACGAATACCTGCAAAGCGTCTCCAACCCGGCCGTTTATGCTGCCGGCGATGCCGCGCAGATGGGCCCGCCGTTGACGCCGGTTTCGAGCCATGACGCCAAGGTGGTTGTGGCGAATTTGCTGGAAGGCAATCACCGTGTGCCCAATTATCAGGGGGTTCCAAGCGTGGCCTTCACGATCCCGCCTATTGCGAGCGTCGGCTTGAGCGAGGCGCAGGCGCGTGAGCAAGGCCTGAAATTCAACCTCAAAAGTGAACAGGCCTCCGGCTGGTTCACCGCGCGTCAGGCCGCCGAGTCGGTTTATGGCTTTAAGGTGCTGGTAGAAGAAGGATCGGGCCGGATACTTGGCGCGCATCTGGTGGGGCCAAATGTCGATGAAGTGATCAATTTGTTTGCCTTGGCGATCCGTCATGGACTTACCGCCGACGACATCAAGTCGACGATGTTTGCCTATCCCACCGGCGCATCCGATATCGGCTATATGGTGTGAGCGCAGGTATATTCATTGCCCTGCCAAGACTTTGCGTTATTCCGCAAAGGTTCGGCTTTGGCCGTAAGAGCGTGTTTGTTTTTCTGTTCGGATATCCTCAGAGCAGCTCGCGAAAATACCAATTGCTGGGGCTAGCCTAAGGCTCATCCGTGCGACACCCCTCCGGCCGCCTTCGAGCGGCCTTTCATTTGGCGCACAGCGTATGCGTCACCGCCGCATTGCCTTGCGCACACAATTACGCACCGCCGTCCGGAGCAAGACCTCTCAGCGGTGCGGTCGTCAACTGGGCATCGCGAATCCAGGAGCTCAGCGCTTCAAGATCTAGCCTCAACGATTCGGCCACCTCCCAGATACGGATATTCTCAGCAGGGACTGTCGGTACGGCGCCTTCGACTAGCGTCAGCGCCATCGCATGCAAATTCAGCAATTCATCGCGCATGGCGGTGATTCCACCCAGTTCGGCCAGACAGGAGTCCAATCGATCAACCAGTCGGAGTAGTTGCGACGTGTCGAAGCCGTCGCGTAGATTTTCCAACGCCACAGCGTCCACCTCTCCATAGGGGGTAATGCGAAAGGATGCGGTAGGAAGGTTGATCATAAGGCTTTCTCGATATCGATCTGGCGGGGAGTGATCACCCGCAGCGAGCCGGCGGCTTGTTGAAACACCGAGTCCTTGATCCAAGGCTCCGGCGGTCGGTTGAGCTTGAGGTTGAACTCGCCGAAGCGCTTGACGTTGCTAGTCAGGTAGGGACTGAGGAAGGACACATCCTCATCGGTGAACTGCCACCCCTCGCGGGCCAGTTTCTGCAGGATGCGCATCATGTCTACGGTGTTCTGCAAGATCACTGATGAGGCCACCATGTCGTTGTAGCGCAGGCGCTTCTGCTGCTCATCCGGATCATTCTCGGCAATTACGTCGCCGCCGAAGGACAGCCACTTGGAAAAGCCGTTGTACGACTCAATTTTGTTCGTATTGGCGGTCACCTCCTGGCGCAGCTCACGGCTGCTGATCCAGTTGAGCAGGAAGATTGTCCGCACCACAGCACCGAGCGCCTGCGCAGCATGATAGAGGCGGTTGCGCCGACTGTAGGAACCTAGCTTGCGCAGCAGCATGGACGAGGAAATCTTTCCAGCCTGGATCGACAAGGCGACCTGCATAAGGTCCTGCCAATGGGTCTCGATCATTTGCCAATCGGCCGTATCGGTAAACAAGCGGTTGATGTGCTTGTAGGAAAGCCCGCGATCTGGTCGACACATCACCAGGTCGCGCCAGTTACGAATCCGCGGCATTAGATTAATGCCCAACAGATGGGTAAAGGCGAAGACCGTCGCAGACTGTCCCTGCGTATCGGAATACACCGTGTCGGCCTCGACGCTGAGGTCCGCCTTGAGCAGCCCCTCGATCACATAGATCGCCTCCCAGATGCCTGGTGGGATGAAGTGCTGGAAGACCGCGATGTAATTGTTTGCCACGTGCCGATAGGCCACGGCACCCATCTTGCGGTAGCGGAAGTGATACCCGGCCAAGAGGTTGTCGTCATAGAAGTCGAACTGGGTGCCATCCGCTGCCACCGCCTTACCGTCACCCCATACCTTGGGCAAGTCCAGCTGGAGATAGAGCTCCACCAGTTCGCGGTTGGCCTTGTCCAGCTTCTCCAGCGAGAGATGGCGGCGATTCGTATAGGAGAGCATGTGCGGGGTCACGTTCCCCGCAAGGTGCCGAGCTGCCTGGTTGGGACCGAGGTTGCAGCCCATCGCGAAGATGGTCATCAGGTAACGCTCGGCCGGTTCTTTGAGCTTCGGCTCGTTGCCGGACATTGGTCCGAAATGCCGCGTGAACTGAATCCAGTGCTCGATGTTGGCCATGATGTCGAGCACGTGCCTGGCCGGCATGCGCTGGATAAGCGCTGTCTGTAGCGAGATGGCCGAAGGCGGGATGTCTCGTGCTGTCACTCGGCGCAGCACCGGCTCGCCGGCTTCGTTGATCGATACGTCACCTCGGCAAGAGGGCAATTTGTCATCCAGCTGCTGCGCGGTTTCCTCCAGCTGGGCCTTGAGGGAAGCAACAAACTCCTTCGCCGTGCCTGGCAGTCCCACCTTTTCGCAGTAGGCAGGTAGTCGCTGAAGACATTCATTCCAGGGGAGCAGCTGCTTACGATAGTCGGCGAAAGATTCCGACCCCAGCACACTCATGTCACCCGAGCGCAGCTCACTGGCTAGATAGGAGAATACGCAGACTTCTAGATAGCGTCGGTTGGTCGGCGGTCCTTCGGTGGCAGAACGGCGCACAACTTTGACCCAACGCTCTGACGCAAAGGACACGTCGACGTGTTCGTCGATCCATTCGCGGTGTAGATTTTCGCTGTCCTGGATCAGTTGAAGCGCCTGAACCAGTGACCGATCCTGAGTCGTTGGCTCCAGTTGGAGAAGATGACTGAGACGGAACAACAAGGAGCGATGGGACTTGAAGTGCTTCCAGATCAGAGGCAGATAGTTATTTCCTCCAGTGGCTTGCACTTCGGCGCAGGTCTCTCGCAATCGATCCAGATTGCCGTCGGGTGATAGGTATTCCCGAATCAGGCTGCCAGCCTCGTGGTCATCCGGCTCTTGAACGAGAATTTGCACAACCCCATCCAAAGTTGCTGCCAGGTGCTCTAACTTCTGACGTTGCCGTGCCTGGATTTGCTCCAACTCCTCCTTGGCGCGTTTGTGGATCGTCGATATCCGGCGGATAAACATCTCGGCCAGATGATCCCGAGTCCGCACGCGCATCCGATAGATCAAGGCCAGCATCAGGGTGTAGCGTTTCGGCAGTGAGCAGTCCTTCAGCTCAGACACGTCCGATGCCGCAGCTTGGGCAGCAAAGTGGCGAATCTTGGTATCGACGATTCCTTCAAAAATAGCATCCAGATTCCCGAAGCTCTCTAGCCACGCCAGGTGGTCGATCAGCACTTCCAGGTGCTTGCGGGAGGGCTTTTTGGGAGCCTGCTTGAGTGCGTTGAAGTCGCTCTGACGACGCCCAAAATCCGTGTCGAGCAGCTCTTTCAGCTTGTCGATCGCCTCGATTGGCGCTCGGGCTACAACGAGATTGAATAACCGTCCCTGCATTGCAACCAGAGCATCTTCAGCAGCGTCATTAAGCGTGGAATAGACCGGAAGTTCGTAATTACGCTGTAGTAACTCGCCGATCAGCACGTTAATAATATCCGCCCGCTGGTCGAGTACCTCGGCAGACTCATGCGCGAGTCGGAGAGCTATGCTTAGCGCTTCACTACCATAGAAGGCCTTGATTTGAAGGTGCTCACGAATAGCCGCCTGATGCCTATATAAAGTACGCGGATTAGCATAATGCGGAGTGATGCGAGGGCCTAAGCCAAGCGCGTCCCTGATGTGGCCGAGGATTTCCGAAGGTACCTCGTCTAGATGAGGAAAGTAATGGAGCTCTTGGAAGACTTTGAGCTGGATTGCAAGCCCAAGGGACAGAGCAGGGCTCCGGGCTGTCTTGGCAATCCATTCAAGCTCAACTCGGGAAAGCGAGTAGCTGTGGAGTAAGTCCTTACCTCTAAGAGTGGTTGCTAGTCGTGGATACGCCGTCCTTTCCAATGCAGCCATCGTTTAACCCCCAAGCAGGCAAGAATAAACAGCATAGACGCTTAGAGGCATGACGCTGACAGGATGGTACATGGCGATAAATCTACGTTTATATCAACGACATGCGCCATATGTCCTGATTTTCCGTTATCTCGGCATCACCCCTATCGGGTTTACAACGAGAAGCATGGCGAGCGGCTAGCGTTCATCCGACGCTGCCGAATTCTGAATCTTTCACTTCCAGAAATTCATGCACTCCAAAGTTACCAAGATGACCCTGGCCGGCCTTGTGCGGCCGTTAATGCCTTGCTTGATGATCACATTTCTCAAGTCAGGTCTCAGATAGCCGCTTTGCAATCACTGGAACGACAACTCGTTTCGCTGCGGGCAAATTGCAACGATGGGCGGGAAGTTAAGGCTTGTGGAATTCTCGCGGGAATAAGCGAGGACGCATGCGTTAAATGAATGGCGTTCGGCGCGCGGGGCTGAACATCTCGGCCATATGATCCCGGGTCCGCACGCGCATGCGGTAGATTAAGGCCAGCATCAGCGTGTAGCGCTTCGGCAGTAAGCAGTCCTTCAACTCGGCTACGTCCGACGCCGCGGCTTGGGCAGCGAAGTGACGGATCTTGGTGTCGACTATTCCTTCAAAAATGGCACCCAGATCCCCGAAGCTCTCGAGCCAAGCCAGATGATCGATCAGCACCTCCAAGTGCTTGCGAGATGGCTTCTTGGGCGCCTGCTTCAGCGCATTGAAGTCGCTCTGGCGTCGGCCGAAATCAGTGTCGAGCAGATCCTTTAACTTGTGGATCACCTCGACTGGCGTTCTGGTTACTACGAGGTTGAATATTGCCTCTTGGGATTCGGCATGAATTCGCTCAGCGAGATCATTCAGGGTCGAGTACGCAGGGAGCTCATAATCCTGGCTGATCAGCTCTTCGATTACG
>NZ_QORI02000009.1 GCF_003325755.1 Pseudomonas sp. SST3 | reverse complement strand
CGCCGGCTATAAATCCGGAAAGAGGGGATGATTTGATCGTTTTTTAGCCGAATCACCGTTTTGAAATCGGCAAGGGCTGGAGTCAGCCAGAAATACCTGACTACTTCAGACCATCCCTAGCAACGCATGTTGATTAGCATGTTTCCACCGATGGTCGTCTGGAAGTTCTATGGGCTGCTTCCAGGGAAGAGTCTGGATAAGTTTGTTCAAGGTACTACTCATAAGCAATCATTCACTCGTATGTGGCACCTACAAAGGGAACAGCCAGGTGTTTTGTGAAAATAGCGCCATATCGGTATTGGATTTCTATTGATTTTTTAAAACTGTAAGACCTCTATTTTTTTACGTGTGTGTGGGGTGTCTGTGTTTTTTGAAAGTATGATTTCAGCAGTGGTTTCAAAATCTTTTTCGTGACAGAAAATATATGTCCACCACGGCAGTGTCTTGTTGAGATTCTCGTTGAGCCACTCATATTCCAAGCTGATTAGGTGACGTGATTTGTCTATGTAAATGTGCTTTATTTCGTCCCAGGTAAATACATTGTGTCTGTAGAGACCGTGCATTTCTTGGAATTGCTTTGAGTTAGCCAGGCCTAGATAAAGCAAGCCCATGCCGCCAGGCCCGGCGAGTGCTATCCAAAAGGCCGATGGGGCAAGTGCGACAACGAATAGAACGGCGATAGCGGAGATAGCCGTCAGCCATTTCAAGACGATCATCCAGCGCTTGCTGGGGGATTTCCATTCGCAGGTCTCTATGCACTCCTCAGTTAGGCGATAAGAAAATTTTGTTTTCTGATGTGTCATGGTGTATATCCCCCCATTGTCAATAGGTAAAATGGAACTCCCATGAATTTCTCAAGTAATGACTGAGCGGCAATGTTGTAGGCGATGCCAATAAATACTAGAGTTATAATTGTTAAGAGAGAGAAAAACATAATATTTGCGACTTTTGTATTGTAGGGCCTTGCTTCTACACTCCACTCCAATAAGGCAGGTTTGTTGGCGTTTTTCCATTGGTGGCGGCGTGGAAGCTCAATGCGCTTATTCCAGTTAAGAGCATGTAGGCATCTGGTGAATGCATTGATCATAAATAAATCATTTACTCGTATGTGGCACGTGCAAGGGTAGCAAGCGGGTACTTTGTGAAGAGAGCACCATATCGGCAACAGGTTCCTTGCTGAAAGCATCGCTTTTCAGGTCCGCCTCGGAAGACGAGATGCCTATATCCACGCGGAACATATAGCCCTGGCCGTTGGCGCGTTCCAGAATCTGCTCCGGGTAGCGAACTTCCAGCTCCAGCGCGGGGGGACGCTGGTAGGCGATCCAGGTTTGCCAGAGGCGGTGTTGTGTGCCCTCGGGGTAGAGGGTGTCACCAGGCAGTGGCCCATTGGGGCGCTGCGCAGGTGGTTGACCAAATTGGTCGATGGGCGCCCAGTGGCCTTCGAGGAGCTGGTCGTAGAACTTGTCTGCCATGCCTTGCATCAGGCTATCGGAAAACCAGCCGCTGTCGACCATGGCCGGTTGCAGTTTTACGCTTGTTCCCGCCAGTTCGGACGGTAGCAGGAGTTGTAGCCAGAAACCGGTATAGATGCGTGGGCCACGCCCGTAGTAAGTCAAGGTGGAGGCGCGAGCCGCCAGGCTGGGGCGCAGGCAGATTTCTTTCAGGGTGCGCAGTTCCTCCTTATGATGCTCGTCACTGTGCGTCCAGGTGGGAGATTTTCCCCAACTGCTGCGATACAACCAGAGCCGTAGACCCTCGCGCTTGTATTGGTTGGCAACCATGCTGGCGATCAGGTAGATCACGCCAAGTAACGCGATGATGATGGTCACCGGGTTGGACATGACCCAGGCAAAACCGAACCAGAAGCCCAAGGCGCTGCCTATTAATTGTGCTCCTGCCAGCCCTGCCATTGCAGTCAATGTGTAGAATTTCACGCTTAAAGCTAAACTCTCGGTTTTGCTGGTCGTTTTGGCGATATCTTTGTAAACCTGCCAGGCCTCTACTCCCGCAGCGATGGCGCCGAATGCAGCCATGCCCATGGTGCGTAAAACCAACTGCCGAGCCAGCAATGAGGCTTCAACTTCGCCCGTTTTAAGCCAAGCCCTCACACCTGCTTTTGCAAGTTGAGTGGTATTCCGGCCAATTGTTTTTTCAAGCTTGGCCCACTTGTTCCACGCCGGCACCGTCCAGAGCGCCATCAGTGCGTTGGCGGTATAGGCGGCATTGGCGCCGACCGTGCGCAGCTCATCCTCACGGAAAATGCCGTCATTGCGTGCCTTGTCCAGGCTATTGATGAAGTTCCAGATATTCAGCCCTGCGACCAGCACGGGCAAACTGCCGCCGAGCTCTTGGTTTATCCACTGACGGCTGCGGGCTGCATAGCCTGCCGAACTTCTTGCTTTGAGCTGCAACTGATCGAGCAGCTCTGACTGGCCCAGTGTCGCAAGCCACATGTTTACTTGGCGGGTTTGTACCTTGGTGATCCTGGTTTCGGTGACGACGCTACCGATTACCTCATTAGGCCGTTGCAGGTTCAGCGTCTCGCGCTTTTGTTCCAGCCCGAGCAACTGTATGCGCGCCGAGCGTTTGTCGGGGCCTTTACCGGGTAGAGAAAGAGTGCGTTGCAGGCCCTTGATGTTCTTTTCGAGCTGGGCAACCTGCATCTGCCATTGACGGTTCTTCTTCGCGAACTCGGGATCCAGAATCAAACGCGTCTGCGTGGAGATTTCCGTAGAGACCAAGACTTGGGTGACGCTGAAGGCAAAGATTCGAACCTTGGGCGCAAATTTCGTGCTCAAGGCAGGCAACAGAACAAAGGCCATCAGGTTCCAGCTGTCCTTGGCTTTTTGCCCCACTACGTTGCGCAAGGTCTCGAAGGCACGCTTGCCGGGTTCGGAAAGGCTCTTGTACAGGTTGCTAGCTTGTACGCTCGGCAGGTCAAGTACCGATTTCACCTCGTTGGCACGGCTGACTTCGCTAGTGATGTCGGAGAGTCCGCCGTGAGCCTGGCCGCTGCCGTCGCCCTGCCGCCCCTGATTGTCGATGGTGCCGTAGGTGGTGAAGTTGGTGGAGATCTTGTCGATCAGCGCGGAAAGCTCGGCGCTGAAATTGAACAGCGCCAGGCCTGCCAGCGTAGTGGGTTTGCCGTACTGCTCGCAGAGCCATTGCTTGCCCGTGTCGCTCGCGCCCAATTGCTCGTAAAGGTTGGCCATGGTGTCCAGCAGATCGGTCGATTGCTGCGGGTGGCAGGGGTCATAGAAAACCTCTTCCGCTTTCGGACTAAAGCTTTTCAGCCAGGCGAGCAGGTCGCTTTCGCTGCGTTGGATGTGGGTATTGAGGCGCTCCATTTCATCGGCGCGCTCTTGCAGATAACTCCAGGCCTCATCGAAGCGAACGTCCTCGCGCCAGATCTTTTTCTGCTGCCATTCTTCTACCAGTGCGCGCCATTTAGGCCCCGACGGTGGGTTACCCCAATTCGTGCGAAATTGCTGTTGAACCCGCTGCACTTGCAGCGATTTGAGTGTCAGGGTCGCGTCACTGCCGCTGTGATTGAGTAGCTGCGCTTCGCTATCGAGCAGGCTGTGAGCGTCTTTGATGAAAGCTTGCTTGCGGCTTGGGTTAGTCGATACCGATTTGGGCATGAAGGGGTCTAGTTTGACGCCGCAAAGCCCCTGAATGAGCGTAGCGCTATTGATCTTGTTGGCGTGCTGTTTGTCTGCTGCTGCCAGTTCCAGCCAGCGGCCCTGCAGATTCATGGCCAGGTCATCGACGATGGCCATGGGATCGTCCAGAGCAACGAAGAGGGCACTGTCCTGATCGGGTACGCTGCCGAGTATGAGAGCCTGGTCGATCGGCTTTTTGCAGGGGCGGGACGAATCATCTTTGTTCGCCGCCACCAGGCAGCTCTTGAAGGTCGGGGCTTCTCCTCCTGCCAGGATATCGGCGACCGCGCTGCCTATTTCGCGGATAGGAGCGGCATGTGCTGCCTGCATCTGGGTGCAGTATTGCGGCAGGTTAAGCACGCGCATCCAGCGCTTTTGCTCCTGCGGGTTGCTGCGCATTTTTTCGCACAGGCGCCAGGTCCACTGCACGGGGGCGTAGGCAATGAGTAGGCGGCTGCGCTTTGGGTAAAGCAGATAAGGTTGGCTGTCACCGGGGTTGTTTCGCTCATCCTTGCCCAGCTGTGCGCTACCCCATTGATGGCGGGTGAATTGGTGGCCATTCACCTGATATTCGTGAAGGGTGCGATCAGTTTCATTCCACACATAAAGCCAGCCGTCACGGAGCTGACGCAGGGTATAACTACGCGTCTTGAGCTTCGGCAGGTTGCTGCTGGACCAGCCTTTTGGCAGCGGGTTTGGACCTTGGGCACTGCCGCGTGCCGGTGACTCATCTATCGCATAGCGAACGGGATGGATCGCAATTTCACCCGCTTTCAACGGGCACTGGCCGTTCGCATTGGCGGGCTTGTCCTCGAAGGCCTGATTGCGTTTGGCTTGTTGCAGCATTTTGTCGGAAGTTGTCGTGCTCATGGAAATCCGTTCCTTTAGCCGGTAAGGCAATCTTCATCCAGAGCTTGAATACGTCGCTCTGGAGGCAGTTCCTGGGCGTCTGGCACCTTGGCTAGCCAAGCTTGGTAGGGGCTATCGAGGCGTGTGGCGAAGTCGTCTCCCCAGCAGGCGCAGCGCTCGACCCAGATCGCAATACTCTGTTCATTGACCAGCCCCCAGGCTTCGGCATCTAGCAGACGCTGTTCCAACCATAGATCTCGCTCTTGTTCGGCAAGGCTTGATAAGGTTTGTGGATAGTCTTCGTTCAACCAGTCGTAGAGGCGTTCCTTGAAGCTTCGCCGATAAGCCTGTTCTAGGGCCTGAACCTGGTCATCGGCGAGGTGGTTGAGTTTGCCCTCTAATGTCGGACTGTGTGGTTGCGGACGATAGGAGTGCCATTCGACTGCTACCGAGGGCGCCCACCTTGGAGGGGATAGTGGAACGAGCCATTCACCGATGGGGCCCAACAGACTTTGATAAGCGGACGAGGGATAGCTGTTCAACCAGTAAGAGGTCACCAGTGGGTCAGCGAAACGGAAGAGGCTGTAGCTACCAAAGTCGTCCGTGACGGTGATGTACTGGCTCAGGTGATCGGCGACATCGTTCAGCGGTGCTGAACTCTGTAGCCTGCTGGCCTGACGCTGAAGAAGAGGGTTGTGTTGCCATTCATCGAGCAATGATGAATGCGTATCTAGCCCTACCAGAATTGGGCCGATTTCTTTGACGCCGTCCCAGCGGGTGCCGTTGTAAAGTGGGATGACCTCGATATGCTCGCCTGCTGCATAAAACCATTGCAGAGCGTCCTGGCGGAGCACACCATCTACGAGCAAGAAGTCTCGGCTCATGCCCCGGCCTCCTGGTTGGCTCGCTCGCAGATCTCACAGCGTGGAGAGGCTCGTAATAAAGCTTGGCGCTGCGCAGGCACTAGGAGCTCGCCTGCCTTATCCGCATCCGCCGATTCCACCGCGCCCGGCTGGACCGGCGCAGCCCCCGACCCCTTACCCGGACTGCCGCCAGAGTTCATCCTGATCACCGGCCCGACCATGGTGATGCCGCTCGTATCGAGCTTGATAAAGCTGCCGGCGGCTTTGAAGGTCAGTTCGCTGCCCGCTTCGAGGACGACTTTCAAGCCGCTGGAGAGGTGGATTTCCTGGCCGGCCTCTACGAATTGGCCGGTGCCGATCTTCACGTGTTGGTTGTTGCCGATGGTCAGGTGGTCGTCTGCTTTGACTTCGCTGCGGCGGTCGCCGTGGGTGGTGCGGTGTTCTTCGGCGCGGAATTCGCTGTAGCTGTTGGCCTCGACGGTGTCATGGCGTTCGTGGCCGATGCGGATCGTCTGGTCGTGCTCGATGTTCTCGTCCCAGTCGCGTTGGGCGTGGATGTAGATCTGCTCGGCGTCCTTGCGGTCTTCGATGCGAAGTTCGTTGTAGCCACCCCCGCCGGGCGTGCTCAGGGTCTTGAAGACGCTGCGGGTCTTGTTGGCCGGCAGGTCGTAGGGGACGGCGTTTTCCTTGTGGTAGAGACAGCCGGTGATCAGTGGCTGGTCGGGATCGCCCTCGAGGAAGGTGATCAGTACTTCCATGCCGACGCGGGGAATGGCGATGCCACCGTAGCGGTCGCCGGCCCAGCTCGATGAAACGCGCAGCCAGCAGCTGGTTTTGTCGTCGGCTTGGCCGTGGCGGTCCCAGAAGAATTGCACCCTTACTCGACCGTATTCGTCGCAGTGAATCTCTTCACCGGCTGGCCCGGTGACAACCGCACTCTGGCTGCCAAGGATGCGTGGCTTGGGGTGGTCGAGCGCGGGACGGAATGGGACGGCCCAGGGCGTGGCGGTGAAGTGGTTGCGGTAGCCTTGGTGGAAATCGGGGCTGGCAAGAGCCCCTTCACCGCAGCCTTCGTCCCGGAGGGGAGGGTGGGTCGGAACGTGCAGGCTGGACGCGCTGGTGACCGACTCCTCCAGTACCTGCGGTTGTTTGCCTTCGTGATGAATTTCGGTGAGCAGCCATAGCTGATTCCAGTCGCCGCGCGGATGATCGCTGAGTGAGAGGAAGTGGCCGCTGACCAGCTTCGGCTGATCGCTATCGCCCACGGCCAGTTCGAAATCGTGGCGGTGGCGTTCCAAGGCGCGGCGGGACAGGTGTTTGCCACGCTCGCGATCGACGAAACGCCCTGGGTAGTCGTAGTCCTCGAGGTCGGGCTGAGTGCCGCTCTGAACCGCCGCCTCCATCGTCAGGCGTGGCTTTTCGAAATCGTAATCACGGCGGGTGACGCGGCCGGTACGGGTTTCGATGCGCACCCCGAAGCGCTTGATTGCCGGCTCGTCGGCGACCAGGCCGCTGTCCTGCTGATACGCGACCGGCGCAAGGGTGGGGAATACCGTCTGGTCATCGCCAAAGACCAGCATATGACCGGATTCGCTGTGCCGGAAATGGTAGTGAATGCCTTCTTCCTCGCAGAGGCGCTGGATGAAGTGCAGATCGGTTTCGTCGTATTGAACGCAATAGTCTCGCTCGGGGTAGATCACCGGACCGAGGTCGAAACGATGACTGTCGCCGGCGAGAATGCCGTGCTCCTCCAGGACCTGGGCAATGATCTGCGGCACCGAGAGGTGCTGGAAGATGCGCTGGTTGGTCCGGTGCGCCAGATAGGCAAGCCTCGGGACAATGATCAGCTGGTAGCGCGTCAGGCGTTCGCCGGACTCGCCTTGGGCGGCGCGATAGACCTGGCCGTGGATGCCGCCACCATCCCTGGCGAATGTCAGGAACGCGGACTGCTGAAGCAGGCTTTCGAAATCCAGATCCGGACGCTCGCTGACCAGCTCCAGTTCGAAGCGGTAGGGCTGGCTGATGGCTTCTTTACCGCTGAATTCGAGCACTTGAAAGTCATGCTCGATGCCTTCGATGTGCAGGGAAAAGTGCTTTTGATTGGCGGGGGCGAACATCCTTGTTCCTCCTGGATCCGTCCATGGTGTGCGCCAGGGCGCATGCGGGGGCTTGATGTACCACGCATCGACGGCGTTGCGGTGCGCTGGGTCGCGCATTGTTTCGCCGCGGTTTCAATTTCTATTACTGCTTCGCAAAAAAGCTTCAGCCGGGACGTGCCCGGCCAAAGTCATTGATGCGGTGATCGCTTTAGCTGGCGATCGGGGTGCGCCAGTCGTCGGAGCCGGAAGTACCGGAGACTTCGTGGGTCCAGACGATCTTGCGGTAGGTGAAGTACACGTCTTCCAGATGGGTGAAGTGGGACATGTTCGGGTCCTGGCAGTTGGGCATGCGCGACTGCACGTCGACGATCACAGCGTCTTCCAGCTCGATGGTGAAGTAATGCTCCTGGGTGCCGGTGGACGAGGTGCGGTACCACTCCAGGCGGCACTTGTTCAGGCGCTCACCGGAGGTTAGGGCGTTGAAGATCAGCGGCGACGATTTATCGAACACCTTGGTGATCATCAGCGGCTTGTGCACGCGCTGGCCGGTGGGTTGGCCGGACTGAGGGTCGCGCGGGATGATGACCTGGTGCTGGAACGCCTGCACCAGGATTTGGTCTTCGTGTCCTTCCTGGAAAATATTGCCGACCGAGTCCTCGGTAAACGTGCCTGCGGTGATCAGGCCTTGCTTGGTGCCTTCGAGGGACAGATACGCGGGTGTTGGCATGAACGCTCTCCTTGCCTTGTGAATGCCGGAATGGCAGACGAGTCACTACAAGGTGCGTGCCAGAAAGTTCAAATCCTTTTAAAATCAATACCTTGTAGCAGACGGCAAGAAGGGCAGGATGAGCGCTGCGGGAAGACGCACATTTAGTTGAGCAACATCCTGCCGGCACCTGTGCAGGATTTGGCACATATCCGCATAAGTCCAGTGGCCACGCGCCGTGCGGCTGGGGAAACCGCTCCGCCAGGCGGAGCGCTGCGCAGCATCTTGCGCAAAGGTCACGTTAGGACGAGCAGCTGATTTCCAGATGTTTGCCCCATTCCGGCGGGCGTTCAGCGTAGCGCTCCATGCCCGGTTGGTCGTCGAATGGATGACTGAGCACAGCGTGCAGCTCGCGTACCGGACCGTAATCACCGGCCTCTGCGGCTTCGATCGCCTGCTGGGCAAGGTAGTTGCGCAGGATGTACTTGGGATTGATCGCCTGCATGCGCGCTTGCCGCACGGTCTGGTCGTCCCCTTCACGTTGAGTGCGCTGGAGGTAGCCCGCGGCCCAGTCGTCGAACGCCTTGATGTCGATGAAATCCTCACGTAGCCGAGCCAGGGCCTGCTCGGGTGCGTGATCGCCAAGTTCGCGGAAGAAGTTCGTGTAGTCGATAGCGCTGTCCTGCATCAGCTGCAGCAGACGCTGCACCAGCGTTTTGTCCTCTTCCTCGGCGGTCCGGAAGCCCAGACGCCGGCGCATCAGGTCGAGCCAGGCAGCTTCGTAGATCGGCAGGAACAGGTTCATCGTCTCGCGCAACTGCTCCACCGCGACGAAGGGCGTCAGGGCCTGGGCCAGGGCGGCCAGGTTCCAGTGCGCGATGGGCACCTGGTTTTCGTAGGAGTAGCGCCCCGCATCGTCGGAATGGTTACAGATGAAGCGCGCATCGAAGTCATCGAGGAAGGCGTAAGGGCCGAAATCGAAGGTGATGCCGAGGATCGACATGTTGTCGGTGTTCATCACGCCGTGGCAGAAGCCATAGGCCTGCCAGTAAGCGATCAGCTCGGCGGTGCGCTCCAGCACTTGGCGGAAGAACGAGTGGTAAGGCTCGGGGTGCTCGAGGCAGTCGGCGAAGTGGGATTCGACGACGTGATCGAGTAGCTGCTTCAGTTCATCGTGTTGCTTGGTGTAGTAAAAGTACTCGAAATTGCCGAAGCGCACGTGGCTTTGCGCCAGGCGCAGCAGCATGGCGCCACGCTCCTGGCGTTCGCGATAGACCGGCGTATCCGAGCCGGTCACACAGAGCGCGCGTGAGCTGGGAATGCCCAGCGCATGTAGGTGCTCGCTGGCGAGGAATTCACGAATCGAGGAGCGCAGCACGGCACGGCCGTCACCCATGCGGGAGTACGGTGTCTTGCCCGCGCCCTTGAGGTGTAGATCCCAGTGCTCGCCCGCCTCGTTGACCACCTCTCCGAGCAGCAGGCCACGACCGTCGCCCAGGCGCGGGTTGTAGCTGCCGAACTGGTGACCGGAGTAGACCATCGCCCGCGGTTCGGCGGTGCTCCAGAGTTTGTGACCGGAAAACAGCTCGGCGAACAACGGATCGTCAGCCACTGCCGGATCGAGACCGAGCAGCGCCATGGCCGCTTCGCTGGCGATCACCAGGCGCGGTGCCTCCAGCGGCTGCGGCGTCACTTCGGTGGAGAACACGTCGCCCAGTCGGGCGAAGCGGTTGTCGAAATTCAGCTCGGTGAGAGTCTTCACGGGGGCTCCGGGCGGTCCTGAAATGTAGCGCTCGCA
The DNA here is from genome assembly GCF_003325755.1 of Pseudomonas sp. SST3. The sequence goes on along the minus strand of NZ_QORI02000009.1, from coordinate 211,411 downwards.
GGCGAGGGCACGTTGAATTGGAGGTCTTGCCTGTCGGGGCGTTCCTCAACTCTGACCGTTGGCAGGCGCACCAAGAGGCGTTTCGTTGTGATCGGCCCGCGGTATTTCCAGGCCCGGCGGCGCATTTTTCAGGTGCACGTCCAGCTGACGGAATGCGATGACGATCCCGCGAACGCGGAACTCCTGATCGATACGTCGGTTTATCTCATCGATAACCGGATTGCGGTCACCAAGATCCCGCACATGCAGGCGAAGCTCGTGCTCCAACCGGCTCTCGCCGAAGTTGAGGAAGAAGACCTGCGGTTCAGGCTCCTTGAGCACGCGGGGGTTCTCCCGGGCTGCCTGGAAAAGGAGATTTCGCACTTCTTCCAGCTCGGAGCCGAACTGCACGCCGATGCGAATCGTGACCCGGGTGATGGTGTCATTGAGCGACCAGTTGACGAGCTGGTCGGTCACGAACGTCTTGTTCGGGACGATGATCTCCTTGTTGTCGAAATCGGTAATGGTCGTCGCCCGAATGCGAATGCGGCTGACTGTTCCAGACAGATTGCCAATGGTTACCACGTCGCCGATGCGTACCGGTTTCTCGAACAGAATGATCAATCCCGATACGAAGTTGGCGAAGATCTCCTGCAGGCCGAAGCCTAAGCCCACCGACAACGCAGCGACCAGCCATTGCAGCTTGTCCCAGCTCACGCCAAGGGTCGATAACGTCGTGACAATGCCGATGCCAACCAGTGTGTACGAGAGCAAGGTACCCGTCGCATAAGCGCTGCCCTGAGCCAGGCGCATCCGGGACAGTACAAGTACCTCGAGGAGGCCCGGCAGGTTGCGTGCGAGCGCGAAAGTTATGACGACCGTGGCCAGTGCACCGAGCAGGTTGTTCAGGGTGATGGCAGACGTGCTGGCGGTCTCACCGCTGCCGCTGGTGAATTCGTACAGGGTGACGTTATCGAGGTACGACACCACACTGATCAGGTCAGCCCAGACCCAATAGAGCACAACGAAGAACAGGCCGAACATGGCCAGCCTGGTCAGGCGCAGGGATTGTTCATTGACCTGTTCGATGGCAAGACCTGGCTCGGCCGCACCTTCGTTGGCTGCACCGGCATCATCGGAACCGGCTTCTCGCTTGGCGATGGCCCGCTTGTATGCCAGGCGTCGCGCAGCCACGGTCAGGCCTCTGATCAGCGCGGCCTCGATGACGACCCAGGCTAGCAAGAGATACAGCGTATCGATCAATCGGCCGGTCAGTTTAAGGGCGGTGTAGTAATAACCAAGCCCCACGACCACGATCAGCGCCAGTGGCAGCATGCTGAACAACAGACCGATGATGCGCCGCACTGGCGGGGCGTTCTGGCTTGATGGGCCTTTGAGCAGCAGGCGCGTCAGGCGCCAGCTCATCAGCGCGAAGCAGGTCAGCACCACGGCAATGCCGATCACATCGTCGACCAAGCTGCCTGGTTGATGTTCTGCAATGGCCACGACCGCTACGAGGGCTATGACGACCAGCCCCAGGCGACGAATCTCGTTGCGCAGGAAGACCACCTGGGGGCGGAACCAGCCAAAATGAGTCTCGGCCACTCGATTCGGCGAGAGCATCCGATAGGCGCTGTAGAACACCAGCCAGGCCTGCGCCATCTGGTAGAAGGCGGCACCGAGGCTGACGTTTTGTCCTCGCCCGTCCATCTGCAGGAGGTAGCCACAAAGTGCCAGGAACAGCGCGCCGGGGAGTGCCAGCAAGAGATTCAGCAGCAGCGCCAGCGGCGTGTGCAATTGGCTGTCGTGGCGGAAATGGCCGATGTCGGCGCTGAGCAAATCGAGCTTGGCGTTGATGGCGTTGCGGCGCCAGAGCAGTAAACCGATCACCAGCAGTAGCGGTACGAAGAACAGCGGTCGTTCCAGCAGTCCGGCGCCGAGCGCCTCGAACACGGAGCCCCAGGGCATCGCACGCAACTGGCGATCCAGCAGCGTCGGCACGCTCTTGAACCAGTCCAGGTCCAGCGGCTTGTTGCTCGGGATCCAGAACATCTGCTCGTCCAGCGTTTCGCGCAGTGCCTGAGCTTTGGTCTGAAGCTGGCGTTGATTCAGCTGCAGAGTGATCGATTCGCTAAGCAGTGCGTTGAGCTCGTGGTTCAGCCGGTCGAGCAGCTCGCTGCGGGTGCGTATCAGCTCCAGCAATGCACTGCGCAGCTCCGGCGTGACTTCGTTCGGCGGAAGCTTGGCGAGCTGCTGATCGACGTAGTCTTCAACGTTGCCGCTGAGCTCCCGACGCTGGTTCAGCTCGAACTGGTACAGGCGAATGTCGGCGATCTCATCGGCCAGATTCTTGTCCAGGCTTAGCTGCGGCAACGCCTGCTTCTGCTGGTAGAGAACCTTCGATAGCAGCAGGCTGCCCTCGAGTACGGCAATTTGTTCTTCCAACGCTTGGTCGGCTTGGTTCAACGTGTCCAGCTGCTGGCGCGTTTGCAGATTTTCCTGGGTCAGGTCGTTGAGGCGTTCGGTAGCCCGTAGCAAGTAATTTGAGAGCTTGCGGTTCTCGGCGCTTTCAGCGGGCAACAGCTTGTCGGAGCCGGCTTTCTCGGCTTTTAGCGAGAACTCTGCGACGGTCTGCTCGGACTCCTCGCGGCGTTTGTTGTTGATCGCCGTCTGCAGCGCCATGGTTTCCTGCTCGGCGCGTGCGATGCGCTCGGACAGCAGATCGCGCCGGGCGACGCCAAGGTCTTGTAGCAGGCTGTTGCCGGCCAGCTCGTTGCGGCGCAGCTCGATTTGCGCCTTGAGCGCGGCCCTCTCGGCACCGAGCAGTGCGCGGCGCTCGTCACTCAGTGGTTTGCCGCCTTCGCGTCCTGCCTTGAGCAGGCTATTGATCTCGTCGATGCGAGTCTGGTGCTTGCTGATGTCCGCCTGCGCACGTTCAGGGCGCGTCTGGGCGCTGATGATCATGCTGTTGGCTGCTGTCAGGGCCGTTTGCCAAGCCGACAGCTGTTCGATGCGCTCGGCCAACCGTTGTTCGAGCGCGGGAACCGTCAGCTTGGCCAGTTTCGCGGGTAGATCGCTGGTGTCGCTGCCTTTGAGCTTGGTCAGTTCCCGCTGCGATTCGGCGATTTCCTTGGTTGCCCCGGCGAGCTCGGCCTTGAGTTCGTCCAGGCGCCGCTGGGCCGTCTCGGTTTGGTCCGCGAGGCGCTGGGCGCTTTCATCAACGCTGGGCTGCGCGTCTTTCGGCGCTTCTGCTTCGCCAGCCTGGCTGCCAGGCAGGCCAGGCACCGTGGGTGCGGCTTGAACAAGGGCGGAAGACGGGGCGATGACGAACAGAGTCGCCAGCAGCAGGGTTCGGAAGAGGGCCATGGGTGCTATCGGAATACGAAATGAGTGCGGAGTCTAAGGGCTGCGGATGGCCGAGGCGAGTCCATAGATCGGAACGCCTCAGCCCGCGTTATATGCGGCGAGGCACGTCTCAGAAGTGCAAACTCGGGCCCGGCGGATTGCCTTCCGGAAACTTCAGGCCGACCTTGCGTACTTCCCCGTGCTCCATCGCCGCGATGGTCCACGTCAGGCCGTTCCACTCGACCTGATCACCGACGACCGGCTTGCCGCCGACGCGTTCGGCCATGAATTGACCGATCTGCTGGTCGCCGTTCACATCGCCCAGTTTCAGTCCGTAGAGAGCCGCGAGAGCGCTCATCTGCGCCTCGCTCTCCAGAATGAAATCACCGAAGAAACGCATGTCGCGCCCGCGCTGTGGCGCCTCGCTGAACAGCTTGCCGAGCGCTGGCAGATCCTCCTCGTGGCCGATCACGCAGAGAATGTCGTCGACTTGCAGACGCGTGCTACCGGAGGGGTGAAGCAAGGCCTTACCGCGGAACAGCGCGGCGATGCGGGTGCCGGTCGGCATTTTCAATTCGCGCAGCGCAGCGCCAATGCACCATTTCTTCGCGGTCAGCCGGTAGATGAACATCTCCCACTGGCTGGTGGTGTGGATCTGTAAGCCGGTGCGGGAGATCGGCAACGGCGATGGCGGCACTTCGACCTTGGCTTTCTTGGCGGCCCAGGTCAGTGTCGTCCCCTGCAGCAGCAGCGAGACCAGCACGATGAAGAACGCTACGTTGAAGAACAGCTGGGCGTTCTCCAAACCGGCCATCAACGGAAACACCGCGAGGATCACCGGTACCGCGCCGCGCAGACCGATCCAGGATATGAAGAGTCGTTCGCGCAAATGGAAGCTGCGAAACGGCGCCAGGCCAATGAATACCGCCAGCGGCCGGGCAAAAAGGATCATCCACAACGACAGCGCCAGCGCCGGTAGGGCAATCGGCAATAACTCGCTGGGCGTAAGCAGCAGCCCGAGTACCAGGAACATGCCGATCTGGCTGAGCCAGGCCAGGCCGTCGAACATGTGCAGAATACCGTGGCGATTGCGAATGGGCCGGTTGCCCAGGAGCAGACCGCAGACGTAGACCGCGAGAATGCCGCTGCCGCCGATGGCGCCGGACAGCGCGTAGATCATGATGCCACCGGCCACGGCCAGCAGCGGGTAAAGGCCGTCGGCGACCGAGAGACGGTTGATCAGGTGCAACAGCAACCAGCCGCCGAACAGGCCCAGCAGGGTGCCGATACCGAACTGCTGCAGCAGATTGAGAAAGAAACCCCAGCCGAAGCCGGTCTCGCCAGAGGCCAGCATGTCGATCAGCGCGACGGTGAGGAACATTGCCATGGGATCGTTGCTGCCTGACTCAATCTCCAGCGTCGAGCCGACCCGTTCGTTGAGTCCGCGCCCGTTGAGTAGATTGAACACGACCGCAGCGTCCGTCGAGCCGACGATGGCGCCGATGAGCAGGCCTTGCATCAACGGCAACTGGAACAGCCAGGCCGCGGCCAGACCGGTCAGGCCGGAGGTCACCACTACGCCAGCAGTGGCCAGCGAAAAGGCCGGCCAGAGCGCGACACGGAAGGTGGCGGCGCGGGTGCGCATGCCACCATCGAGCAGAATGATTGCCAGCGCCAGGTTGCTGATCAGAAAGGCCAGCGAATAGTCATCAAAGACGATACCGCCGATGCCGTCGACGCCGGCGAGCATGCCCACCGCGAGGAATATCACCAGAATCGGCACGCCGAGGCGAGTCGACAGTGAGCTCATCAGGATACTGGCCGCAACCAACAGGGCACCGATAAAAAACAGGTAGTTGATGTTGCCGATATCCAAGCGCGCGCTCCGTAGATCAGTCTCGCATGATGTCATGCAGGGTGCATGCCAGCGATTCTAACCTGCTGATTTAGCGAGCTGTCAAAAAAAGCCGGTGGAACGACGGACGTGCCCCGCCGACACCAAAGCCTGGTGTCGGCGGAGCACGAAATAGAATGTGCGTAGGGTGCCCTGCGGTCCTGACTTAGTTGCCGGGCCGGGCGCGCTGCTTCGTCAGAACCAGCTGTCCTGCATGGCCAGGCAGGTGTCATCGCGGCTGGCGAGGATGGCAAGCTCGTGATGGCAGCTCGGCACCTCCCAGGTCAGGAAGTAGCGCGCCGCCTGCAGTTTGCCGCGGTAGAAGTCCGTGTCCGCCGGGTTGCCGTCCGCGAGACCCTGTTCGGCGTGGATCGCCTGCTCCAGCCAGCGCCAGCCGATTACGGTGTGACCAAAGACCTTCAGATACAGCGCCGAGTTGGCCAGTGTCTGGTTGACCTTGCCTGCCATCAGGTCGCCGAGCAGCGCCTGCGTCACTTCGGTCAGGCGCGCGAGCAACTGCTCCAGCGGTTGGCGCAGGGAGTCCAGCGAGCTGAACGCTCCGGCGCGCTTGCAGGTGCTTTGGATCAGACCAACCAGCTGCCGCAGGCCGGCACCGCCGTTCTGGCTCAGCTTGCGGGCCAGCAGGTCCAGCGACTGGATGCCGTGGGTACCTTCGTGAATCGGATTCAGTCGGTTGTCGCGGTAGTACTGCTCGACCGGGTACTCACGGGTATAACCGTGACCGCCGAGAATCTGGATCGCCAGTTCGTTGGCCTTGAGGCAGAACTCCGATGGCCAGGATTTGACGATGGGCGTGAGCAGGTCCAACAGCTCGTGGGCGTGTTTGCGGTCGTCCTCGTTCGGCGCGGTATGTTGCTCGTCCACCAGGCGTGCGGCGTACAGCCCCAGATCGAAGGCGCCTTCGACATAGGCCTTTTGGGTCAGCAGCATGCGCTTGATGTCGGTGTGCTGGATGATCGGCACCTGCGCTGAGGCCGGGTTCTTGCCATCCGGGAGGCGGCCCTGCGGACGCTCGCGAGCATAGTTCAGCGAGTACAGGTAGCCGGCGTAGCCGAGCATGATCGCGCCCATGCCGACGCCGATACGCGCCTCGTTCATCATCTGGAACATGTAAGACAGGCCCTTGTGCGGCTCGCCCACCAGATAGCCCACGCAATTGCCGTTGTCACCGAAGTTCAGCGCGGTCGAGGTCGTACCGCGCCAGCCCATCTTGTGGAACAGCCCGGCCAGGACCACATCGTTTCGTTCGCCCAGCGAGCCGTCATCGTTGACCAGGAACTTGGGCACGATGAACAGGCTGATGCCCTTCACCCCGGGCGGGGCGTCCGGCAGCTTGGCCAGCACCATGTGCACGATGTTCTCCGAGAGCGGATGGTCGCCGCCGGAAATGAAAATTTTGTTGCCCTTGAGGCGATAGCTGCCGTCGCCGGCCGGTTCGGCGCGCGTACGGATGTCCGACAGCGACGAACCCGCATGGGGCTCGGTCAATGCCATGGTGCCGAAGAAGCGGCCTTCGATCATGGGCTGCAGGAAGCGCTGCTGCTGCTCTTCGCTACCGAAGGTCTCGATCAGGTGCGAGGCGCCCATGGTCAGCATGGCGTAGGACGAGGTGCCGACGTTGGCCGCCTGGAAATGTGCGAAGCAGGCCCGCGCGAGCAGGTTGGGCAGCTGCATGCCACCGTCGTCGAAGCTGCGCGAAGCGTTGTGGAAACCGGCTTCGATGAAGGCATCGACCGCCGGCTTTACCTCCGGGATCAGCACCGCTTCGCCGTCCTGGTAGATCGGCTCGTTCTCGTCGGCCTTGCGATTGTGCGGAGCGAAGAGGTTCTCAGCGATGCTGCGGGCGGTGTCCACGGCGGCGTTGAAGGTCTCGCGGCTGTGGTCGGCGAAGCGCTCGCGCTGGGTCAGGGCCTCGGCATCTAGCACTTCATAGAGTTCGAATGCCAGGTTGCGTGGGCAAAGCAGAGTCTCGGACATGACAATTCCTCCGTTTTTATGCGGCCGAGTCTAAGGAGGCGCCAAGACGGCTGCCTAGCACCATACATTCGAGTGATGAAAGGACACAGCGGTGCTTGCTGGCCCTTGCCAGATGCCGTTCCAGTGTGGGCTGTTGGATGCCGCCGGCAGTTGGATCGGTTGTCCATGGTCGCTCTCGGCATCGATCAGCACCGCTCGGCGCGGCGGGTTCTGGGCCGTTCCGTCTGCCAAGACATTTCGCGGGTGCACTTTCGCCGCGCGAGCCCGTCAACAGAAATGCATCCGAACGAGGCGCCAATGAAAAAAGACCTACTTGCCGAGCGTAAGAACGATCATCTGAACATCGTTCTGGATCCGCATCGCGCCGGCTCCCGCATCGATTCAGGCTTCGCTGCGCTGACCTTCGAGCACTGTGCGTTGCCAGAGTTACGTCTCGACGAGGTAAACATCCAGAGCCGACTACTCGGCCGAACACTCGCAGCGCCCCTGCTGATCAGCTCCATGACCGGCGGCGCCGAGCGCGCCGCGCAGATCAACCTGCACCTGGCCGAGGCCGCCGAGACGCTGGGCATCGCTCTGGCGGTGGGGTCGCAGCGCATCGCGCTGGAGACGGGCGCCAACCAGGGGCTGACTCGTCAGCTACGGCAGCTGGCCCCGACTATTCCGCTGCTGGCCAACTTCGGTGCCGCGCAGCTGGTGTCCGGCTATGGCCTGGACGAGGCGCGGCGCGCAGTCGAAATGATCGACGCCGACGCGCTGATCATTCACCTCAACGCTTTGCAGGAGGCCGTCCAGCATGGCGGCGACCGCAACTGGTGCGGCGTGTTGGCGGCGATCGAGACGCTGGCTTCACGTCTGCCGGTGCCACTGGTGGTAAAGGAGGTGGGGGCTGGTATCTCCGCGGACGTGGCGCGACGGCTGCTCGATATCGGCGTTTCGGTGATCGACGTGGCGGGCGCGGGCGGCACCAGTTGGGCAGCCGTCGAAGCCGAGCGCGCCAGCGACCCGCAGCAGCGAGCTGTCGCCCAGGCGTTCGTCGGGTGGGGGATTCCCAGCGCCCAGGCGATTGCGCGGGTGCGTCGGGCGTGTCCGGATGCGCAGCTGATCGCCTCCGGCGGTATTCGCGACGGCATCGATGCGGCGAAGGCGATACGGCTGGGTGCCAATGTGGTCGGTCAGGCGGCAGGCGTGCTGGATGCGGCGCTGCGACGCCCGGGGGCGGTAGTCGAGCATTTTCAGGTGCTGATTCAGCAACTGCGAATTGCTTGTTTCTGCACCGGCTCAGCCGATCTGGTCGCTCTGGCGCAGGCGCCGCTGCTGCCGCCCTTCGATCCCTCCGCTTGCTGAGGGATGAGGGTGGCTGACTGACCGCTCAGCGCCAGCCGATGGCCAAAGCCTCGGTCTGTTGCGCCGCCGGAACCGTACGGCAGCCGCTGACGTTCTGCCCGGCCCAGAGCGGTGAAAAATGATCGAGCCCCTGGGCTTCCGCCTGCGCCCGCAGCGCGCCGATCGCGTTGCCAGCCAGGGGAAACGCCGGAACCGCACCGGGCCGGGGGCCAAGCTCGCGAATCAGGCGATTGGCGATGCCGCGGGCGGGGCGGCCGGAAAACAGCGTGGTCAGCACGGTGTGTTCTGCCGCCGGGCTCTGTAGCGCCTGACGATGCAACGTGCTGGCTCGACTCTCGTCACACAGCAGATAGGCGGTGCCGACCTGCACGCCGGCGGCACCAAGCGTTTGCGCCGCGGCAACGGCGCCCGCGTCGGCAATCCCGCCCGCGGCGATGACCGGTATATTCAGCGCGGCGACCAGCTGCGGCAACAGGGCAAAGGTGCCGACCTGGCCGTCGATGTCATTGCTGAGAAAAATCCCGCGATGACCGCCGGCTTCCAGGCCCTGGGCAATCACCGCGTCTACGCCTTGCGCCTGCAACCAGCGGCCCTCCGCAAGGGTCGTGGCGCTGGAGATAATCTTGGCACCGGTCGCGCGCACGCGCTGTAACAGCTGCGGCTCGGGCAGCCCGAAATGAAAACTGACGACGGGTGGACGATGACGCTCGACCACCTCGGCCATAGCGGTATCGAAGGGCTTGCGTGTGGCGCCGCCGGGAATGCTTGCGGCGTCGATCCCCTGCTCATCGAGATAAGGTGCCAGCAAGGCCAGCCAGGCTTGGTTGCGTGCGGGGTCTTCAGCAGGCGGTTGGTGACAGAAGAAGTTGACGTTGTAGGGGCGGTCAGTGAGTGCCGTCATGGCGCTGAGCTCGGTATCCAGCGACTCGGCGTTGAGCATGCCGGCAGGAATCGAGCCCAGACCGCCGGCGTTGGATACGGCCGCGGCGAGTTGATGGTTCTGCGAACCGGCCATTGGCGCTTGGATTATCGGCAGCTGAATGCCGAAGAGGTCTCGAATGTCCATTCTGGGTTCCTTGTCGCTTGCCTCGAAGGTAGCACTTTAGCAGCGGCTACGCCGGTCTTCGCCAATTTGGCCAGGCGCCGCGTCTTGCCTCTCTGAATCGGCACGCTGGGCAGTTAGACTGTGCGCTCTTCAGGAGTGCCCGATGAATTACCGCCACGCTTTTCACGCCGGCAATCACGCCGACGTGTTCAAACACCTCGTCCTGTCCCGGCTATTTGCCTTGCTCGCTCGCAAGGAAGCGCCATTCGCCTACCTCGACAGCCACGCCGGCGTCGGGCTGTATGACCTGGCCGGCGACCAGGCCAGCCGCACCGGCGAATGGCTGCACGGGATCGCCCGGTTGTGGCAGGCCGATGGCATTCCGGCTTCGGCCGAAGCCTATCTGAACGTGATCCGCGCGCTTAATCCGGACGGCGCGCTGCGCTACTACCCGGGGTCGCCGGAGTTGGCGCGACAGCTGACCCGCCCCCAGGACCGCTTGCAACTCAACGAGAAGCATCCCGAGGATGGGCGTCTGCTGAAGGACAACATGGCCAGCGACCGCCGCGTTGCCGTGCATCTGGGGGAGGGTTGGCATGTCCCGCGGGCGCTGATGCCGACCCAGGAAAAGCGTGTGGCGCTGTTGATCGATCCGCCATTCGAGCAGGCTGATGAGCTGGCTCGCTGCGTGCAGGCGCTCACCGAAGCGCTCGGACGCATGCGCCAGACAATCGGCTTGATCTGGTACCCGATCAAGGATGAGCGTCAGCTCAAACGCTTCTATCAGCAGCTATCGCGCAGCGGCGCGCCGAAGCTGTTGCGTGCCGAACTCTATGTTCATCCCACCGACGAGGCGCTGCGCCTGAATGGCTCGGGTCTGGCGATCAGCAACCCGCCGTGGGGCCTGGAAGAAGAGCTGCGCGAACTGCTGCCCTGGTTGGCCACATTGCTCGGGCAAAGCGAAGGCGGCTGGCGGCTGGATTGGTTGATCGAAGAGAAGTAGCGGAAGGCTGGAAGCGGCGTAGGACGGATGTCGATTTTTACATCCACCAAGACTCTGCCCGGTGGGTCGGGGAAGCGTGACCCACCCTACGCGAGCTTCTCGTTCAGAACAGCTTCAGCGGCTCTTCCTGCAGCGCGGACATCTGCTCGCGCAGGGTCAGGATCTGATTGCCCCAGTAGCGCTCGGTGCCGAACCAGGGAAAGCTCATGGGAAAGGCGGGATCGTCCCAGCGGCGTGCCAGCCAGGCGCTGTAGTGCATCAGGCGCAGCGCGCGCAGGGCCTCGATCAGCGGGAGTTCGCGCGGGGCGAAGTCGTGAAATTCGTTATAGCCATCGACCAGCTCAGACAACTGCCCGAGCCGCTCGTGACGTTCACCGGCGAGCATCATCCAGATGTCCTGAACCGAAGGCCCCATGCGGCAATCGTCCAGGTCCACCAGGTGGAAGGCGTCATCCCTGGCGAGAATGTTGCCCGGGTGGCAGTCGCCATGCAGGCGGATCGGTAGGAACTCGGTGCGGGCGAACACATCGTCGACTCGCTTGAGCAGGTCGCGGGCCACCGATTCGTAGGCCGGCAGCAGGCTTTTCGGTATGAACCCGCCGTCTAGGAGGGTAGCCAGCGAGTCGTGGCCGAAATGCTGAGCCGTCAGCGTTTCGCGGTGCTCGAACGGGCGACTGGCGCTGACCGCATGCATACGTCCGAGCAGCTGTCCGAGGCGGTAAAGCTGGTCGAGATTGCCCGGCTCCGGGGCGCGACCGCCGCGCCGCGGGAACAATGCGAAACGAAATCCGGCATGTTCGAACAGCGTTCTGCCCGCGTGCTCCAGCGGCGCAACCACCGGGATCTCGCGGTCGGCCAGCTCGTGCGAAAACTGATGCTCCTCAAGAATTGCTTCGTCGCTCCAGCGGCCGGGGCGGTAGAACTTGGCCACGAGCGGTGTGCTGTCTTCGATGCCAACCTGGTAGACGCGATTTTCGTAGCTGTTCAATGCCAGCACGCGGGCGTCGCTGATGAAGCCGGCACTTTCCACCGCATCGAGCACAAGATCAGGCGTGAGTGTGTCGAAGGGGTGGCTCATGGTCGGCTCCGTAAATGGGTCGGCCAGTGTATTGCACTGGCGCGTTTACACAACCGCGGCTCTGGCCGCCTAATCGCCTGGCTTCGGCGTACGCGCCAGGCAATAGATATCGACCCGTACGGCGCCCGCACGTTTCAACAGGCGAGCCAACGCTTCGGCGGTTGCTCCGGTGGTAAGTACGTCGTCTATGACAGCCAGGTGGCGACCGGCGATCTGTCGCTCGTCGGTCAATGCAAAGGCCTGGCGCAGATTTCGGCGTCGGCCGGCGGCATCCAGTTCTTGCTGTGACTGGGTGTCCTGAGTACGTTGCAGCAGCTCGTTCCGCACAGGCAGGTTCAGCACTGGGCTCAGCCAGTTGGCGAGCATCTGCGCCTGGTTGAAGCCCCGCTGACGCAATCGTTTGCGGGCTAGTGGGACGGGGAGCAACAGGTCCGGGCGCGGCAGGCCTTCGTCGAACCGATGCTGCAGATAGCGCGCCAGATGCTCGGACAACAGCCGGCCGAGTGGCCAGCGCGACTGGTGTTTGAAACGGCTGATCAGGCTGTCCACCGGGAAGGCGAAGCGCCAGGGCACCGCGACATGCTCGAATGCGGGTGGATGTTTGAGGCATTGGCCGCAGATCAGTCCGCTTGCGGCCAGCGGCAGCGCGCAGATGGAGCATTGCCCCCCGAGCCAGGGCAGTTCGGCCTCGCAGGGTCCGCACAGTGATTGCCCGACTTCGCAGCGCTCATCGCAAAGTTGGCAGTAGTGTTCGAGTTTTAACCAGTCGTAAACCATGAGTCCTTTCCAGGTTGACAGCATCTTCGGCTTGGCTAACCATCTCGCATCCGTGCCAAGAACCTATGTACAAGGAATGCCCCATGAGCGCCACTGCCGCTTTTGCCACGCGTCACGACTGGAGCCTCGCTGAAGTCAAGGCGCTCTTCGAGCAACCCTTCAACGACCTGCTGTTCCAGGCGCAGACGGTGCATCGCCAGCACTTCGACGCCAACCGCGTGCAAGTCTCCACACTGCTATCGATCAAGACCGGTGCCTGCCCGGAAGACTGCAAATATTGCCCGCAGTCCGGCCACTACAACACCGGGCTGGATAAAGAAAAGCTGATGGAAGTGCAGAAGGTGCTGGAGGCGGCGGCCGAAGCCAAGGCCATCGGTTCCACCCGTTTCTGCATGGGCGCGGCCTGGAAGCACCCCTCCGCCAAGGACATGCCTTATGTGCTGAAGATGGTCGAAGGCGTAAAGGCGTTGGGTCTGGAAACCTGCATGACCCTCGGCAAGCTCGATCAGGAGCAGACCAAGGCGCTGGCGGCGGCGGGGCTGGACTACTACAACCACAACCTCGACACCTCGCCGGAGTTCTACGGCAACATCATTACCACCCGCACCTACGCAGACCGTCTGGAAACGCTGAGCTATGTGCGCGAGTCGGGCATGAAGATCTGCTCCGGCGGCATCCTGGGCATGGGCGAGTCGTTGAACGACCGCGCCGGCCTGCTAATCCAGCTGGCCAACCTGCCCGAGCATCCCGAGTCGGTCCCGATCAATATGCTGGTGAAGGTCAAGGGCACGCCGCTGGCCGAGGAGCAGGATGTCGACCCCTTCGACTTCATCCGTATGCTCGCCGTGGCGCGGATCATGATGCCGAAATCCCACGTGCGGCTATCAGCCGGCCGCGAGCAGATGAACGAGCAGATGCAGGCGCTAGCGTTCTTCGCCGGTGCCAACTCGATCTTCTACGGCGAGAAACTGCTGACCACCGGCAACCCGCAAGCCGATAAGGACATGCTGCTGTTCAAGCGCCTGGGCATCCAGCCCGAAGCGCGCGAAGAGCATGACGACGAAGTGCATCAGGCGGCCATCGAGCAGGCATTGGTCGAACAGCGCGACAGCAAGCTGTTCTATGACGCCGCCTCGGCTTGATCCCAATTAACCTGGCTACACGAATCCTGTAGGAGCGAGCGCGCGCCTGATCCCGGCTCGCGAAGCAATGCCGCTGCTACAGGGTCGCCAGCAAGCTGGTTCCTACAACAAGTCCGTCCGCTATGCCTTTCGATCTCACTTCCCGCCTCGCCGAGCGCCGCGCCGCGCACCTTTATCGCCAACGTCCTTTGCTGGAAACGCCGCAGCAACCGGAGGTCGTGGTCGACGGTGAGTCGCTGCTAGCGTTCTGCTCCAACGACTACCTCGGTCTTGCCGGCCATCCCGAGGTGATCCGCGCTCTGCAGCAGGGGGCCGAACGTTGGGGCGTTGGCGGTGGCGCTTCCCATCTGGTGATGGGCCACAGCACGCCGCATCACCAACTCGAAGAGGCCTTGGCCGAATTCACCGGACGTCCACGGGCGCTGCTGTTCTCCACTGGCTACATGGCCAATCTCGCGGCGGTCACCGCGCTGGTGGGGCAGGGCGATACGGTGCTCGAAGATCGCATCAATCACGCCTCGTTGCTGGACGCCGGTTTGCTCAGTGGCGCGCGTTTCTCGCGGTATCTGCACAACGATGCGCAGAGCCTGGCCAAGCGTCTGGATAAAGCGACGGGCAATACCCTGGTGGTGACCGATGGCGTATTCAGCATGGACGGTGATCTGGCCGACCTGCCAGCGCTATGCGCCACAGCGAAGGCCCGGGATGCCTGGGTGATGGTTGATGATGCCCATGGCTTCGGCCCGCTGGGCCAAACCGGTGGCGGCATCGTCGAGCATTTCGGCCTCGGCATCGATGACGTGCCGGTGTTGGTCGGCACGCTGGGCAAGGCCTTCGGTACCGCTGGCGCATTCGTCGCCGGCAGCGAAGAGCTGATCGAGACGCTCATTCAGTTTGCCCGCCCTTACATTTACACCACCAGCCAGCCGCCAGCGGTCGCCTGCGCGACGCTGAAAAGCCTCGAACTGCTGCGTAGCGAAAGTTGGCGCCGCGACCATCTGAACCGACTGATTGCACGCTTTCGTCAAGGCGCAGCCGACATCGGACTGAGCCTGATGGACAGCCCGACGCCGATCCAGCCGATTCTGGTCGGTAGCAGTGAGCGCGCCCTGAAGCTCTCCGCGGCCCTTCGCCGACGCGGCGTCCTGGTCGGCGCCATTCGTCCGCCAACTGTACCGGCCGGCAGTGCGCGGCTGCGTGTGACATTCAGTGCGTCCCACAGCGAGGCGCAGGTTGAACAACTGCTGGATATCCTGGCCGAAAGCTGGAGTCGATTGGCCGAGGAGCCAGAAACCGATGCGTGATCAGCTGATATTGCTGCCCGGATGGGCGTTCGGCCCGGCGGCCTTGCAACCTTTATACGACGCATTGGCCGATTTGGCGCCAGATCTGGAGGTGGTGATCGAGCCGCTGCCGGAACTGGTCGCGAAAGAGGCCTGGCTCGATGAGTTGGATCAGCGTCTGCCGCATGGCAGCTGGCTGGCCGGATGGTCGCTGGGCGGTATGCTCGCCTCGCAACTGGCCGCGCGCCGCGTCGACACCTGTCGCGGCCTGATCACCATCGCCAGCAACCCCTGTTTCCGTGCCCGGCCGCAGTGGCCGGAAGCCATGGCGACGGACATCTTCGATGCCTTCCATGAGGCGTTCCGCCTCGATCCTGAGGAAACGCTCAAGCGCTTCCGCTTGCTGTGCGGTCGTGGTGGTTACGACCCACGAACGCTGGCGCGACAGCTGCAAGTCAGTCAATCCCAGCTGCCAGCGCCAGTGCTGGATGCCGGTCTGCAGCTGCTGGCAGAACTGGACGGGCGCGGCGCGCTGCATGGCTATTTCGGCCCTCAACTGCATCTGTTCGCCGCTAACGATGCGCTGGTGCCGGCGGCGGCCTGTGATGCCCTGCGACGATGGATGCCCGGGATTGTCACCAGGCTGATACCGGGCGCCAGTCATGCGCTTCCGCTGGAGCGCCCAGATGAGGTTGCCGCGGCGATGGTGGCGTTTATCAAGGGTGCTGCGGCATGAACAGATCGGCTGCGGTGAGCGCATCAACTGCCAGTTCCGGGTTGCCCGACAAGCGCCAGGTTGCCGCATCGTTTTCTCGCGCTGCCGCCAGCTACGATGCCGTGGCCGAACTGCAGCGGGCTGTCGGCAATGCACTGGCCGATCGTTTGCCCAGCGATCTGAGCCCAGCGCGCTGGCTCGATCTGGGCTGTGGCACCGGTTATTTCTCACGGGCGCTGGCGAGCCGTTTTCCCGCCGCTGATGGCATGGCAATGGATATCGCCGAAGGCATGCTGCGTCATGCGCGACCGCAAGGTGGCGCCGGCGCGTTCGTCGCAGGCGACGCCGAGTGCCTACCGCTGCGCGATGCATCGGTCGAGCTGATCTTCTCTAGTCTGGCGCTGCAATGGTGCGATGACTTCACCGCTGTGCTGAGCGAGGCGAGCCGGGTGTTGCGTCCGGGCGGGGTCTTCACATTCAGCAGCTTGTGCAGCGGAACCCTGCAGGAGCTGCGCGACAGCTGGCAAGCGGTGGATGGCTTCGCCCACGTCAATCGCTTCCGTAGCCACGAGGCGTATCGGCAGCTCTGCGCCACCAGTGGCCTGAATGTGGTCAGCCTCGATGTACAGCCGCAGGTGCTGTATTTCGCCGAGCTGCGCCAGCTGACCACGGAACTCAAGGCGCTTGGCGCGCATAACCTTAATCCGGGCCGTCCCGGCGGCCTCACCGGGCGCGCGCGAATCCGAGCGTTGATCGATGCCTACGAACAGTTCCGAACCCCCGCCGGGTTGCCGGCCACCTATCAGGTCATTTACGGCGTACTGCGCAAGGAGCATTGATGGCTGCGTTTTTCGTGACCGGAACCGACACCGAAGTCGGCAAGACCACCATTGCCGTCGGGCTGCTGCATGCCGCTCGACTGTTGGGGCACAGTACGGCGGCGGCGAAACCGGTGGCGTCGGGCTGCGAGAGGACGGTCGAGGGGCTGCGCAATAGCGATGCGCTGGCATTGCTCGGCGAGTGCACCCTGCCGATGCACTACGAGGCGGTCAATCCATTCGCCTTCGAACCGGCCATTGCGCCGCATCTGGCGGCGCGGGAGGCAGGTGTCGATCTGAGCGTTGCGCAATTGGTTGCTCCGGTCCGGCAGATGCTGGCGCTGCAGGCCGATTTCTCGCTGGTCGAGGGTGCAGGTGGCTGGCGCGTGCCATTGGCGGGTGACGAAACGCTGTCCGATCTTGCCGTGCAGCTCGGGCTCCCGGTGATCCTGGTGGTCGGGGTTCGCCTCGGCTGTATCAACCATGCGCTGCTCAGTGCTGAAGCCATCGGACGCGACGGGCTGCGACTGGCGGGTTGGGTCGCTAATATCATCGATCCCTCGACGTCGCGGCTGGAGGAAAACCTTGCCACGCTGGCCCAGCGACTATCAGCCCCCTGTCTCGGACGAGTGCCGCACCTCCCGCCGGCTGGCCCATCGGACGTGGCAGCCTACCTGGATATCGAGCCACTCATTCCGGCCCGCTAAGGTGCTTAGCCGTTATAGCGATACGTCATTGGCGAGAATATTCCGGCTCTGCTTCAATGATGGCTAACTGATTGCGCGAGGGTTGCAGCATGCAAATCAACAACAGCCTCCTCTCTGCCGGACTGGGCGCCTACCAGGCTGGGCAGCAGCGCGTCGATGAAGCCGGCGCTGCAATCGCCACCGGCGCTCTGCCGGTCGCAGAGAATTCACAGGCGGTTGCCGATACGGTCGAACTGACCGAGCAGCTGATCCAGATGAAAGTCGGGGAGCACACCGCGAAAGCCGGGGTGCGGCTGCTGCAAAGCGCCGACGAAGTACTTGGTACCCTGATCAACACCAAAGCCTGACCCCCACCGGTCGCATGACCGGCATCCCTTTCTGGTGGTATCCCTCTCCTGTCTTGTCTCGATGCGGCGCCAACCAACGGTGCCTGGGTCTCTGCTTGACATCGTGCAGGCCTAAACGTATGTTTCAAACGCCTGTTTGACCTGCCGTGCTGCTGCCTGGGGGTCACAATCCAATCCAAGTCTGGCCGGGCAAACCGGTCAACTGAATCAAAGAACCCACCGCTGAGGTTTACGCTATGCCCGACTACAAGGCCCCCTTGCGCGATATCCGCTTCGTACGTGACGAACTGCTCGGCTACGAAGCGCATTATCAGAGCCTTCCGGGTTGTGAAGACGCCACCCCGGACATGGTCAACGCCATCCTCGATGAAGGCGCCAAGTTTTGTGAGCAGGTCATCGCTCCGCTGAATCGCGTGGGCGATACCGAAGGTTGTACCTGGAGCGAGTCCGGTGTGAAAACACCGACCGGCTTCAAGGAGGCTTATCAGCAGTTCGTCGAAGGTGGCTGGCCGAGCCTGGCCCATGACGTTGAGCACGGCGGCCAGGGCCTACCGGAGTCGCTGGGCATGGCCATCAGCGAGATGATCGGCGAAGCCAACTGGTCGTGGGGCATGTACCCCGGCCTATCTCACGGCGCGATGAATACTCTGCATGAGCACGGCACGCCCGAGCAGCAGCAGACCTATCTGACCAAGCTGGTCTCCGGTGAATGGACTGGCACCATGTGCCTGACCGAGCCGCATTGCGGCACCGACCTGGGTATGCTGCGCACCAAGGCCGAGCCTCAGGCCGATGGCAGCTACAAGGTTTCCGGCACCAAGATCTTCATTTCCGCGGGCGAACACGATATGGCCGACAACATCGTCCATATCGTCCTGGCTCGCCTGCCCGATGCGCCGCAAGGCACCAAGGGCATTTCCTTGTTCATCGTTCCGAAGTTTCTACCGAACGCCGACGGCGGCGTTAGCGAGCGCAATGGTGTGTCTTGCGGCTCCCTGGAGCACAAGATGGGCATTCACGGCAACGCCACCTGCGTGATGAACTTCGACAGCGCCACTGGCTTCCTGATCGGCCCGCCGAACAAGGGCCTGAACTGCATGTTCACTTTCATGAACACCGCACGTCTGGGCACCGCTCTACAGGGCCTGGCCCATGCCGAGATCGGCTTCCAGGGCGGCATCAAGTATGCGCGTGAGCGTCTGCAGATGCGTTCGCTGACTGGCCCGAAAGCGCCGGAAAAAGCCGCTGACCCAATCATCGTGCACCCAGACGTGCGCCGCATGCTGTTGACCATGAAAGCCTTCGCCGAAGGCAACCGGGCGATGCTCTACTTCGCCGCCAAGCAGGTCGACATCACCCAGCGCAGCCAGGACGAGGAGCAGCGCAAGGCCGCCGATGCGATGTTGGCTTTCCTGACACCCATCGCCAAGGCGTTCATGACCGAAGTCGGCTTCGAATCCGCCAACCACGGCGTGCAGATCTATGGTGGCCACGGTTTCATCGCCGAGTGGGGCATGGAGCAGAACGTTCGTGACAGCCGCATCTCCTGCCTGTACGAAGGGACCACCGGTATCCAGGCGCTCGATCTGCTGGGCCGCAAGGTCCTGATGACCCAGGGCGAAGCACTGAAAGGCTTCACCAAGGTGGTACACAAGTTCTGCCAGGCCAACGAAGGCAACGAGGCGGTCAAGCAGTTCGTCGAGCCGCTGGCCAAGCTGAACAAGGAGTGGGGCGACCTGACCATGAAGGTCGGTATGGCTGCGATGAAGAACCGCGAAGAAGTCGGTGCCGCCTCGGTGGATTACCTGATGTATTGCGGCTACGCCTGCCTGGCCTACTTCTGGGCCGACATGGCGCGTCTGGCGTCCGAGAAGATCGCGGCGGGTGAAGACACCGACGGTTTCTACACCGCCAAGGTGCAGACTGCGCGCTTCTACTTCCAGCGCATCCTGCCGCGTACCCGTGCCCACGTCGAAACCATGCTGTCCGGTGCCGACAACCTGATGGACATGGACGAAGCCCATTTCGAGCTGGCTTACTAAATCGTTCGTGATAAAGAAACCGCTGCCTCGGCAGCGGTTTTTTTGGCTTCGAAAACCCTGCTGTCTCCGGTGCGCTCCTTAACTGGTGTTTGGCGCATCAACTGCTGGCACAATGCCTGTTTTCATGTCTACGCCGGAGCCTCCGTGTCTCGTCAGAGCGCACGCTTGTTCAGTCATTTCTATGCGCCGTTGGCATTGTTGCTCGGTGGACTGGCGGCCGCTCGGCAGCCGCATCTCAACGAGTTCTTCACTTCCCTCTTCAATGTACTGCCGACTGTTCTGTTGCTGCTCGGCGCGGCGTTCTGCATCGCCTATGCACGGATTCGAGAGACCTGTCTGCTGGCGGTGACCTACCTGAGCTATTTCCTGCTTGATACCCAGGTCGATCATTACCGCCTCTCCGGCACGCTGTTGCCTGAGGCCGCGCTGACCTTTCATCTCTGCTGCCTGCTATTGCCGACGCTATACGGACTGTATGCGCTGTGGCACGAGCGTACGCATCTGTTGCAGGACGGGCTTGCGCGTCTGGCGGTATTGTTTGCGGTGGTGGTGTCAGCCCTGGCCCTAGCGCGGCGGTTCCCAGATGCGATGCTCGATTGGCTGTCAGAGATCCGCTGGCCGTTCCTGCAGGCGGACTGGCTGCAGCTTATCCAGCTGGCCTATCCGGTATTTCTGGTTGCCCTGTTGGGGCTGCTGATCCAGTACCTGCGGCGTCCGCGACCGGTGCACGCCGCCCAGCTGGTGGTCCTGGCGGGTCTGCTGCTGATGCTGCCGCAAGTGTTCAGCCGTCCGGGTGCGCTCAACGTGTTGAGCAGCGTGATGATGCTGGCCCTGGTGGTGTCGATTGCGCAGGAGGCTTACCAAATGGCGTTCCGTGACGAGCTGACCGGCCTTCCGGGACGCCGGGCACTCAACGAGCGTTTGCAACGGCTGGGGCGGCACTACGTCATTGCCATGGCTGACGTGGATCGCTTCAAGGCGTTCAACGATACCCACGGTCACGATGTCGGCGACCAGGTGCTGCGGCTGGTGGCGAGCCGATTGCGCAAGGTTGGCGGCGGCGGGCGTGCGTACCGTTACGGCGGTGAAGAGTTCGCGTTGGTGTTTCCCGGGCGTGATCTACAACACTGCCTGCCACACCTGGAGGCGGTCCGGCAGGCGGTTGAAAGCTATCCCATGCAGCTGCGCGACAAAACCAGCCGGCCGAAGACCGCCGAGCAGGGTCGGCAGCGTCGCGATGTCGGTGCGGCTGGCACAGTTTCGGTGACCATCAGTATCGGTGCTGCCGAGCGTCTGGCGACGCAGCGCACACCGGACGAGGTCATCAAGACCGCAGATCAGGCGCTCTACAGCGCCAAGGGCGCCGGCCGTAACTGCATCCGAGCGCACGGCGATAACCGTCGTGGTGCCGTGCGCGCTAAAAGGCAGACGACCAGCGCTTGACCAGTTATGACGGCGCATTCATCGCCTGTAATGTGATTGTTGAAGGGGTCGGACTACCAGTAGCGTGCCTGTGATAACAACGCACCGCGCCGCCTACTGGAGAACCCTATGCCCGCTTACAAGGCCCCCTTGCGTGATATGCGCTTTCTGATCGATGAAGTGTTCGATTTTCATGGCAGTTACGCCGCCAACGGTGCCGACGACGCCACGCCGGACATGGTCAGTGCCATCCTCGAGGAGGGCGCCAAGTTCTGCGAGCAGGTTCTCGCGCCGCTGAATCGCAGTGGTGACGAGGAGGGCTGTCATTTTGAAAGCGGCGTGGTGACCACACCCAAAGGGTTCAAGGAAGCCTTCGCTCAGTACGCCGAAGGCGGCTGGATGGGCCTGGCCTCGGACCCGACCTACGGTGGCCAGGGCCTGCCGCATTCGCTGGGGCTGGTCATCGGGGAAATGGTCGGTTCGGCCAATACGTCCTTTGGCATGTATCCGGGGCTGACCCACGGCGCGATGGCCGCGATCGGGGCCCACGGTACGGAACAACAGAAGCAGACCTATCTGACCCGCATGACCGAAGGTCGCTGGACTGGAACCATGTGTCTGACCGAGCCGCACTGCGGAACGGACCTGGGCATCATCAAGACTCGCGCCGTGCCGCAGGTGGATGGCAGCTATGCGATCAGCGGAACCAAGATTTTCATCTCCGCTGGCGAGCACGACATGAGCGAGAACATTGTGCATCTGGTGCTGGCCAAGCTGCCCGATGCGCCCGCTGGCACCAAGGGCATCTCGCTGTTTATCGTACCGAAGTTCATGCCCAACGCTGCGGGCGAAGCGGGCGAGCGTAATGGCGTCGTTTGTGGCTCCATCGAACACAAGATGGGGATCAAGGCGTCGGCCACCTGTGTGCTCAACTTCGACGGTGCTACCGGCTTTCTCGTCGGGGAGCCGAACAAGGGCCTGAACTGCATGTTCACCATGATGAATCACGCACGTCTCGGTACGGGCATGCAGGGATTGTGCAATGGCGAGGCGAGTTTCCAGGGCGCGATCCAATATGCCAACGACCGTTTGCAGATGCGTTCGTTAACGGGGGCGAAATTTCCCGATAAGCCTGCTGACCCAATCATCGTGCACCCGGACGTGCGCCGCATGCTGCTGACGATGAAGGCGTTCAACGAAGGCAACCGCGCCCTGGCCTACTTCACCGCGCAACTGCTCGATCAGACCCACAGCCCGGACGAAGCCAGGCGCCAGGAAGCCGAAGCACTGCTCGCGTTCCTCACGCCCATTTGCAAGGCCTTCATGACCGACACGGGGCTTGAGGTCACCAACCTGGGCATGCAGGTGTTCGGCGGCCATGGCTATATCCGCGAGTGGGGCATGGAGCAGCTGGTACGTGATTGCCGTATCGCGCCGATCTATGAAGGCACCAATGGGATTCAGGCGCTCGATCTGCTTGGGCGCAAAGTCCTGGGCAGCCAGGGCAAGCTGATGCTCGGCTTTACCAAGCTGGTGCATAAGTTCTGCGAAGCCAACGCGCAACATCCTCAGTTGCAGAGTCACGTAAGCCAGTTGGCTGACATCAACCGTGATCTGGGCGAGATCACCCAGCGGGTCGGCATGGCGGCGATGAAGAACCCGGACGAAGTCGGCGCGGCGTCGGTTGATTACCTGATGTACTGCGGCTATCTGATTCTCGGCTACCTCTGGCTGCGCATGGCCGTGGTAGCGCAGGGCAAACTGGATGCCGCAGAAGGCGATGCGGCCTTCTATCAGTCGAAGGTAACCACTGCGGAGTTCTACTTCGCACGGTTGCTGCCACGTACCTCCGCGCATAAAGCCGCGATTGGGGCCGGTAGCGCAAGCTTGATGAAGTTGGCGTCCAATCAATTCGCCTTCTAAGGCATCCCTCGGCCGAGCCCGCCATGTGCGGGCTTTTTATATCGATTCGAGGCAGGTTCATGCCAGTCACCTGGGTGCTGGCAGGCATGACCGACTTGTCGAGACGAGAACCGATTGGTCATTTTAAGACGCTTCGGGCGACGATTAGTCTTCAGTTAGACTCGCGAAACTGCTGCGGCCAACCGGCCAGGCGATACGTTTTCTGCGAGGTCCTTTCCTATGGCTGACTACAAAGCGCCGTTGCGCGATATGCGATTCGTCCTGAACGAAGTCTTCGAAGCCCCGAAGCTCTGGCAGACGTTGCCAGCGCTGGCCGACGTCGTGGATGCGGAAACCGCTGAGGCCATTCTCGAGGAAGCGGGCAAGATCACCGCGAATACCATAGCGCCGCTTAACCGCAGCGGTGATGAAGAAGGTTGTCGCTGGGTCGATGGCGCGGTCAGCACACCGGCCGGCTATCCGGCGGCCTATCGCCTCTATGCTGAAGGCGGCTGGGTTGGTGTCGGCGGCGATCCAGCCTACGGCGGCATGGGCATGCCCAAGGCGATCTCGGCGCAGGTCGAGGAGATGATGAATTCAGCCAGCCTGGCGTTCGGCCTCTATCCGATGCTGACCTCTGGCGCTTGCCTGTCGATTTACGCCCACGCCAGCGAAGAGCTGAAGCAGAAGTATTTGCCGAACATGTATGCCGGTATATGGGCCGGCTCGATGTGCCTGACCGAGCCCCATGCCGGCACCGACCTGGGCATTATCCGCACCAAGGCCGAGCCCCAGGCGGATGGCACCTACAAGGTCAGCGGCACCAAGATCTTCATTACCGGTGGCGAGCACGATCTCACCGAAAACATTATCCATCTGGTACTGGCCAAGCTGCCCGATGCGCCGGCCGGCTCACGCGGCATTTCGCTGTTTCTGGTGCCCAAGGTCATGGTTAACGAAGACGGAAGCCTTGGCGAGCGCAACAGCCTGAGCTGCGGCTCGATCGAGCACAAGATGGGCATCCAGGCTTCGGCCACCTGTGTGATGAACTTCGACGGCGCCACCGGCTGGATGGTCGGCGAGCCGAACAAGGGCCTGGCCGCGATGTTCACCATGATGAATTACGAACGCCTGGGCGTCGGCATTCAAGGGTTGTCGACCGGGGAGCGCTCCTACCAGAGCGCCATCGAATACGCACGTGAGCGTATCCAGAGCCGCGCCCCGACCGGTCCGGTATCACAGGACAAAGCGGCCGACCCGATCATCGTGCATCCCGATGTTCGCCGAATGTTGCTGACCATGAAGGCGTTGAACGAGGGCGGTCGCGCTTTCTCCAGCTACGTCGCGCTGCAGCTGGACATCGCCAAGTTCAGCGATGACACCGACGCCCGCCAGCGCGCCGAAGCGCAGGTAGCGCTGCTGACGCCGGTAGCCAAGGCCTTCCTCACCGATATGGGGCTGGAGACTACCGTGCATGGCCAGCAGATCTTCGGTGGCCACGGCTTCATTCGCGAGTGGGGCCAGGAGCAGTTGGTGCGTGATTGCCGAATCACCCAGATCTACGAGGGCACCAACGGTATCCAGGCACTGGATCTTCTTGGTCGCAAGGTGGTGGGCAGCGGCGGTGAGCTCTACCAGGCGTTGGCTGATGAGATTCGGCGCTACTGTGCGGCAGCCGGCCCGGAACTCGGTGAGTTCGTCACGCCGCTCAAGGCCGCGCTGGAGAACCTGGACGCGCTCACCGCTTTCGTCCTCGACAGCGCGAAGAACAACCCCAATGAGATCGGTGCGGCCTCGGTGGAATATCTCCACGTATTCGGCTACACCGCCTACGCCTATATGTGGGCGCGGATGGCGGGCGCCGCGATCGGCAAGGAAGGGCAGGAGGATTTCTACGCGAGCAAGCTCGGTACGGCGCGGTTCTACTTTGCACGGTTGCTGCCGCGTATTCATTCTTTGAGCGCATCGGTCCGCGCCGGCAGTGATTCTCTGTACCTCCTGGACGCCGCTCAGTTCTGATCGGCTTAACCCGTACAGGCATAATGAAATTAATGCGCCATGACAGGGAACAATGCGCCACTACTCCAGTCATAGATCTGCACCGTTTGTAGCCAATGGCTTACACGCTGAACCCATGGATGAGTTGCGTGTAAGTAAATGCCTACAAACTGTGGTGCAAATTGCTACTACAGGTTTATCCGACCGGGCGGTAGTCTTTTGCGTTATGGACGCCGCGTAGGGAAGCGCATCGAAAAACACGGAAGCGTAGCGGAACGACGCCAGGAAGGCGCAAGTCACGGATGTCAGGATTCAGTCTGCAAAGGCCCCGCTTCGGCGGGGTTTTCTTTTTGAGTCGAAAATCGACGCCGTGCATTTGCAACGTTATGCCTCCGCCCAAGTATTAGTTCCCAGACCAGCCTCAAGCTGGCATGCACACGCCCGTGCCGCCGAGCCCACAATAACCACCTGGATTCTTCGCCAGATACTGCTGGTGGTAGGCCTCGGCGTAATAGAATGGCGGGGCTTCGGCGATTTCGGTGGTGATACTCCCTAGCCCGTGTCGGTTCAGTTCCGTCTGGAAGCTTTCTTCACTGATGCGTGCCGCCTGCAGTTGGGCGGTATCGAAGCAGTAGATCGCCGAGCGATACTGGGTACCGATGTCGTTGCCCTGGCGCATGCCCTGGGTCGGGTTGTGCGCCTCCCAGAACAGCCTGAGCAATTCGTGATAAGCAATCTGCTGCGGATCGAACACCACCAACACGGCTTCGGTATGTCCGGTGAGGCCGGAGCAAACTTCCTCGTAGGTAGGGTTCGGCGTGTGACCTCCGGCGTAACCCACGGCAGTGGTCCAGACACCGGGTTGCTCCCAGAACCGCCGCTCAGCTCCCCAGAAACAGCCTATGGCAAAGACCGCTTGTTGCAGGTGAGTCGGGAAGGGGGGCTGCAGCGGGTTGCCGTTGACGAAATGAGCAGCGGGCACGGGAACCGCGGTGGCGCGTCCAGGCAAGGCTTGTCCCGCATCTGGGAGTGCCTGTTTGTGTACGAGAATTTGCGAGCGCAGGGTCATGATGGTCCTCGTGCCTGATGGTCTTATGGGCTGCTGGAAGCCTAGGCTACCAAGCGACTAAAACCAACGCGCTTTACACCGATGGTGTGCTGACGAAAGGTCAGAGCCAATTCGTGTAGCGGCGGAGTGAGCTGAGCAGTTCTCGGCCAGGGATCGGCCTATCGAATAGATAGCCTTGGCCAATATCGCAGCGTTGGTGGCGCAGGAATGCCAGTTGCTCGGTGGTCTCGATACCTTCGGCGACCACCTTGAGATTGAGATTGCGAGCCATGGCGATCACGGCGGAAGTGATCTCGATATCGTCCTGGTTGCCGGGGATGTCTTTGATAAAGCTTCGGTCGATCTTGATCACATCGATCGGGAATTTCTTCAGGTAGCTCAGTGAGGAGTAGCCGGTACCGAAATCGTCCATCGCCAAGGTCACGCCCAGTGCCTTCAAGCCGATCAACTGTTGGCGAGTTTCCTCGGTGGCGTCGAGCAGCAGCCCCTCGGTCAGCTCCAGTTCCAGGCAGCCAGGGGGCAGCCGTTCTTCGGAAAGGATGGTGGCGATCGAACCGACGAGGTCTGGATCGGAAAACTGCTTCGGCGATAGATTGATTGCGATCTGCGGCGCACCGATACCCAGCGAAGCGAGCTGTAAGCCCATCCGGCACGCTTCGCGAGCCACCAACTTGCCAATAGGAATGATCAGTCCGGTCTCTTCGGCAACGCTGATGAACTGGTCTGGCTGGATCATGCCTTTTTCCGGATGATTCCAACGCAGCAACGCCTCCAGGCCCTGCAGGCGGCCGGTACGCAGACAAAGCTTTGGCTGGTAATAGACCTCAAGCTCGTTCTGCATCAGAGCGCGACGCAGGTTGTTCTCCACGAACAGCTTGTAGTTCGCCTCGGCGTGCAGGGCTTCGGTGAACACCTGGACCTGATTCTTTCCGTTGGCCTTGGCTCTGTGCAGCGCTTGCCCGGCGTGCTTCATCAGCGTTTCCGGGTCGCGACCGTGCAGGGGCGCGCAGGCCAGGCCCAGGGAGCCGCTGACACTGATCAGCTGTTTGTCGACGAACAACGGCTTGTCCAGGATGCGCAACACCTGATTCGCCAGGTGCTGGCCTTCTTCCAGGTCCATGTCGTCGAGCAGAAGGGCGAATTCGTTGCTGGCGAAACGCGCCAGTACAGTGTCCCGTTTCAGGCTGTTACGCAGACGTCGCGCAAGGCTGGCGAGCAGCTTGTCACCGGTCTGGTGGCCGAGACTGTCATTGATGCGCTTGAAGTTGTCGATGTCGACCAGCAACAGGCATAGATGCGGCGTCTGGTTGTTGGCGAAGCGCTCTTCGATGCTGCGGATGAAGAACGGGCGATTGCCGAGGCTGGTCAGGTTATCGGTATAGGCCAGGCGCTCGATACGCTGCTGCGCCAGCTTGCTCTGAGTGATGTCCTCATAGATACCGATGTAATGCGTCAGCTCGCCGTTCTCGCCATACACCTTGGAGATCGACAGCTGGCCCCAGTATGGTTCGAGGTCCTTGCGCCGGCTTCGGAACTCGCCCTGCCAGCTGTTGCTTTCGGCCAAGCTGGATGAGGAGTTGAACAGCAGCTGGCTGAGGTTGTCCAGCGTGGTCAGCTCGGTGAGGTGACGTCCACGGATTTCATCGGCAGCGTATTGAGTGATGGCCGAAAAACTAGGGTTCACATAATCGACAATGCCATTCTTGTCGACGAGGATGAAGGCGCTTGCACTCTGCTCCACCGCCCGCTGGAACAGATACAGAGTATGTGTGGCGCTGAGTCGTTGCTGGTTGGCCAGCACCTGCGCGTACTGATCTGCCAACTCACCGGCGAACGCCACCTCGTCTGCATGCCAGGCGCGGACGCTACCTGAATGCTCCAGGCAGAGCACGCCGATAACCTCACCGCCGACCCGGATGGTTGCATCCAGAATGGATGTGGTTCCCGGCATCTTGAACGAGCGGCCGGTCAGCTCCTGGGTGCGGGGATCCAGTTGAATGTTGGACACATCGATGGCTCGGCCACTGTGCAGCGACTCCATGTAGCGAGGGCAGGCGGATATATCCAGCGCTGGCGGATGTTCATGGCTGTCCTTGTCGCCTCGATGAACGGCAACGGCCGTGAGTTGATTGCCGTTCAGGTGCCAGATGGCGGCTCGCGCAATGCCATAGGCCTCGCTCGCGGCCTGGGTGATCAGCTGCGCGGCCTCGACCTGCGGGTTGGTCGAGCTATAGCGGTGCCGAGCCAGGCGTACGATCAGGCTCTGCTGTGTGCGGGATCGAATGAGGTGCTCGAGATGCACATCGGTGGTTTGCTGGTAGAAATCAGCCGAAAGTTCGGGCACCGAATCCGGTAAATGCTGCCGCGGCTTTGCTCCCGGGTGCGGCTCGATGATCAAGTAGCCACGGAGAATTTCTCGACCATACTGTTGGCAAAGCTCGCCGATCTCCAGCAGATCCAGCGCGCCCTCGGTCGTATGCAGACGGTAACGGATGGAATAGTGGCCCCGGATGGCCAGTTGTTCCTGAACGATGTCATGCGCCTGTAGGCGCACGGCTGGTTCCATCAGGCTGGCATATGGCGAATCGATCAGCGAGCACAGCTCGTGGGCCGGTTGGCCGAGGTGCCGTTCGCAAGCAGGATCGAGATAGAGCAATGCCCAGCTGGATTCGTTCAAACGCTCGAAACGCAGCATCCCGAGCCTGGAAGGCACTGGCAACTGCGTCACAACCTCGGTCGCCAGACGGCTGGCGGCATCGGTATGTATTTTCATCGAGCGGTTTGCTTCCAGTATGCTGCGGGAGTCGCTTCGCTAGCCGCAATCTACGGCGTTTTAGCGGCGAAACGATGGCTAAATAATATTAGATACGGCAAGGGTGCATCATGCGACAGGGACTGACAAGCCGACTTTCGAAGTTACTTCTGATCACGCTTCTTCTAGGCTCCAGCTTACCGCTACAAGCGGTTGAATCGAATACTCTGGATTCAGCTGAATCAGCCAGTTACCTGGCCGGGTTGAAGGCACTGTACCTCACCTCGGATGAACGCAAAGCCCTGCTTTCCCATAGCAATGCCTTGCTGGAAACCCACGCGCTGAAGGCTGCGTATCAGGTCGGTCAGGCCAATCCGCAGGATCTGAATTATCGCCTGAGCGTGGGCGCGCCAGGGGAGTTGCGAATTCGTGAGGAGCGACGCGGTGCCTCGGGCAATATCGCCGTACGCAACCGCAGTCTTTCGGTATTCGGCATGGATCCTTACCTACAATATCAGTGCCCGCCGCAGGGCATCGTTTGCGTTTTTGCCAGCCCGGCGGGAGGTGAGCCCTGGCTGACTATTCTGCGTGACCCCGAAGGCGCCGAAGCGCTGGCGAAGGCCTTGTCTTTCCTGTTTCGTAATCTGCAGAAAGGCTGAGACGAGCCGCGCCTGGTGCCGGGGCTAACAGCTCAAAAAAAACCGCCGGAAGGCGGGTTTCTTTTATCGCTCAATGAATCACAGCAGCATCGTGCGGATATCCGCCAACAGCTCGGACAGGCGCTTGGTGAAGCGCGCCGCCGCGGCGCCGTTGATGACGCGGTGGTCATAGGACAGCGATAACGGCAGCATCAGGCGGGGCTGGAAAGCCTTGCCGTCCCACACTGGCTGCATGGTTGCCTTTGAAACGCCCAGAATCGCCACTTCCGGTGCATTGACGATCGGCGTGAAGCCGGTACCGCCAATGTGGCCGAGGCTGGAGATGGTGAAACAGGCGCCCTGCATGGCATCCGGCGACAGCTTCTTGGTGCGGGCCTTCTCGGCCAGCTCCGCCGCCTCGCCTGCCAGCTGCAGCAGGCTCTTCTGGTCGACGTTCTTGATGACCGGTACCAGCAGGCCGTCCGGCGTATCCACCGCAAAGCCGATGTGCACGTACTTCTTGCGAATCACTGCCTTGCCGCTAGGTGCGAGCGAAGCATTGAATTCCGGAAGTTCCTTGAGCAGGTGAGCACAGGCCTTGAGCAGAAGCGGCAGTACCGTCAGCTTGACGCCGGCCTTCTCCGCGACTGATTTCTGCGCAACGCGGAAGGCTTCCAGCTCGGTGATGTCCGAGGACTCGAATTGGGTCACGTGCGGCACGTTCAGCCAGCTGCGATGCAGGTTGGCGGCACCCACCTGCATCAGGCGGGTCATCGGTACTTCTTCGATTTCGCCAAACTTGCTGAAGTCAACCTCAGGAATCGGCGGGATACCCGAACCACCCGCGGCGCCTGCTACTGGGGCCTGCTTGGCCTTGTTCATCATGGTCTTGACGTAGGCCTGAACGTCTTCCTTGAGAATCCGCCCCTTCGGCCCGGTGCCCTGGACGTCGGCCAGTTCGACACCAAACTCGCGTGCGGTCATGCGTACTGCGGGACCAGCGTGCACCTTGGTGCCGGCCTTGCTCGGGCCGTTGACTGCCGGCGCTGGAGTCGCGGCGGCCTTGGCTTCCGGTACGCCTTGCTTGTTCGGTGCGACAGCCTGCTGCTGCGGTGCAGCCTCCTCGGGCCTGGCTGCGGGCTTTTTCGCCGGTGCGGCGCCTTTGACCTTGAGGGTCAGGATCAGGTCGCCGGTCTTGGCCTCATCACCGATCTTGAGCGACAGCGACTCTACGATGCCGGCCTTGGGCGCAGGAATCTCCATACTGGCCTTGTCCGATTCCAGCGTGATCAGCGATTGATCCGCCTCGACGCTGTCGCCGGCCTTGACCATTACTTCGATCACGTTCGCACTGCCGCTGGAGCCGATGTCCGGGATACGAACCTCTTCCACGGACTCGCCAGCGGCTTCGGCGGGTTCTTCCTCAGCCTGCTCGCTCAGCTGTTCCTTTGGCTCGCTCGCTGCCTGGCTTGCTGGCGTTTTGCTCGCTGCCGGCTTGCTTGGCGCTGCACCCTTGAGGACCAGGATCATGTCGCCGGTTCCGACTTCGTCGCCTACCTTGACCGAAATGCTTTCGACCACGCCCGCTGCTGGAGAGGGAATCTCCATGCTGGCCTTGTCGGACTCGAGCGTGATCAGCGGTTGCTCGGCCGCGATGGTATCGCCGGGCTTGACCGAAATCTCGATCACGCTGGCTTTGCCGGAGGAGCCGATATCCGGCACCTTGATGTCCTGAGACTCGCCTTCCTCAGCGGAGGCCGACGGATCCTCATCGCCGGACGGCGTGGACGCTTCGGCTTCGTCTGCCGGGCCGCCGGTAGCTGCGCCCGCTGGCTCGGCAGCGGCTGGTGCCGGCGCTTCTTCCTGGCCTTCCTCGCTTTCCAGCTCAAGCAGCTCGTCGCCTTCTTTCAAACGATCGCCCAGTTTGACCTTCAGGCCTTTCACCACGCCCGCCTTGGGCGCGGGAATTTCCATGCTGGCCTTGTCGGACTCAAGCGTCAGGATGCTCTGGTCGGCTTCGATGCGATCACCGACCTTGACGAACAATTCGATTACTTCACCCTCACCGCTGCCGATGTCGGGTACGCGTATGGTTTCACTCACAATAGGTTCTCCTGTGCGCACGCAGCATCAGCAATCCAGTGGATTGCGCTTCTCGGGGTCGATACCGAACTCGGTGATGGCATTGGCCACAACCTTGCGTTCGATGGCGCCGCGATCGGCGAGTGCCTGCAAGGCGGCGACGGCGACCCAGCGACGGTCGACTTCGAAGAAGTCGCGCAGCTTGGCGCGTGAGTCGCTACGACCAAAGCCGTCGGTTCCCAGAACCTGATACTCGCGGGACGGCACCCACTGACGGATCTGGTCGGCGAACAGCTTCATATAGTCGGTGGAAGCGATGACCGGCCCGTCTCGACCTTCCAGACACTGCTCGACATAGCTCTTGCGCCGCTCTTCGGTGGGGTGCAGGCGGTTCCAGTGATCGGTCGCCAGCCCGTCGCGACGCAGTTCGTTGAAGCTGGTAACGCTCCAAATGTCGGCACCGACGCCCATCTTGGCAAGGATATCCACCGCGGCGCGCACTTCACGCAGGATGGTGCCGGAGCCCAGCAGTTGCACGCGGTGCTTGAAGTCGCCTTTGGCTTCTTCGAGCAAGTACATGCCTTTGATGATGCCGTCTTCGACACCCTGCGGCATGGCCGGCTGCTGGTAGTTCTCGTTCATCACGGTGATGTAGTAGTAGACGCTCTTCTGCAGCTCCATCATCTCGTGCATGCCGTGATGCATGATCACCGCCAGCTCGTAGCCGTAGGTGGGGTCGTAGCTGCGGCAGTTGGGGATGGTGCTGGCGAGGATGTGGCTGTGGCCGTCCTCGTGTTGCAGGCCTTCGCCGTTGAGCGTGGTGCGCCCGGACGTGCCGCCCAGCAGGAAGCCGCGAGTCTGGGCATCGCCCGCCGCCCAGGCCAGGTCGCCGATACGCTGGAAGCCGAACATCGAATAGAAGATGTAGACCGGCAGCATCGGCTGGTTGTAGTTGCTGTAGGCGGTACCCGCGGCCATGAACGAGGAGAAGGCACCGGCCTCGTTGAGGCCTTCCTGCAGGATCTGGCCGTCCTTCTCTTCGCGGTAGTACATCACCTGATCGCGGTCGACCGGCTCGTACAGCTGCCCCACCGGCGAGTAGATACCGAGCTGACGGAACATGCCTTCCATGCCAAAGGTACGCGCCTCGTCGGCGAGGATCGGCACAATGCGCTTGCCCAGATCCTTGTCTTTGACCAACTGAGACAGGATGCGGCCGAAGGCCATGGTGGTGGAGATCTCTCGATCGCCGGAACCGTCCAGTACGGCCTTGAGGGTTTCCAGCGGAGGTGTCGGGATGCTGAAGCTCTTCGGTCGGCGCTGCGGTAGCGAGCCACCGAGCTTTTCGCGGCACTTGCGCAGGTACTTCATTTCCGCGCTGTCTTCGGCTGGACGGTAGAACGGCAGTTCTTCGAGCTGCGAATCGTTGACCGGGATATCGAAGCGATCACGGAATTTCTTCAGACTGTCGATATCGACTTTCTTGGTGTTGTGGGCGATGTTCTTCGCCTCACCGGCACCGGTGCCGTAGCCCTTGATGGTCTTGGCCAAGATGACTGTCGGCTGGCCCTTGTGGTTGACCGCCTGATGGTAGGCCGCATAGACCTTATAGGGGTCGTGACCGCCACGGTTGAGCTTCCAGACTTCCTCGTCGGACATGCTCTCGACGCGCTTGAGCAGTTCCGGGTCGGCGCCGAAGAAATGCTTGCGCACGTAAGCGCCGTCTTTGGCCTTGTAGTTCTGATATTCGCCATCGATTGCCTGGTCCATGCGGCGCTGCATGCGACCGTCTTCGTCGGCGGCGAACAGCGGGTCCCACAGGCGGCCCCAGACGACTTTGTTGACGTTCCAGTTGGCGCCTTTGAACACGCCTTCCAGTTCCTGGATGATCTTGCTGTTGCCGCGAACCGGGCCGTCCAGGCGCTGCAGGTTGCAGTTGATGACGAATACCAGGTTGTCGAGATTCTCGCGGCCGGCCAGGGAGATGGCGCCGAGGGTTTCCGGCTCGTCGCACTCTCCGTCACCGATGAAGCACCAGACGCGCTGCTTGCCTTTGGGAATGAAGCCGCGGTTTTCCAGGTACTTCATGAAGCGTGCCTGGTAGATCGCGGTGATCGGCCCCAGACCCATGGAAACGGTCGGGAACTGCCAGAAGTCCGGCATCAGGTGTGGATGGGGGTAGCTCGAGAGCCCCTTGCCATCGACTTCCTGGCGGAAGTTGAGCATCTGGTCTTCGGTCAAGCGGCCTTCGAGATAGGCGCGGGCGTAGATGCCAGGCGAGGCGTGGCCCTGGTAGTAGATCAGATCGCCGCCGTGCTCCTCGGTAGGAGCCTGGAAGAAGTAGTTGAAGCCGATGTCGTACAGCGTCGCGCTGGAGGCAAACGTAGAGATGTGTCCACCCAGGTCCGGGTCCTTCAGGTTGGCGCGCATCACCATTGCCAGCGCGTTCCAGCGAACCAGAGAGCGAATGCGTCGCTCCATGAACAGGTCGCCGGGCATCTTGGCTTCGCGGGTGACGGGGATGGTGTTGCGGTACGGCGTGGTGATGCCGTAAGGAAGTGGCGTGCCGCTGCGGGTGGCCAGTTCCCCCATCCGTGTCATCAGATAGTGGGCGCGGTCTTCACCTTCGCGGTCGAGTACTGACTCGAGGGCGTCCAGCCATTCCTGGGTTTCGACGGGATCGAGATCTTGCATGGCTTGCTCCAGGGCGGAAAGGCTTCCAGAATCGGTTGCCTGCTTCGCGGCCGGCTTTGTGGGCCGGGGCGTGTATGTTCTTGGATGATTGGGCCGGGGGTAGAACCGGCTCTGTAGTTTTACTACAAAACAACGGCCAATTCAGCCCCCTGTGACATTATTTAGTAGTAAAACTACAACATCGACGGTTCGATCTGGCTGGCTTACCTGCGCGCCAATGGCTCTAGCCTGGCGCTTCCGCTGTCCTGCTGCGGCTAAGGCGTTAAGGAACCTTATATGAGTTTGCCATCACGGGTTGCATTGCCGACATCGCTACTGCCATTGGTCAATCGTGCCGAGGAGTCGTTCCTCGGTTCGTTACGCGAATCGTCGGAGCAGGCACTCAGACGCTTTGATGCATGGCCTGCTGAGCGCCGTGACGCATTCGGCAGGGTCTGTGCCGCCAGCGACTACGTCGCCGAACAGGTTAGCCGAGATCCGGAAGTGTTGCTGCATCTGGCCGAGTCGGGCTTGCTGGAGCGCTCGTTGAAGGCCGGTGAGATGCGAGCGGCGCTTGCCGAGGTGCTCGCCGAGTGCACTGATGAAGACAATCTGGCGAGGCTGCTAAGGCGTTTCCGCAACCGTCAGCAGGTGCGAATCATCTGGCGAGATCTGACCCGCCAGGCGGATCTTGCCGAAACCTGCGGCGATCTGTCCGATCTGGCGGACGCCTGTATCGACCTGGCCTATCAGTGGCTGTACTCGCGGCATTGCGATCAGTTCGGCGTCCCGACCGGCCGACGCACCGGTAAAGCGCAGCAGATGGTGGTTCTCGGCATGGGCAAGCTGGGGGCGTGCGAACTCAATCTGTCTTCTGATATCGATCTGATCTTCGGCTACCCGGAGGGCGGCGAGACCGTTGGGGCGAAACGGTCGCTGGATAATCAGGAATTCTTCGTTCGCCTCGGCCAGCGGCTAATCAAAGCGCTCGATGCGCCGACCGTCGACGGTTTCGTATTTCGTGTGGACATGCGCTTGCGGCCCTATGGCTCGTCCGGCTCGCTGGTGTTGAGTTTCAACGCGCTCGAGCAGTACTACCAGGATCAGGGGCGCGACTGGGAGCGCTACGCAATGATCAAGGCGCGTGTGGTGGCTGGCGACCAGACGGCTGGCAAGGAGCTGCTGGATATGCTGCGGCCATTCGTTTATCGGCGCTACCTCGACTTCTCGGCCATCGATGCGCTGCGCACGATGAAGCAGCTGATCCAGCAGGAAGTGCGACGCAAGGGTATGGCGGCCAACATCAAGCTGGGCGCCGGCGGCATCCGTGAAGTGGAATTCATCGCCCAAGCCTTCCAGCTGATCCACGGTGGGCGCGATCTGAGTTTGCAGCAGCGGCCCTTGTTAAAGGTGCTGGCAACGCTGGCCGGGCAGGGTTACCTGCCGCCTGCTGCGGCCGAAGAGCTGCGCGAGGGCTATGAGTTCCTGCGCTACACCGAGCATGCGCTGCAGGCCATCGATGACCGTCAGACACAGATGTTGCCGGACAATCAGATCGATTGCGATCGCATCGCCTTTATGCTCGGGTTCGACAGCTGGAAGGCGTTCCATGAGCGCCTGTTGTATTGGCGTGGCCGGATCGACTGGCATTTTCGTCAGGTGATCGCCGATCCTGATGAGGATGAAAATGCCGAAGGCGAGGCGCTGGTCGGCGGCGAGTGGTTGCCCTTGTGGGAGCAGGACTGGGACGAAGAGTTCGCCTGCCGCCAGCTGAGCGATGCCGGTTTCCGCGACGGTTCGGCCGCCTGCCAGCGCCTAGCCGCACTGCGCAGCGCCAATCAGGTGCGAACCATGCAGCGGCTGGGGCGGGAACGGCTAGACGCCTTTATTCCTCGTCTGCTCGCCCAGGCCGTCGAGCAGGACGATCCTGATCTGGTGCTGGAGCGGGTCCTGCCGCTGATCGAAGCAGTGGCGCGGCGCTCGGCCTATCTGGTTCTGCTGACGGAAAACCCCGGTGCGCTGCAGCGGTTGCTGGAGCTTTGCGCCGGCAGCCCCTGGATTGCCGAACAGATCGCACGCTTCCCCCTGTTGCTCGATGAGTTGCTCAACGCCGGGCGTTTGTTCAGTCCACCCCAGGCGCCGGAGCTCGCGGCCGAATTGCATGAACGGCTGGCGCGGATTCCCGAGGACGATCTCGAACAACAGATGGAGGCGCTGCGGCATTTCAAACTGGCGCACCGGCTGCGTGTGGCGGCTTCGGAAATTGCCGGGACCTTGCCGCTGATGAAGGTCAGCGATTACCTCACCTGGCTTGCCGAAGCGATCCTCGAACAAGTGCTGGCGCTGGCCTGGCGGCACACGGTCGCTCGCCACGGCCAGCCGCAGCGCGTTGATGGCGAGCTTTGTGATCCGGCTTTCATCATCATAGGCTATGGCAAGGTCGGGGGTATCGAGCTCGGCCACGGCTCCGATCTGGATCTGGTATTCATTCACGATGGCGATGCCAATGCCGAAACCGACGGCGCCAAACCCATCGATGGCGCACAGTTCTTCACTCGCTTGGGGCAGCGCATCATTCATTTGCTGACCACCCAGACGACCTCCGGCCAGCTCTACGAAGTCGACATGCGGCTGCGTCCGTCCGGTGCCTCCGGGCTGCTGGTCAGTTCTCTGAGTGCGTTCGATCGCTACCAAAGCCAGGAGGCCTGGACCTGGGAACACCAGGCGTTGGTGCGCGCGCGCGTGCTGGTGGGTTGCCCGCAGCTGTCGGCGGATTTCGAGAAGGTACGGGCCGCCGTGCTGGGGCGTCCGCGTGATTTCGAGCAGCTGCGCCGAGAGGTCAGCGAGATGCGCGCGAAGATGCGCGACAACCTCGGCACCCGTACGACGCAGGCGGGCCTCGCTGACAAGGCCTTCGAGGCGCAGGGCGAGTTCAATCTCAAGCAGGATGCAGGTGGTATCGTGGATATCGAATTTATGGTGCAATACGCGGCTTTGGCGTGGTCGCACCAGCATCCGCAACTGCTGCGCTATACCGATAACATCCGCATTCTCGATGGGTTGGAGCAGGCCGGGTTGATGACCGGCGATGAGGTTCGGCTGCTGCAGGATGCCTACAAGGCATACCGTGCTGTTGCCCACCGGCAATCACTGCAAAAACTGACCGGTGTGGTGAGTGGGGATCAATTTCATGACGAGCGTCGCGCGGTGATGCGAATCTGGCGTGAGCTGGGGCTCAGCTGATCTCGTCTGCAAACAGAGCTTTTATCGAATTCCGAGGTGGCAACAATGTCGATGGCCGATCGTGATGGCGTGATCTGGTATGACGGTGAGTTGGTACAGTGGCGCGACGCGACCACCCATGTGCTGACCCACACCCTGCATTACGGCATGGGCGTGTTCGAAGGTGTGCGCGCATATAACACACCGGCTGGTACGGCGATCTTCCGCCTGCAGGCGCATACCGATCGTCTGTTCGACTCGGCGCATATCATGAACATGCAGATGCCGTACTCGAAGGAAGAAATCAACGAGGCGACTCGTGCCGCCGTGCGCGAAAACAACCTGGAGAGCGCCTACATCCGGCCGATGGTCTTCTACGGATCCGAAGGCATGGGCCTGCGCGCCAGCGGCTTGAAGGTACACGTCATCGTTGCCGCCTGGCACTGGGGCGCCTATATGGGCGACGAAGCGCTGGAGCTGGGCATCAAGGTGCGTACCAGTTCCTTCACCCGTCACCACGTCAACATCAGCATGACCCGTGCGAAATCCAATGGCGCCTACATCAACTCCATGCTGGCGCTGCAGGAAGCCATTTCGGGCGGAGCCGACGAAGCGTTGATGCTGGATCCGGAAGGCTACGTGGCGGAGGGTTCAGGCGAAAACATCTTCATCATCAAGGACGGCGTGATCTACACCCCGGAAGTCACCGCCTGCCTCAACGGCATTACCCGTAGCACCGTACTGACTCTGGCCGACGAGCTGGGCATCAAGGTGGTCGAGAAGCGCATCACCCGCGATGAGGTCTATATCGCTGACGAAGCCTTCTTCACTGGCACCGCCGCGGAAGTCACCCCGATTCGTGAAGTTGATGGGCGCAACATCGGCATTGGCCGACGCGGTCCGGTCACCGAGCGCATCCAGAAGGCCTATTTCGATCTGGTGTCCGGCAAGACTGAAGCCCATGCCGAATGGCGGACGCTGGTCAAGTAAGCCGCTAGCTGGAAGCCAGAAGCTGGAAGAGCGAACCTTTCCAGTGCCCGCTTCCAGCTTCGTGCTTATGGCTTTGAACTTATGAATATTCTGATTGTGGGTCCTAGCTGGGTCGGCGACATGGTGATGGCGCAGACGTTGTTCGTCTGCCTGAAACAGCGCTACCCGGACTGCCAGATTGACGTACTGGCGCCCGAGTGGAGTCGGCCGATTCTCGAGCGGATGCCGGAGGTGCGCCAGGCGCTGAGTTTTCCGGTAGGCCACGGTGTGCTCGACATGGCGACCCGGCGCGCGACCGCCCAGCGGCTGCGTGGCCAGTATGGACAGGCGATTCTGCTGCCGAACTCGCTGAAGTCGGCGCTGGTACCGTTCTTTGCTGGGATTCCCAAACGTACTGGCTGGCGCGGCGAAATGCGTTTCGGCCTGCTCAACGATATGCGCAAGCTCGACAAACAGCGCTATCCGCTGATGATCGAGCGCTTCATGGCGCTGGCCTTCGAGCCAGGCGCCGAATTGCCCAAGCCCTATCCGAAGCCGTTCCTTCGTATCGACGCCGAGAGCCGCGATGCGGCGCTCGCGCGTTTTGCGCTGAGCGTGGATCGGCCGGTCCTGGCGCTTTGCCCGGGTGCGGAATTTGGCGAATCCAAGCGCTGGCCGGCTGAGCATTTCGCCAAGGTGGCAGAAGCGAAGATCCGCGACGGCTGGCAGGTCTGGCTGTTCGGTTCGAAGAATGATCATGCCGTGGGCGAGGCAATCCGCCAGCAGTTGATCCCTGGGTTGCGCGAAGAGGCGCTCAACCTGGCGGGCGAAACCAGCCTGGCCGAAGCGATAGATCTGCTGTCCTGTGCCGAAGCCGTGGTCTCCAATGACTCCGGCCTGATGCACGTGGCCGCCGCGCTAGGTCGCCCGCTGGTGTCGGTCTATGGTTCCACCTCGCCAGCGTTTACTCCGCCGCTATCCGATCAGGTCGAGGTCGTTCGCCTGGGTCTCGATTGCAGCCCATGCTTCGAGCGCACCTGCCGTTTCGGTCACAACAACTGCATGCGCGAACTTGAGCCGCGCTCGGTAATCGAGGCGCTGGATCGCCTGCTTCCGCAACCGATTGAGGTGCGCTGAGTGAGGGTGTTGCTAATCAAGACATCCTCGCTGGGCGATGTGGTGCATACGCTTCCGGCGCTGACCGACGCGCAGCGGGCAATGCCCGGCATACAGTTCGATTGGGTGGTGGAGGAAGGTTTCGCCGAGATTCCAGCTTGGCATCCGGCTGTGGCGCAGGTGATTCCCGTGGCGATTCGCCGCTGGCGCAAGCATCCTTTGCAAACGCTCCGCTCGGGTGAATGGCGTCGCTTCAAGGCGCGTCTGCGCGAGGCACGCTATGACCTGGTGATCGATGCGCAGGGTCTGCTCAAAAGCGCCTGGCTGACCCGTTACGTCAGTGCCTCGGTCGCAGGCCTGGATCGGGACTCGGCTCGCGAGCCGCTGGCATCGCGCTTCTATGATCGCCGCTACGCTGTGCCGCGCGATCAGCACGCGCTGGAGCGGGTGCGGCAGTTGTTTGCGCAGTCGCTCGGTTATCCGCTCCCCAGCTTGAGCGCCGACTACGGTCTGGATCGCCGCTTGCTGGCGACGCCCAATGAGCAGCCCTATCTGTTGTTTCTGCATGGCACCACCTGGCCGAGCAAGCATTGGCCGGAGCAGTATTGGCGCGAGCTCGCCGAGCGTATGAGTGAATTCGGCTGGGCGATCCGTCTGCCTTGGGGCAATGCGGACGAAAAAGCGCGCGCCGAGCGCATTGCAGCGGACCTGCCGAGCGTCTCGGTGTTGTCTCGGTTGAATCTCGGCGGAATCGCCAAGGTCATTGCCGGAGCGCGTGCCTGTGTCGCGGTTGATACCGGCCTGGGTCATCT
This sequence comes from Pseudomonas sp. SST3, assembly GCF_003325755.1. Next base: position 171,236 of record NZ_QORI02000009.1, on the reverse strand, counting down.
GGCAGCCGCGCTGGATGTGCCCAGCATCTCGCTTTACGGTCCGACCCTGCCTGGTCGTGTTGGCGCTTATGGGCGCTCGCAAGTCCACTTATGTGCAAGCGGCCCGAACGCCGGCAAGGGCGATCGTCATAAACCCTGCTTCGACGACCTGCTGCCCGAGCGCGTCGCGAGCGAACTCAAGGCCCTGTTGCGGTCATCGGAGACACACTGATGCAGCTGGCCTTCATTCTGTATAAATACTTCCCCTTCGGCGGGTTACAGCGCGACTTCATGCGCATCGCGCTGGAATGCCAGCGTCGCGGGCACGCCATCCGTGTCTACACAATGATTTGGGACGGGGAAATCCCGGAAGGGTTCGAGGTGTTGATCGCGCCGGTCAAGGCTGTCTTCAATCACACCCGTAACGAGCGCTTCACGGCCTGGGTCGAGCAGGATCTGGCGAAGCGCCCTGTCAGCCGGGTGATTGGCTTCAACAAGATGCCGGGGCTGGACGTTTACTATGCGGCCGATCCCTGTTTCGAAGACAAAGCACAAACCTTGCGCAATCCGATCTACCGGCGCTGGGGCCGTTACAAGCATTTCGCCGAGTACGAACGCGCGGTGTTCGAGCCGCAGTCGAAAACTGAAATTCTGATGATCTCCGAAGTGCAGCAGCCATTGTTCGTCAAGCATTACGGGACACCGGCCCAGCGTTTCCACCTGCTACCGCCGGGAATTGCTCAGGACCGTCGCGCGCCATTCAATGCTGCTGTTATACGGGCCGAGTTCCGTCGGGAATTCAAACTTGAGGATGATGAGCTGCTGCTGGTGCAGATCGGTTCCGGTTTCAAGACCAAGGGGTTGGACCGCAGCTTGAAGGCGCTCGCTTCGCTGCCACTGACATTGAAGAAGCGTACGCGCTTGTTCGTCATTGGTCAGGACGACCCCAAGCCCTTCCAGCTACAGGCCCGGAACCTGGGGATATCCGCTCAGGTGATGTTTCTTCAGGGACGCAACGATGTTCCGCGCTTTTTGCTTGGGGCCGACCTGCTGATCCATCCCGCCTACAACGAGAACACCGGTACCGTACTGTTAGAGGCGCTGGTCGCCGGGCTGCCGGTACTGGTCACCGATGTCTGTGGCTATGCCCATTACATCGCTGATGCCGATTGCGGGCGCGTAGTGCCCAGCCCATTCGAGCAGAGCCGGCTTGATCGTCTTTTGGCCGAAATGCTGGTCGACGATGAGCAGCGCCGGTGCTGGGCAATAAATGCGTTGGCCTACGCAGACAGCGCTGACTTGTACAGCATGCCCCAGCGCGCCGCGGATGTGATTCTGGCGGAGCGCCCATGAAGCTGATTCTGGCGGAACCCTTCAAGTCGCTGTGGGCTGATCGGGATGCGTTCGAGGCGGTCGAGCAGCTTCAGGGACAGGTATACCGGGAGCTTGAGGGCCGCCGTACGCTCAGAACGGAAGTCCACGGTCGCGGCTACTTCGTCAAGATCCATCGCGGCATCGGTTGGCGCGAAATCTTTAAGAATATCGGCACAGCCAAGGCGCCGGTTCTCGGGGCCGGCCAGGAGTGGCGGGCAATCAATCGCTTGCACGACGCTGGTGTGCCGACCATGACCGCTGTCGCTTACGGCGCGCGCGGCAGCAACCCAGCGACGCAGCACTCGTTCATCATCACTGAAGAACTGGCGCCTACCATCAGTCTGGAAGATTTCTCGATGAACTGGCGTGAACAGCCGCCACCGCCATCGCTCAAGCGTGCGTTGATCGCCGAAGTCGCCCGCATGGCCGGGACCATGCACCGCGCCGGAGTCAACCATCGCGATTTCTATATCTGCCATTTCCTGTTGCATACCGACAAGCCGGTGAAAGCGAGCGATTTCCGCCTGTCCCTGATCGATCTGCACCGCGCTCAGACTCGCAGCCAGACGCCACGCCGTTGGCGTGACAAGGATCTGGCCGCACTGTATTTCTCTGCGCTGGATATTGGCCTGACCCGCCGCGACAAGCTGCGTTTTTTGCGGCTGTATTTCCAGCGGCCGCTGCGGGAAGTCTTGCGTGACGAGGCTTCTTTATTGGCCTGGCTGCAGCGCAAAGCCGAAAAACTGCAAAGCCGTTTCCAGCGTAAGTACGCGCCAGGTGCACAGAAGTGAGCCGTTGGCGAATCGTCGGCGAAGTCAACGCCGACGCGGCACGTGCATTTGCCAGTTTGGAGGTGGTTTTCGCGCTGAGTGGAGAGCAGATTACCCGTGACCCTCTGTCCGAAGTGCTTCGTGTCAGCGTTGGCGGTCAGCGTTTTTACGTGAAGCGCTACTGGGCGGCCGGAAAAGGCGTGCGACGTTTTATCGGGCGCTCACGGGTCGAAGCCGAGTGGCAAAACCTTCAGCATTTTCACGACTGGGGGATTGCCGTTGCGCCGCTGGCTGCCTGGGGGCTGGAGCGACGAGCGGGGCTTTTTCGGCGTGGGGCCTTGATCACCCTGGAAGTACCCGGAACCACTGACATGGCGGCCATGGCCCTCGTTGGTGATGCGCGTCTGGCGGACCCGCATTGGGTTCGCCACGTCAGCGAGCAGTTGGCCAATGCAGCGCGGACACTTCACGAGCACAACTTTGCGCACAACGATCTGAAATGGCGCAACCTGCTGGTTAACGAAGCAGGAAAGCTGTTCTTGATCGATTGCCCGTCCGGCGACTTCTGGTGGGGGCCGTTTTTACGGCATCGGGTGGTCAAGGATCTGGCCTGCCTGGACAAGGTGGCGAGATACACCTTGTCTCGTACCCAGCGGCTGCGTTTCTTCCTGCTCTACAGGCGGCGGGCGCGGATCGGCGTCGGTGACAAGGCGTTGATCCGAAAAATACTGACTTATTTCGAGGGGCGCGAGTGAAGGGTTTCATTTCGCTGGGAGCCTGCGCGCCGCATCGCATATGTCTGTCGAGAACGAGGATGCTTGCGTGAAGCTTGATCAGCTACGCCTGGCCGGGCGAACTCCTGCGTTGCCGCTGAGCATTGCGCTGGGTACCGAAGACTTGCATGTCGAGCAGTGGCTACGGGTATTACCTGGGCAGCGCTACGTAGCGCGAGCCCAGTGGCGCGGAAGTCCTGTGCTGGCCAAGCTTATGGTCGGCGAGCGCGCGCGCCGCCATTTCGAGCGCGAGCTTACGGGTGCGCAACTGCTCGCCGCGCAGCAGCTGACCACGCCGGGGCTGCTGGATAAGGGCTTCGACGAAGAGGGTGGTGGCTGGCTGCTGTTCGAGTTTCTGAATGGGGCGCAGAGCCTGCACCACGCTTGGCTTGGCGTGGCCCGGCAGGTGCCGTTGAGCGCTGACCAACAGAACGTGCTCGGCATTGCGCTGGCGGAAATCGCGAAGTTGCACGCCCAAGGGCTCTGGCAGAGCGACCTGCATCTGGACAATTTGATGCGCCACGATCAGCGGCTCTATCTTATCGACGGTGGCGGGGTTCGTGCCGAGGAGCCCGGCCAGCCGTTGTCTAGGGAGCGCGTGCTGGAGAATCTGGCGCTTTTCTTCGCTCAGCTCCCTGCGGTGCTGGAGCCCTTCATCGAAGAGCTGCTGGTGAACTACCTGTTGGTCAACAATGCGCATGCACTTCCGCTCGAGGCCCTCCTCGATAAAGTGCATGCGGCGCGGTATCAGCGGCTTGCCAGCTACCTCAAGAAGGTCGGCCGTGATTGCACGGCGTTCAGCGTGCGCCGCGATAGCTCCGGCCTGGTCGCCTTGCGCCGCGAATGCGAGGCGCAGCTGCGCGAAGTGCTAAGCGACCTGGATGGTCACGTCATCGCAGGCGTGCCGCTCAAGCAGGGCGGTAGTGCCACGGTTGCACGTGTGGATACCCAGGGCCAAGCATTGGTTATCAAGCGCTACAACATCAAGGGCGTGGTGCACTGGCTCAAGCGCTTCTGGCGTCCGTCTCGTGCCTGGCACAGCTGGGTCGAAGCGCATCGTCTGGAGGTTCTGGGCATCGCTACGCCGCAACCGCTGGCCATGGTTGAGGTGCGTCGGCTCGGCCTCCGTGGGCGCAGCTATCTGATTACCGGCTATGTGGATGGGCAGGATATAATCACGCGTTTCGCCCATTACGTGGATGGTGTGCCCCCCGAACAGGAGTTGCTGGCGCTGGAGCAGCTGTTCGCTGCGCTGATTCGCGAGCACATCAGTCATGGCGACCTGAAAGGTACCAATATGCTATGGCTGGACGGTAGCTGGGCACTGATCGACCTGGATGCGCTGCAGCAGCATCGCAGCATCGCTCGATTCAATCAGGCCTTTGCCAAGGATCGTGAGCGTTTGCTGCGCAACTGGCCTGTCGACAGCGCTCTGTATCGTTTGCTGGACCAACGTTTACCGAAAGGCAGCTTGAAGCAGGACGCTTAAAGCTGGGACAGAAGCCCGCAGGCTACTTACTACAACACGCTATTGCTTCAAGCTTCCGGCTTTAAGCTCCAAGCTGCTTTCTCAAGAGGCTTTATACAGTGGCACTGACAATTCTCGGCCTTTCCGGCGCCCTCAGTCACGATCCTTCCGCCGCGTTGTACATCGACGGTAAGTTGATCGCTGCAGCGGAGGAAGAGCGTTTCGTGCGTGACAAGCATGCCAAGAACCGCATGCCCTACGAGTCAGCAAAATTCTGCTTGGAGCAGGCCGGTATCAAACCTGCCGACGTCGATGTGGTGGCGATTCCTTTCGCGCCGATCAGCATCTTCGAAAAAGCCCGGTGGCACTACGCCAAGCGCTACTGGTACGCCCCGGATCGTGCGCTCGATGCCATTCTGTTCGGTAACCGCCGCTACAAGCGCTACCACAAGCGCATCCAGTGGTGCCTGCAACAGCTGGGTTTCGATCTGAAAAAGATAAAGATCGAGTCGGTCGAGCACCATCTGGCCCACGCCTCGAGCGCTTATCATTGCTCGGGTTTCACTGAAAAAACTGCGATTCTCGGCATCGATGGCAAGGGCGAGTACGCCACAACCTTCTTTGGCTACGGCGAGAATGGCCGCATCCACAAGATAAAAGAGTTCTACGATCCGGATTCGCTGGGCGGCCTGTATGGCGCGATCACCGAGTTCCTCGGGTTCGAAATGCTCGACGGCGAATTCAAGGTCATGGGCATGGCGCCCTACGGTGATGCGGCCAAGTACGACTTTTCGCGTTTGGCCAAATTCGAGAATGGCGAGCTGACCATCAACACCGATTACGCCAACGTCATCGGCTTTCGCCGCTACAAGGAAAAAAGTAAGGGTTATTACTTTTCACCCAAGCTGATCGAGTGGCTGGGGCCGAAGCGCGAAGGCGATATCGCCGACGACCCCTATATCCACTATGCCGCCAGTATGCAGGCCCTGTTCGAAAAACTGGCGCTGCAAATGATGGATTACTACCTGGGCGACATCCTCAACGAGACCGGCAAAATCGCCTTCGCCGGCGGCTGTGCGCTTAACGTGAAACTCAACCAGAAGATCATCGCGCGCCCGGAAGTGAGGGAGCTGTTCGTCCAGCCCGCCTCCGGCGATGCCGGTACAGCAGTTGGCGCGGCGGCTTACGTCTCGCATCAGCGTGGTGTGCCGGTGGAAAAGATGGAGCATGTCTATCTTGGGCCTGCCTACACCAATGAAGACATCATTGCCGCATGCGCGCGCCATCCTAATAAGCCGACCTGGCAGCAGATCGATAACATGCCCCAGCGGATCGCGCAGATCATGGTCGAGGGCAATCCGGTTGCCTGGTTCCAGGGCCGTATGGAGTTCGGCCCGCGCGCCCTTGGCGGTCGATCAATCATTGGCTGTCCGAGCGTGCCGGGCGTGGCCAATCGCATCAACGAGCAGATCAAGTTCCGCGAGCGCTGGAGGCCCTTTTGCCCATCGATGCTCGACACCGTCGCACCGCAGATGCTTAAAGTCGACCATCCAAGCCCCTTCATGACCTTTACCTTCGAGGTCAACGAGGGCTGGAAGGAGCGTGTGGGTGAAGTGGTGCACGAGGACGGCACCTCGCGCGCTCAGGTTTTGGAACGCCGCCATAACCCGCGCTGGTATGACCTGATGCTCGAATTGGAGAAACTCACCGGCAATGGCGTGTCGTTGAATACGTCGCTGAACCGCCGTGGCGAGCCAATGATCTGTTCACCGACTGATGCGCTAAATATGTTCTACGGATCGGATCTGCAGTATCTGATCATGGAGGATGTGTTGGTGGTGAAGGATGGGAAGGGCTAGGCATGAGCTCATCGAAGGATCCCGGCAGCCAGCAGTGGGTGCTGCAGCTTTGCCATGGCTATGACGGTCCCTTCCTTGACTGCGCCCGACAATACGCAGTGCTATTCAGCGGGACGCCATACAAGGTTTGCACCGTCTATTTGACCGGTGCGCCAAGTGCAGAGGCCGAGAACGGTTCGGCTTCTGACGAAGTGATCTTCCTCGGCTATAGCAGCAAAGACTTGCGCGGTCTCAAGCTCGACGCCATGCGCCGACTACGACGGATCGTCGCGGGGCGAAATTTCCGCTTCTGCATCGCCCACCGCTTCAAGCCAATCTACGTTGCCTTGTTAGCGACCCGAGTGCCGGTGATTGGCGTGCATCATGCCTTTGGCGTGTACAGCCGGCGGATGCGCCGTTGGTTCGTCAACTGTTTCCGCTCACGCCTGTTGCTGCTTGGTGTTTCCAATGCGGTGCGCGACGAGATTCGCACCCATCTTCCAAACTGGGAGTCCGCGCGCATCGAGACGCTGTACAACCGCATCGATGTCGCCGCGGTACAGGCTGAGCAGGTCTCGCGTGAAGCCGCTCGTGAAGCGCTCGGCCTGCCGGATGGTATATGGGTGGTCGGCAATGTTGGTCGACTGCACCCTGACAAAGACCAGACCACCCTTATCCGCGGTTTTGCTCAGGCGTTGCCTCAATTACAAAATGGAAGCCTGCTGGCGATCATGGGCAGCGGGCGCCTTGAGGGCTCTCTTCGCCAATTGGCGAAAGATCTGAATATCGCTGAGCAAGTTCTCTTCCTTGGGCAAGTCCCATCGGGCCGGCGCTATTTCAAAGCCTTCGATGTGTTCGCTCTGACCTCTGACCACGAGCCGTTTGGCATGGTGTTGCTGGAGGCAATGGCGGCCGGGGTGCCGGTTGTTACGAGTGACTGTGGTGGTGGGCGGGAAGTGATAGATGGCGCTGGCCTTGTATTTTCACTCGGCGACAGCACAGTACTTGCGAACAGGTTGATTCAGATATCGGATATGAGCGGTGAAGAACGCGCCTTATGCACGACGAGAATGCTCGATCGACTGGGCGATGCCTTTTCGGATAGCGCTGTGCGCTCTTGTTTCTGGCAGATGGATATCGTTTCTTCTATCGCTCGGTCGGCCATGGCTTCCTGAGGCGAGCGAGTTTAGGAGTTCCCGGTTGCATGATTACCTGGCTTAGAAATGAATATTGGAAGCGATGGATTCGTCGACACGGGTGCAAGTTAGCAAGCGGCGTATCGGCTTTGCGCAAGGGAAGCCGCTTAACCATCGAGACTGGCGCCGAGCTTGGGCATGTTCAATTGCTCTTTGATGAATTGAACATCGGTACTCGTACCTATATGCGAAGCGGCGGCGAGCTGCAGAACGTCGCTTCGATCGGGCGCTTCTGCTCAATCGGGTCGAATGTCGTGCTGGGCCAGGAACGCAATACCCACCCTAGTGACTGGGTCAGCTCTCACCCGTTCCAGTATTCCGGAACCGCTTGGCATTACCAGGCACGTTCCACCCCGGCTTGCGTCGGACATGACGTGTGGATAGGGCGCGACGCTATGGTTATGGAGGGCGTAGATATCGGTACTGGTTGTATTGTGGCAGCTCGCTCGGTAGTCACTAAAAGCCTTCCGCCTTACTCGATTGCCGCCGGCGTTCCAGCCAGGGTCGTCGCGCAACGGCACCCCCAACTCATGGCGCAGCAACTGCTCGCGTCGAAATGGTGGGACCTTCCGATAGCCGATCTAATCCGCCTGCCGCTCAACAATCCTGAGGCATTCCTGCGGGAACTGAGCGAAAGGACGTCTGTCGCTGGACTCAGGCCTAAAACTTTATGCATAACGCCGGATCGCTGCCACACTCTATGAATATTTTGTTGCTTGTTCAGGCCGAACAGCGCGCAATCCTTGATCGCTTGTACGAGGGCATCTCCACACATTGCAATTGCGATCTCCGTTGGTTGAGCTGTGAGGATCAGACGGATTTGCGCGGCTATTTTCGTCGGGAAGTCGACGTACATCGCTATGATCGGATCCTCTTTTTTCTTCGCTTCAAGCAGGAAATCCGCCAGGTTTCGTTTATCCGTACCGTACCTAATCTGGTAATTCTCGAGCACGATGCTTATCAGAACTACATTTCTTGTAAGTACGCCGGAAAGTTCAGCAAACACTATGCAAAGTTACCTTGGGCGCGAGTAATCAGCTCTGGGTACATGGTAAGTGAGCGGCTGCGCAAAGAGGGCTTTGATGCGATATTTGTTCCAAAAGGCTACGATCAGACCGCCTTGGTTGACATGCGGTTGGAGCGAGATATAGAACTAGGGTTCATCGGCAGCATAAAGAGTGGCGCTTATAGCGAACGGAAAGCCTTGCTGACCGAGCTGGCAAAGTTTGAAGATCTGGTCGTGACGCGCACCAACTCCGGTGAGGATTACCGGACCATGCTCAACCGCATTCGTTTCTTCGTCAGTGCCGATGTTGGCATGGGCGAATATATGATCAAGAACTTCGAGGCCATGGCCTGCGGCTGCGTATTATTCGCTTGGGATCAGGGCGAATCGGAAAATAAGGCGTTGGGTTTTGTCGATATGGCGAATCTGGTGCTTTACCGAAGTCTCGAGGAGCTGCGAAGCAAACTTGGGATACTGCGTTCCGATCCCGCGCTGGCTGTCCGCATTGCTGCGGCGGGGCGAGCATTGGCCGAGGAGCGATATACTTTTTTGAACATTGGGCGGCTTATTGTCCAAGCACTGGAGGAACCGCTTCGAGAGCGCCCGGCGATGGGGCTGTTAAATCGGTTGCGCCTGCGATTAGGGATGAAGTGAACATGCGTATTCGTCTTTTGATTCCCTATTTCGGTCGCTGGCCGTTTTGGCTGCCTTTCTTTTTGCAAGCCTGCAGATGGAACACTGACATCGAGTGGCTTTTTTTTACGGATTGCGGTGCGCCAGATAATTTGCCAGAGAACGTAAAGATCCAGCCAATGTCTTTCGCAGGCTACTGCCAATTAGTGAGTAAGGGGCTCGGCATCTCGTTCAACCCAACTAGCCCTTACAAACTCTGTGACATCAAGCCAGCATTGGGATATTTACATTCCGAGCATTTGGAGGGCTTCGATTTTTGGGGTTTCAGTGATATCGATCTCATCTATGGGGATTTGAGACAATATTTTTCTGATGAGCGGCTCTCCAGATACGATCTAATCTCTACGCACGCCCGCCGTATTTCTGGCCACCTGTGTATGTTGCGGAACAATAAGCGCATGCGCGAGGCCTTTATGAACATTCCCGGTTGGCAGAGCTGTTTCGAAGACCCTGCCCACTATGCGTTCGATGAAGGGGCGTTCAGTCGATTATTTATTCGACACAAAAACTGGCCAGAAGGGATTCGGCGGATAGCTGATAAGTTTAATCCGTGGCGCCGGCGTAGCGAATTCACTGAAGCGTTCAGCACCCCGCATGCTCGCGTTCCCTGGCTCGGCGGTGGCTTCGACTTCCCAGAGTGCTGGATGTGGAACGTTGGAAAACTAACGAACAACCGGGATGGTTTACGTGAATTCCCCTATTTCCACTTCATAACTTGGAAGAGCTCGAAGTGGTCAGATGGTCAGTCTGAAACATTGATCCAGCCTCCGGATCTGTCTTCAAGACCCGCATGGTGTATCACGGAACAGGGTTTTCGACCTTATGGCCGCAGTCTGGGCTCTGAGGAAAAAGCCAGTGTCGTTGAAGTGCTTTAAAGCGGCCTGACTGGAGACGGCAAAAATGAGCACAATCAGTATTGTCTGGTCCTCGGGCAAGGCTTATGCGTCGATCCACAAGGTGCACGACCAGATTCTGTCACTGGCAGCTAACCGGGGCGATATACACACCTGGGTTTTGCAGGGCCAGGAGGATGCGGCGGCTCAAGCGAGCGGAAGGCCGTTGTATTGGCAGACAAGCACGAGAGCGCTGAAAGGCAAAGGCGTTTGGAGGTTATTGCAGTGGAGGCTGCAACGGCGTCTCGCTCGTGAAATAGGTCGTGTTAAGCCCAAGGCGATGCTGCTTGATGGTATTGGCGTGGCGCGGCTGATTGTGCCGGTAGTCGTAGGGTCGCATGCCGCTGAGCCCCAGGTGATTGTGGTCTTTCATGGTGAGGGCCGTCTTCGAGAAAAGGATAAAAGCCTGCTCAGCGCTTTGCCAGCGCATCGCTTGAAATTGATCGCAGTATCCGAAGCCCTTGCCGAGTCGCTACGCTTTAAGCTGGGCATGCCAGTAACCGCAGCGAGAACAGCAACCAACCCACACTCATTCAGACAATCGCTTATCCCTGGTCACGAAGCCAGGGCAAGGCTGGGTGTCGATAGGGACTGTCTGCTTCTAGGAGCGGTAGGGCGCCTGGTTGAAGGCAAAGGCTATCTGGCGATACTCGACGTTATGATTAGGCTGTCACGAAGCCGGGACGATCTACATCTCGTCATCGTAGGCGAAGGTGCGCAACGGTCTGAGCTGGAAAAGCGTATCCGGAGCTTAGGGCTAGAATCAAAGGTAACCTTGGCGGGGTATCGTGACGACGCTGCACGGCTTTACCGAGCCTTTGACGTAATGCTGATTCCATCGCACAACGAGGGGTTGGGTCTGGTACTGCAGGAGGCTGTACTGGCCCGGGTACCGGTTGTTTGCAGCGACCTGCCTGTTTTCATCGAGCAGCTTGGCCCCAGCGGCGTCTATGTAGCAACGGATGATATCTCCGGCTGGGTCGGTGCCGTTGGGCGAGTGATCGACTCGGATCGCGAACTGCTTGCAGGCGAGCAGGATCGTCAACTCGCGCCAGAAGTCAGTTGGAAGCAATTCTGTAAAGGCTACGCAGACTTACTGCTATCTGACGGCGACTCTGATCCGGTCAAAGCCTTGTAGAACTGGGAGAACGGAAATTCGTTCTGCATTTTTTCTCGCTTCAAATATCGACTGAAATGCGCGAGGTTGCGCTTGACCATGTAGTTTGGCAGTGGTTTGCCCAGGAACCGCATATCCGCAATATCGATCAGGCCCAGCGCGTTTTCCGGCGTCAGGACGATGTTACCTAGGTGAAGCGAGCGGAAGTAGACACCCCGTTCGTGTAGTCCACGAACGAACAGGATGAGCTTTGGGAGGATTTGCTCCCAGCTGAATTCGGGCCGGACGGCAAGCTGGGTCAAGGACGTGCCTGGCAAGGGTGCGTAAAGCACTGCACTGAGCGACGTGTCAGGTAATTCGTACAGCGTGTGAACTCTCAGCGTAGCGATGCCAAGTGCTCGCAGTCGCTCAGCGTTTTCGGCGAAACGGCGCGAGTAGGGCCGCAGGAGAGCAGAGGATAGCCATCTCTTGCGGCGAAAAAACTTCAAGAACTGGCCGTTCTCGAGTCGCAAAACCTTCGGGCCGAGGCTATCCGCCTCCAGAACAACGGCGTTAGTGGTGAGCAGTTGCAAGTCTCGCTGGCATAATTGGCTTACGTGCATCAATGACTAGGCCTGGATCGCGTACGAACGTTATAAGGGGCGCGTATTCTAACATCGCCGTTAGTGGCACATTTCGCTTGTCTTCTAAAAGGAGTTTTATGGATTGCCGTCGATTGGGGCTGGCCTGGTTAACCTTGGGTCTGCTCTGGTTTTTGCTTGGAATAACCTGGAGTTCTACGACGAAGCTATACCAGCAAGGTTTGATAGTTTTGTTCTGGCTTCCGGCTTTATGGATGTCCTGGTCACGGAGGCAGTTTCTCCTTGACGTCTGGCGGCTTGAAAAACCTCTCGTATTAGCCCTGTTTGCTTTGCTCGTGTGGAGTGCACTCAGCGTGATATGGACCGCTGCAGACGAGCCCGCACGTGAAGCCAAACGGCTGCTCTATGTCGTGTGTTTCTTGCTAGGCCTGCTGTTGGTGGGGGACGTACCTTCCCGTATGACTGCTGTACTGCGATGGGCTGGCTTTGGGCTGGCACTCGCTGCGTTAACAGCACTTGTTTACCACTACGGTATTGTGGGCATGCCTTGGGAATGGAGGGTTGTGGGGCTCGGCCTGCTTGACCATCCAATTATCGGCGGCTATGTGGTCGGAATGGCGTTGATATGGTGGTCATGTTTGCCTCCTAGACGAACAGTTCTGCGTCTTGTCTGGGCGGCCGGGCTGTTGATGCTGTTTACGTTTGCGGTGATGACGCAAAGCCGTGGATTGTGGATCGCGCTGTTGGTTAGCGTACTGTTGATTCCCACCTGGCAAGCCGGGCGTGCAGGCTTGATCATGGCCTTACTGTTCGTAGTTGCGGCGATCATCGGTTATTGGTTATTTGGCCAGTATGTGGTCGCCAGAGGCACATCCTACCGTCCCGAAATCTTTGCTGCCAGCGTTGGGATGATTGCTGACAAGCCCTGGCTGGGCTTGGGGCTGGGAAGCGATTATCGAGTCGAAGCGCTGGGGCGCTTGTTTGATCACACGCATAACCTGTTCATCCACGTGGCCTTGGAACTGGGCCTGCCTGGCCTCATCCTCTGGCTAGTGATTTGGGGTCGCAGCTTCGTCATAGCAGTGCGCGAGCGCGCTACGACTCTAGGCAACATGCTGATCGGTCTATGGGTGTTCTGTACCATGGCACTGCTTTTCGACGGCGCGAGTCTTTGGAACTCCCCTCGACCCGAATGGTTCTTGACCTGGTTGCCGGTGGGGTTGGCGCTGGGGCTAATCGGCGTGCGAGCTACCTCGAAGTGTTACCATTCCCGCCCTTCAACGCGCGAGTGCAGTCCTCTATGAGTGGCTCATCCCTGAACGCTGACACGGCATCCGGTCTTAGCATTTACTTGCGCTTGCTGCGCTATGTGATCCCCTACTGGAAATTGTTCGCTGTCAGCCTGCTGGGCTTTCTGCTTTTTGCCTCCACCCAGCCGATGCTCGGCTATATCCTCAAGTTCTTTGTCGATGGGCTGAATAATCCCGATGCAAGCTTTTTTGCCCAGGTACCGCACCTGAGCGAACTGAAGTCGCTGGCCGATCTCAAGCTGCTGCAGGCTGTACCGCTACTGATCGTGCTGATTGCGGTGATGCAGGGTATTGGCTCTTTTCTCGGCAATTACTTTCTCGCCAGAGTATCGCTGGGGTTGGTGCACGACCTGCGCGTGGCCTTGTTCAACAACCTGCTCGTGTTGCCAAACCCTTATTTCGACAATCACAACTCCGGTCATCTGATTTCGCGTATTACCTATAACGTGACCATGGTGACCGGCGCAGCGACGGACGCGATAAAGGTAGTGGTGCGAGAGGGCATGACCGTGATCTTTCTGTTCGCCACGCTGTTGTGGATGAACTGGAAGCTGACGCTGGTGATGGTGGTGATTCTCCCGGTCATCGGCGTAATGGTGTCCAGTGCCAGCAAGAAGTTTCGCAAACAGAGCAAGAAGATTCAGGTCGCGATGGGTGACGTCACCCATGTGGCATCCGAGACGATTCAAGGTTACCGGGTGGTGCGTAGCTTCGGTGGCGAATCGTATGAGCAAAATCGCTTTTTTGATGCCAGTACCGACAACACCGGCAAGCAGCTGCGCATGGTCAAGACCAATGCGGTCTATACCCCTACGTTGCAGTTGGTGATTTACAGCGCGATGGCGGTGTTGATGTTTCTGGTACTGTACATGCGCGGAGACGCCTCGGCGGGTGATCTGGTCGCCTACATTACGCTTGCCGGTTTGCTGCCCAAACCGATCCGGCAACTTTCCGAGGTGAGTTCCACTATCCAGAAAGGCGTTTCTGGAGCTGAAAGTATCTTCGAGCAGCTTGATGAGTCGCCCGAAGCAGACAGTGGTACGTTCGAGCGCGAGAAAGTTACCGGGAAGCTGGAGGTCAGCGATTTGAGCTTCGTTTATCCAGGGACGGATAAGCAGGTGTTGCACGACGTCAGTTTCAGTGTCGAACCGGGGCAGATGGTGGCGCTGGTTGGACGTTCTGGGAGCGGCAAGTCGACTCTGGCCAACCTCATACCTCGTTTTTATCATCACACTCGTGGGCAGATCCTGCTAGATGGTATGGAGATCGAGGATTACACCCTGCGTAATTTGCGTCGGCACATCGCTTTGGTTACGCAACAGGTCACGCTGTTCAATGACACAGTCGCCAACAATATCGCTTATGGCGATTTGGCGGGCGCACCGCTTGAGGATATCCAGCGCGCGGCCCGCGATGCCTACGCCGATGAGTTCATTCGGCAGATGCCTCAGGGCTACGACACCCATGTTGGTGAGAATGGCGTGCTGCTTTCAGGTGGTCAGCGCCAACGCCTGGCCATTGCCCGCGCGCTGCTGAAGAACGCGCCGGTTCTTATTCTTGACGAGGCTACGTCGGCGCTGGACACCGAGTCCGAGCGGCACATCCAGGGTGCGCTGGATCATGCAATGACGGGGCGTACGACGCTGGTCATTGCCCATCGGTTGAGCACGATCGAGAAGGCGGATTTGATCTTGGTGATGGAGCAAGGTCGCATCGTCGAGCGTGGTACCCATGCGCAACTGCTCTTGACCAACGGCGCTTACGCCCGATTGCACGAGACACAGTTCAAGAGCGACGAGCCGGAGTAAGTGGCGCTGTCTGCCATGCGCCGCCGGTCTTCAATGCCCGTCTCCTTAGAGTAGCTGCGCCGGCTTGGGCGGTTCGTCATGTTATGATCCTCCGCTTTTTTTGCTCCGGAGCCCCCATGAAGCTGTCCATGCCCCGATTCGACCAAGCCGCCGTTCTGGTGGTTGGTGATGTCATGCTCGATCGATACTGGCATGGCGGTACCTCGCGGATATCGCCGGAGGCGCCGGTGCCGGTGGTGAAGGTCGAGCAGGTGGAGGATCGGCCGGGTGGTGCGGCGAACGTCGCGCTGAACATTGCGGCACTTGGTGCGCCGGCAGCATTAGTGGGTGTGACCGGTGTAGATGAGGCGCGGCAAAGTCTGACGGACAGCCTGGCCGCCGCCGGGGTAGGCGCGCATTTCCAATCCATCGAGCATCAGCCGACGATCATCAAACTTCGCGTCATGAGTCGTCATCAGCAACTGTTGCGGATGGATTTCGAGGAGCCCTTCGATACGGATCCCGTTGCGCTGCTGGCGCAAGTCGAGGAGTTGCTGGATGGCATCAAGGTGGTGATCCTCTCCGATTACGGCAAGGGTGCGTTGCGTAATCACCAGGCTTTGATCCAGGCTGCTCGCAAGCGCGGCATTCCGGTACTGGCCGACCCCAAGGGCAAGAATTTTGAGATTTACCGAGGTGCGTCGGTGATCACGCCGAATCTTGGTGAGTTCGAAGCCATCGTTGGTCATTGCGCAGACGAAGCCGAGCTGGTGGCCAAGGGCGCCGAGCTGATGCACAGCCTCGAACTGGGGGCTCTGCTGGTCACACGTGGCGAGCACGGCATGACCCTTTTGCGACCGGAGCATTCTCCGTTGCACCTGCCGGCGCGGGCCCGTGAAGTGTTTGACGTCACCGGTGCCGGCGACACCGTCATCTCGACACTGGCCGCTGCGATCGCCGCCGGCGAAGAGTTGCCGCAGGCCGTTGCGTTGGCCAATCTGGCGGCCGGTATCGTCGTCGGCAAGCTGGGGACGGCCTGCATCAGTGCGCCTGAGCTGCGTCGTGCCGTTCAGCGCGAGGAGGGCTCCGAGCGCGGTGTGATGACACTTGAACAGCTGCTCACTGCCATCGAGGATGCCCGAGCCGAGGGTGAGCAGATCGTCTTCACCAATGGCTGTTTCGACATTCTGCATGCCGGTCACGTGACCTATCTGGAGCAGGCCCGCGCGCAGGGCGATCGGCTGATCGTCGCGGTTAACGATGATGGCTCGGTGAGCCGTCTGAAAGGGCCGGGGCGACCGATCAACTCGGTCGATCGGCGGATGGCCGTTCTAGCCGGTCTCGGCGCGGTGGATTGGGTGGTCTGCTTCCCCGAAGATACGCCGGAAAACCTGCTGGCGCAGGTGAAACCGGACGTTTTGGTCAAGGGCGGCGACTATGGAGTCGATCAGGTTGTAGGTGCGGATCTGGTCGCGGCCTACGGTGGCGTGGTGAAGGTGCTAGGGCTGGTTGAAAACAGCTCCACTACCGCGATAGTCGAGAAGATACGCAGCCGCTAAAGCGTACCGGGCACGATGGGACGATTCTGCCGCTAATGGCAAGCGGCAGCGGTGGTCGTGTCGATCCAATCGCGCCAGCGGATGCGTTCGTCCCGCACGACCCACTCATGCTGCGGCGCAAAGCTCTCCGACAGCCATAACCCGCGCGTGCTGGCGGGCACCGGCTGGCCCTTGCGCAGGGTTAGCAGCGAGGCGGTGGGACGCCCTTGTTGCAGCGGAATCAGGTACAGATCGGGACGGCTGCGATCCAGCTGCGCCACGAGCTTGCCGTCTTCGAGGCGCTCGTCGACGTGGAATAGGCTCAGCTCCCGGGTCTCCTTTGGCAGCTCCAGGCGCATGTCGTAAACCAGCTGCAGCGATGCGGTGGGGAGGTGCACGTAGGCCCTCGGCCGCTCCATGAGAGTCATTTGTCCGCATTGGACCGGCCGGGCCGATCCGGACAGCGAAGCCAGATTGAAATGCACGGCTTCGCGGTAGCGCAGGCTGCCTTGATAGGGCGCCGGTAGCCAGATATCACCGAAGCGTCCAGCGAGCCAGCCTTCCGGGGTTTCCAGTAAACATTCCTCGGCAACTTCCTGGATGGCCGTCAGCAGCGGCAGGCTGAGTTCATGTGCCGGTACATAACCGGAGATCAGCTTCAGCACGACATCGCCGCGATCCAGACGTTGCTGACGCACCAGTACCCAGTAGTCCTGGCCTTGCCAGCGGAGCGTCAGGCGCACTGAAACACCGAGGTTGGCCAGTTCAAGGCTGAAGCGGGACGGATTGTCGACCGCAACTGGCCGCCGTCGCTCGAGCATCTCGCCGAAGTTTAGCGGGCGGCCTAGGCTCTGGTAGCGCAAGCCATCTGCGCTGGCTTCGACAAGCAGCGGCAGGGTCTTGAAGGCGGTGGGATTCTTGCGGATCAACACGCGCGGCATCGGCTCCTCCTGGCATCGGGCGGCCGTAGGGCCGTCGTTATTGTTGTTGGGACAAAACGGCTGCAGCGATATCCACGTTATCTGACAGGTGTTGCGGGTTGATGGTGCCGACAATGGCGGCGCTGACTCCCGGATGAGCGAACAGCAGCTCGAAGCTGGCTCGCACCGGGTCTTCGCCTGGCTTCAAGCAGGCATGACCGCTGGCCAGGGCTTTTTTTATCAGGATGCCCTTGGTGTGGGATACAGCGTAGTCGAGTACCGGGCGTTCGGCCTGTTCATTGAGATTGTAGGTCACCATGGCGCAGTCGCCCTGATCGAGCGCAAGCAAGCCGCCTTCGACGGTTTTGCCGGACAGTCCGTAGCCGAGGATCTTGCCCTCGCGCTTGAGTTCAGCAAGCGTCTCGTACACGCCGCTGTTTCGCAGAATATCCACGTCCCGTCCATCCGAATGCACCAGCACCAGGTCGATTCGGTCGGTCTGCAGGCGCTTGAGGCTGCGCTCCACAGAGCGCCGAGTATGCTCCGGGGAGAAGTCGAAATGCGATTGGCCGTCGGTGAATTCTTCGCCGACCTTGCTGACGATGACCCACTGATTGCGTTGGCCCTGCAGCAGCGGGCCCAGGCGCTGCTCGCTGATGCCATAGGCCGGGGCGGTGTCGATCAGGTTGATGCCAAGGTCCTGGGCCAGCCCGATCAACTGCCGCGCCTGCGCATCGTCCGGAATGCGAAAACCATTGGGATACTTGACGCCTTGATCGCGGCCCAGCTTGACGGTGCCGAGCCCCAGTGGCGAAACCATCAGGCCGGTGCTGCCGAGCGGACGGTGCAGGTCGTGTAACGTTTCGCTCATGACAATAGCCCCTCCCAGAAAGGCCCGGTGACGGCCGGGCGCGGCAGTGCTGGCAGCGGAGAGTATTGCTGCGGGTGGATGCCGTCGCGGATCAGGGCAGCCTGAACGCGGTCAGCGAAATCCGGTGACAGCGCCAGTTTGGTCGGCCAGCCCACCAGCAGCCGACCTTGTTCCGCAAGAAAGGCACTGTCCGGCCTGGACTGGGCCGACTGGGCCGGTTCGGCGCGATCGATGCGAAGCGTGGCCCATTGGGCTGATGAGAGGTCGATCCAGGGCACGAGTTCGGCCAGCTCCTTCTTCGCCGCAGCGATCTGCGCCGCTTCATCGCGTGCTACACCGTCGGCCTCCGCCAAGTCCCCTCCCAGGTACCAGATCCATTCGCCATCGGCCGCCGGGTGGCTAGTCACTGTGATCCGCGGCTTAGAGCCGCCTCCCAGGCAGTGTGCGTACAGTGGCTTCAGCGTGGCAGCCTTGACCAGCACCATATGCAGTGGGCGTTTTTGCATGGCTGGCTGTGCGAGGTCCAGTGCGCGCAGCAGCTCCGCATTGCCGGCGCGCGCTCAGGACGATGCGCTGCGCGCGTATCACGCGACCATCGACGATCAGCCCCGTCAATTCATGATTCTCGCGCAGCGGCTCGACCGTGTCGGCAGCCAGCAGACCGCTGCCGGCCAGTTCCGCCAGGCGCTGGATCAGGCTGGGTACGTCCAGCACCAATTCGCTGAGTCGATACACCTTGCCCTTGAAGCGAGCATCCTGCAGCGCGGGCGGCAGCTCGCTGCCCTTGACCTGGCCGACTCGCGAGCGCACGGCCTTGCTGGCAAAAAAGCTGGTGAGGTTGCCGGCCAGGGTGCCGGGTGACCACAGATAGTGCGCATCGGAGAGCAGCCGCACGCCGGAAAGATCCAGTTCCCCGTTGCCGGCCAGGGCCTCGCGCCAACGCCGCGGCATATCGGCGATGGCTTCCGACGCACCGGTCAGAGCCCCGCTTAACGCGTACTTGGTGCCGCCGTGAATGATTCCCTGTGACTTGACGCTTTGCCCGCCACCGAGCGCACCCTTGTTGATCAACAGAGTCGAGTAGCCTTGCTGGCGCAGGCGCGCGTTCAGCCACAGACCGGCGACCCCACCCCCCACGATCAGGATGTCGGTGCTCAGGGAATCGGACATGGGCGGGCCTCATTGTGGAAACAGGCGCGCAGTATAACCGCTTGCCCGTCGGCTTCATGTCACCGCCCATAGTGGGAAGTCAGTGCCCTGTACTACCGGAAAACAGCTGGATCACCACCACGCCGGCAACGATCAGAGCCATGCCGAGTATGGCCGGCGGGTCGAGCTTCTGCTGATAGATCAGCGCTGCCGCGATGCTCACCAGGACGATACCGAGGCCGGCCCAGACGGCATAGGCGATCCCGACCGGAATGGTTTTGACCACCAGGCTGAGCATCCAGAACGAAATGCTATAGCCGACGACGACCAACAGCAGGGGCAGCGGGCGGCTGAATCCATCCAATGCCTTCATCGAGGTGGTCGCGATCACTTCGGCGGTAATAGCAATAGCAAGGTAGATGTAGCCTGTCATGCGGCCTCCGGTGGCATGCAGGGCGAGCGATTCGCGCTGCGGTTCATTCGGCTGCGCCAGCGCTGGCAAGTTCGGCGCGCTGTCGCTTTTCCTTTCCAGTCGTCGTGGTGGCCGTTTCGCAGAGGCCTTTGCTAAGCTCCGCGCCCATGAATCGTACCCTTTATACCTTGTTGTTCCATCTCGCCTTGCCCGTCGTGATGGTTCGCCTGCTCTGGCGCGCCCGGCGTGCGCCTGCCTATTCGAAGCGCATTGGCGAGCGTTTTGCCGTTGGGCTGCCCGAATTTCAGCCGGGGGGGATTTGGGTCCACGCGGTCTCGGTGGGGGAGAGCATCGCCGCCGCGCCGATGGTCGGTGCGCTCAGGGCGCGCTACCCCCAGTTGCCGATTACCGTGACCTGCATGACCCCGACGGGCTCCGAGCGGATCAGGGCGCTGTTTGGCGATACGGTGCAGCATTGCTACCTGCCTTATGACCTGCCCTGGGCAGTTTCGCGTTTCCTGCAAAGGCTGCAGCCGAAGCTGGCGGTGGTAATGGAAACGGAGTTATGGCCGAACCACATCCATCAATGCGCCCGTCGCGGTATTCCCGTGGCGCTAGCCAATGCGCGGTTGTCAGAACGCTCGGCCCGCGGCTATGCGCGCTTCGCCCGGTTGACCGGCCCGATGCTCGCCGAGCTGAACCTGATCGCTGCACAGACCGAGGCCGAGGCCGCACGTTTCCGCCAGCTCGGTGCGCGCGACGCTGCCGTGCAGGTGACTGGTTCGATCAAGTTCGATCTCAGTATTGATCCGACTTTGTCGAGGCAGGCGGAAGCCCTCCGGCAAGAATGGAGCGCTACCGCCCGTCCTGTTTGGATCGGCGCCAGCACCCATACCGGCGAAGACGAAATTCTGTTGGCCGCCCACCGGCAGTTGCTCGTCGCACATCCCGACGCCTTATTGATCCTGGTGCCACGGCATCCGGAGCGCTTTGGCTCGGTGTTCGAGTTGTGCAGAAAGCAGGGCTTTACCACCGTCCGCCGCTCGCTCGGCGAGCCGCCCCTGGCGGGAACACAGGTGCTGCTTGGCGACACCATGGGCGAGTTGCTGTTTCTCTTTGCGCTGGCGGACGTAGCCTTTGTCGGCGGCAGCCTGGTACCCACTGGCGGCCACAATCTGCTGGAACCCGCTGCCCTCGGCAAGCCGGTGCTGACCGGTCCGCATTTGTTCAACTTCCTAGACATCGCCGCGCAACTGCGAGATGCCGGCGCGCTGAAGGAGGTCGGCAGCGCGCCTGAGCTGGCGGCGGGAATCGAGGTGTTCTGGACAGATCCGGCGAGTACCGAGCAGGCTCGATCCGCGGGATATCGTGTGTTAAAGAACAATCAGGGCGCACTGGGCCGGCTATTGGAGGGATTGGCCCGGCTGCTCAATGGCTGAGTCGCAGCCCGCTTGCTATCGGTGGGCTTTCACTTAATCCATTCTCACGCCGGAAGGGCGAGCAGCGCGCGCCGCAGAGCGGGTTGTTTCGCCCAAGCCAAGTCCTCGGTCAGATCAGACCTCAGGCGAGCGAACCCCGCCGCTGTCCTACTCCACGCGCACGGGTCGACCGAAACTCTCCGACAGATCCGGCGGCAGGAAGTCGCTGTCCGGGTCGTAATCCGATTTCAAATAGCGCTGCAAGTCCTCCAGGTCGCCCGGGTTGAGCGTGCCGGCCGCCTGCTTCAGGCGCAGGCTGTCGAGAATGTAGTCGTAGCGGGCGTTGTTGTAGTCGCGGACTGCGGCGAACAGCCGGCGCTGGGCGTCGAGTACGTCGACAATATTCCGCGTCCCCACCTGATAACCGATGTCAGTGGCCTCCAGCGCGCTCTGGTTGGAGATGATCGATTGCAGGCGTGCCTGCACCTGCTCGACATCCGTATTGACCGCGCGGTGCAGGTTGCGGGTGGATTCGACTACCTGCCGGCGCAGGCTCTCGCGTTGCTGCTCGGTCTGGGTGAGTTGATGAAAAGCTTCGCGGCTCTGTGACGTGGTCAGGCCACCGCTGTACAGCGGAATGTTCAGCTGCAGGCCAATGCTGCTTTGCTCGACGTCGCCGTTGTAACGCGGCAGATCGAACCCCGGAATATCGGTTGAGCCGGTATTGGAGAAGCCCAGGCTGTCGTTGTCGCCCTTGCTGTAACGCGCGACGGCATCGAGCGTCGGTGCATGGCCGGCACGGCGCTGGCGCAGGGTTTCCTCGGCGGCGGTGACTGCTTGGGTGCTGGCCAGCAGATCGAGGTTTTGTTGGGCAGCGGTATTGACCCAGGCGCTGGCGTCGTTCGGGACTGGTGGTAGCACCGGCAGGCTGTGCTCGATGCCTTCGAGCGCCAGGTACTCGCGATTGGTGAGGGTGAACAGTGCCTGGAAGGCATCGTCGACCTGGCGCTGGGCGATCATCCGATTGGCGCGGGCGGTATCGAAGCCAGCCTGGGCTTCGAGCACATCGGTGCGATCGGAAAGGCCTACTTCGAAGCGCTCGTCGGCCTGATCGAGTTGCCGCTTGAATGCGGATTCCTCAGCCTTCGTGGCGGCGAGGTTGTCTTGTGCACGTAGCACCGCGAAGTACGCCTGAGCGGTCAGGCGGATCAGATCCTGCTCGGCGATGGAATACTCAAGCGCCGCCTGCTCGCTGATGGCTTCGGCCGCCTGCAACTGGAACCAGCGCTCGGCGCGAAAGATCGGCTGGCTCAGCGTCGCCTGATAGACGGTACCGGTACGTGACAGCGAGCGGGAACCGGCGTCGGTGTCGAGCTCGGTGCGGGTATTGCTCATCTCCGCACCAGCGGTGAGATTCGGCAGCAGGCCGGCACGCGCCTGAGGTACAACTTCCTGGATAGCCTTGTACTGGGCGCGCGCCGCCGCAAGGTCGGCGTTGTTCTCGACGGCCTGACGATACACGCTCACGAGGTCGGTGCGGCTGGAGAGGGCGGGTGCAGTTTCGGCCCATGCCAGCCCCGAGGAGGCGACGGTCACGGCGAATGCCAGCGTGAGTCTGCGCAGCATGTGCGTCTTTCCCTGAAGCGGAGTGATGGGCAAGGCTATGCGCCGTCACGCGACCGGTCAAGCGGCGTGGCGGTGCCGTCTCGGCGCTTGTCGCGCAGGCTCCGGCAGCTCAGTCAGTCGTAGCAAAAATGACCCGGCGGTCGCGCCATTTGCGGTTCGGCGTGGCTTTCCCCTGAACACTTGATTAGACTCGGTCCCGTTCTTGTCGGGGTGCCTTGAGTGAAAGGCTGAGATCGGATAATCCGGATCCCGTTGAACCTGATCAGGTTAAGGCCTGCGTAGGGAACAAGATGTGCTCGTCAGCCGCTCCGACGAGTACTCTCGGCGCCAGTCCCGGCGCGCCCCGATGCCCTTCACCCGCCGTGTTTTTCAGGTTCGCTCCGACAGCTATCGAGGAGCCAATCTGATGCGTGCAGAACAACAAAACCTGAGTGACTCGGCGAAGGTCGATCAACAATCGATCCAGCCTTTCCCGCGTTCGCAGAAAATCTACGTGCAGGGCTCGCGCCCGGACATTCGCGTGCCGATGCGCGAAATCAGTCTTGACGTGACCCCGACCGACTTCGGTGGCGAAATCAACGCGCCGGTGCTGGTCTACGACACCTCCGGTCCCTACACCGATCCGAGCGTGACCATCGATGTGCGTAAAGGCCTGGCGGATGTACGTTCGGCTTGGATCGACGACCGCGGCGACACCGAACTGCTCGATGGGCTGACCTCTCAGTTCGGTCAGCAGCGGCTGACCGATGCCGAGCTGACCAAGATGCGCTTCGCCCACGTGCGCAACCCGCGCCGCGCCAAGCCAGGCAAGAATGTCAGCCAGATGCACTATGCACGTCAGGGCATCATCACGCCCGAGATGGAATTCGTCGCCATCCGCGAAAACATGAAGCTGCAGGAAGCGCGCGCCGCCGGTCTGCTTACCGAGCAGCACGCTGGGCAGAGCTTCGGCGCCTCGATTCCGAAGGAAATCACCGCCGAATTCGTGCGTGCCGAAGTGGCCCGCGGCCGGGCCATCATCCCTGCTAACATCAACCACACCGAGCTGGAGCCGATGATCATCGGCCGCAATTTCCTGGTGAAGATCAACGGCAATATCGGCAACTCGGCGCTGGGCTCGTCCATCGAGGAAGAAGTCGCCAAGCTGACCTGGGGCATTCGCTGGGGCTCGGACACCGTAATGGACCTGTCCACCGGCAAGCACATCCATGAAACCCGAGAGTGGATCATCCGCAACTCGCCAGTACCGATCGGCACCGTGCCGATCTATCAGGCACTGGAAAAGGTCAATGGCGTGGCCGAAGACCTGACTTGGGAGCTGTTCCGCGACACGCTGATCGAGCAGGCTGAGCAAGGCGTGGACTACTTCACCATCCATGCCGGCGTGCTGCTGCGTTATGTTCCGCTGACCGCCAAGCGCGTCACCGGTATCGTCTCGCGTGGCGGTTCGATCATGGCCAAGTGGTGCCTGGCCCATCACCAGGAGAATTTCCTCTATACCCATTTCGAGGAAATCTGCGAAATCATGAAGGCCTACGACGTCAGCTTCTCGCTGGGCGATGGCCTGCGTCCGGGCTCGATCGCCGATGCCAACGATGCCGCGCAGTTCGGCGAGCTGGAAACCCTCGGCGAGCTGACCAAGATCGCCTGGAAGCACGACGTTCAGTGCATGATCGAAGGCCCTGGCCACGTGCCGATGCAGCTGATCAAAGAGAACATGGACAAGCAGCTGGAATGCTGCGACGAGGCGCCGTTCTACACCCTCGGCCCGCTGACCACCGATATCGCGCCGGGCTACGACCACATCACCAGCGGCATCGGCGCGGCGATGATCGGCTGGTTCGGTTGCGCCATGCTCTGCTACGTCACGCCCAAGGAGCACTTGGGGTTGCCGAACAAGGATGACGTCAAGACCGGGATCATCACCTACAAGATCGCCGCGCATGCCGCCGACCTGGCAAAGGGCCATCCGGGCGCGCAGATTCGCGATAACGCCCTGTCCAAGGCGCGTTTCGAGTTCCGCTGGGAAGATCAGTTCAACCTCGGCCTGGACCCGGATACCGCCCGCAGCTACCACGACGAGACGCTGCCCAAGGACTCGGCCAAGGTGGCACATTTCTGCTCCATGTGCGGGCCGAAATTCTGCTCGATGAAGATCACCCAGGAGGTCCGTGAGTACGCCGCGCAGAACGGGCTGACCGACGAGCAGAAGGCCATCGAAGCGGGCTTCAAGGAGCAATCCTCGCGCTTCAAGGACGAAGGCTCGGTGATCTACAAGCAGGTTTGAAAACGTAAAGAGCGCTGAAAGCCAGAGGCTGGCGAAAAGCCGACTCTGGCACGTCGGTGTGCCGCGACATGCTTGTTGTAGGAGCGAGCTTGCTCGCGAACAGACTTGAGCGTTCCTCGCAATCAGGCTTCGCGAGCAAGCTCGCTCCTACGCGGCAATGATTTTTATCGCTTGTCTGGCTGGGTGAACTACCCGTCGGGCCATTCAACGATTTTTGAGAATTCCATCCGTGAACACGCCCGGCCGTTATTCCCCTAATCAACGCGTCGCCTATAAACACCGTGTGTTCGGCGGGCGCGATATGTTTTCCCTGTGGTTTTCGCTGGGTATCGGTCTGATGGTGCTACAGCTGGGCGCCTTGCTGGCGCCGGGGCTGGGCATGAGCAGCGCCTTGCTGGCGATCGTTTGCGGCACCGCCGTTGGCGTCTTGCTGCTCGGTGCGGTCGCGGTGATCGGCAGCGATACCGGACTGTCGTCTATAGCCAATCTGAAGCGCACCCTCGGCGATCGCGGCGCGGTACTGCCGGCCCTGCTCAATCTGGCGCAGCTGGTGGGTTGGGGCGCGTTCGAAATAATCGTCATGCGCGACGCGGCGAGCCTGCTCGCGGCCCGTGCGTTCGGCGAGCAGAGCTGGCTGATCAGTCCCGCGCTCTGGACGCTGTTCTTCGGGATGCTGGCGACGCTGCTGGCGGTCACGGGCCCGCTGACCTTCGTGCGACGGATTCTACGCAAGTGGGGTATCTGGCTGTTGCTTGGCGCCTGTACCTGGCTGACCTGGAACCTGTTCGACAAAGCCGATCTTGATGTGCTCTGGGCGCGGCGGGGCGACGGTTCTTTGCCTTTCGCGCTGGGCTTCGATATCGCCATTGCGATGCCCTTGTCGTGGTTGCCGCTGATTGCTGACTATTCGCGCTTCGGCAGGTCCGCGGGTCGCGTGTTCGGCGGCACGGTGCTTGGCTTCTTCGTCGGTAACGTCTGGCTGATGGGACTGGGAGTGGCTTATACCCTGGCGTTCGCCGACAGTGGCGAAGTCAACGCATTGCTCCTGGCGCTGGCTGGTGCGGGACTGGGTATTCCGTTGCTACTGATCCTGCTCGACGAATCGGAGAACGCCTTCGCTGACATCCATTCGGCGGCGGTGTCGGTAGGTGTGCTGCTACCCGTTCGGGTCGAACAGCTGGCGCTGGTCATCGGTGCACTCTGCACGCTGATCGCCTGGTTTGCGCCGTTGGCCGAGTACCAGAGCTTCCTGCTGCTGATCGGCTCGGTGTTCGCTCCGTTGTTCGGAGTGGTGCTGGTTGATCACTATCTGCTCCGTCGCCGTGGTCTGCTGCCGGCGCCGCACCAGACCTTGCGCTGGGAGACGCTGCTGGCTTGGGGGTGCGGTGCGGTTACCTACCACGTGCTGGCGCGCGTCTGGCCGGAGATCGGCGCCAGCCTGCCGGCACTGTTTCTGTCTGGTGGCCTGCTGCTGTTGCTGAGCCGCTTTGGTCGCGCTACGGCAGGTACGCCGGTTTCACAATAGCTTCGAGCGCTTCGTAGGGGATCTCCAGCTCTGGATGGCCGCTCGAATAGGGCGCGATGCTGTAGACGTCATATTTGAGCAGCACTTTGTCGCGTAGCAGCGCGATATTGGAGGTCCGCTGGAAGGGCCACTGCCGAGCGAATTCGGCGTCATGCTGGTTGGCCAACAGCCAGCGCTGATGCGCCTGTGCGGCGGCGCGCCAGAAGGCGCCTTCCTTGCCCGGGACGAGGATGTCGGCGAGCCCCAGCTCGCGGTCCTGTTCACGGTCATAGTTGATGAAGCCGCGACCCGGCATGCCGTGGGCGCCGCCGGTATAGAGATAACTCGACAACTCGATGACCAGCAGCGAATCATGTTGCTCGCGCAGCTTGGCCTGTAGGTAGCTGCTCCAGCCCCGCTCGGCGTCGCGCAGAAAGTCGCGCTGGTAGCCCTCCAGCGTCGCCGGCAACTCGGCGTCAGGGTTGTTCACGGTCATCTTGCGCAACCGCTCGTCGATCAGGGCGTTCAGCGCAGGCTCATCGACGAACAGATGGGTATCGATGTTGACCAGCGGGCAGTTGTCGTCCTGCTCGGAGCAACCGGCAGGGCGCTGCTCGCTGATGGCCTGCCGAACCTCGACAGGTGATTCGCTGCGAAAGTGCTGGCAGGCGCTGAGTAGCAGGCTGAGCGCGATCAGTGGGAGGGCTTGGCGAAAGGGCATCAATGATTTCATGGCTCTTGTGGTGACTGCGGTGCGGTTTCGAGTGCCTTCGGTGAGCGAAGTTCGTAAGCGGGCGCCCGGTAATTTTTACCGATGCGAGTGGTCTGCAAAGGGCTGCGCCTGAATAAACGGCGCGCTAGGATGACACCTGAGAGACCGCTCACGCCGTGACGGTTGCAGCCTTTCCCCGCCAGGCTGGCGCGGACAAACCGATATGTGAGTGATACATGACTGATACATTCAAATCCGGCCCGGATGATGTCGAGATCATTGAGCGAGAGCAATGCTTCAGCGGCTTCTATCGCCTGGATCGCCTGCAGCTGCGGCATCGCCTGTTCAGCGGCGGCATGGGTCGGCAGTTGGAGCGCGAGCTGTTCGTTCGTCACGATGCGGTCTGCGTGTTGCCCTACGACCCTCGCCGCGATGAGGTCGTGCTGATTGAACAGTTCCGGGTCGGTGCGATAGGCAAGGTCGATAATCCTTGGCTGATCGAGCTGGTGGCGGGTCTGATCGACAAGAACGAGCAGCCCGAGGAAGTAGCACGTCGCGAAGCGATCGAGGAAGCCGGGCTGGAAGTGGCCGAGCTGTGGCCGGTGACCACCTACTTCCCATCGCCGGGTGGCAGCACTGAGCGCGTGCACCTTTATGTCGGGCATTGCGACAGCTCCAATGCGGGCGGCGTGTTTGGCCTGGATGAAGAGGGTGAGGATATCCGTGTACATGTCTGGTCGGTGCAGCGGGCGTTGCAGGCCGTGCGCGATGGCGGCATCGACAACGCCGCAAGCATCATCGCGCTGCAGTGGCTGGCTTTGAATCGCGACGAGATCAGGGGGGCATGGACATGAGGCAGACGCGCGAACGGTACCGCGTCGACCTGCTGGAACTGCAGGCGGCGTGCGAAGCGAATTACATGCGGCTGATGCGTCTGCTGCCCGACATGCGTAGCCAGCCCGATACACGCCGGATTGCGATGAGCCAGGGTGACCGGCTGTTGGGCGTGCTCGTACTGAAAGTCGTGGAGAGCTGCCCCTATACCACCACCGTGCAGATCAGTCAGCAGGACTGCCTGCCTTGGCTGCCAGTGCCGCAGATGGATGTGCGGGTCTATCACGATGCACGTATGGCTGAAGTGATCAGTGCCGAGCATGCCCGGCGTTTCCGCGGCATCTATAGCTATCCCAACGCGCAGATGCACCAGCCTGACGAGAAAAATCAGCTCAACCTGTTCCTCGGCGAATGGCTCGGTCATTGTCTGGCCTGTGGTCATGAGCTCGAGCCGGTGCTTTGATTGCGGCGCTTCAGCTGAAAGCCACAAGCTA
Source organism: Pseudomonas sp. SST3 (assembly GCF_003325755.1). The sequence continues at coordinate 142,686 of NZ_QORI02000009.1, read as the reverse complement.
CATCTGGACGCAGAAAAAGCAGAAGCACGAATATTTGACAACCGTTCGTCGCCAGCCCGGTACTGAAGCGCGTGCAGCCCGATCTGTGATGCATGCCCGCATCGCGTGGTTTACCCCTGCATCTCCGAGCCACCATAATTCCTCCGCAATTTCGCCAAAGGAGACGGGTCTTGGCTGCTGCGCCCCCCACTGCTGAAAAGGATTCGGTACTGCTCGTGCAGCTCACCGACAGCCATCTGTTTGCCGAGACGGGTGGCAAGCTGCTGGGCATGGATACGGCTGAAAGCCTGCAGCGGGTAGTCGATCTGATCCTTGACGAGCAACCTCGCGTGGACCTGATGTTGGCCACCGGGGATTTGTCTCAGGACGGCTCGGTCGCTTCTTATGAACGGTTCAGACAGCTCTCCGAGCGCATCGAAGCGCCCGTGCGCTGGTGCCCCGGTAATCACGACGAACTGGATGCAATGCGGCAGGCGGCTGGTGAGAGCCAGTTGATGGCTCCCGTTCTCGAAATCGGCACCTGGCGCGTGGTGATGCTGGATACGCTGGTTCCCGGCTCGGTCTTCGGCATGCTTCGTGACGATCAGTTGGAGCTATTGGAGAAAACCCTGTTACAGGCTCCGGAACGGCCCCATCTGGTCTGTCTGCATCATCATCCGGTCATGATCGGCAGTCGCTGGATGGACAGTATCGGGCTGCATAATCGCGAAGCGCTGTTCGAGGTCCTCGATCGCTTCAGCTGCGTTAAAGCGTTGGTCTGGGGACACATTCATCAGGAGTTCGACGACTGGCGCAGCGGTGTTCGATTGTTGGCCACTCCGTCGACCGGCGTGCAGTTCACGCCTGGCAGCGAGGATTTTCAGGTTGATACACGTGCGCCGGGCTACCGCTGGCTGCGCCTGTATGCCGACGGAGCACTTGAGACCGGTGTCTCGCGAGTGGTTGGCATCGATTTCGAGGTCGACTACAGCGTCAAAGGGTATTGATAGCTCCACGCCCAGCCCGAAGCAAAAGAACATTGGTGCTGGCCAGCCACACACTGGCCAGCTTCCAGCTTCCAGCTTCCAGCTTCCAGCTTCCAGCTTGCAGCACGCGCGCCTCGCCTAGTAGCCTTTCCTGTCTTTTGTCAGCTCAGCGAACCCGCATGATCAGCACGCAGCCCGCCATTCTTTACATGCACGGCCTCAACAGCTCTCCGCTTTCGCACAAGGCCAGCCAGCTGACCGCAGCGCTCGAGCGTATCGGCATGGGCGCGAGGCTTCGAGTGCCGGCATTGCATCATCATCCGCGGCAGGCCATCGCCCAGCTGGAAGCGGCAATCGCCGAGCTGGGGCGTCCCGTGCTGGTCGGCAGCTCGCTCGGCGGATACTATGCAACGCACCTCGCCGAACACCATGGCCTCAAGGCTTTGCTGATCAATCCGGCCGTGGCGCCGCATCGTCGCTTTGACGGTTATCTCGGGCCGCAGACCAATCTCTATTCGGGTGAGGTCTGGGATCTGACCGAGGATCACGTCGTCGCCCTGTCCGAACTGGAAGCCCCATCACCTCAGGATGCCGAGCGCTACCAGGTCTGGCTGCAAACCGGTGACGAGACGCTGGACTACCGCCACGCGGCAGATTTCTACAAGGGCTGCGCCGTGCGCATTCAAGCCGGCGGCGATCATGGCTTCCAGAGTTTCGCCGAGCGGCTTCCTGCGTTGCTGGCCTTTGCCGGCTTCGACCCGGCCATCTTTGCTGAACTCGATTTTTCCGATTTATAAGGACATCACGAGACGCACATGTCTTATACCGCCGAAGCCATTGAAGTCCTGTCGGGCCTGGACCCTGTCCGCAAGCGTCCGGGCATGTACACCGACACCTCTCGACCCAATCACCTCGCTCAGGAAGTCATCGACAACAGCGTCGACGAGGCCTTGGCGGGCCATGCCAGCTCGGTGCAGGTGATCCTGCATCAGGACAACTCGCTGCAGGTAATCGACGATGGCCGCGGCATGCCGGTGGATATCCATCCGGAAGAGGGCGTGTCGGGTGTCGAACTGATCCTTACCAAACTGCATGCCGGCGGCAAGTTTTCAAACAAGAACTATCAGTTTTCCGGCGGCCTGCACGGGGTGGGCATCTCGGTAGTCAACGCGCTGTCGACGCGGGTCGAGGTGACGGTCAAGCGTGACGGCAACGAATACCGCATGGCCTTTACCGATGGCTTTAAAGCCAGCGAACTGGACATCATCGGCACGGTTGGCAAGCGCAACACCGGTACCAGCGTGCATTTCTGGGCTGACCCCAAATATTTCGATTCGCCAAAGTTTTCCATCAGTCGGCTCAAGCACGTGCTCAAAGCCAAGGCAGTGCTATGCCCAGGGCTGAACGTCAGCTTCGAAGACAAGAACACTGGTGAAAAAGTCGAATGGCATTACGGGGATGGCCTGCGTTCGTATCTGGTCGACGCGGTCAGCGAGTTCGCCCGCCTGCCTGACGAACCCTTCTGCGGCAGTCTGGCCGGCAGCAAGGAGGCCGTCGACTGGGCGCTGTTGTGGTTGCCTGAAGGCGGTGACAGTGTTCAGGAAAGCTACGTCAATCTGATCCCGACGGCGCAGGGCGGCACCCACGTCAACGGTCTGCGTCAGGGCCTGCTGGATGCCATTCGCGAGTTCTGTGAATTCCGCAATCTGCTGCCACGCGGCGTCAAGCTGGCGCCTGAGGACGTCTGGGAGCGGATTGCCTTCGTGCTTTCGACGAAGATGCAGGAGCCGCAGTTTTCCGGTCAGACAAAAGAACGTCTGTCCTCCCGCGAGGCTGCGGCGTTCGTCTCCGGCGTGGTCAAGGATGCGTTCAGCCTCTGGCTCAACGCGCATCCTGAACTGGGGATGCAACTCGCCGAACTGGCCATCAGCAATGCCGGTCGGCGACTCAAGGCAAGCAAGAAGGTCGAGCGCAAGCGCATCACCCAAGGTCCGGCGTTGCCCGGTAAGCTCGCGGATTGCGCCGGGCAGGATCCGGCGCGCTCCGAACTTTTCCTGGTCGAGGGCGATTCCGCCGGCGGCTCTGCCAAGCAAGCGCGGGACAAGGAGTTCCAGGCGATCATGCCCTTGCGTGGCAAGATCCTGAACACCTGGGAAGTCGACGGCGGGGAAGTGCTGGCCAGCCAGGAAGTGCACGACATTGCGGTGGCCATCGGTGTCGATCCCGGTGCGGCGGACCTGGCTCAGCTGCGCTACGGCAAGATTTGCATTCTCGCCGACGCCGACTCGGATGGCCTGCACATCGCCACGCTGCTTTGCGCGTTGTTCGTTCGCCACTTCCGCCCGCTGGTGGATGCCGGCCATGTCTATGTGGCGATGCCGCCGCTGTACCGCATCGATCTAGGCAAGGAAATCTTCTATGCGTTGGACGAGCCGGAGCGCGACGGCATCCTCGACCGCCTGGTGGCCGAGAAGCGCCGCGGCAAGCCGCAGGTCACCCGATTCAAGGGGCTCGGGGAGATGAATCCGCCACAGTTGCGTGAAACCACCATGGATCCGAATACCCGTCGGCTGGTGCAGCTGACGCTTGATGATTTCGATGGCACGCGCGAGATCATGGACATGCTGCTGGCCAAGAAGCGCTCAGGTGATCGCAAGAGCTGGTTGGAATCCAAGGGCAATCTCGCCGAGGTGCTGATTTGAAAGGTCGTTGGATTGCGCTCTTGTTTGCGCTGGCGGCGCCGGCTTGGGCGGCCGAGGGCGCGGCGGAGCTTGCGCTGGTCAGCGAGCACCCTGTCGAAGGCATTGCTCAGGGCAATCTGTCCGGACTGGCGTGGTGCGGCGATGCCCTTTGGGCTGTCTCGGATCGGGAAGATAACGTTCTATACCGACTCGATGCCAGCGACACCGTCTGGAAGGCCGAAGCCGAGCGTTTCGAGTTACCGCCTGTGCCGAATACCGGTTTGTCATGGGGGGTGCGGGTACGTACGGTGGTTTTCGGCATGCTGCGTGGCGGCGAAATGGATTTCGAGGGCTTGAGCTGTGACAGTCTGGGCAACCGCTATCTGGTCAGCGAGGCGCACGCGGCGGTGCTGAGAGTCAGCCCGGCGGGCACCGCCGAGTGGTTGAATCTGCCTGACGGACTGATTCGTCAGCGCGCGCGAGCGGAATGCTGCTTGAATTCAACGCGATGTTCGAGGGCATCACTGTCGATCCGAAAGCCAATCGTCTGTGGCTCGCGGCCGAACATAGTCGCCGAGGCCTGATGGTGATGCATCGCAAGCAGAGCGCCTGGCAATGTATCGGCGGCTGCGTATTGCTGGCCGAAGGAGGGCGCGAAACGCCCCCGGCAGCAATGGGCGAGTCCGATCAGCCGAGGAGATTCTCCGGGTTGGCATTCCACATGAACAAACTATTCACCTTGGAGCCTGTTTCCCACCGGATCTGCCGACGCAAGCCGTCGATGGGCGACAGTGAAGCGTGCTGGTCCTACGCGGCCACGGCACTGGCCGACCTGCGTCGCTATGATTCGCCGTTCGGTAATGCCGAGGCGCTCTGGGTCGATGCGGAGGGCGCCTGGATCGGCATCGACAACAACGGACTCACGCGTGCCGATGGCGAAAAACGTCCCGTCGTCTGGCGCTTCGCCGCGCCAAAGGGCGGCTGGGGTGCCAAGCAGTGACCCAGCCTGCCGGCCGCCGTGCCGGCCGCGTCATGCTGGTGCTGGCGTGGGGCGCAGGGCTGCTGCTGGCCACTCGTTTTTTTGGCGATTGGGAGCAGAGCCGTTTCAATCCCAATCGTGAACCCGTTTCAGTGGTGCGCGGCGACCAGATCGAGGTACGGCTGGAAAGCAACATTCAGGGCCACTTCGTCGCTGACGGGCTGATCAACGGCGAACCGGTCACCTTTCTATTGGATACCGGTGCTACGGACGTGGCGATACCTGCCGAGCAGGCGGAGCGCCTCGGTCTACCCCGTGGCGCCCCCGTGGCGCTGCAGACCGCCAACGGTCAGACCACCGGTTATCGTACGATGCTCGATAGCCTCACCTTGGGGGACATCGTGCTGCACGATGTGCGTGCTCTCATCGCGCCAGGCTTTGGCGGCGAACAGGTGCTGCTCGGCATGAGCGCCCTGAAACAACTCGAATTCACTCAGCGCGCGGGCACTCTGGTGCTGCGCCAACACGCCACGGATCGACCATGAGCGAAACTATCGACCTAAGCCTGGACGGCGTGGAGCGTCGCTCCCTCGCCGAGTTTACCGAGCAGGCTTACCTCAACTACTCGATGTACGTGATCATGGATCGCGCACTGCCGCATATCGGCGACGGGCTCAAGCCCGTGCAGCGGCGCATCATCTATGCGATGAGCGAACTGGGGCTGAACGCCGATTCGAAGCACAAGAAGTCGGCGCGGACGGTGGGTGATGTGCTCGGCAAGTTCCACCCTCACGGTGATTCGGCCTGTTATGAAGCCATGGTGCTGATGGCTCAGCCGTTCAGCTATCGCTACACCCTGGTCGACGGCCAGGGGAACTGGGGGGCGCCGGACGATCCGAAATCCTTCGCCGCGATGCGCTACACCGAAGCACGCCTGTCGCGCTATTCGGAAGTGCTGCTGACGGAGCTGGGGCAGGGCACCGTGGACTGGGTGCCGAACTTCGACGGCACGCTCAACGAGCCGGCGACTTTGCCGGCGCGCCTGCCCAACCTGCTGCTCAACGGCACGACTGGTATTGCCGTGGGCATGGCCACCGACGTGCCGCCGCATAACCTGCGCGAAGTCGCCGCCGCCTGTGTGCGCCTGCTCGACGAGCCGGGGACGTCGGTGGAACAGCTCTGCGAGCATGTTCAGGGTCCTGATTATCCGACCGAAGCGGAGATCGTCACGCCACGCGCCGACCTGCTGAAAATCTACGAGACCGGCCGCGGCTCGGTACGCATGCGCGCTGTGTACCGCGTCGAAGATGGCGATATCGTGGTCACTTCGTTGCCGCATCAGGTGTCTGGCTCCAAAGTGCTGGAGCAGATCGCCGCGCAGATGCAGGCCAAGAAGCTGCCGATGGTCGCTGATCTGCGCGATGAGTCGGATCACGAGAACCCCTGTCGAATCGTCATCATCCCGCGCTCCAACCGGGTCGATGCCGACGAATTGATGCAACACCTGTTCGCCACCACGGAGCTGGAATCCAGCTACCGGGTCAATACCAACGTTATTGGCCTCGATGGCCGGCCGCAGGTGAAGAACCTCAAGGTACTGCTGAGCGAATGGCTCACCTACCGCATCGGTACCGTGCGCCGCCGTCTGCAGTTCCGTCTGGACAAGGTCGAGAAGCGCCTGCACCTGTTGGAAGGCTTGTTGGTGGCCTTCCTCAACCTCGACGAGGTGATCCACATCATCCGCACCGAGGACCAGCCCAAGCCGGTGCTGATGGCGCGTTTCGAACTGTCCGAATTGCAGGCTGACTACATTCTCGACACGCGCCTGCGTCAGCTGGCGCGGCTTGAGGAGATGAAGATTCGCGGCGAGCAGGACGAACTGGCCAAGGAGCGCGAGAAACTATTGGCGCTGCTCGGCAGCGAGGCCAAGCTGAAGAAGCTGGTGCGCAAGGAGCTGATCGCCGACGCTGAAACCTATGGTGATGACCGGCGTTCGCCCATCGTCGCGCGGGCCGAGGCCCGGGCGCTCTCGGAAAATGAACTGCTGCCTTCCGAGCCGGTCACCGTGGTGATTTCTGAAAAGGGCTGGGCGCGTTGCGCCAAGGGCCACGACATCGACGCGACCGGGCTCTCGTACAAGGCCGGTGATGGCTTCAGAGGCGCCGCCGCGGGTCGTTCCAACCAATACGCCGTGTTCATCGATTCGAGCGGCCGCAGCTATTCGCTGGCGGCGCATTCGCTACCTTCGGCGCGCGGGCAGGGTGAGCCGTTGACCGGGCGGCTGACGCCGCCACCCGGCGCCAGTTTCGAATGCGTGCTGCTGCCTGATGACGATGCGCTGTATGTGATCGCATCCGATGCCGGCTACGGCTTCGTGGTCAAGGGTGAGGATCTTCAGGCCAAGAACAAGGCCGGCAAGGCGCTGCTGTCGCTGCCGGCTGGCGCGCGCGTGGTGGCGCCGCGACCGTTGAAGAATCGCGACCAGGATTGGCTGGCCGCGGTCACGACGGAGGGCCGCCTGCTGGTATTCCCGATCCGCGACCTGCCGCAACTGGGCAAAGGCAAGGGCAACAAGATCATCGGCATCCCCGGCGATCGCGTAGCTAGCCGCGAAGAGTATCTGACGGACCTCGCCGTGCTGCCCGAGGGGGCGACTCTGGTCTTGCAGGCCGGTAAGCGCACGCTGTCGCTCAGGGCCGATGATCTGGAACATTACAAGGGCGAGCGTGGCCGGCGTGGAAACAAGCTGCCACGCGGTTTCCAGCGTGTGGATGCGCTGCTGGTCGAGGTTGCGAGCTGAGTCAGGAGGTCACTATAGGCTGGCTTCCGACGGCGGTTTCACGGAAGATAGCAACCTTCATTTTTCAACCGATTCGCCGAAGCGGCTGAACATCAGCCGTTTCGGGACTGACAATCGGCACGGGACCGCGGGTGATCGACAGCAGCACGGCGGACAGACGCCTGCTGAGTTAAAACGTCGCCAGGGTCCGGTGCAAGGGTAGAGACGAACGTGCAGCGCCTCACAACTGCTTTACTGCTAGCCTGCGCCAGCCTCGCTGGTTGCGTTACCCAGCCAGTGCCGATGTACCAGCTCGACAACGGTGCCGTCGAGATGCCTGTGCCAGCGGACGATGGCGCGGCGATACTGCTCGGGCCTGTGGTCCTGGCTGACTATCTACGGAATGACGCCTTGCTGCAACGTCTGTCGGATGGCGGTCTGGCCCCTGACGTGCAACAGGCGCGCTGGGCCGGTGACCTGCAAGGCAACGTGAACCAGCTGTTGCTGCGTCAACTGGCCTGGCGGCTGAAAACGCAGAGCCTTGAACTCAGTCCAGGCAGCAAGGGTTTCAATCCTGACGTGCGGGTTGAGCTCGAAATCACCCGGCTGGATTCTGGTCCGCAGCACCCCGCGGTGCTTGAGGCCCACTGGCGCTTGCTGGACAAGCAAGGAAAGCGTCAAAGCAGTCGTCTGGTTCGGTTGCAAGAACAGCACCAGGGCAGCACCGGCGACCAGGTGCGCGCGCAAAGTGAGCTGTTGCACCGATTGAGTGAAATGATAGCCACCGCCATCGAGCCAGTGGCAGTCGCAGCCAGGGCGCCGCGCAAGCGCAACAGCGTGAAGACGCCAAGCAAATCCGAGCCGGTACCCCCGGCTATTCCCGCCGCCGAGCCGATCAGAACCGATCTGGAAGTGTTTCGCTTCTGACAGGCTATTCCTGGCGGTAGGTTGTTTGGTCAGCGGCTGCGCTTCAAGCGCGGGCTGGTCTCATCCGTTCCCCCTTGATGCGACCATGCAGATGCCAGCCACACCAGGAGCGGCACCGCACAAACCTCCAGGCCTGTCATCGAAGTGGACTGGTTCCGGCTTCAGCTTCGGCTACGAAGCTCGTGCATGCGTGCGAGCTGGCGCTCGAGCAGGGACGGATAAGGTTCAAGCAGACGCTCGACGCAGCAGGCGCCCTCCGGGCTGGCGATGGGGCGGATGCGCGCCCGTTGCCGAATCAGGCTGTCTTCGCCAATACCACGCTCGACAAGCAGCAGGTTGCGGCTGTGCTGGGACATGGCCAGTGCGGCTTGTGCCGGCTCACTCAGCAGAAGATCGCCCTGGCTGAGGTCGTAGAGCCGTTCGCCCTGGGTCAGGCCTAGCTGTAGCTGTAGTGTAATGCCGCTATCGGCTACTTCGATCTGCAGGGCGTGCCCGAGTGCGCGCATCAGCTCGCCACAGCAAATCGCATGGGTCAGGTAGTTCTGCTCATCATCCTGGCTGTGGAACAGCATCAGGCTGCTGCCATCATTGAGGGTGTGCAGTTCTGCCTGATACAGGGTTGCGGCCTGCTGCAGGCAATCGCGGTAGCGTTGCAGCAGCTCTGTAAGCCGCGCGCGCGGCAGGCGTCGGAGTTGCTCCTGAGCACCGAGCTGAATCGCCAGCACCCCGCTTTTGCCCGTCATGACTGACGGTTTGGGTGCGACCATTACCGGAGCTGCCACTGGCTGCGTTTGGACTTCTTCAAATGGCGGATCGTCATCGAACGGGTCGAAGTCGTCTGAGCGGATCTCTGCATCGGTGAGGTGATCAGCCGTACCCGCGTCTTGATCTTCATCGAGGTGATCATCAGGCCCGACCCCGGAGTGCTGGTAGCCGGTGACCGGTGCTGGCGCAGGTACCTCGAAGTGTGCCGAGTAGAGGTCCTGCATACTGTCGTCCAGCTCGATCTCCGGCTCGGGCTCTTCGGGTACCAGGCGTGCCTGAAGCTGCCGCGCCAGATCACCAATCTCGTCCTGCCGACCTGCGCCGGGTGCCGGATCGTCCGGGTCGCGCAGCCATAGGCGCAGCTGCATCAGGGGAAGCGAGAGTTGCCGGCCCAGGCGCATGCTGAGGGTAAGGGTGAGCGCAAGCAGGATAAGGCTGAGCAGCCCCATACTTTGCAGGCTGATGGTCATTGGTTGCTGGAATTGGCGCATGTCGAGGCTGATGCGCAGGTGGCCGGCGATCACCTCCTGAAAACTGATAGGCGTGGAGTAGAGGCCCTCCTCGTCGCCCAGCATATTTCGCTGCGGACGTGAACCTGACTCAGCCAACACGCGATTGTCGACGCTGTAAATCGCTGCGTGCGCCACCAGCGGGTTCTTCACCAGATTGCTCAGCAGAACATTGAGACTGAGAATGTCATTGGCCACCAGCAGATCGGTCGCCGATGCGGCGGTCTGCGTCATCAGGCTCTGGCCCAGGGCATCGGCCTGCTGCTCCATAGCGTGTTTGAACTGCATGCCCATCACCCAGGCATAGATAATCAGTGCCAGAGCGACCAGCAACAGCGTGTGACTGGCCACCCGCAGCACCAGCGGAACGCGGTGCTGACGCAGCGCACGGTAGATCAGCAGGAAGAAATTGTCTGGCTTGACGGATGCGGGCCGGTTCACAGAGCGCGGCTCTACTCTTAGGGAAGTGCCGCGCAGTATACGGAAAGCGCACTGGGGGCTGAAGGTCTGCCGGTCAAAGCTGACGAATTGCAGATAACGGTGTGGTTCCGCCGTGTCTGTCCCGTCCTGTCATGACTGACTGCTATGGCGCTCAGCGGCAGGTCGGCTGTTGTAGAATGCCTGCCTTCTTTGCCATAGGAGCTGCGCCTTGCGCGAAATCGTCCTGATCAACATCACCGGGGAAGATCGCCCCGGATTGACCGCGGCCATTACCGGCGTGCTCGCTCAAGGTGGCGTGAATATTCTGGATATCGGTCAAGCTGTCATACATGACACCTTGTCGTTCGGCATCCTGGTGGAAATTCCCGATACCGAACGCGCCTCCTCGGTTCTCAAGGACGTGCTGTTTATGGGCTACAAGCACGATCAACAGGTGCGCTTCACGCCGGTCGCCGAGGAAGACTATCAGCAGTGGGTCGCAGGGCAGGGCAAGCCTCGGCATATCGTCACGCTGCTGACTCGCAAGGTTACCGCCGAGCAATTGCAACGGGTCAGCTCGATCACCGCCAAGTACGGCCTCAACATCGATCATATTGATCGCCTTTCGGGGCGCCAGCCGCTGGATATGCCCGAGGAACTGGGCAAGGGCTGCATAGAGTTCTCGGTACGTGGTGAACCGGCCGATACTGCAGCGCTGCGCGCCGAGTTTCTTAGCGTGGCACAGGAGCTCAATGTCGATATCGCCTTCCAGCGCGACTCGGTGTTCCGGCGTAATCGCCGGTTGGCGGTGTTCGATATGGACTCCACGCTGATCGAAGCGGAAGTCATCGATGAGCTGGCCAGGGTGGCTGGAGTTGGCGATCAGGTCTCGGAAATCACCGAGCGAGCCATGCGCGGTGAGCTGGACTTTCGCGCCAGCTTCAAAGAGCGCCTCGCCCTGCTCGAAGGGCTGGAGGAGCGTGCGCTGGCCGAAGTCGGTGCCAATCTTCGGCTGACCGAGGGAGCCGAGCTGCTGTTCGCTGAACTGAAGCGGCTAGGCTACAAGACGGCGATTCTGTCGGGTGGCTTCACGTACTTCGCGCACCAGTTGCAGGCCAAGCTTGGCATCGATTACGTCTATGCCAATGAGCTGGAAATCGTCGACGGCAAGCTCACCGGCGTCGCTCAGGAGCCCATCGTCGACGCCCAGCGCAAAGCCGATCTGCTTCGCGAACTGGCCGAGCGGGAAGGCTTGCGCCTGGAGCAGACGATTGCCGTGGGTGACGGCGCCAACGATCTGCCGATGCTAGGGTTGGCCGGGCTGGGTGTGGCCTTTCGGGCCAAACCGCTGGTCAAACAATCGGCCAAGCAGGCGATTTCGACACTGGGGCTGGACGGCATCCTCTATCTGCTCGGCTTCAGGGATAGGGAAGGGGTTGAATAGAGGCAGAAGCAGCAGCGAGCTAGAAGCTGAAAACTAGAATCAAAAGCAGCCACGAGGCGCATGGTGTTTATGTAGCCGCCTGCGGCAGCGGAGGTCGAACGCTTCGCAGGCTGCGGCTTCACAGCTTCCAGCTATTCGTCGTCCGAAGAGAAGTTGTAGTCCATCGACTGGCTCGGCCCCTGCAGATATTGACCCTGAATGTAGCCGACGCCCACCTGCCACAGCGTGGCCAGGATGGTGGCGCTGTCGACGAAGGGCACGATGGTCTGTTTGGATTGTTCGTGAAGGTCCGCCAGTAGTTGCTTGAGCGCTTCCTGATTTTCCTGGCGGCTGAGGTCCTGGGTATAGGAACCGTCGATTTTTACGAACTCGGCCTTGAGGTGCTTGAGCGTGTTGAACGGATTGAGCACGCAGCCGAACTGGCTGAGGGCGATGCGGCAACCCAGCCCGATGAGCCCTTGGGTCAGCGCCTTTGCCTGCTTGAGGTAGGCAACGGCATCCTCCTCGTCGAGCTGGAAGACCAGCGAGTCGGGTGGCAGGCGCGACGCCTTGAGCGCAGCTCCCAGCCAGTTAAGCAGGGAGGGATCCTGCAGGCTGGCGCTGGAGAGGTGGATGAACAGTCGCGTGCTGTGGCCCTTGCTGCGGTGTTCAGCGACCAACTTGATGGAATTGAGCAGTACCCAGCGATCTATCTTGGTGGCCAGTCCCGCTTCTTTCGCCGTGCCGAGAAATTCGCTGGGCGGCACTTCAACGCCTTGTGGATCAAGCAGGCGTAGCAGGACCTCGTAATGCTCGTGGCTGTCGCCCCGCAGGCTGATGATCGGCTGGAACAGCAGACGGAAGCTGTTCTTTTCCAGCGCCTGCTGCAACATTGCCAGGATGTTGCCTCGGTTGGCTGCCGCCGCCAGCTCGTCGGCCGGGTCGAAAACGCGAAGCGCATTACCATCGACAAGTTCTTCGGCACAGCGGTGGGCGCGGTCGATCACATCCCGGGCTTTCGCGGTCTGTTCGTCGAGCGCAGCGACGCCGATGCTCAGACTGGTCTGAACGGTACGGCCACTGATATCGAACAGATGCCCCTCGACCTTGCGCAGCAACTCGGTCAATGGCTGTTGAAGTTGCTGGGGCGTGGCCTCCGCCATCAATACCGCAAATGCATCGTCGCCGAAGCGTGCCAGCTCGGCCTTCTGCGGGAACTGCTCGCGTAGCAGCCCGGCCAGTTCGGCCAGCAATCGGTCGGAATCGCCCAGGCCGATCTCGGCCTGCAAGCTGGCAAAGCGATCAATCCGGATATAAGCGAGGCTTGAGCTTTGGCCAGCGTTCACCGCGCGCTCGACCGCGCTGTCCAGCGATTCGAGGAAATGGTTGCGGTTGTAAAGTCCTGTCACCAGGTCCTGGCTGCTGATTTCCCGCAGCTTTTCCAGTTCGGCATTGCCGCTTTCTGCGCGAATGACGACCTGAATGCAGGGTTCGCCATCATAGCTGGCCGGTGAAAAATGCATGCGAGCCTTGAAACTGCCACCATCGGCACGGACACCGCCGCACACCAGTTCGGCGCTGCCCTGCAGGCTCTGGTAGTTCTTCAGGAAACCTTTGAACTCACCCTGATCGCAGGAGGCGATCAGGTCGATCATCGGCATGCCCTCCAGCTCCTCGACATCCTCATAGCCGAATAGCTCGAGATAGGCGCGGTTGGCGTAGATATGCATGCCGTCATGGACATACGCGATGGCATCCACTGAGCTTTCCAGCAAGAGCTGGCAGCGCTTCTCGGCCTCACGCAACGACAGCTCCGCGGTGCGGCGCGCACGGCGGTCCTCGAGGTTCGCCAGCTCCCGGTTGGCGATCAGGATCAGCCACTCGTCCTCGCCCTGCGGTAACGCTCCGTGTGCACCCAGTGCGAGGGCTTCGGTGATGGAATCGGCGTCGTTGCCGTCGATCAGCTGGATGACCGGAATGTCCTTGGCTTGCTTGCGGATGGCGCCGATGGTTTCGCTGGGATCGAGATTGACGCTGGTCGGTGCATTGATCAGCAGATCCCAGGTCTGTTGGAGTGCATCGGCAAGGTCCTCGCTGGAGGTGAGTCGATGCACCCGCGTCGCCTGGCCTGCGTTGCGAAACAGGCTGACGAGTCGCTCAGCTTCATTCTGCGAATCCTCAAGGATCAGCAGGCGGATGGTTTTCTTTTGCGGGGCCATGGCAGCAGCTTTGGAGCGCGCCGTAGACAGGGCGCGAAGGCTAAAAAACGGTGAGCCGCAATCTACAGCGTGTTCCAGAGCGAGTCAAAATCTTCGCCTCGAGGGACAGCATGAAGGCCCCGAGCTGTGATCGGCATCTCCTGGGAAACGGCGACCAGGCCCACCAATTGATATTCGAACTGGTTGTAGCTGCTAGTGCCGGTCTGGCGACGGCAGAGCAGTGCGCGCTGCTCATCGCCGTTCTGGTTGATCTGCACTTTCTGGCCCTCTTGGAACGGCAGGCGCGGCACGATCAGCGTCGCCGGGCGTGATATGACGCTTATTTCCGGCAGAAGCAGGGCGCGTAGATATTCGCTGCCCTGCTCCGTCTTGCGTAGCAGACGAAGGCCGCAAGGTTGAGCTGATGGCGCGATGAGTTCCACACCCATTTGCGGCCCGCTGCCGCGAACCTGGCGAATCCAGCGCACTACCGCAACGCTCCAGGTCTGGCTGGTGGCGTCCTGCAGGCCGAGCAGTTCGCCCGCTTGGAGCTGTGCCGGCACTTCGCCTGGCCAGGATAGGCAGAAGCCGCCGGGGCTCTGGTCGACCCGTTGCACCTCGAATGTCGGGAACAGGCATTCGACTGGTGGTGGCGCGAGGTCCTCCTTGTCCGTCGTGGTTGCCATGACGGGGCGGACGAATTCGATGTGGTCGTTCGGCAGGACCCCGTCTTCGTTGATCGCCTGGGCGTCGAACGCAACGGCCCAGACATCAGGTGCTGCATTGTTAAGCTTGAAGACCGCTGATTGCGTCGCGTCTGGCCGTTGCAACAGCTCCCCGAATGGGCGTTGATTCGCCAGATAGTAATGCAGTGCACTCATGCCGATGCATAGCGTCATCTGGCCTTGCGCAGGGGTGCGCTGAAAGCTGCGCTCGGAGATATCGCCCCAGGCCGCGCTCAGGTGTTGCAGAAGGTCGAGGCTCAAGCCTTCGGGGACTATGAGCGAGGTCTCCTGGAGAGTATCCGATGGCGACTGCAGGTGTCTCTGAATGGCCTTGACCAGGCCGTGCGGGTCAATGCCGAGCAGGTTGGCCCGCCCTGCGGATGTGAACATCGATCGATAGCGCGGTGGGCCATCGATACGGGGCGACACGCCGAACAGGCTGGACGGCGCTTGTGCGCTCTGCAGGCGAACCAGCGTGCTCCAGGGCTCCAGGACCTGCGCCAGTTGCCCTACGTCCTGCTGACGCATCTGATTGCAGCGGGCGCTGCCGATCATAAGGGCGACGATGTAGCTCTGTTCGGCGCTCAGCCCTTTGACCCGGTAGGCCAGGTCGTCACGTACGAGAGAGCGATGCACACCATGAGTGGCGGCGATGGCATACAGTTGATGAAGCTCGAGCCAAAGACCATCGGGCGTAGGGCTGTACAGCTGCGTCGAGCGTACGAGCATTGCGCAGAGGCTGCGGATGGCTCGTTGCAAGGAGATGGTGAGCAGTTGCAGACGCTCGCGCCCGGTTTGCGGAGCAAGTTCGACCGAGATCAGTTTGTAGCCGATCGCGAGATGGTTGTGCAGCGCCTGACACAAACTTGCGACCTTGCGTGGGCGCTCGCCGAGTACGATCGGCTGATTGATGACGTAGCGTTCCAGTTCGCGGCAGACGAAATGGATTTCTGGGCGAAGCAATTCGAGCAACTGAAGACGATTCTGGGCCGTCGTTCGCAGCTGATTGAGTTCCAGCATCGCTTGGTAGAGCTGCCGTGCAGTTTCGCCGAGATTGGCCTTGGGCAGGCCGGAAAGCCAGCGCCTAACGCCGCGCGCGCTGGGCTCGCAGAAGGACAACTCCTGGCAATCCGGCGTCGGCACGCGCAACGGCGATGGTTGGCTCTGGTTTTCCAAGCGATGAACTCCGTGGCGTACGTGCGTCACGCATCGCCGACGATTCGGCGATGGATGAGCACTTGTCACTGCGTGATGTCAAAATGCAATCGTTGCGTGACATCATAGCGAACACGGAGAGGTTGGCTAGCGGCAGCCGACCATTGGTTCGGTTCTATATCTGCGTCGAATCGGAACCCGGTGCGTTAAACGGAGAAGCGGGCTTGGCCTGGCCCAGGCTCTCACCCATGCAAACTGGCGTCAGCGCCGTTAATTGCTCGGCCCAGCTGACCTGATCCGGTCCGAATAGCACGATCACTGTGGAGCCCAGTTTGAATCGGCCCATCTCGGCGCCTTTCTCAAGCCGGATGGGGGCTCGGGCCGGTTCGTCGTAGCGGAAGGTCTTTAGCGTGCGCTTGGGTGGGGTCACCAAGCCGGCCCAGACCGTCTCGATGCTGGCAACGATCATCGCGCCGACCAGAACCATGGCCATCGGCCCCCGCTCGGTATCGAACAGACAGACCACGCGTTCGTTACGAGCGAACAATTCCGGTACGCCTTCTGCGGTGACGGTATTTACCGAGAAGATGCGACCCGGTACGTAGACCATTTCGCGCAGGGTGCCGGCCAGCGGCATGTGTACACGGTGATAATCCTTGGGCGACAGGTAAACGGTGGCGAATTCGCCGCCCATGAAGGCCGCCGCACGCTCATGGTCGCCCCCAAGCAGTTCCATCACGCTGTAGCTATGGCCCTTGGCCTGGAAAATCCGCCCTTGCTCGATCTGACCCAGCTGGCTGATTGCACCGTCACAGGGGTTAAGGACCGCGCCTGGGGTCGGAACCAGCGGGCGGGCGCCGTCTTTCAACGCGCGGGTGAAAAACGCATTGAAATGCTCGTAGGCAGTCGGGTCTTCGACCTGGGCTTCACGCATATCAACCTGAAAGTGCCGCACGAACCATTTGATGAAAGTGTTCTTCACCCATGGCAGGCGGCACTCGGCGAGGCAACCGGCGAGGCGCGAAATCAGATGGTGCGGGAGCAGGTACTGGCTGAGTACGAACAAACGATCTTTCATGGATGACCTTTTCATTGCTGGATCGGGGTGTCGGGCAGGTTGCCCCATTCGCCCCAGGAACCTGGGTATCCCTTGATTCGTGGATAGCCCAGGGCCTTGGCCAGCAGGTAGGTGAAGCCGGAGCGGTGATGCGTCTGGCAGTGAGTAATGATTTCTTTGTCGGCGGTGATACCGAGTGCCTCCAGCCGTTCGGCAATGTCCTCGCGGATGCGTAGCGCGCGTGCCGGATCCATAGCCGCCGTCCATTCGAAATTGATCGCCCCGGGAATATGGCCGGTACGTGCTGCGAGTGCTTTTTCGCCGCGGTATTCCTCGGGCGAACGGGCGTCCCAGATCACCAGATCGGAAGCGCCGAGCCGGCTTTCGATGTATTCACGGGTCGCGCTGGGGGCTTCGTCGAGTTGCAGTGCGATCGGCCCGCCTGCGGCGGCGGGGCTGTCTTGCGACAACGGCCGCTGCTCGGCCAGCCAGGCATGCAGCCCGCCGTTCAGGTAGTGGTAGTGGCGGTGACCGATGACGTCCAATAGCCAGATGAATCGCCCGGCCCAGCCGCCCCCTTCATCGTCGTAAACGACGTAGACCGCGTCGGCACGATGCCCCAGCGCGCCGAACAGGCTTTCCAGCTGGGACTTGCCAGGCAGTTGCCCCGGCGCTGGCGGCTGGCCAAGTTGGGTCTGCTTGGGATCGACGAATCGCGCCCCGGGCAGGTGGCCTTCGGCATAGCGGGCCGCGCTCGTCAGGTCGACCAGGATCAGTTCGGGGGCATCCAGTCGCTCGGCCAGATCGGCCGGTTCGATTACCAGGGGCAGGGTAGAAAAGGCGGACACGGCAAGCCTCGGTCGGTCGGAAAGGACCAAGTCTAGCGAAAAAAATCAGCGGCCGCGTTTGCTGTATATCGCCAGGGCCCGCTCGATGCACTGGGCGGTCTTGGTAAAGGCTTGCAGACCCACTTCGCTGAACGCGGTGTTGCTCTGGTCGGCCACCAGCAGCATAACTACCCGGCCCTCATGACCCACGGAGCGCAGCAGCACATGTTCGCTGGGGAACAGCGCCTTCAGGGCTCCCGGCAACAACGCTGAAAACTGCGCCACGTTGTCGGGCTCGAGTCGCAGCAGCACGGGCTTTTCCAACAATCTGCGCAACACTTGGCTCTGGGTTGCATCGAGGGTCAGTCTGGCGGCTTCGGGCGGCAATCCGTTCGCCTGCTGGCTGACCAGGCGCTGTTGCTTGCGATCAACAAGCATCAACAGCACCCGCTGCATACCTGCACAGGTCAGTGCTTGGCATGCGGTCGCGGTGAGCTGAACGATATTGTCGTATGGACAGGGTTCGATGAGCAGTTCACGACAATGCGTGCGCCATTGCGCCAGCGCTTCGGTATCGGGCAGCTTCGCCAGCCGTTGGGCCTGAAAAACACTTGCCCATGGCCACAGAAGTCCTTGCGCCGGATGCCAGAGATCGGTCGGCCCGGTCTCCTGTGCGCTGGCTACGGCTTGCTGATGCACCATTTGCTGCAGCTCGGCCAGCGGCACCTGCAAATAGAGCCCGGCGAGACGCTGCCAGCGCAGGCTGTGAATGCCGCTCCAGCTGTGGTGTGCCGAGAGCGCCAGGCCATTGGCGAGGACGATGGTGTTGCCCGGCAGGGTCAGCCAGCGGCGTAGCTCCGGATCGGCATCGAGCATTTGTTGCTGGTGCAGCGGGTGTTCATTGTCCCGGGCGATATGCAGTGCCTTGATCAGCATGCGCCGATTGTCGCTCAGCAGCCTGTAGCCCTGGGCAATCCAGCCAGGCAGTCGCCAGTGTTCGGCCGTCACCGCGCAAAGCTCCAGCAGCGGCACGCCGAGCAAGGACTGCTCAACCTGGTGGGCCGGTTCACGCCTGACCAGCACCCTCTGCTCCCAGGCCTCGAACAGTTCCGGATGTGCCGCGATCAGTGCCCAGATGGGTGCGAGAAACAGCAGGCTGCTCCAGTGGATTTCCTGCCAGAGCCGCGCGAGGCGGGCGGCGAACAACCCGTTGGCTTGCTGGCTGGCATGAGCGCTGATAAGCAATATCTGCCGCAGAGGCCTCGGGATGTCACGGGGTTGGCTTGCCGGTATCCGAGCGAACAACGCCTCGGCGCGTTTCAGGCCAATGCGACTGAGCGCCACTTCCAGGCTCTCGGCCGGTTTGCTGGTGGATACGGCGTTACGATTGGCTTCGCGAATCACGCTCAGCGCCAGGACCGGGCTTTCCTGGGTCAGCTCTGCGATCTGGCGCATGGACATGCTGCTATCGCCCAGCGCCCGATGGACGCGCGCATACGGGTCGGCAAACGCAGGCAACACAACGGCGTCCAGCGTCTTGAGCCAGGCGGGAAGAGAGCGGGGTACAGGAGTCGTGGTCATGGCGCCATCGAACTAGCATTTCATCGGGATGGCCTTTAGTCTGGCGCAAAACGACCGATAACCCGAACAATTCTTTCATACGCCCCCGCCTGTAACCCAGTGGGCGCGCGACACCGCGCGGCTTCTTCCAGGTGCCCTGTGATCAGGTTCTAGACGTACCCTCCTATGGCAAAAATCATCGGCATCATCGTAGTCATCGCCAGCGTGCTTGGCGGTTTCGTGCTGTCCGGCGGCAAACTCGGCGCGCTTATTCATCCTTTCGAACTGATGATCATCGGTGGCGCGGCACTGGGCGGCTTCCTCCAGGCGAACCCGGGAAGCACCATCAAGGTAGTGTTCCGGAAGTCGCTACAGATGTTCAGCTCGCGGTATACCCACAAGTACTACCTTGAAGTGCTGGGGCTTCTCTATGAAATTCTTAACAAGAGTCGTCGCGAGGGCATGATGGCGATCGAGGCGGATCTGGAGGAGCCCAGCGCCAGTCCCATCTTCAGCAAATACCCGGCGATTCTGAAAGACGAGCGGATGACCGCGTTCATCTGCGATTACCTGCGGATCATGTCGTCGGGCAACATGGCCCCGCATGAACTGGAGGGGCTCTTCGACATGGAACTGAACAGCCTGAAAGAGGAACTGGAACATCCCTCCCATGCCGTAGCCCGCGTTGCCGATGGCCTGCCTGCGATGGGTATCGTCGCGGCGGTGCTGGGTATCGTCGTTACCATGTCGGTGCTGGCCGAGGCGAACAATGCCGAGATCGGCGAAAAGGTCGGCACGGCCCTGGTCGGTACCTTCCTCGGCATCCTGGCCTCCTATGGCTTCTTCGGTCCGCTGGCGGCCGCGCTCGAACATGACGCCAAGGAAGAACTGAACCTCTATGAGGGCATCAAGGCGACCCTGGTCGCGTCCGCCTCCGGCATGCCGCCGACCCTGGCGGTGGAGTTCGGCCGCAAGGTGCTGCTGTCCGCGCACCGGCCGAGCTTCTCCGAGCTGGAACAAGCCATGCGCGGTAGCTGACCGTGGACAACAACCAACCGATCATCATCAAGCGGGTCAAGAAAACGGCCGCCGGTCATCACGGTGGCGCATGGAAGATTGCCTTCGCCGACTTTGCGACCGCCATGATGGCCTTCTTCCTGGTGATGTGGCTGATGTCCTCGGCCACGCCGGAACAGAAGCGCGCCATTTCCGGCTACTTCCAGGACCCTATTGGTTTCACTGAAAGTGCGAGCCCACATGTGATCGATCTCGGTGGCACGCCGACGCCAGCCCCCGACCGTACCCTCAATGATGAAGTGGACCCGGCCGTCCAGCAGAGCGAATCGAAGATTGATGCCGAGCAGGCGGAAACCTTTGCCGAGCAACTGGAGCGCGAGCGGCTGGAGCTATTGCTGCAGGAGTTGCAGAACAAGGTCGATGAGAATCCAGACCTGACCCGCTTCAAGGACCAGATATTGTTCGAGATTACCCAGGATGGCTTGCGCATCCAGATCATGGATGCGGCCAATCGGCCGATGTTCGCCTTGGGCAGCTCGCAGCTGCAGCCCTATTTCGAAGACATCCTGCTGGCAATGGCCGATACCATTCGCGCGGTGCCGAACAAGATCAGTGTCAGCGGCCACACCGATGCCAAGCCTTACTCGGGGCGAGGCGATTTCGGCAACTGGGAGCTGTCCTCGGGGCGTGCCAATGCGGCCCGGCGTACCCTCGTCGCCGGTGGCTACCCCGAGGAGCAGATCGCTCGCGTGGTGGGCTATGCCTCGTCGGCGCTGTTCGACCGTGAAGAGCCATTGAATCCGGTCAATCGGCGCATCGACATTCTCGTGCTGACCAAGAAGGCGCAGCGCACCATCGAGGGCGAACAATCGGACGCGGCAGGTGCGTCTCCGGTTCCAAGGCAAGGGCCCCCGAGCGATGCCCCGATGCCGGCTTCAGTCGAAGAGACCATCGAGCCGCTGCAACCGCCGCAATTGCGTGAGCGGCTGAACATCTTCGAGGATGGCGTGCTGGAGTTCGATCAGCCCGGCGGCAACTGATTCAGGCGCTTGGCCTCCGGTTCGTGGGGAAAGTGCCTGCTGACTAATAGTCGGCTTCCGGCAGGCTACTGATGATATGCCGGTAGCTGGCCATGCGCTGCGGCTGGATTTCCCCCTGCTCCAGCGCTTTCAGCAGTGCACACCCCGGCTCGCGGTCGTGCTTGCAATCACGAAAGCGGCAATGCCCCAGCAATTCCTGGAACTCGATGAAGCCGGCTTCCACATCGGCGCGGCTGACATGGCCCAGGCCGAATTCGCGAATGCCCGGGGAATCGATTAGCTCGCCGCCGCCGGGAAAGTGGAACAGTCGTGCGGTGGTGGTGGTATGTGTGCCCTTGCCGGTCATTTCCGACAACGCTCCGACGCGGGTATCGACGCCAGGCAGCAGGCTGTTCACCAGCGATGACTTGCCCACTCCTGACTGGCCGACGAACACGCTGACGTGGCCGTCGAGCCTGGCCTTCAGTGCGTCCATGCCTGCGCCGTCATGGGCGGAAACCTCCATCAGCGGGTAGCCCAGCGTTCGGTACACCCCCAGCAATGCATTGAGGGCACCTTCGTTCTGCGCATCGATCAGATCCGCCTTGTTCAACAGCAGCAGCGGCGTAATACCGGCGTGCTCGGCGGCGATCAGGTAGCGATCGATGAGGTTGGCGTGAGGTTCCGGCAAGGGAGCGAAGACGATGACGATCAGGTCGACGTTGGCGGCCACCGGTTTGAGCTGGCCGCGAGTGTCGGGTCGGCACAGTTCGGTTTGCCGCGGCAGTTGCGCGACAATCACGCCGATGCCTTGATTGCCTGGACGCCAGACCACTCGATCGCCGGTGACCAGGGCTGGCAGGTTGGCGCGCAAGTGGCAGCGGAAGACCTGGCCGCGGTGCTCGTCCTCCTGGGCTTCCACTTCCACCTGCACACCGAAGTGGGCGATCACCAGGCCGGTCTGTTCCGG
Source organism: Pseudomonas sp. SST3 (assembly GCF_003325755.1). Next base: position 120,710 of record NZ_QORI02000009.1, on the reverse strand, counting down.
ACCGAGATCGCCGCCCTCGAGCTCTTCGATGGTGCGTGATTCCCGCCGTGCTGCGCGCAATGCGCGCTCTTCCTGGATCTTCTCGATGCGCCAGTTCTGCCGGCGGTTGAGTTGGCGTTTGGCCATTTGAGTGCGGTGCCCAGGCTGGAAAAGTGGCGAGTCTAGCATGCCGTCGAGCGCGGCTACGGCCCTGTATGGAGCGCTGTCGGATGGTTAGACTTCGCTTCCGTTCTTGCTGCAGCGAGCGCCCATGCCTGCTTTACGTGTTGCGCGATATCCGACCCTGCTGGCTTTGCTCAGCCAGTTGTCGTCACTGCTTGTCAGCTGGCTGCTGTTGCTGGTTCTGGCGCGGTTGCTGGGTTGGCATGTCAGTCTGCTGACTGCGGCCTGGCTGCAGGGGGCGCTCGCGGCGCTGATCGGGCAATTATTCGGACTGTCGCGCTGGTGGCTACCGATCAATCTCGGCTTCGTGCCGGGGCTGGTCCTGCTGCAGGGGCATTCGTTGCCACCCTGGATGCTGCTGGTTGGCTTCATGGTGCTGGTGTTATTGAACTGGAATGCGTTGACCGAGCGGGTGCCGCTGTATCTGACCGGCACCGCAACCGAGCAGCAACTAATTCTACGGTTGGCGCAACTGCCGGACAGCTTTCGGCTCATCGACCTGGGAAGCGGCCTCGGTGGCACCCTGCTGCGGCTGGCGCGGGCCTTTCCGGACGGGCAGTTCGTGGGCGTCGAAACCGCGCCGCTGACCTTTGTGTTGTGCTGGTTGCGCTGCCTGTTCCAGCGCAACTGTCGGGTGCGCTTTCGTAGCATCTGGCGTGAGCCGCTGGGTCATTACGACGTGATCTACTGTTTCCTTTCGCCTGCGCCCATGCCGGTCTTGTGGGAGAAGGCGCGCGAAGAGATGCGCCCGGGCGCGCTGCTGATCAGCAACAGCTTCGAAGTGCCGGGCGTCGAGGCGCAAGAAGTCCTGCCTGTCGATGACTGGCGTCACTCGCGCCTACTGATCTGGCGGCCCGGGGGCGATGCGCAACCTGACGGCCGCACTGCGAGCGGCTAAACTGCGCGCCACAGCCAAGGAGCTCACCATGCAGAACCCGCAGAATCTGATCTGGATCGACCTGGAAATGACCGGCCTGGATCCGGACAACGACGTCATCATCGAGATGGCGACTATTGTCACCGACAGCCAGCTCAACGTTCTGGCCGAGGGGCCGGTCATTGCGGTCCATCAGAGCGACGAAATTCTCGCCGGCATGGATGAGTGGAATACCCGTCAGCATGGCGGCTCCGGGCTGACTCAGCGGGTGCGTGACAGCCGAATCTCTACCGAGGAGGCCGAAGCTCAGACGCTGGCGTTTCTCGAGCAGTGGGTGCCCAAGGGCAAGTCACCAATCTGCGGCAACAGCATCTGTCAGGATCGGCGCTTCCTGTACCGTCGCATGCCGCGCCTGGAAGCGTACTTCCACTACCGCAACCTGGATGTCTCGACTCTCAAGGAGCTGGCGGCGCGCTGGGCGCCGGAGGTGCTGGCCAGCTTCAAGAAGAGCGGCACGCACCTGGCGCTGGACGACATTCGTGAATCGATTGCCGAGCTGCGCCACTACCGCGAGCACTTCATCAAGTTTTGAACGACAACCACACGGATGCAGCAGCTTACCGCCCTAGCTTCCGCAGCTCGTCGGATTCGACTATCCGCGTACCGTCGCCTTCCTCCAGCGCCAGGCGCCAGAGCGCACGAGCTAGGGTGCAAGCAGAGATACCGCGGTATTTGCCGGGCAGCAGATAGGAGAGTGGCGCGGTCAGTCGCTCGACTGGCCGCACTTCCGTGCGCGGACCGAGTAGCTGCGATGGGCGTACGATGGTCAGTTGCGGCCAGTCCTGGGCGCGCAGAGCCTCTTCCATCTCGCCCTTGACCCGACAGTAGAAAATCGAGCTGTCCGGGTTGGCACCCAGGGAGCTGATTACCAGCAGATGCCGCACATCCAGTTCGCGCGCGCGTCTGGCGAACTGCACGACCAGATCATGATCGACCGCACGGAAGGCTTCCTGGCTGCCTGCTTCCTTGATGGTGCTGCCCAGGCAGCAGAAGGCGGTGTCGATGTCTCCCGGCAACTGCGGCAGCAGCGTCTGCAGCGGTCCGACCGGGTTTACAAGTCGCGGGTGTTCGGCCAACGGCTTGCGGCAGGGCGCCAGGACGCACTCCACAGTGGGTTCGTTGAGCAGGCGGTCGAGCAGATGCTCGCCGGTTAGCCCGGTGGCGCCGGCAAGCAAAATGCGCTGTGGCGTCAAATACATGGTTTGGCTTCCTGTAACGATCAGTCGGTCGGCGTGGGCTGTTGTTCGTTCAGCGCACGCCAGTGTTCGACAACCTGCTCCGGGGCCCAGATCTGTGGCTCCGAAGCCTGATAGTCGTCGGCTTGCTCTCGTTCGGCAACTCTCTCCTGTGCCAGCGTGAAGGCTTCCACAATATCCCTGGTCTGCTGCAGGGCCTCGGCGAACAGCGCGCGGCCGAAGTAGGTGAAGTCGCTTTCCTCTGAGCAGCCGAATGACACCCGGTCGGCGCGAGCAGCTGTAATCACGAGGGTGTTCGGGCTTTTCAGCGGTTCAATGAATCCGCCGGAATAGCAGGCGGAGATCACCACCACCTTGTCGCGTCCGGCGAGCGGCTGCAACAACGCCGCCAGATCGGCTGCGGGCAGGTCCTCCAGCGCCAGCCGCGGTTGTGTCAGTACCAGCTTATGGTCGGCCGAGCCGTGACTGGTTAGATAGATGAAGATCAGGTCCTCTGCACCGCTGCGCTCGGATAACGTGTGAATGGCGCGGGAGAGATTTTCGCGGGTCGCCAGCGGCCGATCGGTGAAGTGGTCGCGATGGTTGATCAGTGTGATCTGACCATGGGCGGCGAAGCGTTCCGCTAATAGCTTGTCGACATAACCCACTTCGCGCAGGAATACGCTCTGCTGCCCGTCTCCAGCGAGGGTCAGGCTGTAGAGCTCCGTCGCCGGGGTCGATGCCGGTACTGCCTCGAGCGCTTCGGTGAGCAGCTTCCCCTGGCGCAGCAGGCCGACCTCCAGCGGATCCGGCAGACGCCTGCCGGTGGCGTCATGGCTCAGGCGACCGGCACGCCAGATGCCGGTCTGTGTCGTGCCGTCAGCGAGGGTGAGGGTGCCCGGCCCGTCGAACCGACCCGCTCGGAAACGGCCCTTGTAACGGCTGCCGTCCGGCTGCAGCAGGTCGCCCTCGCCGTGATACTGCCAGCGCCTGAACGCTCCGCTATAGCGGGTGCCGTCGACGCCTGCATACTCGCCCTCACCGCTCAGTTCGCCGTGCTTGAAGGTGCCCTTCCAGACTGCGCCACTGGCGTCTTCATAGCGGCCCGGACCATGGAACAGGTCGTCACGGAACTGGCCTAGATAGTTCGCGCCGTCACTGCCTCGATAAGCGCCTTCGCCATTCAGACGGCCTTTGACGAAGGTGCCGCTAAACTCGCCGCTGGCATCGCTGCGGGTGCCTTCGCCGTCGGGCTGGCCATCGACGAAGCTGCCCTGATAGGTGGTGCCGTCGGCGTGCTGCAACGTGCCCGTGCCATGGTAGAGGTCGTTCTGGAATTCGCCTTCATAGCTCAGGTCCTGCTCGGTATAGCGGCCCTTGCCGTTGAGGCTGCCACGCAGGAAGCGCCCCTCGTAGATGCCGCCCGTGGCATAGGTGAAACGGCCCTGGCCGTCGAACAGCCCCTGTTTGAACTCGCCTTCGTAGTGATCGCCGTTGGCACCCTGCCAGAAGCCCTGGCCGTGCCACTGACCATCTTTGAACGAGCCGCGATAATGGCTGCCATTGGGATAGTCGATGCGCCCTTCGCCCTGCAGCAGGCCATTGACGATCTCTCCGCGGTAGCGTCCGCCGTCTGGCAGCACGGCATCGGCGGGCAGCAGCAGCTCGCCTTCACCGCAGGCGGCCAGGAGGCAAATGAACAAGAACGGGGTGAGGTGGCGCATGCGGCTATCCAGAAATGCGATGACCGCAGTATGCCGCAAACCCGACGGGGTGCGACAACGCCGCACCCCGTCGACTCAGATGACGCAGAGCGCCAGGGTTTCGGCGATATAGGCGGGCTTCTCCACGCCCTCGATTTCCATTACGGCCCGCGATTTGAGCAGCCACTGGCCCGGGTTTTTCTCGTAAGCGTCGAGCAGTGTCGCGGCCACGCGAACCCGCGAGCCGACCCTGACGGGTTGGATGAAACGCAGACTGTCGAGCCCGTAGTTGACGCCCATCTTGGTGCCTTCGGGCCTGATCATCAGGTGCTCCATCAGCATCGGCAGCAGCGACAGCGACAGGAAACCATGCGCGATGGTGCCGCCGAACGGCGTCTGTGCGGCTTTCTCAGGATCGATGTGGATGAACTGATGGTCGCCGGTGCAATCAGCGAATTGGTCGACTCGCTGTTGATCGACGGTGAACCATTCGGAGCGACCAAGCTCCTTGCCAATATAGTCCTTGAGTTCTGCAACGGGTACTTGCGGCATATATCCCTCCGGGCATTTGTTGTTTTGTTCGAATACGAGTGCGGATGGTTAGATCAGCATGCGCCTGGCGGCGAAACAACCAAGGATGATTACCGCGAATACTGGGTCATAGGCCGGACCGGCGCCTGCAGGGGTTTCATTGCAGAGAGCGGCCTATAATTGCGCTCCTTTTTTGCTGCGGAGGCTTTCATGTTGTTACGCGGGTTAACCTGGCTGGTGCTGTTTCAACTGCTCGGCACCGCGCTCAACGTGATGGTGCTGCCAATATTGCCTGGGCCGATTATCGGGTTGCTGCTGCTGTTCGTGGCACTGTTGGTTCGTGGTCAGGCGAGCGAGTCGCTACAGTTGGCGGCGCGGAGTCTGTTGCGTTACCTGCCGCTGCTGCTGGTACCGCCAGCGGTGGGAGTGATGGCCTATACCGAGGCGATCCTCGATGATTTCTGGGCCATCGTTGGGGTATTGGTGCTTTCACTGGTGGTGTCGTTGATATTCACCGGCTGGCTGATGCAACTATTGATTCGCCGTCAGCAGCGCAAGGCGGGCCGAGCATGATCGCGGTGCAGTGGCAGGCGGCCTGGGACGCGGTGATCCACCACCCGCTATTCGGCGTGGCGATCACCCTGGCAGCTTTTCAGTTGGCTTATGCGGCCTACGAAAAAACTCGCTGGGTGTATCTGCAGCCGGTGCTGGTATCGATGGTAATGGTCATCGGAATCTTGCTGGTCTGCGGACTCAGTTATGACGAATACCGCGGCAGTGCGCAAATGCTCACCGTGTTGCTCGGGCCCGCCACCGTGGCGCTGGCGGTGCCCCTGTATCTCAACCTGCGGCGGATTCGCGAGTTGTTTGGACCGATCATGCTCACGTTGCTGCTGGCTGGAACCGGCGCCACTGCGCTGGGAATGGCGCTCGCCTGGGCCTTCGGCGCCGACCAGATGATTCTGATGACGCTGGCGCCCAAGTCGGTGACCTCGCCAATCGCCATGCTGGTAGCTGAGCAGATTGGCGGCGTGGTGGCGCTGGCGGCGGTTTTCGTGATGATTACCGGCATCATCGGCGCGATCGTCGGTCCGGAACTGTTGCGCCGCTTTGGCGTTCTGCATCCTGCTGCCCGCGGCATGGCGCTGGGCCTGACCGCGCATGCCGTGGGGACCGCGCAGGCCCTGCAGGAAGGCGACGAGTGCGGTGCTTTCGCAGCGCTGGCGATGAGTCTGATGGGTGTGATGACGGCGGTGCTGCTGCCGCTGGCCGTGTTGCTGTTGTCGTAAGGAGCTTGAATGAAACTGCCGTTGTTTCCGCTCGATACCGTGTTGTTTCCCGGTTGCACACTCGATCTGCAGATTTTCGAGGCACGCTATCTCGATATGGTCAGCAGCTGCATGAAGGCGGGGCATGGCTTTGGTGTGGTGCGCATTGTCGAAGGCAGCGAGGTGGGGCTGGCGGCCCGCGAATATGCCCCGATCGGTTGCGAGGCGCTGATCCGCGACTGGCAGCAGCGCCCCAATGGTTTGCTGGGCATCCGCGTCGAGGGCGGGCGGCGCTTCGATGTGCTCTCGGCCGAAGTGCAACGTGATCAGCTGACGGTCGCCGAGGTCAACTGGCGAGATGAGGGTGACGACAGGCCGCTGGGCGACGAATACGCCGACCTGGCGATTCTGCTCGAGGCCCTGGGTCAGCACCCGATGGTCGAAACCCTGGGCATGGGCGGCGCGGCGCAGGGGCAGCGTTCGCTGGCGCATCAGCTGGCGTATCTGTTGCCCTTTCAGCCGGAGCAGAAGGTTGAGTTGCTGCAGCTGGACGATCCGCAGCAGCAGCTCCAGCGCATCCAGCGTTGGCTGGAGCAATTGCAGGGAGATGCCGTCGATTAGGGCTGCCTGGCTACTGTCGCCGAGCGGTTACTGATAGCGATACAGCAGCATGGCACCCGGTAGTGCCCAGACCGCAAACGCTCCGATCAGCCCCAGGGTCGCGGGCAGAATCAGCCACCATATCCGGGGCGAGAGCGCTTGCATCGGTGTGCGCCACTGAACGATGGTCAGGCTCACGGCGCAAATGGTGGCGGCCAGCAAGGCGCCGGCAATCACATCGGTAGGCCAGTGTACGCCCAGATAAACCCGTGACAGGGCAATGGCGGTCGCTGGCAGCCCAGCCAGCAGCACCCAGGCCAGGCGCAGGCGCGGTGGTTGACCGCGCCCTGCAAGTACCCCGAGCGTGAGAAAGAAAGCGAACGCCGCCGAACTGTGACCGCTGGGGAAACTGAAGCTGTGCAAGGGGTCGAGAAGTATTTCCGGGCGGACCCGCCCAAAGGTTGCTTTCAGCGCACCATTGGCCAGCGCTGTGCCCAGCAGCGTGAGGATCGCGAAAGCGGCCGCTCGCCGCTGCTTCACCGCGATTAACAGCAGGCTCAGAAGCACCGCGGCCCATAGCTGTGTGTGGAAGTCGCCAGCGCGGGTGACCACGACCATGAATCGGTCGAATATCGGGCTGCGTTCGCCCTGGACGACTGTCATCAGGCCTTCGTCGAATTCCACGAGATGGGGCCAGCCGAAGAACAAACCGATCAGAATCGCGGCGCTGAGGCCGGCGGCCAGCGGCGTGACCCAGCGCATCTGATGCAGGCTGCTGTGCACCACGCCGCCAATCAATATCAACAGCGCGCCGAGGATGAGTCCGGCCTCCGGCCAGAATCCATCCGGCAACGGCAATCGTACGGCAGCGCCAGCCGTCCAGCCCGGCAGCAGATAGGCCATCGCCCAGCCGGCCGCGGCAATCAGGCTGACCAGGAAGAAACGCCCGAACGGCATATCGAGCATGCCGGCGGTGAGTGGCAACATGGGCCGCAGCGGACCGATGAAACGGCCCACGAGGAGGCTGGCGATGCCGTAGCGTTCGAAGTACAGCTCGGCCCGCGTCAGCCATTCCGGGTGGTCGCGCAAGCCCCGAATGCTGCGAATGTTCTGGTGATAGCGTCGCCCCAGCCCGTATGACAGTAGATCGCCGAGCAGGCCACCGGCGTAGCCCAGCAGTAATGTTTCGCCGAGACTCAGCACGCCGCTGCCGGCGAGCATGGCAATGGCGAATACCAGGACGGTGCCGGGCATTAGCAGGCCGACCACCGCTAGGCATTCCAGGCAAGCCACCAGGAACAGGCTGAGGCCCAGCCACTGGGGGTTTTCAGCGAGCCAGCCGGTGAGTGCGGTGAGCCATTCGGGCATGGGTTTTCCTTGAATCGAGACGGTTTCGACCCGGCAGTAGGTGCCTCGGTTTCAACCCTGCGCTGATAATGCCAATGCCATCGGCAGCTGGCGATGGCTTAAGTGTGGGTTCGTCCGGTCGTATGGCCGGGGTGGTTGCACCTCGGGGCCGTCGCGTTACAGCCATTCGCCCGGCGCTGCTGTGCGTGAGGCGTGCGGGTGGCTATAATCAGCCGCTTTCCCTTCAGTCAGGCTAGCCAGACCATGACCGAGTCCGTACTCGACTACATGACCCGCCTCGGTCGCGCCGCGCGCGAGGCGTCGCGCGTGCTTGCGCGAGCCACCACCGCGCAGAAGAACCGCGCGCTGCACGCCGCTGCTGCCGCGCTCGATGCCGCGCGCGAGGAGCTGGTCAGTGCTAACCAGCAAGACCTCGCTGCGGGGCGCGCGAATGGTCTGGATGAGGCTATGCTCGATCGTCTGGCGCTGACCCCGGCGCGCATTGACGACATGATCGAAGGGTTGCGCCAGGTCGCGAGCCTGCCCGATCCAATCGGCGAAATTCGTGACATGCGGTACCTACCGTCGGGTATTCAGGTCGGCAAGATGCGCGTGCCGCTGGGTGTGGTCGGGATCATCTATGAGTCGCGGCCGAACGTAACCATCGACGCGGCCAGCCTCTGTCTGAAATCAGGCAACGCCACCATCCTGCGTGGCGGCTCGGAAGCGATTCATTCGAACCAGGCGATTGCCCGCTGCATCCTGTTGGGGTTGGCCGAGGCCGATCTGCCGGCTGCCGCGGTGCAGGTCGTCGAGACCATTGATCGTGCTGCCGTCGGTGCGCTGATCACCATGCCCGACTATGTCGACGTCATCGTGCCCCGCGGTGGCAAGGGTCTGATCGAACGCATCAGCCGTGATGCCAAGGTGCCGGTGATCAAGCATCTGGACGGCATCTGTCACGTGTTCATCGATCAGGCTGCTGATGTCGGCAAGGCCATTCGCATCGCAGATAATGCCAAGACCCAGCGCTACGCGCCTTGTAACACGATGGAAACGCTGCTCGTGCACGCGTCCATCGCTGAGCGTGTCATGCCGCCGCTGACTGCGATCTATCGGGACAAGGGCGTCGAACTGCGAGGCTGCGCGCGAACCTGCGAATTACTGGGCAACGAAGTGCTAGCCGCCAGCGAAGAGGATTGGTCCACCGAGTACAACGCCCCGATCCTGTCGATTCGAATAGTCGATTCGCTGGACGATGCCATCGCGCACATCAACCGCTACGGTTCGCAGCACACTGACGCGATCGTCACGGAAAATTTCACCGATGCGCGGCGCTTCATCACCGAAGTCGACTCGGCGTCGGTGATGATCAATGCATCCACGCGTTTCGCCGATGGATTCGAGTATGGGTTGGGCGCAGAAATCGGTATTTCCACCGATAAACTGCACGCGCGCGGACCGGTGGGTCTGGAAGGGCTGACCAGCGAGAAGTATGTGGTCTTCGGCGACGGTCACGTGCGTACTTGATGAGCGCTACCCGCAGGCCACGGCGCATCGGAGTTCTCGGTGGCACCTTCGATCCGGTGCATATCGGGCATTTGCGCGGGGCGCTGGAAGTCGCCGAAACGCTGAAGCTCGATGAGGTGCGCCTGACGCCGAATTTCCGTCCGCCGCATCGCGAAACCCCGAACAGCTCCGCACAGGACCGCCTGGCTATGGTCCGGTTGGCTGTACAGGATCTGCCGCTGCTGGCGGTCGATGCGCGCGAGCTGGAACGCGACAAGCCGTCGTATACCCTCGACACGCTGGAATCGCTGCGTGAAGAGCTGGAACACGACGACCAGATCTTTCTTATCGTCGGTTGGGACGCCTTTTGCGGGCTGCCCAGCTGGCATCGCTGGGAAGAGCTGCTCGATCACTGCCATATCCTTGTCATGCAGCGGCCGGATGCCGACAGTGAGGCGCCGGAAGCGCTGCGGGACCTGCTGGCGGCACGCAGCGTGAATGACCCGCAGGCCCTTGCCGGCGGGAGCGGGCAAATCGCCTTTGTCTGGCAGGCACCTCTCGAGGTGTCGGCCACACGAATACGTCAATTTCTGGCCAGCGGCCGGTCGGTCCGTTTTCTGGTACCCGACGCCGTACTGGCTTATATCAACGCGCACGGACTGTACCGGGCGTCGAACTGAGGTTGTTTCACACTATGCAAAATGATTCTTTGGCCCAGCTGGCCGTTAGCGCCCTGGAAGACCTGAAAGGCACCGATATCACGACCATCGATGTCCGCGGCAAGACCAGCGTCACCGACTTCATGGTGATTGCCAGCGGCACCTCCAGCCGTCACGTGAAGTCGTTGGCTGAGAACGTACTCGAGAAAGTCAAGGAGCAGGGCGTCCGTCCGCTGGGCAGCGAAGGGCTGGACGGTGGCGAGTGGGCGTTGCTCGACCTGGGCGATGTGGTGGTGCATGTCATGCAGGTTCCGACTCGCCAGTTCTATGACCTCGAGCGTCTCTGGCAGGGCGCCGAGCAGAGCCGCGCGCAGCACGCAGGCGAGCAGGAATAATCGATCCATGCGGATCAAGCTGATCGCGGTGGGCTCGAAGATGCCGCGTTGGGTCGAAGACGGTTGGCATGAATATGCCAAGCGCCTGCCGTCCGAGCTGCCGCTGGAGCTGCATGAAATATCGCTTAACACGCGCGGCAAGAATGCCGACGTGACGCGGTTGATTCGCCAGGAAGGCGAGGCCATGCTGGCGAAGGTGCAGCCCGGCGAGCGGATCGTCACCCTGGAAGTGACGGGTCGCCCCTGGAGCACCGAGCAATTGGCGACCGAACTGGAGCGCTGGCGGTTGGACGCGCGCAACATCAACCTGATGGTTGGCGGGCCGGAGGGGTTGGCGCCCGAGGTCTGCGCACGTAGTGAACAACGCTGGTCGCTGTCGCCGCTGACCCTGCCACATCCGCTGGTGCGCATTCTCATCGGCGAGCAGATCTATCGCGCCTGGACGTTGCTGTCGGGTCACCCTTACCACAAGTAGTACAGCCAAGCCCAAGATGTCCCAGCCGATTCCCCTCAAGGACCATGAAAAGGACGCCCGCCTGGTGCGTCAGCGCGTGCTTGTGGGCGGCGCAATGGTGTTGCTGCTGATCGGCGTGTTGATTGCGCGTCTGTATTACCTGCAGGTTGTGCAATACCAGCACCATTCCACCCTTTCCGAGAACAACCGCGTTCATGTCCAGCCGATTCCGCCCAATCGGGGGCTGATCTTTGATCGGACCGGTAAGCTCATCGCGGATAACCGCCCTAGCTTCAGCCTGACGGTGACTCGTGAGCGCGCCGAAGATTGGCGCAAGACGTTGGATACCGTGGTCGAGGTACTGGAGCTATCCAGCGAGGAGCGCGAGCTGTTCGAGAAGCGCGTGCTGCAGGGGCGGCGGCCGTTCGAGCCGGTGCCGATCATGTACGAGTTGTCCGAGGAGCAGATTGCTCGCATCGCCGTGGATCAGTTCCGTCTGCCTGGCGTCGAGGTTGCCGCGCAGCTGGTCCGGCATTATCCGCAGGGGGAGCACTTCGCGCATTCGGTCGGCTACGTCGGCCGGATCAACGAGGCGGAAGTCAAGCAGCTCGATCCGGTCAACTACAGTGGCACCCACCACATCGGCAAGACCGGCATCGAGCGGTTCTATGAAGACGCCTTGCATGGCCAGGTCGGTTACGAGGAAGTCGAAACCAACGCTCGTGGCCGCGTGCTACGCGTGCTCAAGCGCACCGATCCGATTCCAGGCAAGGACATCACCCTGACGCTTGATCTGGAGTTGCAGGAGGCGGCCGAGGCCGCTTTGGCGGGACGCCGGGGAGCGATAGTGGCGTTGCAGCCTGCGACTGGCGAGGTGCTGGCGATGGTCAGTCAGCCGAGCTTCGATCCCAATCTGTTCGTCACTGGAATCAGTTTCAAGGCGTATGGTGAGCTGCGCGACTCGATCGATCAGCCGCTATTCAACCGCGTGCTGCGCGGTTTGTACCCGCCTGGGTCGACCATCAAGCCGATGATGGCGGTGGCCGGCCTCGACACGGGTGTCGTAACCGAAGACAGCAAGGTATTCGACCCAGGTTTCTTCCAGCTTCCGAATGTGAAGCACAAATATCGAAACTGGAACCGCGGTGGCGATGGGTGGGTGGACCTGGAAACGGCGATTCTGCGCTCCAACGACACCTACTTTTACGATCTGGCCCACAAGATGGGCATCGACCGGATGCACGAGTACATGACCCGTTTCGGCATCGGTCAGCGTGTGGCGCTGGACATGTTCGAAGAGACCGCCGGCCTAATGCCGTCGCGAGAGTGGAAGCGGGCACGTTACCGTCAGCCCTGGTATCCGGGCGAAACCGTCATCCTGGGGATCGGGCAGGGTTACATGCAGACCACGCCGCTGCAGCTAGCCCAGGCGACCGCGCTGATGGCGACGCAAGGTAAGTGGATTCGCCCGCATCTGGCGAAGAGCGTCGAGGGTGTGTCACCGGTCGATCCCGAGCCGGTGCCGGACATCCAGCTGCGCGATCCTGACTATTGGGATGCCGCAATCGATGGCATGGAAGCGGTACTGCATAGTGCGCGCGGTACGGCCAAGAAGGTCGGTGATACTTCCGTCTATCGCATTGCCGGCAAGAGCGGCACAGCCCAGGTGGTGGCCATCAAGCAGGGCGAACGGTACGACAGCGAAAAGCTTGCCGAACGGCATCGTGACCACGCGCTGTTCGTGGCCTTCGCACCCGTGCATGACCCGCAGATCGCGGTCGCGGTCATGGTGGAGAACGGCGAGTCCGGCTCCGGTGTGGCGGCCCCGGTGGCCAAACAGGTCATGGACGCCTGGCTGCTCAACGAGGCAGGTGAGCTGAAGGCCGAATATGCGCCGCCGTTGACAGCCGAAGGACCCAAGCCATGAGCGGGACATTCGACCGCACGCTCTCGACTACCGATGTGATGCGCCGTCGGGCGACGCTGCTGCAGCGTATGCATATCGATGGGATATTGCTGCTACTGCTGCTGCTATTGGCGGCCGGTAGTCTGTTTGTTCTCTACTCGGCGGGCGGCAAAAACTGGGAGCTGCTGATCAAACAGGCCACCTCTTACGGTATTGGCCTGGGTGCGATGCTCGTGATTGCCCAGCTCGAGCCCAGGTTCATGGCGCGTTGGGTCCCGCTCGGTTATCTGGCGGTGGTCGCGCTGCTGCTGGCGGTGGAATTCGTCGGCTATACGGCGATGGGCGCGACCCGCTGGATCAACATTCCCGGAGTGATTCGCTTCCAGCCGTCCGAGTTCATGAAGATCATCATGCCGATGACGATCGCCTGGTATCTCTCGGCACGGGCCCTGCCGCCCAATATCAAGCACACGGCAATCAGCCTGGCGCTGATCGTGGTGCCCTTCGTGCTGATTCTCAAACAACCGGATCTGGGCACGTCGCTGCTGGTGCTGGTTTCCGGTGCGTTCGTGTTGTTCATCGCCGGGCTGCGCTGGCGCTGGATCCTGACTGCGATAGCGGCTCTCGTCCCCATCGCTGTGGCCATGTGGTATTTCGTCCTGCATAACTATCAGAAACAGCGCGTGCTGACCTTCCTCGACCCGGAAAGCGACCCGCTAGGCACCGGCTGGAACATCATTCAATCCAAGGCGGCGATCGGTTCGGGCGGTGTATTCGGCAAGGGATGGCTGCTGGGCACCCAGTCGCACCTGGATTTTTTGCCGGAAAGCCATACGGACTTTATCATTGCGGTCCTGGCCGAAGAGTTCGGTCTGGTCGGCGTCTGCCTGCTGCTGCTGGTCTATCTTCTGCTGATCGCGCGCGGGCTGGTGATCACGGTTCAGGCGCAGACCTTGTTCGGCAAATTGCTTGCCGGCGCGCTTACGATGACGTTCTTCGTATATGTGTTTATCAATATCGGTATGGTCAGCGGGCTGCTGCCGGTCGTAGGGGTACCGCTGCCCTTTATCAGTTTTGGTGGCACTTCGTTGGTGACCCTGCTATCAGGGTTCGGGGTTTTGATGTCGATCCACACCCATCGCAAGTGGATCGCACAGGTTTGATTAGAGTGAATTTCTTGAATTCAATACGGTTTGGCTGGTTGGCACGAGCGCTCTGTGGGGCGGGTCTTTTCGGTGCGTTCAGCATGACTCCGGCGGCTTTGGCGGCGGATTACCAGGGCGAAAAGGTCGCCGAGTTCGTTCGCGAAATGACCCAGGACTACGGGTTCGCCAGTGAGCAGCTGATTGAAATGCTGGCGCAGGCGGAACGTAAACAGGCGATTCTCGACGCCATTTCGCGGCCGGCTGAGCGCGTCAAGCCATGGAAGGAATACCGTCCGATCTTTATCACCGATTCGCGCGTGGCTCAGGGGGTCGATTTCTGGCGTGAAAACGAGGCCGCGCTCGCACGCGCCGAACAGGAGTATGGCGTGCCGGCCGAGGTGATCGTCGCGATCATCGGCGTCGAGACCTTCTACGGTCGTAACACCGGGAGCTACCGCGTCATCGATGCGTTGTCGACATTGGGCTTCGATTATCCGCCGCGCCAGCCGTTCTTCCGCCAGCAGCTCAAGGAATTTCTGTTGCTGGCCCGCGAAGAGCAGGTCGATCCGCTGACGCTGACCGGTTCCTATGCCGGTGCGATGGGCCTGCCGCAATTCATGCCGAGCAGCTTTCGCGCCTATGCCGTGGATTTCGATGCCGACGGTCGTATCGATATCTGGAAGAACCCGGTCGATGCCATCGGCAGCGCCGCTAATTATTTCAAGCAGCACGGCTGGACGGCTGATGAGCCCGTCGTAGCGCGGGCGACGGTAAAGGGTAAGCGGCACAGCGAAGGACTGACCGAGGGCCTCGAGCCGGTCAAGAATGCCGCCGAGCTTCGCCAACTGGGCTGGCAATGGCAAAACGATAAGGACATGGCGGATGACACCGCCGTGACTGCCTTCCGTCTGGACGGCGCCGACGGTGACGAATACTGGGTAGGCTTGCCGAACTTCTACGTCATCACTCGCTACAACCGGAGCGTAATGTACGCCATGGCGGTGCATCAGCTTGCCGAGCAACTGGCCCAGGCGCGGGGGACCCAATGACGGTTCGTTTGCTGACGGCAGCCGCCGCCGTTGTCCTCGTGGCCGCGTGTTCGTCTTCCCCGACGCCGCAGCCGCCGGCATCTACTGTGAGCACGGGTATCAGTGGCCCCGATGATTATTCACGCCCGCACAAGGACGGCGCGCCCTGGTGGGACGTTGATGTGTCCAGCATTCCCGATGCGACGCCCACGCCACATAACGGGCCGTTCAAGGCCAATCCCTACACGGTATTAGGCAAGACCTACTATCCGATCGGTGATGGGCGCAACTATCGGGCCACCGGTACTGCGTCCTGGTACGGCACCAAATTTCATGGCCAGCCGACCGCCAACGGCGAGAAATACGATCTGTACGGCATGAGTGCGGCACACAAAACCTTGCCCCTGCCCAGTTACGTTCGGGTGACCAACATCGATAACGGCAAGACGGTAGTGCTGCGGGTCAACGACCGCGGCCCGTTCTATTCGGATCGGATCATCGATCTGTCTTTCGCTGCGGCGAAGAAGCTGGGTTACGCAGAAACCGGGACGGCGCGGGTGAAGGTCGAAGGTATCGACCCCGAGCAATGGTGGGCCGAGCGTGGTCAACCCGCACCGATGATGCTGGCCCAGCCAAAGAAGGTTGCCAGTAAACCTGCCGGTAACTCGCTAGCGCAGCCGGTCGAGCAATACACGCCGCCCCCAGCGCAGCACGCGGGCGCAACCGTGCCGGTCCAGGTCGGCGACAGTGGCAAGGCGGCCGCTGCCAAGCCTGGGGTGTTCCTGCAGGTCGGTGCGTTCGCCAATCCGGACGCTGCACAGCTGTTGCGAGACAAGCTCAGCAGCATGACCGCTGCGCCGGTATTCGTCAGTTCGGTGGTTCATCAGGATCAGATCCTGCACCGGGTGCGCCTCGGGCCGATCGACTCCCTGGATGAAGCCACGCAGCTCGAGCAGAGCGTCCGTCTCGCCAATCTGGGAACTCCACGGCGAGTACGGGGCGATTAAGGCCACGCCCTGGCCATGTATGGAAAACGACCCTGATTCAACAATTGTTTTTGCCAACACCACTTTCTGAGAGAGCAATGACTATCACCACCTTCGTGCACCGCCTGTTCCTCGTCACCGTGCTGGCCGTAGCGCCAGCCGCCTGGGCCGAGCCGATCATTCCGTCGCCACCGCAGCTGGCGGCGAAATCCTACGTTCTGATGGACGCGGCCAGCGGCAAAGTGCTGGTTGAGAATGCGGGCGATGAACGCCTGCCGCCGGCCAGTCTGACCAAGCTGATGACTGCGTACATCGCCACCCTGGAAATCCAGAAGGGCCAGATCTCCGAAAGCGACATGGTCACCGTCAGCGAAAAGGCTTGGCGTACCGGCGGTTCGCGGATGTTCATCCAGGTCAATACGCAGGTTTCGGTCGACGATCTGCTGCACGGCATCATCATCCAATCCGGCAATGACGCCAGCGTGGCCATGGCCGAGCATATTGCCGGCAGCGAAGAAGCCTTCGCTGATCTGATGAACAGCACGGCCCAACGGTTGGGCATGACCAACAGCCATTTCATGAACTCCACCGGGCTCCCACACCCGGAGCATTACTCGTCCGCGGCTGACATGGCCAAGCTGGCTCGCGCCATCATCTATGAAGATCCGGCGCATTACGGCATTTACGCGCAGAAGGAATTCTTCTGGAACAACATCAAGCAGCCCAACCGCAATCTACTGCTGTGGCGTGACAAGACGGTTGATGGGCTAAAAACCGGGCATACCGAAGAAGCTGGCTACTGCCTGGTGGCCTCGGCAGTGCGCGACGGCATGCGTTTGATCAGCGTCGTGTTCGGCACCGACAGCGAGCAGGCGCGCGCCGCCGAAACGCAGAAATTGCTGACCTACGGCTTCCGCTTCTTCGAAACCAAGACCTTCTACCAGAAGGGTGTCGAGCTGGCACAGTCGCGGGTCTGGAAAGGCCAGCAGGAGCAGATCAGCGCAGGGCTGGCGAACGACCTGACTCTGACCCTCCCGCGCGGCCAAATGGACAAGCTGCAGGCTGGCCTGACCTTCAATCCCGAGCTGACAGCGCCCATCCAGCAAGGTGATGTGATCGGCAAGGTGGAAGTCACCCTCGATGGCCAAGTACTGCAGAGCACAGACCTGATCGCGCTGCACGCCGTGGAAGAAGGTGGGTTGTTCCGCCGTCTCTGGGATAGCATTCAGCTGTTCTTCTTCAATCTCTTCAACTGATATCTCTTGAGTGCGCCCTGGTTGTTCGCCGGGCGCGCTTGCGGATCACGAGTCCGGCCATGACTGAAAGCAAAAGCGAAACACAACCACCCAAAATCGAATTCCCTTGCGAACGCTATCCGATCAAGGTGATCGGTGATGCTGGCGAGGGCTTCAGCGAGGCGGTGGTGGAGGTTATTCGGCGACATGCGCCGAGTTTTGACGAAACCACGCTGGTGACTCGGGACAGCCGCAACGGGCGCTTCCTCTCCGTGCAGGTGCTGATTACTGCAACGAGTGTCGAGCAGCTGCAGGCGATCCATATCGATTTGCGCGCCACAGGGCGCGTGCACATGGTGCTCTGATGAGTCATCGGTCAGCGGCCGTCGTTTTCGCATCCAATTTCGCTGCTTCGGGTATTCAGCAATGAGTGCCGCTATCCTCGGCATTCGCGAACTCGGACTGGTCGAATATCAGGCGGCTTGGCAGGCCATGCAGCGCTTCACCAATGCGCGCACGCCTGAAACCAATGATGAGATTTGGTTGCTGCAGCATCCGCCGGTGTTCACCCAGGGGCAGGCCGGCAAGGCCGAGCATTTGTTATTGCCCGGTGATATTCCGGTGATCCAGGCCGATCGGGGAGGGCAGGTGACCTACCATGGCCCTGGGCAACTGGTGTGTTATCTGATGCTGGACGTCAGGCGGCTGGGCATCGGCGTACGCGAATTGGTCAGTCGAATCGAGCAAAGCCTGGTCGATTTGCTGGCCAGCTACGATGTGCAGGCCTTGGCCAAACCCGACGCGCCAGGCGTCTATGTCGATGGCGCAAAGATTGCCTCACTCGGGCTGCGTATCCGCAACGGGCGCTCGTTTCATGGCCTGGCGCTCAACGTGGACATGGATCTAGAACCTTTTGGGCGGATCAACCCCTGCGGCTACGCCGGCTTAACGATGACCCAGATGGCCGATGTGATTGCTGGGCCGATAGCGTTTTCCGAGGTCAGTAACCGCCTGCGTGAACAGCTGGTCAGGCACCTCGGCTACGCGCAGCAGCAGACGCTGACGGGCGCAATAGATTGCTGAGCGGGGCGTTTGATGTGAGCGGGAGGGATGGCGAATTTAAAACGCCTGCCCCAGGCGGAGCCTAGAGTCAGGCGTTATTCGGCCCGATCAGTTCAGGTTGAGGGTCGGAATCAGGCTGCTGTCGAACGGCTGGCCCGGCACCGGTACAGGAGCAGCCAAGCCCAGGTTGTTCTTCTCGAATACCCGGTCGGCTCGGTAGCTGGAACGCACTAGCGGGCCGGCGGCGACTTCCATAAAGCCCTTTTTTAGCCCGATATCGCGGAGACGGTTGAATTCTTCCGGGCTGACCCAGCGTTTGACCGGCAGATGGTTGCGGGTCGGCTGCAGATACTGGCCGAGGGTGAGGATGTCTACACCAATGGCGCGAAGGTCATCCATGGTCTGCAGCACTTCCTCGTCACTTTCGCCCAAGCCCAGCATCAGACTGGTCTTGGTCAGCATCTCCGGACGATGACGCTTGGCGTGCTCCAGCACGCGCAGGGTCTTCTCGTAGCCGGCGCGGGGGTCGCGCACTTCATGGGTCAGGCGCTTGACCGTCTCGACGTTCTGCGCGAAGACTTCCAGGCCAGAATCCGCTACGCGTTCGATGGCTTGCAGGTCGCCGTCGAAGTCCGGCGTAAGTGCCTCCACGACCACCTGCGGGGTGCGCTCCTTGATGGCGCGCACACAGGCGGCGTAGTGTGCGGCACCGCCGTCGTCCAGGTCGTCGCGGTCCACCGATGTCAACACGATATAGCGCAGCGCCATCAGCTCCACCGACTTGGCGGTGTTCTGTGGCTCCTCCTGATCCAGCCAGCCGTTGGGATTGCCGGTGTCCACTGCGCAGAAGCGGCACGCGCGGGTGCATACCGAGCCCATCAGCATGATTGTGGCGGTACCGTTGGACCAGCATTCGCCCATGTTCGGGCAGTGAGATTCCTGGCATACGGTGCTCAGACGATGTTCGCCGACATTACGCTTGACCGCCTCGAAGCGGCTGCCGCTGGGTGCCTTGACCCTCAGCCATTTGGGCTTGGGTTCGAACACCTGGGGTTCGCTTGAGGCGCGGCGCTTTTGCCCGTCCTTGATCGCGGTGATGCCCTGAGTGGTGCGGAATTTATCGCCGCTGGAAACGGTTTTGGGCTGGGAGGTATCGGACATAGGCAAATCTGGGCTCCGCTAGAGGCTCCGTGGACGAGGCGGCGTATGGCCGCGCGAAGTTTATCACAGGCGCTGACCGTTCAGTCCGTCTGGCACCGGGTCGCGATGGTCCGTTGCCGGGGGCCATTCGCTACTGCTGGCCGATGTCTTGGGCCTCGCCGACGCGGAGCTCGCCCTCTGCATCAGGCGGCCCGCGGTTATGGCGTTAGTGATCTGCGGCTCACTGACTGCGAGCGTCACCCGCCAGCCAGGATGAGTTGTCAAAACTGCGGGACCCGCCTGCCAAGTGGGCGGCTCGGGGAAGAGCCATGCTCGCTAAGGTTCTGCCCGCAGCCGTCCCAGCAATTCCTGCGTCGGATGGCCGTCGGCCGGCCAGCCGAGCTGTTGCTGGAAGCTGCGGATGGCGTTGCGGGTATTGGCGCCGATGATGCCGTCTGCAGCGCCTGGGTCGAAGCCCTGGTTCAACAGGCGCTCCTGCAGCTCGAGGCGCTCGGAGCGGCTCAGCGGCTGCTCGCCCTGTGGCCAGCTTGCCCGAACCTTGCCGGCGCCGTCGAAGCGTTCGGATAACAGGCCTATCGCCAGCGCGTAGGAAGAAGAATTGTTGTAGCGCAAAATCGCCCGGAAGTTATCCAGGACCAAAAACGCGGGGCCGCGATAACCGGCGGGAAGCAGCAGGCTCGCCGATGCTTCATCCGTGCCCGCTGGCAGCCCGTTCAGGCCGAGCTTGCGCCACTCCGCCAATGGCTTGCGGATGCTGCTATCGGCCAGCGCATAGTCGAATCCTTCCGGCAGGCTGACTTCAAAGCCCCATGGCTGACCGGCTTTCCAGCCAGAGGCCTGCAAGTAATGCGCAGCGGAGGCCAGGGCATCAGCCGAACTGTTCCAGATATCCCGACGGCCGTCCCCGTCGAAATCCACTGCATGGGTGTTATAGGTAGTCGGAATGAACTGCGTCTGCCCCATCGCGCCGGCCCAGGAGCCACGCAGCTGACCGGCGGCGACATCGCCGTGCTCGAGGATTTCCAGCGCTGCCAGCAACTGACTTTTGGCGAAGCCCGGGCGCCGGCCTTCATGTGCCAATGTGGCGAGCGAGCGAATCACGTCCTTGTCGCCCATGATCTGTCCGAAGCTGCTTTCGAGGCCCCAAATCGCCACCAGAGTATCGCGATCGACTCCATAGCGCGCTTCGATGCCATCCAGCGTCGCGCTATGTTGATCGAGCAAGCGCCGGCCACCATCGACCCGCCGTTGCGAAAGGGCACCGTCCAGGTACTGCCAGACCGGGCGGGTAAACTCAGGCTGGCTGCGATCGGCAGTGATGATGCTCGGATCAGGGGTGACCCCCGCGAAGGCACGGTCGAAAACCTGCGCCGAGATTCCGGTCTGAAGGGCTTCGTTGCGAAACGCCTCGCGCCATTCGGCGAAGCTTTGCTGTTCCGGCTCGGCTTGGGTCGGCTCGTCCGGTTTGACCTCGGTAGTGATCGTCGTCGGCTGACTGGGGGCAGCCTGTATGACCGGCGTGACGGGCTCGGCGGCGCAAGCGACCACGATGCTTAGGGCTGACCCGGCAATCAGGGTACGCAGCAGCAGTATGGGAATGAAGGTGTAAAGCATGCACCACTCTCGGCAAGTCATCGGCAGGTGACATTATCACGCTTTGGATAGCGTGGCTTTTCAAGCCGCCAGAAGGACCGAAGCCTCCCAGTTGGTGGACTGGGAGGCTTCACGGCGGTAGCTGCCTTTGCCTTTCTTTGGCTGTTCCTGGCGGCTGCGAAACAGGGGTTGCGCCACCAGAGTCTTGGCCTTGTTCGGCCGCTTTCGTTGCTTGCTCATCACTTACCCTCTTGATTGCCTCTAACCGGGCGAGGGTATCATAGATACTGTACAAAAAATGTCCAGAGCCATAGTTCGACGGTGAGCTTCAACTAAACGTGTAAAAGCTGGGCAGTATCGAAGCGGCAGCTCCGGCATCGATCCGCTCACTACAGCCGGACTCTTCGGCCACTCAATTGAAGGCAGAGATCGGTTAGTCCGACCCAAGGATCACCCTCGGCCTGCCCCTTGATCTGCTCGTCGATGCGCTGTGCATCCATCAGCAGGCGCTGCCAGCCTGCCGCATCGTGGCGCTGCAGCGCCTTGCTGACCAGCGGTTTACGTTTGTCCCATACTGGCGGGCGGGCCTGGCTGAAGGCGCGGTCGAGCGGCACGCCCTGGCTGTACTGCTGAGCGATATTGGCCAGTTGGCGAACCTCGCGAGCCACGGCCCAGAGGATGACGGGCGCTTCGACGCCTTCGCCGCGCAGGCCGGTCAGCATCTGCAGGATGTGCTCCGGCTGACCCAGCAGCGCAGCGTCGATGAGGCCGAAGACATCATAGCGAGCGCTGTCGGCGACGGCGGCCTGCACGGTTTCGGCAGTCACCTGGCCACCTTCGGCAAGGAGTTTGAGTTTTTCGATTTCCTGCGCGGCGGCGAGCAGGTTGCCCTCGACGCGTGCCGCGATCAGCTCCACGGCGTCTTGGTCAGCCGCCAGCCCGGCCTGGGACAGGCGTTGGCGGACCCATTGCGGCAACTGCTGCGCATCCACCGGCCAGATTTGCAGGAATTGCACCTGCTTGCCATCGATCAGCGCCTTGGCCCATTTGGTCTTTTGCGTATTGCCGTCGAGCTTGGGCAGGCTGACCAGCAGGACGGTGTCCTCGGCCGGGCGCGCCAGATAGTCGATCAGCGCCGCGGCCCCCTTGTCACCGGGTTTGCCGTTGGGGATGCGCAACTCCAGCAGGCGCTTTTCGGCGAATAGCGAGAGGCTGGCCCCGGCTTCGATGAGTTGGCCCCAGTCGAAACCGGTTTCGACGTTGAGCACCTGGCGCTCGCTGAAGTCCTGCTGCCGACAGGCACTGCGAATTGCATCGCAGGCTTCCTGACAGAGCAGGTGCTCGTCGCCGCTGACGACATAAACCGGCGCGAGCGGAGCTTGCAGGTGCTTGGCGAGTTGGGCTGGGGAAAGCTTCATGAGGTTCGGAGGACGGCAGCCACTGCGGTGGCTGCCCTTCATCACTGAATGGGTAGTTCGATGGGCGACTGCAGTGGACGTTGGCTCTGCTCGCGCATCTGCGCTTCGATGGCCTCGGCTTCAGCGCGCTGCCTGGCTTCGGCAGTCTGCTGCAGTTGATCGAGCTGTGCTGGGGTGATGCCGCGGATCCGCATGCTCAGCTGCTGCAACAGTTCGCGGCGCATTTCCTGGCGCAACTGACCAGCTTCCTGGTCGGAGCCGATGAGGTTGCTGCTGTCGTGCA
Source organism: Pseudomonas sp. SST3 (assembly GCF_003325755.1). The sequence continues at coordinate 98,153 of NZ_QORI02000009.1, read as the reverse complement.
CATAGACTTTCTGTACCTCGACGCTATCCTCCAGCAACACGGTGTTCTGCGGGCCGCGGAATTCATAATCGAGCACACTGGTCAGCTCGTATTCGGCACTGCGCGCCGAGGTTGTATAGCTGGCGGTGCGCTGGCGGTTCTGTTCGCGAACCAGGTCGAGGGTGTAGCGCGCCCCCGGGTAGACGCGGACGCCGTTGTCCTTGAGCAATTCCTCGAGCTGCTTGGCAGTCTCGCCATAGCTGTTGCGCGCCTGCAGGTTGATTTCCTCGAGGGCGAAGCTGGTTTCGCCCGTGCCGCGTAGCTGAAAACCACAGGCGCTCAGCAGCAGGGCCAGGCCGGCCACCACGAGATTGCGTTTGATCATCTTGTTATCCCCTTGCCAGCCTTGGCGCGCGGCGCCGAGGCGAATCAGTTAGCGACGATATTGACCAGTTTGCCGGGCACTACGATGACCTTGCGAATCGTCAGTCCCTCAGTGAAGCGCACCACGTTTTCGTTGGCGCGTGCACAGGCTTCGACTTCTTCGCGCGAGGCGCTGGCCGATACTTCAATCTGCCCTCGCAGCTTGCCGTTGACCTGTACCACCAGGGTCAGGTTGTCCTGAACCAGTGCCGTCTCATCCACGGTGGGCCAAGGAGCATCAATGATCGCGCCGTCATGACCCAGGTTGCTCCAGAGTTCGTGACAGATATGCGGAGTGATCGGTGCCAGTAGCAGGGCTACGGTTTCCAGGCCTTCCTGGAGCAGGGCGCGGTCTTGTTCGCTGATTGTCGCGGCCTTCTCCAGCACGTTCATCAGCGTCATGACCTGGGCGATGGCCGTGTTGAATTTGTGGTGCTGGCCGACGTCCTGGCTGGCCTGCTTGATGGCTAGGTGGATCGCGCGGCGTACGGCTTTCTGCTGGTCATCGAGGCTGGCGAGGTCCAGCTTGCCGGTCGCGCCGGCGCTGACATGGGCATGAGCCAGGCGCCAGACGCGTCGCAGGAAGCGGCTCGCACCCTCGACGCCGGAATCGGACCATTCCAGGCTCATGTCCGGCGGTGAGGCGAACATCATGAACAGGCGGCAGGTGTCGGCACCGTATGCATCGATCATCGCTTGCGGGTCGACGCCGTTGTTCTTCGACTTGGACATCTTCTCGGTGCCGCCGATTTCCACCGACAGGCCATCGCTGGCGAGCTTGGCGCCAATCACCTTGGCTTTGGCATCACGCTCGACGATTACGTCCGCTGGGTTGAACCAGTCCTTGCCGCCGTTTTCCAGGGTGCGGTAGTAGGTGTCGGCAATGACCATGCCCTGGGTTAGCAGGTTCTTGAATGGCTCGTTAGAGCTGACCAGTCCTTCGTCACGCATCAGCTTGTGGAAGAAGCGGGCGTAGAGCAGATGCAGAATCGCGTGCTCGATGCCGCCGATGTACTGGTCCACCGGTAGCCAATGATTGGCAGCCGCTGGGTCGACCATGCCCTGGTCGTAATGCGGCGAGGCGTAGCGGGCAAAGTACCAGGACGACTCGACGAAGGTGTCCATGGTGTCGGTTTCGCGCCGGGCTGCGGCGCCGCACTTGGGGCAGCTGCAGTCATAGAATTCCGGCATACGGGCCAGCGGCGAGCCGGCGCCGTCAGGAACGACATCTTCGGGCAGCACCACCGGCAGCTGATCTTCCGGCACCGGCACGTCGCCACAGGCATCGCAGTGAATGATCGGGATCGGGCAACCCCAGTAGCGCTGCCGGCTGATGCCCCAGTCGCGCAGGCGGAACTGGGTACGCGCCTGGCCGAGCCCCTTGTTTTGCAAGGCTACTTCCATGGCGTCGAAGGCGCGTCGAAATCCAGGCCGTCGAATTCAGCGGAGTTGATCAGTTCGCCGTGTTCGCCATAGGCGTCGGTCCATGGCGCGGGTGTCCCGTCGCCGGCGCTGGTGCGCACCACCGGCTTGATCGGCAGGTCGTACTTGGTGGCGAAAGCGAAATCCCGTTCATCATGGGCAGGCACTGCCATCACAGCGCCTTCGCCGTAATTCATCAGCACGTAGTTGGCGACCCATACCGGCAGCAACTCGCCGGTCAGTGGATGCTGGACGCGCAGGGCGGTGGGCAGGCCTTTCTTTTCCTGGGTGGCGATGTCAGCTTCGGCCACGCCGCCACGTTTGCACTCGTCGATGAAGGCCTGCAGTTCGGGATCGTTCTGGGCCGCCAGGGTGGCCAGCGGATGTTCGGCCGCCACCGCAACATAGGTGGCGCCCATTAGCGTATCGGGACGGGTGGTGAAGACCTTCATCACGCCTTCGCTGCCGATGCTGGCTATGTCGTAAGGGAAGCTGATCTCCATGCCGCGCGACTTGCCGATCCAGTTGCGCTGCATGGTCTTGACCTGCTCGGGCCAGCCATCCAGTTCGTCCAGGCTCTGCAGTAGCTCATCCGCGTAAGCGGTGATCTTGAAGTAGTACATGGGGATTTCGCGCTTTTCGATCAGCGCGCCGGAACGCCAGCCGCGGCCATCGATGACCTGCTCGTTGGCCAGCACGGTCTGGTCGACCGGGTCCCAGTTGACGGTGCCGTTCTTGCGGTAGATCACGCCCTTCTCGTACAGACGAGTGAACAGCCACTGCTCCCAACGGTAGTAGTCGGGCTTGCAGGTAGTGACTTCGCGCGTCCAGTCGACCGCCAGGCCCAGGCTTTTCAGCTGGGTACGCATGTAGTCGATGTTTTCGTAGGTCCACTTGGCCGGCGCGACCTTGTTCTTCATCGCGGCGTTTTCCGCCGGCATGCCGAACGCGTCCCAGCCCATGGGCTGCAGGACGTTCTTGCCCTGCATGCGCTGATAGCGGGCAATCACGTCGCCGATGGTGTAATTGCGCACGTGGCCCATGTGCAGCTTGCCGCTGGGGTAGGGGAACATCGACAGGCAATAGAAGGTGTCCTTGCCTGGCTGTTCGCTTACTTCAAAGGATTTCTGCGTGTCCCAGTGGGACTGCGCGGCGGCTTCGATTTCGCGGGGCTGATACTGTTCGTACATGGCTACTGGCGTTGGATAGAGGCTGGCTGTTCGCGAGGCGGCGAAGGCTGCGGAAATACCGGGCTGAGGCCTGGCGAAGACGGCGGCGCTACGGGCGGATGCGAACGCATGGAAGCGCCGTAGCATACATGACCCCCAGCGACCGAGGGAAACCTGATTTACCTGCGCGGCGCGGCCCCGTTGGTCGCGGGCGGCGTTGTCGTTCGAGTCTGAGCTACGCTTGGAGAGGGGGCGGGACGAACGAAGAGGTGAATCATGGCTAAAGAACGCCAGGCAGATGAGGGCAACCTGTACGGACGCGTGCTGCAGCGGCTGACAGTGGCTCTGGAAGAGGCGGAACGAACCGCAGATGGCAATGGCGCGGCTATGGGCGAGCTCGAGGTCGGCGGCTTGACTCCCGCTGAGTTCGACCTGATCCGCGCCTATCTTCAACAGGATTCGCAGTGGCTGTCAGGCTGGCACGCGGCCGCTGAAGAGCAGGCTCAGCTGGTTCGTCAGGCGACGCGCCCAGCGCTGCGCAACGTACTGCGCCATCATCCGGGAAAGCGCAACAAACAGGCGCCCCTGTCGCTCCAGCAGGCGATGAACTGTGCGCTCTGTGGCGCCAGCGTGACTTGGCCCGAGGGCGCGGGTCCCGTCGCCTGCTCGGCTTGCGGCTCTCAGCTGCTCCGTGCCAGGCAGCGGTTGCATACCTACCCAAAGCACTGAAGGCGTTCTGGCAGCCGACAAGCCGTTGCTTCGGCGGTTAAAGTTGCAGCGACCATCTGCCGGAGCTGCACATGCCGATTCGCTATTTCTTCAAACAACTGCTGCTGCCGCCGGGCGGCCTGCTCCTGCTATTGCTCGCCGCGTGGTGGCTCCGTCGCCGTGCGCCACGGCTCGCCGCGCTCTGTTTCGTGCTGGGATTCGGCGGGCTGTGCTGATCAGTCTGCCAGTCACCGTGGAATGGGCGGCGCGGGCGCTGGAGCGCGAGACGGCGCTGAATCAGGCGGAATGGCCGGGTCTCGCGCAGCGGGCGCAGGCGATCGTGGTGCTCGGCGCCGGTCGTGAACAGGCCGATCCGGGTTGGGGGGCGGATCAGCCCAGCCATATCGCGCTCGAGCGGCTGCGTTACGCCTCGCGGCTGGCCAAGGCCTCGGGGCTGCCGATTCTGGCCAGCGGCGGATTACATTATGGCGAGCCACCGAGCGAAGCCTTGCTGGCCGCTGAGGCGCTGCAGCGCGATTTCTCCACGCAGACGCGCTGGCTTGAAGAGCGCAGCCGGACCACCTGGGAGAATGCGCTGTACAGCGCCGAGATGCTCAAGGCGGCCGGAGTCGAACGGGTCGTACTGGTGACTTCGGCGTCGCACATGCCAAGGTCGCGTTGGTGCTTCGAGCAAAACGGCCTAGAGGTGATTGCTGCGCCCATGGGCTTTCTCGGCGTGCCCAACGGGAGACCTTTCGGCGGCTGGCTGCCCGAGTCGAAAGCGGTCTGGCAAAACGGACTGCTGCTCAACGAGGCGGTGGGAATGCTGGTCTATCCGCTGCTCTATGACGGCAACGCCAAATGAGGGGATGAGCCCTCATTTGGCGCACGATCGTGTCGGTCAGGCCGGCCGACGGCAGATCAAGCCCCAGCCAAGCAGGAGCACGCATACCAGAATCAATGGCCATGAGCGCCATTGCAGGTACGGTGTCAGTCCCTGCATCGGCGTGACTTCGCCGTACAGGACCGCTTCCTCGAAGGCCGGAACCTGCTCGGTGATGCGCCCCTTTGGATCGATCAGCACGGTGACGCCGTTGTTGGTGGCGCGGATCATCCAACGTCCGGCTTCCAGCGCGCGCATCTGGGCCATTTGCAGGTGCTGCAGCGGGCCGATTGAATGGCCGAACCAGGCGTCATTGCTGACCGTGAGCAGAATGTCGCTTTGCGCCGCGAGGCTGGCGGCAAACTCTGGATAGACCACTTCATAGCAGATGAACGGTGCGATCTGGTAACCCTTCGCCTGTAGCAGTGCTTGCTCGGGCGTGCCGCGGGCGAAGTCTGACATCGGCAGGTCAAAGAATGCGATCAGGCCACGCAGCATGTCCTGGAGCGGTACGTATTCGCCGAAGGGCACCAGTTTCTGTTTCAGATAAGTGCCTTGCGCGTCGCCGGCGGTGGTCAAGCCATTGTAGTAGCGCAGCTCGCCGTCGGCGTTGGGCTGGCGTATCGGCACGCCGGTGATCAGCGCCGACTGCCGATCCTGGGCGAAGCGGTTCATCATCGTCAGGTAGCCTTCGGCGTGCTCCTTGAGGATCGGTACCGCGGTTTCCGGCCAGACAATGAGATCGACGGGGCGGCTGCGGAACGTCATGTCGCGGTAGAGCAGTAACTGCATCTCGAGCTTCTTCGGGTCCCACTTGATGCTTTGGGCGACGTTGCCCTGCATCGCGGCGACAGTGATCGGCTCGGCCTTGGCCGTCGTCCACGGGTGTTGGCCGAGACCCAGCGCGCCGCCCCAGAGCGCCGCCAGGATTGCCAGCGAGCCAGCAAGTGCGCGCCTGCGTGCGAACAGGCGAGGCAGCTCGGTCAGCAGGCTTGCGGTCAGTACGATCGCGAAACTCAGCAGCCAGACACCGCCAACGGGCGCGAGCCCGGCCAATGGGCCTTCGAGCTGACTGTAGCCGGCGTAGAGCCAGGGGAATCCGGTCAACACCCAGCCGCGCAAAGCATCCAGTGCGAGCCACAGCGCGGCGAACACCAATGCAGCGAGCAGCGGGGCATGTGCCGGCCTCAGCCAGCGCGACCAAAGCCAGCCGAGCAGCGCGAAGAACAATGCCAGGCCGGCAACGAAACCGAGCGTAAGCGCGCCCGCCAGAATGGGCGGCGCCGAGCCGAAGTCGTGAATGCTGACGTAAACCCAGCTGACGCCCGATGCGAACAGGCCGAACCCGTAGCACCAGCCGCGGCCAGCCGCCTGTCTCGGGGCCAGTTCGCGCAGTCCGAGATAGATCAGCCCGATCGACAACAGGGCCAGCGGCCAGATGTCGAACGGCGCGAGCGACAGGGTGGTCAGGGCACCAGCGGCAAGCGCCAGCAGGTTGCCCGGCCAGCCGGGGCGGGTGATCCAGCGCATGGAGTTTCCTTGAAAGACTGCCGCCGGTACGGTGACCGGCGGCGGGAATACGGAGCGGACGAGTCTACCGAAGGTTTCGGTGCGCGGGCAGGGAGCCTAGCGGTTTTCCGTCTCAGTGCGCGTCAGGCGCAGCATGTGCACGCGGCGGCTGTCGGCATTCAGCACGCGGAAGCGGAAACCGTCGATTTCGGTCACCTCGTTGCGCTTGGGTAGATGGCCGAATGTGCTCATCACCAGCCCGGCCACGGTGTCGAACTCTTCGTCGGGAAACTCGCTGTCGAAGAACTCGTTGAAGCTGTCGATCGGCGTCAGCGCCTTGACCAGAAAGTCGCCGCTGGGCAGCGGGCGGATGTAGCTGTCTTCCTCGATGTCGTGCTCGTCTTCGATGTCGCCGACGATCTGCTCAAGTACGTCTTCAATGGTCACCAGCCCGGCGACACCGCCGTATTCGTCGATGACGATGGCCATGTGGCTGTGGTTCGCGCGGAACTCTCGCAACAGCACGTTGAGGCGCTTGGATTCGGGAACAAAGGTGGCCGGGCGCAGCAGGTCCTTGATGTCGAAAGGCTGTTGTTCGTCCTGCAGGATCAGCGGCAGCAAATCCTTGGCCAGCAGTACCCCGATCACCTCGTCGAGGCTATCGCCGACCACCGGATAGCGCGAGTGTGCGGCGGAGATGATTGCGGGCAAAAACTCCTTCGGTGACTGGTCGGCGCGGATGCTCATGACTTGTGAGCGCGGCACCATGATGTCGCGTACCTGCAGGTCGGCCACCTGAATGGCGCCCTCGACGATTGCCAAGGCTTCGTTGTCCAGCAGTTTGTTCTGGTGGGCGCCGCGCAGTACTTCCAGCAGCTCCTCACGATTTTTCGGCTCCTGGGCAAAAGCCTGGGTGATTTTCCCAAACCAGGACTTCTGCCCGTTGCTCGATCGGTCTTCGCTCATGTTTTTGACTCAATGGTCCTTGCAGTTGCCCGTTCGGGCTATTCGGTGGCGTAGGGGTCGGCGTGACCCAGCTCTGCCAGCAGTTGACGCTCGAGGCTTTCCATTTCTTCGGCTTCGTCGTCGTCGATGTGATCGTAGCCGAGCAGGTGCAGGCAGCCGTGTATCACCAAGTGGGCCCAGTGCGCCTGCGGAGCCTTGCCTTGTTCGACCGCCTCGCGCTCGACCACTGGCGCACAGATCACCAGATCACCGAGCAGCGGAATGTCCAGTAATCCATCCGGGACATCCGCGGGAAACGACAGTACGTTAGTGGCGTAGTCCTTCTGCCGCCAGGTGCGATTCAACTCGCGGCCTTCGGCTTCGTCCACCAGGCGGATGGTCAGCTCGGAATCGGCAGTGCGCTGACGTAGCGCCAGTTCGCACCAGCAGCGCAGATCCGTTTCGTCAGGTACCTCGCCGTCGGTGGCGCATTGCACATCGAGCTCAATCACCGCGGCGATCTCGCTGGCCGGACGGGGACTGGTTGTCTTCGAACGCCTCGTAGGCCTCGACGATGCGCTGTACCAGCGGGTGACGCACCACGTCCTTGGGCTTGAAGTGGGTGAAGCTGATGCCGTTGACGTCCTTGAGCACTTCGATGACGTGCGACAGGCCGCTCTTGGTGCCGCGTGGCAGATCGACCTGGGTGATGTCACCCGTAATCACTGCGGTCGAGCCGAAGCCGATACGGGTAAGGAACATCTTCATCTGTTCCAGCGTGGTGTTCTGACTTTCGTCGAGAATGATGAAGCTGTTATTCAGCGTTCGTCCGCGCATATAGGCCAGCGGCGCGATCTCGATCACCTGTTTCTCAATCAGACGCGCCACGTGCTCGAAGCCGAGCATCTCGTACAGTGCGTCATAGAGCGGGCGCAGGTAGGGGTCGATCTTCTGCGCCAGATCGCCCGGCAGGAAGCCAAGCTTCTCGCCGGCCTCGACGGCCGGCCGTACCAGCAGGATGCGACGGACCTGCTCGCGCTCCAGCGCATCGACGGCGCAGGCGACTGCCAGATAGGTCTTGCCGGTGCCGGCTGGGCCGATGCCGAAGTTGATGTCGTTATCGAGGATCGATTGCACGTAACGCTGCTGATTGACGCCGCGTGGGCGGATATTGCCCTTGCGGGTGCGCAGCGAAACGTTCGGCGTGGTGGAAGAGTTGTTCAGCTCTTCCATGGCGGATTCTTGCAGGAATAGGTGAACCATATCTGGCGAAAGCTCAGCGCTCTTGGTCTCGCGGTACAGGCGTCGCAGGAGATGTTCAGCGGCTTTGGCCACATCGGTCGGGCCGACCAGCTCGAACTGGTTGCCACGATTGCGAATTTCCAGTTCCAGGCGTTGTTCGATTAGGCGCAAATGCTCGTCGAACTGACCGCACAGGTTGGCGAAGCGGTTGGCTTCAAAGGGTTCCAGCGTGAAGCGATGAGGTTCTATGGGGGCGTTCAAGGGCTTTTGATTGACCTGCTCTGCAAAAGGGTTTGATGAGGATAGCGCCGCGCGACGAAAAAAGCAGCGGCGTGCCGGCCTTGGCAATACGTGGCGAACAGGCGGCTGGCGCTGGTGTGGACCGCCAGCCGCGGCGCCGGCCTGCTCAGCCCGCGGTCTGCTCCAGCAGCGTGCCACGCAACGAGTGTGGCAACGCATCGTCGATGTGTACGTCGACGAACTGGCCGATCAGCCGCGGATTGCCGCAGCGGAAGTTGACGATGCGGTTGTGCTCGGTGCGGCCCTGAAGCATGCCCGGGTCTTTCTTAGAGTAGTCGGTGACGAGAATACGCTGCTGCGTACCCACCATCCGTCGGCTGTTTTCGAAGCCCTGCTGGCTGATGCGTTGTTGCAGGATGGCCAGCCGCTGCTTCTTGACCTCATCCGGCGTCTCGTCGACCAGGTCGGCTGCCGGTGTGCCGGGCCGCGAGCTGTAGACGAACGAATAGGAGAAGTCGAAGCCGACGTCTGCGATCAGCTTCATGGTCTGCTCGAATTCCTTTTCGGTTTCACCGGGGAAGCCCACGATAAAGTCCGAGCTGATCAGAATGTCCGGTACCGCCGCCTTCAGCTTGCGAATCCGGGACTTGTATTCCAGTGCCGTATGGTTGCGCTTCATCGCCGCCAGCACCCGGTCGGAGCCCGACTGCACTGGCAGGTGCAGGTATTTCACCAGCTCCGGCACTTCGGCATGGGCCTGGATCAGCGCGTCGGAGAATTCCAGCGGATGGCTGGTGGTGTAGCGGATGCGGTCGATACCGTCGACCGCGGCCACCACGCGAATCAGTTCGGCCAGATCGGCGGTGCGTCCGTCATGAGTAGCGCCGCGGTAGCCGTTGACGTTCTGGCCCAGCAACGTAACTTCACGGACACCGTTTTCGGCGAGGTGGATCACCTCGGCGAGCACGTCATCGAAGGGCCGGCTCACTTCCTCACCGCGGGTGTAGGGCACGACGCAGAAAGTACAGTACTTGCTGCAGCCTTCCATGACCGAGACGAAGGCGGTCGGCCCGTCGACGCGAGGTTCGGGCAACCGGTCGAATTTTTCGATTTCGGGGAAAGAAATATCTACTTGCGGCGTTTTCGTGGTGCGGGCCGCGTCGATCATTTCCGGCAGGCGGTGCAGGGTCTGCGGACCGAACACCACGTCGACATAAGGCGCGCGGTCGCGGATCGCTGCGCCTTCCTGGCTCGCCACACAGCCACCGACACCAATCACCAGCTGCGGGTTTTCCAGCTTCAGCTCACGCCAGCGACCCAGTTGTGAGAATACCTTTTCCTGTGCCTTCTCACGAATCGAGCAGGTATTGAGCAGGATCACGTCGGCATCTGCCGGGTTGGTGGTGATCTCCAACGGTTGCTGCTCGCCCAGCAGGTCCACCATCCGCGAGCTGTCGTACTCGTTCATCTGGCAACCATGGGTTTCGATATAGAGCTTGCGGGTCATGTTACGGGCCGGCGTTGTGCAAAAAATGACCGGCGATTATACGGCCAGGACGTGGGCGATAAAAGCGGAAGAGCAGCGGTAAGCTTCAAACCAAGTTTCAAATTGAAAGCCGAACCGCTTAGCACCCATTTTGATGCCAGCTCGCTTGCAGCGTGTTACTCACCCGCTGTCTGCAGATCCATCAGATAGTCGCGAAAGATTTGCCCGAGTACCTGGGTGGCGATCTCCAGCTCGTCGCGGCGCATCTGTGCTGACACGCGATCGGCCGTGTCCAGCGCGTCTTCCTCACCATTGACCGCCGACATCTTCAGCACCACATAGGCCTGGACGTTGTTTGCCGGCACGCCTTCGCCGCGAAAGAACATCACGCCGAGTCGATGCTGCGCCAGGGCGTGTCCGTGCAGCGACGCCTGTTCGAACCAGTGCAGCGCCTTGGCCAGGTCGCGGGGCGTGCGACGACCATCGTAATGGTATTCACCCAGCTCGTAGGCAGCCTGCAGATCACCTTCATTGGCGGCCTGCTCGCACGCGCGCAGGGCTTCACGCATCGCTTCCGGTGCCGTATTGAGCGCACAGCGGGAAGTTGCCGGAATCAGCAGCGAATTGCCGTCAGCGGTGGCCAGCAGGGGCGTGAGAAGCAGCAGGCAGCCAAGGGCGAGGCTGCGGCCGGTGCGAGTCATGGATCAAAGCGCCTCGAAGAGCAGGGCGGTGACTGAATGTCCGGCAGAAACGAGCCGACGTTCACATTATGGATAAGCCGATGCCCGCTTACAAAGGCTTTGATGGCGCCTGTTCGGCTTTTATGCGGGCGCGCTGCGTTCCTCGCGAAGATTCCCTGGCAAATTGAGCAACAGCCAGGCAGCTACGGGGCAGACCAATGCGAGCCAAAGCTGCTGGTAGGCATCGAGCGGGTTGGGCCCTATCGACAGCCCGGCCCAGGACAACAATGCCAGCATCAGCGCGCCGCCGGTCACGCCAGCTGCAGCCTGCCGTCGCGCGGGCCATTGCAGCAGGCCGGCGTAGGCCACCAGCAGGGCGCTGAGTAGGCCCAATGCGAGCGAGTAAGGGGCGCTCCAGCCGAGTTGCCGAGCGAGCTCGAAGAAGGCGCACAGCCCGATTACGACTCGTCCCCAGGTCGGGCGGCTCCAGATCCATTGGCGGCTCAGCGTCAGCGCCACCACGCCGACCAATGGTAGGCCGAGCAGCAGGGTTGACTGCAATAACCAGCGCTCTGCTTCTAGCGTGTCGAGGCCGAACGCCAGTCTTGCCAGGGCGCAGGCCCCGGTGCCGGCCGCCAGACTAAAGGCGAGCAGGGCGCAGAACAGGGCTGGCTGGTCCGGCTCGCCATAACCGCGGCGCGCGTCCCGATCCAGATCGCGCTGGCCAGCGCGGTCACCACCAGCAGCGCAGCTTGTAGCAGCTCGGACATCAGGCAGATTTCAACTGGGCAAAGGCGCGCTCGGCGGCATCGAGGGTCAGTTGCAGCTCTTTGTCACCATGGGCAATGGAGGTGAAACCGGCTTCGAATGCGCTGGGCGCAAGGTACACGCCACCCTCGAGCATCAGGTGGAAGAACCGCTTGAAGCGCTCGGCGTCGCTGGCCATGACGTCCTCGAAGGTGACGATGTTGTCCGCTTCGCTGAAATAGAGACCGAACATGCCGCCGACCTGAGTGGTGACGAAGGGAATGCCGGCGGCGGCCGCGCGCTCTTTCAAACCCTGCAGCATACGGGTGGTGTAGGCGGTGAGCTCATCGTGGAAGCCGGGACGATTGATCAGCCGTAGCGTGGTGAGACCGGCAGCCATCGCCAATGGATTGCCCGACAGGGTGCCTGCCTGGTAGACCGGGCCCAGCGGGGCGATGCGCTCCATGATGGCGCGTTTGCCGCCGAAGCAGCCGACCGGCATGCCGCCGCCGATGATCTTGCCGAAAGTGGTCAAGTCCGGGGTGACGCCATAATGAGCCTGGGCGCCGCCAAGGGCGACGCGGAAGCCGGTCATGACCTCATCGAAGATCAACACCACGCCATGTTTATCGCATTGCTCACGTAGCCCCTGCAGATAGCCGGGTGCCGGTGGTACGCAGTTCATATTGCCGGCGACAGGCTCGACGATGATGCAGGCGACCTCGTTGCCGACCTCGGAGAGCATCTTCTCGACGGCGGCCAGGTCGTTGAACGGCAGGGTCAGGGTGTGTTTGGCGAACGCCGCCGGCACGCCCGCCGAGCTGGGCACGCCCTGGGTCAGCGCGCCGGAGCCGGCTTTTACCAGCAGGCTGTCGGAGTGCCCGTGGTAGCAGCCTTCGAACTTGATGATGCTGTCGCGGCCGGTATAGCCGCGAGCCAGGCGAATGGCGCTCATTGTCGCTTCGGTACCGGAGCTGACCATGCGCACCATCTCCATGGACGGCACCAGGCTGCAGACCAGTTCGGCCATTTCGGTTTCCATGGCGGTCGGCGCGCCGTAGGACAGGCCGTGCTCCAGCTGGCGCCGCACCGCGTCGAGGACCTCGGGATGGCTGTGGCCGAGAATCATCGGGCCCCAGGAGCCGACGTAATCGACATAGCGCTTGTCGTCCTCATCGGTGACGTAGGCACCTTCGGCGTGCTTGAGAAACAGTGGCGTGCCGCCAACGCTCCGGAACGCGCGAACCGGCGAATTTACGCCGCCGGGAATGTGATTCTGAGCACTGGCGAAGAGGGTTTCGGAACGGGACATGCGGGCCTCTCGATCAAGGAATACGGAAATACAGGTTGGACGCCGACGGCAGGACCTGCCATGACACCGATCAGTTGCTGGCGAACAGTTCGCTGAAGGTATGCGCGCGACGTTCGACCTCGCTGGCTGACTCGGCCGCGAACAGCGCATGCACCACGGCGACCAGGCTGGCCCCACACGCGATCAGATCCGGCGCGTTTTCCAGAGTGACGCCGCCGATCACGGTGATCGGCAAGGCGATGCGCTGCCGAGCCTGCTTAAGCAAATCCAGGGTGGCAGCCGGAGCGCCGGGCTTGGTGTTTGAATTGAAAAATCTGCCGAAGGCGACATAGCTGGCGCCCTCGTGAGCGGCCTGTTCAGCCAACTCCAGGCGTGCATGGCAGGTCGCCCCGATGACGGCCGTACGACCCAGCAGAGCGCGTGCCACCGAGAGCGAACCATCCTCCTGACCCAGATGCAGACCGGCTCCCAGGCGTGCGGCCAGTTCGGCATCGTCATTGATGATCAGCTGAGCGCCGTGGCGTTCACAGAGCTCCCGCAGCGCCTCGGCTTCACGTATCCGACGCTTGTCATCGTCGGACTTGTCGCGGTATTGCAGCAGTCGAGCGCCACCCTTCAGCGCCGCTTCGGCGTAGGGCAGCAGACGCCCGTCGGCCAGCAGCTTGCTATCGGTGATGGCGTAGAGGCCGCGCAGCTTGGTGTCCTTCATATGCAGCTCTCCAGTCAGGCCAGATCCAGGGGGAGGCGACGGGGGATGTACTGTCCGCGGCCGGGGGATTCGGCATCCCGAAGGGTGCGCCAAGTGTAATCAAGAGCGGACTTGACTGCGCTGGCGAGCCCTTCACCAAGGGCCAGACGGCCGGCGAGCGCGCTGGCCAGCGTGCAGCCGGAACCATGATAGCTGCCCGGCAGACGCTGGCAGCTGAAGTCGTGTCGGCTACCGTCGCGTGAGTAAAGGCGGTTATGGACCTCGGTCTCGTCGCCGTGTCCGCCGGTGATCAACAGATGACGGATGTAAGGCAGTAGCTTTCGCGCGCACTCGCCGGCGCTGCCCTCGGGTAACTCGGCGAGTATCCGCGCTTCGGGCAGGTTCGGCGTAGCGATAGTTGCCACCGGAAACAGACGCTCGCGCATGGCGTAGCCGACTTCGTCCTTGCCCAGTGCACCGCCGCCACCGGCGCGTAGCACCGGGTCGCAAATCAGGGGTACGCCGGGGAGTTTTTGCATTATTTCAAGCACTGTCTCGACCATCTCCACCGAGCCGAGCATGCCCAGCTTGACTGCGGCGATCGGCAGATCGGCGATGACCGCATTGGCCTGGGCCAGCACCCAGTCGCGATCGAGCACGCGAAAATCGCTCACGTCAACGGTGTCTTGCACGGTTAATGCGGTGACGGTTGGGGCGGCGTGACAACCCTGAGCGATCAGCGCTTCTATGTCCGCCTGCAATCCGGCGCCGCCACTCGGGTCGTGGCCGGACAGGCAAAGAACGACAGGGCGAGAGCAAAGGCCGGTCATCGATGGGTTTCCCGTATACGTGGCGTAGTGGTTGGCCAGGCCTAGGCGCAGCCAATTTCAAGGCGTGCGAGCTTATCACCAATCCACCTGGGCGGCTTGCACGGACAAGTGTGGGCGCATTGATGGAACAACTACCGCGCGGGTTTACCCTGGCATGCTAAAGTGCCATCAATTCGCGGGCCGCGAGTGTTCAGGGAGCCGGATTCTTCTGACGCGGCCTGGCAGGTCTTAGATCGCCATGCGCTACCTTTTCATCCTCATTTTCGGTCTGTTGCCGACGCTGGTTAGCGCAGTCGTGTTCGACGACAGCACTCGGCGTCTACCGCTGGGTCATCACATGGCGGTGTGGGAGGACCCCGGTCGGGGCGACACCATCTCGGACGTGCTTGTGCTCGATGCGGCCGGGCGTTTCACCGATCACCGGGACGATGTGCTTAATGCGGGCTATTCGCGTTCGGCCTTCTGGCTGCGCATCGACCTGCAATACCGCGCCAATCATTCCCACGAGCGTAATCGCTGGTGGTTGGAGCTGGCGTACCCGCCGCTGGATCGACTGGATATTTATCTGCCTGATGGTCAGGGTGGCTACTACATAGCCGGGCAGAGCGGCGACTCGTTGCCTTTCAGCCAACGGCAGATCAAGCAGCGCAACCACCTGTTCGAGCTGGAGCTGGCACCTGACCGGCCGCAACGGATCTACCTGCGGGTGGAGAGCGAGGGCTCGATCCAGGTGCCGCTGACGTTATGGGCGCCAGTGGGCTATCTCGAGGAGCAGTCGGCACACATCTACGTGCTGGCAATTATCTATGGCGTGCTGCTGGTGATGCTGGTCTACAACCTGTTCATCTACCTCAGCGTGCGAGATCGCAGCTACCTTTATTACATCCTTTATATCGGGTCGTTCGGCCTCTACCAGGTCTCGGTCAACGGCCTGGGCGTGCAATATCTCTGGCCTGACTCGTCATGGTGGGCCAATGCGTCCACGCCGTTTCTGATCGGTGCGGCAGCCCTCTTCGGCAGTCAGTTCGCCCGCAGTTTCTTGCATACCCGCGAGCACAGCCTCTGGATCGACCGCACCCTCATCACGCTGATGGCGTTCGGGGGGCTGACCATGGTGTTAGCCCTCACGAGCAGCTATTCGCTGGCGTTGCGCCTGGCCACCTTGCTCGCGCTCTGTTTCATCGTGGTGATCCTCATCGCCGGCGGCGTGGCCTGGTACCGCGGGATGCGAGTGGCCCGCTATTTTTTGATCGCCTGGACGGCCTTTCTCGTCGGCGGCCTTATCAACACGCTGATGGTGTTGGGCTATCTGCCGCACACCTTTATCACCATGTATGCCGGGCAGATCGGCTCCGCCCTCGAGGTTGCGTTGCTATCGCTGGCATTGGCCGACCGCATCAATGCGATGCGGGAAGAGCGCGCCGTTATCCTGGAGGAAACCGGCCGCAAGCTGGAAGAGATGAACCGCGAACTGGCCGAGAGTAATCGTCTCAAGGATCAATTCCTGGCGAATGTTACCCATGAGCTGCGCACGCCCATGCATGGCGTTTTGGGTGGCCTCGACCTGATGCGGACCCTCGAGTTGACTGGCGAACTGGAGCAATACCAGCGCATTGCGGCTGGCTCGGCCCGCGAGATGATGCGCTTGGTCAACGATATCCTAGCCCTGACCGAACTGCAGGCCGGCAAGCTTCAGGTGCGCAATGAGCCGTTCGGGCTGCGGGCAATGGTCGATGAGCTGCACGTGCTCTACGGGGCGCGTGCTGCGGTGCGCGGGGTGGGCTTCAAGCTTGAGCTTGCCAATGGATTGCCCGATAGGTTGGTCGGCGATCCCGTCAAACTGAAGCAGTGCCTCGGCTATCTGCTCGACAACGCCATCAAGTTCACCCTGCAGGGACGCGTGACGCTGGCGCTGGCCGGACATGACGAGGCTGATTCCCGGTTCATGCTGGAAGTGGATGTGACAGATACCGGGGTCGGCTTCGAAGCGCCCGCCGACGACACTCTGTTCCATCATTTCCGCCAGCTGGACGGCAGCATGACCCGACAATATGGCGGTCTGGGCATTGGCCTTTCACTCTGTCGCCAGCTGGTCGAGTTGCAAGGCGGTGAAATCTCTTATCGGTCGGAGCCGGGACGGGGCAGCCGCTTCAAGGTGCGCTTGTCGCTTCGGTTGCCGTGAATCCATCCGGTGTTGCTCCGGTGTCCTGTCGGATCAGCGAACCGGAGCATGCTCGGCGATTTCCCGGGCGCGATGCGCAGGTTTTGGCCGAAACCTCACTTTTTCAACGCACGCATGCGTGCTTCACTCTTCTTGCGGGTTGTCTGGAGAGGCGGCTCGCATCGACCCGGCAACGCCCAGACGGTGAAGAAGGGAGCGACCCTTCGGGATCATCGCAGCGATTTGTCAACCTGGTCGATCATCGCTTTCGCCTGCCGAGGAGACGACCGTGAGCCTGCGTCAATATGCTGAGACCCACGAGGTGCTGAACCAAGTCCCGCCGCTGGACGGTGCGAACCTGTATCGCCTCGACCTGCCATTGCAGGAGTGGGTGCGACGTTATAAAGGCGGCTGGGCCGAGTCGCGGCTGGATGCATACGGCGCACTGGCCGGTGGCCCGCTGATGGCGGCGGGCTTTCTCGCCAATGAAAACAAGCCGGTGTTCAAGAGTCACGACCGCTACGGACACCGCATCGATCTGGTGGAGTTCCATCCGGCCTACCATGAGCTAATGCGTACCGCGATCGGTCACGGCATACCGTCGCTGCCCTGGACCGACCCTCAGCCGGGAGCTCAGGTCGCTCGCGCGGCGCTGATGTATCTGCATAACCAGGCCGAGTCAGGCTCAAGTTGCCCGCTGACCATGACGTACGCCAGCGTTCCCGCCTTGCGCTTGCAGCCCGGCGTCGGCGATCTCTGGCTGCCAAAGATCCTCAGCCTCGAATACGACCCGCGCAACCTGCCCATGGAGCAGAAAAGCGGTGTCACCATCGGCATGGCGATGACCGAGAAGCAGGGCGGAACTGACGTGCGCGCCAATACCACGCGTGCGCATGCGGTGGGCGCGCGTGGTCCTGGGCAGCTGTACGAGCTGGTCGGCCACAAATGGTTCTGCTCGGCGCCCATGTGCGATGCCTTTCTGACCTTGGCACAAACCGACAAGGGCTTGTCCTGCTTCCTGCTGCCACGACATCGTCCAGATGGCAGCCGCAACCAGTTCTATATCCAGCGGCTGAAGAACAAACTGGGCAACTGGTCGAACGCCTCCAGCGAAGTCGAATATCGCGGGGCTCTAGCCTGGATGATTGGCGAGGAAGGCCGCGGCGTGCCGACCATCATCGAAATGGTCTCCTCGACCCGCTTCGACTGCATGATTGGCTCCAGTTCGTTGATGCGGCAGGCGCTGACCCAGGCCATGCATCACTGTGCGCATCGTCAGGTCGGTGGGCGGGCACTGGCCGAACAGCCGCTGATGCAGAACGTGCTGGCCGACCTGGCGCTGGAAAGCGAGGCCGCGCTGGCGTTGACCATGCGCATGGGGCACGCACAGGACAATCCCTTCGATGAGCAGGAAGAGAAATTCGCCCGGCTGGTTACCGCCATCGGCAAGTACTGGATATGTAAGCGAGCGCCGGAAATGATTGCCGAGGCCAGTGAATGTCTGGGCGGGGCCGGCTATGTTGAAGAAACCATCATGCCGCGGTTGTATCGCGAGGCGCCGGTCAACTCTATCTGGGAGGGTTCGGGTAACGTGCAGTGCCTGGATGTGCTGCGCGCTTTGTCGAAGGAGCCCGGCGTGATCGACGTACTGTTCGCCGAACTTGGTGATGGCCATGGCGACACCCGCCTTCAGGCGCATATCGCCCGACTGCAGGCCGCGTTCACCGACCCCGCCGATATTCAGTACCGCGCCCGCCAGCTCACCGAAGACGTCGCTGTCGCGCTGCAGGCCAAACTGCTGCTCGAAGCTGGCAACAGCGCTGTCTCCGATGCCTTTATTGCCAGCCGCCTGGAAGGGCGCGGCCGGGTGTTCGGCACGCTGCCGCGCGGGCTCGACATCAGCGCGCTGTTGGCGCGTAGCGCGCCTTTCCTTGACTAAGTTGCTTGGCCCAGCGGATCTGGGCCCTGACTGCCAATAGTCCTAAGGGCGCGTGGTCGGCCCCGTGGCAGCAACTCGATACCGGGGGAGAGCAGGCGGTTGATGATATGTACGTGTTTCTGTACAGTCCGCGCTTACAAGAGGAATCTCCCATGCAAACCATCAATTACACGACCGCTCGCCAACACCTCGCTGAAACGATGGACCGTGTCACTGGCGACCGCGCACCGATTTTGGTAACTCGGCAAAAGGGTGAGCCCGTCGTCATGATGTCGCTCGCCGACTTCAATGCGCTGGAAGAAACTGCTCATCTGCTGCGTTCTCCGGCGAATGCCGAGCGCCTGATCAAGTCGGTCAACAATCTGCGCGCCAGTAAGGCCCAGTCTCGACAGTTGCTCGACGACGAGTAAGCGCGGCATGAACATCCTGTTCACGCCCGAAGCCTGGGAGGACTACCTGTGGTTCCAGCAGAACGACAAGGCGGGCCTCAAGCGGATAAACCTTCTTATCCGCGATACCCAACGAAACCCATTCAGTGGAATCGGCAAACCGGAGCCGCTCAAACACAACCTGAGTGGTTTCTGGTCAAGACGGATTAGTGGGGAGCACCGGCTGGTGTATTCCATTGATGACGGCGAGCTGCAAATCGTGATGTGTCGCTATCACTATTGAGCTGCCTGCCTGCCTGCCTGCCAGCCAGGCGCAGCAGGGCTTAAGCACCTTCGTGTGCTAGGCCAGTATCCCCGCCAACACCTCGCGGTCGATGTTCGCACCACTGAGTACTACTGCAATCCGCTCGCCACGGTTGCGCTCGCGTTCCTGCATGGCTGCGGCGAGGGCGGCGGCGCCGGCGCCTTCGGCGAGGTTATGGGTGTCTTCGTGGAAGGCGATGATGGCCTGGCGGATATCGGCATCATCGACGCGCACGATACGCGCGGCGCCTTGGCGGATGATCTCCAGCGCTTCCGCCGACGGCATGCGGCACGCCATCCCGTCGGCGAAGGTATTGGCCGTTTCAGTACAAACGATGCGGCCGTGCTCAAAGCTCTGGGCGTAAGCATCGGCGGCGCTGGACACCACGCCGATGATCTCCGTGTCCAGGCCCAGCAAATCGCGGGTTCGGATCATTCCGCAGATTCCCGAACCGAGCCCGATGGGCACATAGACCCGACGCAGGTTCGGCACGGCTTCGAGTAGCTCCAACGCATAGGTGGCGACGCCTCTGATCAGGTCCGGATGCAGGGATGGGACGAAATGCCAGCCGTTGGCCTCGGCCAGTTCCGCGGCCCGCTGGCGAGCGGTATCGAAATCGCGACCGTGCTCAACTACCTCGGCGCCGCACGCGCGCATGGCGGCGTTCTTTTCCGTGGAGTTGCCCTCGGGAACCAGGATCTTCAGGCGCAAGCCTGCCTTGCGGGCGGCCATCGCCAGGCTGATGCCGTGATTGCCGCGAGTCGCGGTGACGAGCCCCGGCAAATGCGCTTCGCGCTTGATCAGCTCGTGCACATAGAGCACGCCGCCGCGCACCTTGAAAGCGCCGGCTGGCGTATGGTTCTCGTGCTTCACCCAAACTTCGCAACCAATACGCTCGGCCAGCAACGGCCAAGCGTATTGAGGGGTCGACGGTACGCTCCGGTGAATCAGATCGGCTGCCTGGCGCAGTGAATCGAGATCGAACATCGAAAACTCCTTGGCGGGTTTGACGTTGATCCTAGGTGGCGCGCATTGTATGGGTAAATATTTATATTGCATGGCCAGCAATGTGGTTACCCAAACTCGAACCTGATGAACAACCTCGCTACCTCGCGCTGGTCGATGCCATCGCATCGGCCATTGCGCGTGGCGAGTTGAAGCCGGGTGATCGATTGCCTCCCCAGCGGAGACTGGCCTGGGCGCTCGGCCTCAATCCCAGCACGGCAATGCAGGCCTACCGCGAAGCGGCGCGTCGGCATCTGGTGGGGGGCGAGGTAGGGCGCGGTACTTATGTACTGGCCAGCAGTCGGGAGGCCAGCCTGTTCCGGCTGAAAATGCCCGATGCACACCCAGAGCTGGTCGACCTTTCGACCAATTTGCCGATACTCGACCCAGACGATGAAGACATGCAGCGCAGCATGGCGGCACTGTGCGCCACGGGTAAGCTGACGAGTCTGCAAGGTTATCCATCGGCGCGTAGTCTGCAGCGGGGCCAGCTCGCGGTGAGTGGCTGGTTGCGTGGTCGAGTGGTTGAGATCCCGCCGCAGCAGGTGCTGCTCTGTGCCGGGGCGCAGCAGGGCGTGCTCGCCGCGCTGATCGGATTGTGCGATCCAGGCGAGCCTGTCCTGGTCGAAGCCCTGACGTCCCCAGGTATCAAGGCGGCGGGACGTCAGTTGCGGCTGCCGCTGCACGGGGTAGCAATGGACGAGCTAGGTATTCTGCCAGACGACTTCGACCGCCTGGCCCGCGCCACGTCGGCCCGTGTGGCCGTGCTGACGCCCTGCATGCAGAACCCGACCGCGGCCAGCATGAATGCTCAGCGCCGCGAGGCCATCGCTGCCGTGGCTCGCAGGCACGGTTTGCTGATCATTGAGGATGACATTTACGGCGCGCTTGGAGATGAGCCGCCGCTGGCTGCGACTTTGCCCGAACGCACCCTGCTGATCAGCAGCCTGTCGAAGACGGTCGCGCCTGGGTTGCGCCTGGGTTTTATCGCCGGGCCAGATCGGTGGCTATCGCGTATCGATCCGGAACGGCAAGCGACCAGCTGGGCCTTGTCGACGCTCTGCCTGCAGATCGGCTGCGATTGGCTTGAGGATGGCACCGCGGCCCGTCGGCTGGCCTGGCAACGTGAGCAAATGACCCGGCGCTGGCGGCTGGCGCGGAAACTGCTTGGGTCCGTCTCTTCAAATGCCTCGCCGCATCTGTGGCTGGAGCTGGATGAAGGCCAGAATTTGCCGCTGCTGTGTCGTGATATCGGGATCGAAGCGGCCATGGCCGACGTGTTCGCCGTCGGCCATGGTGCGCCCAACGCTCTGCGTCTGAGCCTGACTGCGGCGCCCAGCCTGGCGGTGTTGAAAGCCCGGCTGGAGTCGTTGGCGCTGCGGATCGCCGTGACTGAACGATGATTGCATGATTCCGGTGCTACCGCTGTCATCGAACAGCAGGCAAGATGTTTTCAATGACCGAACAAGGAACCATCATGAAGCCAGCAGGCGAAACCTTCCGTATTGCCACCAGCGCTGAGGCGGCCGTGGATCACCTTGCCGAGTTGCATCAGTATGCAACTTCGTCATTGCACCAGGCGCTGAAGCGCTACGTGGCGTCGCGTCAGGAGCCGGATGCGGCCGAGCGGGCGATGTTCCGTTACCCCGAATTGCGCCTGACCTACGAGTGTCATGGTGAGGTGCCAGCATCTACCCGTGCCTACGCCAAGATACAGGCGCCGGGCGTCTACAGCGTCACCGTGACCCATCCAGCGGCGTTCCGCAGCTATCTGCTCGATCAGCTGCGGCCGCTGATGCATGACTTCGGCGTGAAGGTCGAGGTGGGCATCAGCGAGCGCAACATCCCCTATCCCTATGTGATCGAGCAGGGCGACGAGCTGGCCGGTACAGGCGTAACCGCGGCTGAACTGGCACGGGTGTTCCCCAGCACCGATCTGTCCGCCGCCACCGACGACATCGCCGACGGCCTCTATGACTGGGAGCATGCCGACCCCTATCCGCTGGCCTTGTTCGACGGGGCGCGGGTGGACTTTTCGCTGCGCCGGCTGGTGCATTACACCGGCAGTGACTGGCGGCATGTGCAGCCGTGGATTCTGCTGACCAACTATCACCGGTACGTCGACCAGTTCATCCGCCATGGCTTGGACATGCTGCGCGACGACACCCGCTTCGTGCGCATGGTGCTGCCGGGCAACATCATCATCGAGCGCGGTATGGAGGAGGGCGAAGCCCAGTCGATCATCGGTGGTGTGCTCTGGCACCGCTACCAGATGCCGGCCTATCACCTTCAGGCGGCTGATGGCGATGGCGTTACCCTGGTCAACATCGGCGTTGGCCCCTCGAACGCCAAGAACATCACCGATCACCTGGCCGTGCTGCGTCCGCACTGCTGGCTGATGATCGGCCACTGCGGCGGCCTGCGGCAGTCGCAATCGATCGGTGACTACGTGCTGGCCCACGCCTACATGCGCCGTGACGGGATTCTCGACCGGGTGTTGCCGCCGCACATCCCGCTGCCCGCGCTGGCCGAAGTGCAGCAGGCGCTGCAGGAAGCCGCCGCGCAGGTCACCGGCGATAAGGGCGAAGCGCTGAAAAAGCGGCTGCGCACCGGTACCGTATTGACCTACGACGATCGCAACTGGGAGTTGCGCTGGGCGCAGGAACGGCCGCTGATCAACCTGTCCCGTGCAGTTGCGGTGGACATGGAAAGCGGCACCATTGCCGCCCAGGGCTATCGCTTACGGGTGCCCTACGGCACCTTGCTTTGCGTTTCCGACAAGCCGCTGCACAGCGAGATCAAGTTGCCGGGCTCGGCCAATGCCTTCTATGAGCGCGCCGTGACCCAGCATCTGAAGATCGGTATCGCCGCGCTCGACCTGTTGCGCAATCAGCTCAACTCGCTGCATTCACGCAAGCTGCGCAGCTTCGACGAGCCGCCGTTCAGGTAAGGGCGTAACGGCCCTGCCTGTAGGAGCGAGCTTGCTCGCGAAGCGTTTGCGTGGCCTGGGTTCGCGAGCAAGGACTGCTCCAACGGGCAGCAGGTTTGCTTAGGCAGAAACAGCGCGCAACCCTTGGTTAGGGCGCGTTTCTGCTAAGTGAAGAGTATTACCATCTCAGTTCGGCTTTGCAGGCGTTCCGCTGTGCCGCTTCGCTCAATGCAGCGCGCGCACCATGTAGACGGCAGGGATCTGATAGCTGGCCAGATTGTTGGCCTGCGGCTGATCCAGTTCGTCATGCGCGGCATAACCGAGGCGGGACCAGAAAGCTTCCGAATCCTGTACCGAGACCAGCGCCGAGTAGCGCAACTTCTGGGTACGGGCCTGCTCCAGGTTTTTCTGCACCAGGGCCGGGCCGATACCGCGGCCGCTGGCACGACGGGCGACAGCAAGGTCGTGCAGGTACAGACAATCGGCTTCGGTGTGATGCTGGAATTCGCCGTCCAGCGGGGTCACCTTGCCGACCCGCGAATGGTAGGCGAAGAGATAGGCGCAGACACCGAGGGCGTCTTCCGCTACCCAGGCCAGCTGAGGGCAGGCGGCGAGGCGGGTGCGGATCACCGCTTCGTCTTCAAGAACTGCAGCGGCATAGGATTCTTCCTGAATCGACATCACGGCAGGAATATCGCGCGCCTGCATCGCTCTCAACTGGAACATCTGAACACTCGAACGGACTCGGCCGGCTCTGCGACCGCAACGGGCCGGCGATCATACGCGATCGGAAGAATAGGCGTAAGCCAGCCGACGGAAGGCCTGATGCCGCATGCCTCACGAGCGTGGCGGGCGCTCGCAGGACGGTAAGAATGCCAGCGGAGATTCCGCCTCGGGGCCAGTGGCGAGCATCCGGGGCGGATCCATGGCGCTGCGTCGTGCTTCATCCACCTGCGGCTGGTCGGCGTAAGGCTCGCGGTGACTGACGTCAGCGCCTTTTGCGGGCATAATTCTTAGTTAGCTACTTATCCTTCTGAGTCCGTCATTGAATAATTCACACCATCCACTGCTTGGCGTCCTGCTCATTCTCGTTTCGTGCCTGACGCTTGCCACGCACGATGGGCTGTCCAAGTACCTGACGCAGCTCTACCCGGTGTTCCTGGTGATCTGGGCGCGGTACATGGCGCAGACGTTCCTGATGTTGGCGCTGTTCACGCCGCGCATGGGGCGCCGCGTCTTTCATACGCTGCGGCCCAAGCTGCAGCTGTGTCGTGGCATCAGCCTGGTCGGCGTCAGCATGCTGTTCATCAGTGGGTTGAGTTACATCCCGCTGGCCGAGGCCACGGCGGTAATCTTCCTGACGCCGTTGCTGGTGACCATCGCATCGGCATTGCTGGGCGAGCGGGTCAGCCGCAGCCAGTGGCTGGCGGTGGGCTGTGGTCTGCTCGGCGTGATGATCATCGTGCGACCGGGCGGTGCGCTGTTCACCCCGGCGATCCTGTTGCCCTTCGGCGCGGCAGTCAGCTTCACGCTTTATCAGCTGATCACCCGCCGGCTCAGCAGCACCGACCATCCCGTGACCAGCAATTTCCTCACCAGCCTGGTCGGCAGCGTGGTGATGAGTGTGCTGGTGATTTTCAATTGGCAGACGCCGACCCTGCATCACGCGCTGATGATGGCGGCGCTTGGGGCGATGGCGATGAGCGGGCATCTGCTACTAACCAACGCGTTCCGCTTTGCCAGTGCCGCGACGCTGGCACCGTTCACCTATGCACAGATCATCTTCGCCGGGGTCGTGGGCTTCTTCGCCTTCGGACATGTGCCGGATCTCGGTGCGATCGTGGGCATGGCGATCATCATCGCCAGCGGGCTCAGCATGGCCTACGTTCAGGGGCGCCAGCCGCGCCCTCGACTTGATACACCCGCGGATGTGTCGTAGGGCCCTCCGCGCAGCTTCCAACACGTGACCGAACAAGGGCGACTCGACCCTTGCGTGCGCTTTATCAGGAAAAACACATGCAACGAATTTCTCACCACACCCTGCGTAACGACTTCCGCCGGCTGCTGGCCTCGGACCGCTGTTATCACACCGCCTCGGTATTTGATCCGATGTCGGCCCGTATTGCCGCCGACCTCGAATTCGAAGTCGGCATCCTCGGCGGCTCGGTGGCGTCGCTGCAGGTACTGGCGGCGCCAGACTTCGCACTGATCACCCTCAGCGAGTTCGTCGAGCAGGCAACACGCATCGGGCGCGTGTCGCGCCTGCCGATCATCGCTGACGCCGATCATGGCTACGGCAACGCGCTGAATGTCATGCGCACTGTGGTCGAGCTGGAACGCGCCGGAATCGCCGCGTTGACCATCGAAGACACCTCGCTGCCGGCCAAATTCGGCCGCAAGTCCACCGACCTGATCGGCATGTTCGAGGCGGTCGGCAAGATCCGTGCGGCGCTCGAAGCACGTATCGATCCGGAGCTCTGCATCATCGCCCGCACTAACGCTGGCGTGATCGGCCTGGAAGAAGTGATCGCCCGGGTGCAGGCCTACGAGGCCGCGGGTGCCGATGCGATCTGCCTGGTCGGTCTCGAAGATTTCGAGCAACTCGAGCAGGTCGCCGAAAAGCTCAGCGTGCCCTTGATGCTGGTCACCTACGGTAATCCACGTCTGCGTGACAACGAACGATTGGCTGCGCTCGGCGTGCGGATCGTGGTCAACGGTCACGCCGCCTACTTCGCGGCGATCAAGGCGACTTACGACTGTCTGCGCGAGCAGCGCCAGATCGATGCGTCCGATCTCAACGCGTCGCAGCTGTCGGTCAAGTACTCAACCGCTGACGAGTACATGGTCTGGGCAGAGGAATACATGCAGGTCAAGGAATAACCGCCACCTGCAGCGCCGCCGCCAGCCGCCTTTGGAGACCCGATGAGCCCACGTCTGCTGACCTTCATGGTGGCCTTCGCCGCGTTCCTCGGACCCTTCACCCAAACGGTCTACGCGCCGATCCTGCCAGAGCTGGGGTCGGCGCTGGCGACCACGCCGCTGCTGATCAACCTCAGTATCTCGATCTTCACGTTTGTGCTGGCGTTCATGCAGATCGTCTACGGGCCGCTGGTGGATCGCAACGGTCGCAAGCCCACCCTGCTGCTGGGGTTGGCGATCTACGTCGGCGCCTCGCTGGGCTGCTTTCTGGCGCAGAGTATCGAATGGCTGCTGGTGTTCCGCGCACTGCAGGCGGTGGGAATCGCTGCCGGTGCGGTGGTGGCGGTCACGGTCATCGGTGATCGTTTCGAGGGTGCGGAGCGCGGCCGGGCGATGGGCTCATTCCAGATGATGGTGGCGCTGGGCCCGGTGCTCGGTCCGGTTGTCGGCGGCTTCATCGGCGAGCATGTGGATTTCCACTATGTGTTTCTGTTGCTGGCGGCGGTTGGTGCGCTCGTCCTGTTGGCCAATGGGCTCTGGCTGCAGGAAACGCGTCCGACCGACGTCACGCCCAAGGCCTTTCATCCTTCCGAGTACCTGGACGTGCTGCGCAACCGCCAGGGCCTGGCGATCATGCTGCTGAGCTTCGTGCAGTACTACGCCTTCTATAACTATCTGGTGTTCATGCCACGGGTGCTCGACACCAGCTACGGCCTCAGCGCCAGCGAAAAGGGGTTGGTTTTCCTGCCGTTGTCGATCGCGGTGGTGGCCGGCAGCTTCGCCGGTGGTCGGTTGTTGGCGCGCTGGCAGCCACGGCCGATGCTGCTACTGACCGCCAGCTGCAATGTCCTCAGTGTGCTGCTGTTTCTCGGCGTTGCTCAGCTGTCGCTTGCCTGGCTGGTGATGGCGGCGGCCGCGTTTGGCTTGTTCCTCGGATTGTCACTGCCGGTGCAGACCAGCCTGCTGATGGATCTGTATCCGCACAACCGCGCCACCGCCGTGGGCAGTTACAACTTCTTCCGTTTCATGGGGATGGCCACCGGTCCGGTGCTAGGGTCCTGGCTGTATCAGGATTCGAATCTGTCCCTGCTCTACGGCTTTGCGACAGCGGCCTTTATGCTGGCCGTGTTGCATGCACGGATGCGCTTTCGCTAGCCACTCAGAACAGTGCGCGCTCGGCCTTGAGCATGAAGAAACCTTCGCAATGGGCGTTCTGCCCGTTGTAGACGCCGCACTCCGGCCCGCTCAGGTTGGAGTCGGTATAGGACAGGTCCAGGTGAATGCCGAGCAGCGGACGGGACAGGTTCAGCGACCAATCGTCAAACACCCGCACGCTGCCGCCGACGTGGTACATCGGGCTGTCCATCGAGTGGCTGGCGTATTTCAGGCGCACGTCGAGGTCGAACGGCCGAAATGACCCGAGCTCCAGCAGCAGCGTGCTGTCGGTACGCCCCGGCGAACTGCTCAACGCGCCACCCAGACGGCTACCGGCCAGGTTGATGCCAGCGTAGTACTGATGCCGGTCCCAGTTTTCCATTTCAGGGAAGCTGTAGCGGATCACGCCCAGTTCGAAACCCGGCGTGTCGGCAAAGCGCTGCTGGGCGTAGCCGACATAGGTATTCAGCTCCAGTGTGCCTTGCAGAAGGCCCATGCTCGGCGCCCATTGACCCACGTACATGCCGCTGGTGTGGGCCAGGTCCAGGCCTCCGCGAAAGGTGCTTCCGGCGGTCGGGCTGACCAGGCCCTGGGCCATGCTGCGGGTAGGAGCCGTGCCGAGTTTAAGGTCGAACTGTCCGACTTCCCGCTCGACGATCTGTGGTTGACTGGCGCATCCGGCGAGGCCGAGTACCCATGCCATTACGAGTTTCTTGCTCATACACCGATTCACTGGTGGATTTGATACAAGCCGCCCGTTGGCGACCGCAAAAACGGCAAGTCCAGAGCGCCAGAGGTGGTGTCTGCGCTCGCTTGCCTGATCAATCGCGGGAAGGGTAGACGATGCAGCCTCGATGAGGTCCCCGCTCGTCGTTTTGACGCCAAGGTAACGACGGACGGGTGCCGGTTAGTTGGCGGGAGGTAATGCTGCCAAGTTGACGTTGCGTCGGAACGGTTGTCCGCGACGCCGATCTAACAGGTTGGTACCAAATGACCTGTCTTCAGGCAGGTGGGAGGCAATGATGGCCACGGGCTGGGCGAACGAAGGCGCCGTGCAGGAGCAGATCGACAGCACCATCGAAGATGCGGTCCAGCGAGCGCGTAGCCGATTGGGGCGAGGCGAAAGCCTGACGCACTGCGAAGAATGTGATGCGAAGATTCCTGAGGCGCGACGGCAGGCAGTCCAGGGCGTACGGCTCTGCGTGAAATGCCAGGCGGAACAGGATCTCCAGGAAGCGAAGTTCAGCGGCTACAACCGACGCGGCAGCAAGGACAGCCAGCTGCGTTGATCGCAGCGGAACGCTATCGGCGACAAACGAAGCAATTGCTTCATCAAACGATGCTGGCATGTGCGAAACCAGCGCTTCGTTCGCCGACCTTCGCTGGCCTCTGCGGGGCGATCAAGCAGATCGTGCCTAGCGCTGCGGCGACGCTCCGGTCGGCATGCTGAAGATGAAGGTGGTGCCGGCCTCAGATGTCGAGGCCGCGCGCATTGTGCCGCCATGCGATATCGCGATTTCGTTGATGATGTAGAGCCCCAGGCCTAGGCCGGACTGGACGCTGGAAGGTTCGCGCCAGTACGGTTGGAACACCTGGCGCAAGCGCTCGGGCGGGATCGGCGTGCCCTGGTTGTTCACCGCCAGGATGAAATCGCCGGCTTCGATGCGTGCGCTGACCGATATGCTGCCGTCCACCGCACCGTGCGTTAGCGCGTTGGCGAGCAGGTTGGACAGTAGCTGTGCCAGCCGATCCGAGTCGCAGCGGACGATGCCGAGCGGAGCAATATCAGCCTCGATCAAGCGCTGCGGATGGGCGCTTTGCATCTCGGAGACGATATGAGTCAGCACGCTATGCAGATTGCCGCAGTCGCGGAGGTTCAACGGGATGCCGTTGCCCAGGCGGCCGCGAGCGAAATCCAGCACGTCGTCCACCAGCCGCGAGGCGCGGCAAGTCGCGGTGAGCATATGATCGACGATGCGGGTAACCGAGGGCTCTTTCGAACGCCGCAGCAACAGCTGCGCCCCAGACATAATCGATGACAGCGGGTTGCGCAGGTCGTGGCCGAGCAAGGCGATGAACTGTTCGCGCAGTTCTGCCGTTTGCCTGGCATCAAGCAGGGCAGCCTCGGTTGCTTCGAACTGCTTCTCGGCCTCCAACTGACTAGATAGCAGCTTGGCAAACGATTCCATCATGGCCAATGTCGACTGCCTGGAGAAGATGGCAGGCAGCGGGTCGAGTGCGCAGATCGTACCGAAGAAACTACCGTCGGCGAGAAACACCGGCGCCGATATATAGCTTTCGAAACCGTAGAGCTTGGGCGTGTGATGGTTGCAGTAACGCTCGTCCTCGCTGGCCTTGCTTATGATGATCGTCTCGTGGGAGGTATGGATTTCGTGGCACAGCGTAGTGGTCACGTCCAGCTCGCCACCTACCTGCAAGCCGAAGTCGATCTTGTCGAGGACCGCACAGGCCGTCCACGAATCATGCGTAACCCGCGCAACGGCGGCGAAGCGTAAGCCGGTCGTTTCGGAAATAACCTGGAGGATGGCAGGCACCGCACTGATGCGGCTGATGATCGAAATGTCTTCGGTCACCGATCGGTTCATGCTGATCATCGTGGAAGTGTGGCGCAGCGGGTGGCTGGCCACTTTAACACGCTGAAAAGGACCGGCTGTCGCAGCCGGTCCGTTTACCTGCTTCAGCCATGCGGCGTCAGAGTAGGTGCCGCGCTTGCCGGTAGCGACTGCTTGCGCATCAGCAGATAGTGCACCGCGCCACCGAACAACGCGCCCAGTAGCCAGGCGAAGCCCGACAGGCTTTCCAGGCCGGGCGTCCAGACCGAGGCTACCGAAAATACCGAGCTGAGCCCGAACGCGATGATCGCTTTGCGGTTCCAGCCGGCGTTGAAGTAGTAGGTCGAGCCGGGCTCGGCCGAGAACAATTGCTGCACGTCCAGTTGCTGACGGCGCACCAGATAGTAATCGGCGACGATGATGCCGTACAGCGGTGCCAGCACGGCGCCCAGTGTGTCGACGAAGGCGGCGATGCCGACTGCGCTGATGAACGACACCCACAATGCACCAATAAAGAAGGCGATCGCGGCGGTAATGAAACCGCCGGTACGGGCGCTGATGCGTGCCGGTGCCAGGTTGGCGATGTCGTACGCCGGCGGGATGAAATTGGCGACCAGATTGATACCAACGGTGGCGGCGAAGAAGGTGATCGCGGCGATCAGCGTAAGGCCGACATTATCGATGCGTGAAACGATATCGGTCGGGTTGGTCAGCGTTTCGCCGAACACCACCACCGTACCGGCGGTAATCACCAGCGCGATCAGCGAGAAGATCGCCAGGCTGACCGGCAGGCCGAGGAAGTTGCCAATGCGCATCTGCCGCTCATTTTTCACGAAGCGGGCGAAGTCGCCGTAATTGATCACCACCGCCGCGAAGTAAGCGACCATGGTGCCGACCACCGCGGCGAAGGCTGCGATCGGACCGCCAGCGTAGCTGCCGGAGCCGCTGAAAATGCTGCCCAGCGCGCCGACCAGGCTCGGGCCGGCCTGGTAGCAGATGGCGATCATCATCGCGATCATCACCAGATAGACCAGCGGCCCAGCCCAATTCAGGAAGCGCGTCACCCAGTCGACGCCACGTACGAACAATGCGACTTGAAAAACGCAGACGATCACATAGGCGACCCAGTCGATCGCTGTCAGCCCCAGCAGCGTGGCTTCCGAGCCCGAGCCCGAGCCCGAGCCGAATAGGGTGCGAATCAGCAGCGCCACGGCGGTCGAGGCGAAATAGGTCTGCACGCCGTACCAGAAGATCGCCACGACGCCGCGCACGACCGCCGGGAAATTCGCGCCGCGCACGCCCATGCTGGCGCGCGCCATGACCGGGAATGGAATGCCGTACTTGACGCTGGGTCTACCGGTCAGCTGCACCAGGCCCATGACGATGAAACCGGCCAGCACAATGCCCGCCAACACCGCCCAGCCGTTCAGGCCGTAACTGATGAACAGTGTCGCGGCGAGCGTATAGCCGAACAGGCTTTGGATATCGTTGGACCAGACGTTGAAGATCTCGAACCAGCCCCACCTGCGCTTGGCGGGGGCGAGCGGGGCGAGGTCGGCGTTATACAGACTGGGATCGATCTGCTTGATCTGAAAGTCGTCGTGATTCATCTGTAGGCGCTCTGTGCAAGACTGTGGATTGTTTTTGTATGCAGTTCTTGTTTCGCATATGGCGGAGACCGCGAATTCAGGCCTTGTTGGCGCCGTCAGGAGCCTGAGACCTAAGCACAGCCTAGAAGCTTAATTTCAGATTCGCCTACACTTTGTATACATAAATAATCGTTTTGTTATGCGATTTAACCAGGGGCTGTCTAGCACGCGGCTTGCAAAGACTTCCACTGCAGCCGTCACCGCGAAAACGGCGTCGATATCCGCTCTGATCGAGCGGCCACTGATACTTGCCGGGGCATTATGGGTTGGATCTTCTGTTCAGTGTCAGCTGCATCACGGTCAGGTCCAGCCAGCGGCCGAACTTGCAGCCGACCTGGCGCATCTGCGCGGCATGGACGAAGCCAAGCTGCTGGTGCATATGAATGGAAGCGCGGTTCTCGCTTTCAATCGCGGCAATCATTACGTGCTTGTCCAGCTGCCGGGCGCGCTCGATCAACGCCTGCATCAGGCTGCGGCCGATGCCGCTGCCGCGGTGGTCCGCGCTGACATAGACTGAATGCTCAACGGTGTGGCGAAAGCCATCGTGGGGGCGCCAAGGGCCGAACGACGCGTAGCCGGCCACGCGCTGTTCGTCGTCAATGGCTACCAGCACCGGGTAGTTCTGTTCATGGCGTTCGGCCAGCCAGGCGCGGCGGTTATCGAGGTCGACGACGTGGTCGTTCCAGATCGCCGTGCTGTTCTGCACCGCATCGTTGTAGATTTTCAGAATGCCTTCGAGGTCGGCGTCCAGGGCGTCACGTATCTGCACGTTGATATCCTTCAAAGCGGTTCGGGGTCTTCGCGGTCTTGGCCGCAACATTCATTGACCTCACTATCACCGGATTGGTTGAGGCACGGCGACGAGCTTGTGTCGTCAGGCGACGGTGGCCTCGATCTGCATATCCGGAACCATCTACCGCGCACTGTCCATCGCTTGCGCAGGGTGTTGTGCCGAAGCGCATCAGCTCGGTTACCGTTTGGTCGTCGCGGGCGTTTTGGGGCAGGGCGGTCATGTAGAGCGTAGATCTGTAGCGTCGATCGAATTCTCCGAGCAATCGCCATGCCTTGCCCCATCCCGGTGCGCCACCGTTGCTGGCAGCCCCCCGTTGCGGTCCGCGAGGATATTCGAGTTGACCCAATGCCGAGGCGTGCGGTTGCACCATTTCGGTGCATCATGGCCGCAAACCTGAAAACGTGACTCGGTTTGGTGCGTTCAGCTTATCTGCAGACCCGTCTATGGCCGAGGTCCGCGCCCGCGCCGCTGAGTTTATGGCCTAGCCGTCGCGATCTGGCCATGCGCCAGCATCACTCCTTTTTATGGGCTTGTATCTGTTCCGAGCGGCTCGTTTGACGGGCCTGTCGGCGAGTGCCAATGTCAGTCGAGCGAATACTTCGACCGGCCCGGACCGGTCGTAGGGTCGCTCGGTGGTGGCACCCATAACAACAAGATCCACGGAGACGCCGCATTGAATCTATTGTTTCAGCAAGTGCTCAACGGCCTGACCCTGGGCAGCATCTACGGGCTGGTCGCCCTCGGCCTGACGCTCGTCTACGGCATCCTGCACATCCCCAACTTCGCCCACGGCGCGCTGTACATGGTCGGCGCGTTCGCGTCCTACTTCTTCATGACCGATATCGGCTTGCATTACTGGATCGCCATGCTGGCCTCCGGTGTGGTAGTGGCCGTACTGGCGGTGCTATCGGAGCGGCTGGTGTTTCACCCGCTGCGCAACGCGCCGCCGATTCACGACAAGATCGCCGCCATCGGAATCCTGCTGTTTCTCGAAGCGGTGGTGCAGATGCTCTGGGGCTCCGACTTCCGCCGCATGGCCTCGCCCTATGGCGGCATCCTCAACTTCGACGGGCTGATCATTCCCGAGCAGCGCCTGCTGATCATCGTCGGGGCCTTTACGCTGATGCTTGCTCTGCACCTGTTCCTGCGCAAGACGATGCTGGGTTCGACGATCATCGCGATGGCGCAGAGCCGTGAGGGGGCGTTCCTCGTCGGCATCGATGCCAACCGCGTGGCCATGTTGACCTTCGCCATCTCCGGCATGCTCGCCGCCTTTGCTGCGACGCTCTATGCACCGATCAACCTGGTGTATCCGGCGATGGGGCACCTGGTGATCATGAAGGCCTTCGTCATCATTGTGCTGGGTGGCATGGGCAGCATCCCTGGGGCCATTCTCGGCGCGATGATTCTCGGTTTCGCCGAAAGCTTCGGTGGTTTCTATCTGTCGTCAGACTACAAGGACATCATCGCCTTCTCGCTGCTGGTGGTGATTCTGTCGTTGCGCCCAACCGGGCTGTTCGCCAAGGGGGCTCACTGATGCATCGTTTCGCTTCGTTACTGACCGGCCCCGGCTGCAAACCGGTGCTGCTGGCATTCGCGTTGGCCTTCCCGCTGTTCGCCAAGAGCGAGTATCAGGTCTATGTGATGGCCAGTGCTTTTATCTGGGCAATCGCGGTCTATGGCCTGAACATCATCACCGGTTACTGCGGTCAGCTGAACCTGGCTCACGGCGGCTTCTTCGCCATCGGTGCCTACACCCTGGCGATTCTCACCGCTGACCATGGCTGGAATTTCTGGCCTGCTTTCGTGGCGGCCGCGCTGGTTTCGGCCGCCGTCGGTGCGCTGGTCGGCATCGTCTCGCTGCGCTTGAAAGAGCACTTCTTCGCGATCTTCACGCTCTGTGTGGGCTTCATCATTTACTTGTTGATCGACAAGTGGGAAGAGCTGACCCACGGCGCCATCGGCATTCGCGGTATCGCGGCGCCGGACGGCTTCGGGCTGGTGGATTTCAGCCAGACGGTGCCGTTCTATTACCTCGCGCTGCTGTTTCTGGTCCTGGCGATCTGGTTCGCCGGTCGCCTGGCGCGCTCGCTGTTGGGCCGTACCTTCATGGCCATCCGCAACGGTGATGCGCTGGCCCAATCGCTGGGCATCGACCTGATGCGCAACAAGCTGCTGGCCTTCGTCCTCTCCACCACCTATGCCGGTGTTGCCGGTGGACTCTACGCCTCGATGATCCGCTTCATAGGGCCGGAGGAAGCCAACCCCAACCATACCTTCGACATGATCACCTACCTGCTGGTCGGCGGCTTCGGCACCCTGTTCGGTCCGCTGGCCGGGACCGTCGGGGTCGTCTGGATCACCCAGTCGCTGCAATTTCTCGAAGACTACCGGATGATCATTTTTGGCCCGCTGATCGTGGTGCTGGTGATCTTCATGCCGCGCGGTGTGATCGGCACCTTCCTTGGCTGGAAGCTGCGCAAGGACACCGCAGCGGCACGTGCCAAGGACCCGCGCGGTGCTACCAAGGTCACCCCAGGCAACGAGGTGAACAACAATGCTTAAGGTCGAAAACCTGACCAAGATGTTCGGCGGGCTGGCGGCGGTACACGACGTCAGCGTCGAATTCGAGGCGCGCAAGATCAACGCCATCATCGGCCCCAACGGCGCCGGCAAGAGCACCTTCTTCAACCTGATTTCCGGCGTTCACAAGCCCAGCTCCGGGCGCATCCTGATCGACGGTCACGATGTCTCGCGGATGCGCTGCGATCGCGTGGCCCGGCTTGGCGTCGGCCGGACCTTTCAAACCACGCACCTGTTCGAGCAGGCCACGGTGCTGGACAACCTGATCGTTGGCCACCGTTTGCGCACCCGATCCGGCCTGTGGGACGTGCTGATCAACTCCAAACGCCTGCAGCAGGAGGAGCGCGAGTGCCGCGAGAAGGCCCGCGCCGCACTGGATTTCGTCGGCCTGGCGCATCTGGAGAACCGCGTGGTGCTGGACATATCCCAGGAAGAACGCAAGCGCGTGGCCTTCGCCCTGGCGCTCGCCACCGAGCCGAAGCTGGTGCTGCTCGACGAGCCGGCGGCCGGCGTCAACCCGGAAGAGACGGAGGGGCTCGCCCAGCTGATCCGCAAAATGCCCGAGCACGGCCTGACCGTATGCCTAATCGAACACAAGATGGACATGATCATGGGCCTGGCCGACAAAATTATGGTGCTCAACTACGGCGAGAAGATCGCCGAGGGTACGCCCGCCGAGATCAAGGCGAACCCGGCTGTCATCGAGGCCTATCTGGGGAGCGACTATGATGCTGCAGCTTGATCGGGTCGATGTCTGCTACGGCAGTTTCAAAGCGCTCACTCAGGTCTCCATGACCGTCGGCGCCGGCGAGCTGGTGGTGTTGCTCGGCGCTAATGGCGCGGGCAAGACCACCTTGTTCAACACCATCAGCGGCTTGCTCAAGCCGACAGCCGGCAGCATTACGCTGGAGGGCAAACGCATCGACGGACTCAAACCGTCGGGTCTGGTCGCAGCCGGCGTTGTGCATTGTCCGGAAGGGCGCAAGCTGTTCCCGCAGATGTCTGTCTCGCAGAACCTCGCCCTCGGCGCCTATCTGCATCGCCGCGACAGTGAGGGCAACAAGCGCAACCTGCAGGAAGTGCTCGACCTGTTTCCCATCCTGCACGACAAGCGAAACCAGCCGGCCGGCTCACTGAGCGGCGGCCAACAGCAGATGGTGGCGATCGGTCGGGCGCTGATGAGTCGGCCCCGGCTGCTGATGCTAGACGAGCCCTCGCTCGGGCTGGCGCCGCTGGTGGTCAATCAGATGTTCGAGGTGATCGCGCGTATCAACGCGTCCGGAACCAGCGTGCTGCTGGCCGAACAGAACGCCTTCGCTGCATTGAAAATCGCTCACCGCGCCTACGTTATCGAGGGCGGCAGCCTGGTGATGGAAGGCGATCAGCAGGCCATGCTGGGGAACGAAGCGGTGCGCAAAGCCTACATCGGCGCCTGATCAGTCGTAACCAAGGAGACAACAATGAAAACGCTCAAAGCGCTTGGAATGGCGATTGCCACCTTGTCCGCAGCCCATGTCGGTGGCGTATATGCCGAACAGACGCTCAATATCGGCTTTACCGGCCCGCTCAGCGGCGGCGCCGCGCTCTATGGCGAGAACACCCTGTCGGGGCTGCGCATGGCGGTGGACGACACCAACGAGGCCGGCGGCATCAAGATCGGTGACGAGACCTACAAGGTCAATCTGATCAGCCTCGACGACAAGTATTCACCGAGCCAGGCGGCCACCAACGCCAAGCGGCTGGTGAAGGAATCGAAAGCCGCTGCCGTGTTCGTCCCGCATACCGGCGGCGTGTTCGCGTTGCAGGATTTCAACGTCGCCGATAATTTCCTGATCATGGCCTACACCAGCGTGCCCTCGGTGACCGAGCAGGGTAACCCGCTGACGGTGCGCATCCCGCCGGAATTCACCGGCTATGTGGATGCCTTCTCCGACTACGCCCTCAAGCACTACGGCAAGAAGCTCGGCATCGCCGGCGCTACCCACGAGTACGCCAAAATCTGGACCGACATGATGACCAAGGCGTGGGAGCAGAAAGGCGGGGAGATCGTCGCCAGCAACCCCATGGACTACAACAAGTCGACCGACTTCTATACCGGGGTAAGTCGAGTGATCGCCTCGAACCCGGACGTGATGTTTGTCGGCGGCGCCTCGGAGCCCACCGGCCTGGTTATGCAACAGGCACGTCAGATGGGCTTCCAGGGCGGCTTCATCGTGATGGACCAGGCCAAGCTGGACGAGATCGCTGCCGTGACGGGAGGCCTGGATCTGCTGGAAAACTCCATCGGTGTCGTACCGCTGTCGGAGTATGACAGCGAGGTCGCGAAGGTCTTCGTGGAGCGTTACAAGGAAGCGCACGGCAAGGTGCCGGGCTCGGAAGCGGCCTACAACTACTTGGCTTTCCACGCCATGGCCAAGGCCATGGAGCTGGCCGGTAGCACCGAACCGCAGCAGGTCCGCGCAAAGATGGCCGAGGCGATCAGCTCCATGAACCCCAAGTACAACCTCTACTCGATCCAGGGCATCACCGAGGACGGCGGCTTCATCACGCCGACCACCATGGCCGTGGTGGAAAACGTCAAGATCGTTCGTAAGCAGATCGGGGAGTAGTGGGTTTCGCTGCGCCAAGATATTCCAGCCGCTTCAGGCGGGCCGTAGCGGAGCACCAGGGTGCCGTCGTGCGAAACAGGGCCAGCCGCCGCTCGGTGCACAGCGGTCGCATAGGGGTAGCGGGCAACGGTGGTCAGCGCATATACGACCGGGCGGGTGGCTTGCGGCTCCTGCGCTGTCGCCCTAGCATGGCCGGCCCGATTCGGAACCCTTGGTCATGCCACGTACTTCTCGCCCACGCCCGCCGCGGCTGGCTGGTACAGCCCAGCCGCGGCGTGTCGCCAAGGCGCCACCCGCCGAGCCGCGCCTGTTACTGCTGAACAAACCCTACGATGTGCTCACCCAGTTCAACGATGCCGACGGCCGCGCGACCCTGAAAGACTACGTCCAGGTACCGGGCGTCTATCCGGCCGGTCGCCTGGACCGGGACAGCGAGGGCTTGTTGCTGCTGACCAACGATGGACAACTGCAGGCGCGTATCGCTGATCCCAAGCACAAGCTGGCGAAGGCCTATTGGGTTCAGGTGGAGGGCGAGGCGAGTGAGGAGCAGCTGGCACGGCTGCGCGACGGCGTTGAACTCAACGATGGCATGACGCTGCCGGCCGACGCGAGGCTGCTGGCCGAGCCCGAGCTCTGGCCACGCAATCCGCCGGTGCGCTTTCGCAAAAGCGTGCCGACCTGTTGGCTGGAGCTGGTCATTCGTGAGGGGCGCAATCGCCAGGTACGGCGTATGACCGCTGCGGTCGGGTTGCCGACGCTGCGGCTGGTGCGGGTACGTATCGGCGACTGGGCGCTGGACGGCCTGCAGCCTGGGGAATGGCGCGAGGAGCCGGCGCGGCTACCGCGCCGGAGCTGACCCGTTCAATCAGTGCGGAATGCCCTGAGACACTTCGATGATATAGCCGATGACCGGCTTGGCGAGGAACGCGAACAGGCACAGACCCAGGCCCAGAAACAGAATCGCCGTGCCAAGCCGGCCGGCCTTCGACTTCTTGGCCAGGTCCCAGATGATGAACGCCATGAAGGCCATCAACCCGCCGACCAGGACGATCATCATCCACTTCTCGAAAACTTCCGGATCCATCGATTTCTCCGCTTGGCTAAGTCTGAATGCATACGACAACAGCTATGACAGCGGGCGGACCTGTTTTTTAGCGAGCGAGGCGCTTGTTCGAATATGGCGCGCGGGGGCATAGCAAGGCGGCGCGAGTATACGCCAGGACTGGTATCGATGCCGCTGATTGCGGCAATGGGTCTCAGGTGCGCAGGTGCTCCAGCGGCAGTTCGGTGCTCGACGACACTTGCCGCAACACGAAGCTGGAGCGAACACTGGAGACGCCTTCGATGCGCGTCAGAGTGCCGAGCAGGAAAGCCTGGTAGTGCTCCATGTCTGGCACCACCACCTTGAGCTGGTAGTCCGCATCCATACCGGTGACCAGGCTGCATTCGAGCACTTCCGCGCATTTGCCGATCACGCCTTCGAAATGCTCGAAGCGCTCGGGCGTGTGCCGGTCCATGCCGATCAGCACGTAGGCGGTGAGCGTCAGGCCAAGCTTCTTGCGATCCAGCAGGGCGACCTGGCGAGCGATATAGCCGTCATCCTCGAGTTGTTTGACCCGTCGTGAGCAGGGCGAGGGCGACAGCCCGATGCGCTCGGCAAGGTCCTGGTTGGAGATGCGGGCGTCGTGCTGCAATTCATGAAGGATGCGAAGGTCGTAGCGATCGAGTTTGCTCATTTTAGAAGACTCTCTTTGTTCCGTTGCGCGGAACTATGCGCAGAAGACGATAGATTGCGCAATGGGGTCTTATCTGAGCAATATTCGCAAGCATTTGCCGGCAGGCGGGACGTAAGCTTTATCCAACTTCAGCCCCCGGCAGAAATGACGCGGTACTTACCCCTCCGCGCCAACCGTATACCTTACCGAGGCTATCGGTCCGGGCCAGCACCGCTCACAAGGCGCTGCCGAAGAATCCGCCACAAGCGGCCAGCGAATTCAGAACAGTATTGAAAAAAGACCACGTCTCACCACGTGGTCTTTTTTATGCCTCGCCGGTGGGTTCCGGGGTTGGGCGTGGACTTACCACTTCCAGCGGATCGGCGTGCACCAGCACTTCGGCGCGCGGATACTGGTCGTGAATCGCCGCCTCGACCTGATCGCACAAGGCGTGTGCCTCGATCAGTGGCAGCGTGCCGGGAAGCTCCAGGTGCATCTGCACAAACCAGCGGGTGCCGGAGACCCGGGTGCGCAGGTCATGACAGCCGACCACACCGGGTACATCGCAGGCCAGCCGGTGCATGTGCTCGCTGATTTCCGGCGGTAGCTCAGTATCCATCAGCACCGCGCCGGCTTCGCGCACGATGCTCAGCGCGCTCCAGAAAATGTAGACCGCAATGGCAATGCCGAACACCGCATCCAAACGCTCCCAACCATAGCCGGCAAGGACCAGCGCCACCAGGATGCTGCAGTTGAGCAGCAGGTCGGAGCGATAGTGCAGCGAGTCGGCGCGAATCGCCGTGGAGCCGGTTTCACGCACCACATGCCGCTGATACGCCAGCAGCGCCACGGTCAGCAGCAGCGACAGCAGCATGACCGCGATACCCAGCGCCGGCGCGCCCAGTGGCTCCGGATGCAGCATGCGGTCGACGCCCTGAACGCAGACGAGGATGGCACTGACCGAGATGAACGCGCCTTGACCGAGCCCGGCCAGGGCTTCCGCCTTGCCATGGCCGTAGCGGTGAT
The DNA here is from genome assembly GCF_003325755.1 of Pseudomonas sp. SST3. The sequence goes on along the minus strand of NZ_QORI02000009.1, from coordinate 58,141 downwards.
CTTCATCCGCCGGGCGCAGCGAGTAGTGCACCGCCAGCAGGTTGAGCAGTGATGCAGCGCCATCCAGCAGCGAGTCGGTGAGCCCCGCCAGCAGGCTCACCGAACCGCTCAGCCACCACGCCAGCGCCTTGCTGGCCGCCAGCGTCAGCGCCACGGCCAGCGCCAGCCGAGTGGCGCGGCGCATCAGTCGTGCATGTTCGGCGCTGACGCCCTTGCGCTCGCGGGTGTGTTGCATCAGGCGGCCGGACGCAATCCGAAGGCGGCTAGCTGCTCGACGCTACCGCTGTGCTGGATCAGGTGCGGATCGTTCAGCGGCAGGCTGCGGCCGGTTTCCTGCTCGATGATCGCCTTGAGCTTCGCCTGATCAATCACGCCGTCGGCGCCAATGGCTTCCTGGAGCTTTTCCGGCGCCATGGAGTATTCGTTGTCCGGCAGATAAATGGCGCCCGTGGCGAAGTCGATGCCGAAGGCGATCAGGCCGGGAATCACGTAGAACAGCAGGCCCACGGCATTGGCGACCGCGATGGCTGGGTCGATCTTGCCGTCGATCTGGCCTCGGCGGTCCGGGTAGAACAGCGTGCCGCAAGCGGTCAGTTGAGTGAACAGGGAGACGGCCAGCACGCCGCCGATGACACGGGAACGAGTACGCATAAGGACCTCCGGAGAAAGTGGCGCAACTATACAAGGGCTGCGTGATGTTTTCTCGACATCAGACAGCTCGGCCGAGCGCTCTGTTCGGCCTGGCGAGAATGCTTGCGACAGAGATAGCCCAGCCGCTTTCCACGCGCTGCGGATCGTTATAATCGCGGCCTTGAAAGCGGAGTCTCCATGATCGCCCTACCCATTGACCAAGCACTGCCGGCCCTGCGCCAGGCCCTGAGTGAACGTGACGAAGCCGTGCTGGAAGCCCCACCGGGTGCCGGCAAGACCACCCGCGTGCCGCTGGCCTTGCTCAACGAGCCTTGGCTGGCCGGGCAATCGATCGTCATGCTCGAGCCGCGGCGACTGGCGGCACGCGCCGCAGCCGAGCGCCTGGCCAGTGAGCTGGGCGAGAAAGTTGGTGAAACAGTCGGTTACCGTATCCGCCTGGACAGCAGGGTCGGGCCGCAGACCCGTATCGAGGTGGTTACCGAGGGCATTCTGGCGCGTCGCCTGCAGGACGATCCGGGCCTGGAAGGCGTTGGCCTGGTCATCTTCGACGAATTCCACGAGCGCAGCCTAGACGCCGACCTGGCGCTGGCCCTGACGCTCAATGCCCGCGATCTGCTCAGAGACGAGCCACTGAAGTTGCTGCTGATGTCGGCGACGCTCGAAGGTGCGCGGCTATCGAGCCTGCTCGACGAGGCGCCGGTGGTGCGTAGCGAAGGGCGCATGTATCCGGTCGTGCAGCGCTGGAGCCGAGCGTTTCAGGCCGGTGAGCGCCTCGAGCCGCGGGTGGTACAAACCATCATGCAGGCGCTGGATGAAGAGTCCGGTAGCGTGCTGGTCTTTCTGCCCGGGCAGGCCGAAATCCGCCGCGTAAACGACGCATTGAATGAACAGTTGTCGGGGCGTCACGACGTCATGCTCTGCCCGCTGCACGGCGAGCTGGAGTTGACCGCCCAGCGCGCAGCCATCGAGCCGGCGCCGGCCGGCAAGCGTAAGGTGGTGCTGGCGACCAATATCGCCGAGACCAGCCTGACCATCGAAGGTGTGCGGGTGGTGGTCGATGCGGGGCTGGCGCGGGTGCCACGGTTCGATCCTGGCAGTGGCATGACGCGGCTGGAGACCCGGCGCATATCCCGTGCCTCGGCGACGCAGCGGGCTGGTCGTGCCGGCCGCCTTGAACCTGGCGCCTGCTATCGGCTGTGGTCGGAGGACCAACACGCACAGCTGGCGGCCTACGGCGAAGCGGAAATTCTTCAGGCAGACCTGGCCGGAGTGGCGTTGCAGCTGGCGCGCTGGGGTGTCGAGCCGGACGAGCTGGTCTGGCTGGATCCACCACCGGCGGCAGCCTACGCCCAGGCGCAGGATCTCCTCGAACGCCTCGGGGCGCTCAGCCGTAACGCTCGCGGCAGCTGGCAACTGACCGCTCATGGCCTTGCCATGGCTGAGCTCCCCGCGCATCCGCGGATTGCTCATATGCTGCTGCGCGGTCACGCGCTGGGGCTCGGCGCACAGGCGGCCGATCTCGGGGCCTTGCTGGTCGAGCGTGACATTCAACGTGGCGCTGGCGCTGATATTTCCACGCGCCTCGCGCTGCTCGAAGGCCGTGGCCGGCATCATTCAGGCGTGGCGCGCGTGCGGCAACTGGCTCGGCAGTTTCGCAGCCTGCTGCGCGGTCCGGCCGGAACCGCCGCCGCCGATAGTGACGATCACCGCTGGCTTGGCGCGCTGCTGGCCTTCGCTTACCCCGACCGGGTCGCCCGGCAGCGCCGCGAAGGGGGTGGCGAGTACCGTTTGGCCAATGGTCGCGCGGCACTGTTCGCAGAGCCTGATGCGCTGATGAAAGAACCCTGGCTGGTGATCGCCGAGCTGGGCAGCCGTCAGGGCCAGCGCGAGGAGCGTATCTATCGCGCGGCGGCGTTGGACCCAAGCCTGTTCGACGAGGCGCTGGCCGAGCAGATCAGCCAACGCGACGAGCTCGAATGGGACGAGCGTGAAGGTGTGCTGAGGGCTGAGCGGCAGCGGCGGGTCGGCGAGCTGGTGCTCAGCCGTGAGCCTCTACCGGGGCTGGATGACGACGCGCGCGGCCGCGCCTTGCTCGGGTTGGTCCGGCGCAAGGGGCTTGAGCTGTTGCCCTGGACGTCAGATCTGCGCCAATGGCAGGCGCGTATCGCCCTGCTCCGGCAGATTGATTTAGGCATCAGTGGTGCCAGCGACTGGCCGGACGTCAGCGATGCCGCGTTGCTGGCTCGCCTGGAAGACTGGTTGCTGCCGTATCTGGGCAAGGTGTCGCGGCTGGCGCACTTCGCCCAGCTGGATCTCAAGGGCATGCTCTCGACCTTGCTGCCCTGGCCGTTGCCGCAGCGGCTCGACGAACTGGCGCCGATCGCCATTGCCGTGCCTTCCGGTTCGCGGATACGCCTCGATTACAGCGACTCACCGCCCGTACTGGCGGTGCGCTTGCAGGAGTTGTTCGGCCTGGCCGATACACCACGGATCGCCGGTGGTCGGCAGGTGGTCAAGTTGCACCTATTGTCACCGGCACGCCGGCCGGTGCAGGTCACTCAGGATCTGGCGAGCTTCTGGGCCAACACCTATGGTGAGGTGAAGAAGGATCTCAAGGGTCGTTACCCCAAGCACTACTGGCCGGATGATCCGTTAGTCGCCGAACCTACCGCGCGGGCCAAGCCGCGCGGGACCTGAAAGCAGCCCCAGGCCTCAAGCAGAACCGAAGCGTAAGCTGGCGCAGCTCAGCCTCGCCCATACGGCTTCGCTTGCCAGCTGTCTTTATTCGTCCGGCAGGCTCAGGTTTTCCCCGGAAGCCACCATCTCGGCATAGGCCTGATCCAGCGCATCGACCACGGTTCGGCTGTCGTCGGCATGACGCGAGACGATGAAACGAATGGCTACCCTGTGCAGCTCCACGTGGGGCAATGCCGGCATGCCGAGACGCTGAAGCGCCTGGTTAACCGGGATTTGGTAGTCGAGCAAATAGTCGGCGCGGCGATGTTTGAGCATCTCCAATGCCGAGGTGTGAGTGCTGGTACGGTGCAGGCGAATCCCTAGTTGCGGGTCATGCAGCATCCGGTTCACCTGCGGCCAGTAGTTATAGCCGCCGATGATGATGATGCCACGCTTGCGCAGGCTGTCCGGCACCTCTGGCCGTGGGGTGTCGGGGCGGTGATAGAGGTTGAGGCTGATCTGCGCGAGGGTTTGACGACCCTCGATCGTATCGGCCTGCAGCTCCGGTTTGCCTGGCGCGCCCGGCCAGAGGTCGACGGTGCCGCTCTTCAAAGCGCCATACAGGCGTGCGCTCGGTAATCCACGAAACTGCGCCTGATAACCGGCATGCTCGAGTACGCGACGGGTGAGTTCCACCACTGGCCCCTGCGGTCGGCCTTGCGCATCGCTGTAGATGGCTGGGGGAAAGTCGTAATAGCCAACGGTCAGGGTTCGTGGCGGCTCGGCCTCGGGCGCGGCAAAGCAAGGCCCTGCCAGAGCCGCTGCAAAAAGGATCCAGAGTAAAGGCTTCAAGGTAATTCACTGCCCCTTGTGGTTTGCGCGTCGGCAAGCATGGTCGCCCGGCGTTTCGCTGTCCATAACCGCAGCGCCCGGTCGAGTAGCAGCAGCACGATGTTCCGGCGCTCGCGAAGTGGGCATGCGATCGCGCGGGTCAGTGACGGGCTGACTATGCTGAAGATATGTGCGGCACGACGGCTGGCAGGTCGTGAGTGCTTTGATCAAGTTCGGATGGGGTGCTCCATGTATCGCAAGGTTTTCGCCAGCAAGGTGTTCGATCGCAAGGTGGTGCTGATTACGGGTGGCTGCGCCGGGATCGGTCGTGCGCTGGCCGAGCGAATGGCTCAGGCCGGAGCGCGGGTCGTGATTTTCGATCTCGAGCAGAACGCCATCGATGGGTTGGTACAACACCTGACAGACCACCACAATGCCGATGCACTGGGTTTGCGCTGCGATGTCTCGGATGCGGCTGCGGTGCAGCAGGCCGTTGCGCTGGTGGTGGAACGCTTCGGCGGCATCGACGTGCTGATCAACAATGCCGGCATTACCCATCGCAGCCGCGTCGCCGAGACCAGCCTGGCGGTGTTCGAGCGGATCATGGCGGTCAACTTCTATGGTGCGTTGCATTGCACTCAGGCTGCACTGCCGAGTTTGATCACGCGGGAAGGGCAGGTCATCGTGCTCAGCTCGCTGTCACAATACGCGCCGGTGCCTGACCGTGGCGCCTACAACGCCAGCAAGCATGCGCTGCACGGGCTGTTCGAAACCCTGCGCAGCGAGCTGGCCGATACCGGGGTCAATGTGATGCTGGTCTGTCCCGGTTATACCGCGACCGATCTGCGCAAGAATGTGCTGATCGGCGACGGCTCCACCGCGGCACAGCCGGTGCTGACGGTGGGGCGGGTGTCATCACCGCAGGATGTCGCCGAGTCCATCTATCAGGGCGCGCTGAAGCGGCGCCAATTGCTGGTGCTGTCCAATCTCGACTGGCGTGCACGGCTGGTGGCGCGCTGTTTTCCACGGCTATTCGAGCACCTGCTATTGCCGCGGCTGGCGGGTGCTCGGAGTTCGACGAGTGCCGGCTAGGCTATTGAGCGTCGCCGTAGAGCTGCTGGGCCCGCTCCATGTCCCAATAGGCGGCCTCGATCTTGTGGCCGTCGAGGTCGCGCACGAAACAGCCGTAATAGGGCTCGCCATATTCCTCGCGTGGCCCCGGTGCACCTTCGTCCGTTGCGCCAGCGGCCAGCGCGGCGCGATGGAAGGCATCGACCGAAGCCTTGTCTGCGGCGAAGAAGCCGATATGCGTGCCGTTGCCGACGGTGGCTGTCTGGGCGTTGATCGGTATTTGCAGCCAGAACTCGGGATATTCGCGGCCCCAGGCGATCGCCCCCGGGTGGGCCATGATGCGCTTGCAGCCCAGAGTGGCGAGGGTCTGGTCGTAGAAGGTGGCGGCGTCCTCGAAGCGGTTGCTGCCGAGGGATACGTGGGACAGGATGCTGGGGTTCTGGTCAGCCATGGTGGAGCCCTCCGGAAAGGAATGGATCACCAAGCCTAGCCCGCCGGATCGTTGCTCGCCGCCTGGCCCTCAGCTTTCTTCGTTGCGGCCGATGACCGGCTCGCTGCAAATCATGAAGCAGCGAAATAGCACCACGGTCGCCAGCAGTTGCACCAGTCCGACGGCGCTGTCGACGAGCACCGCCAGCAGCCCAGGGGGCGTCTCGCCGGCCCAGAATTGCGCGGCGAGCCAGGCTTCCAGCACCCATAGCGGCAACAGAACCACGAGGATGCAGCCGAACACCAAGAGAAAATGGCCACGGGTCTGCAGGAAGCTTTCCTTCAGAGCAGCCAGTGGGGTCAGGCCACGGAGCACCAACAGGTATTCGGCGAATGCGATCTTGACCATCACCCAGAGCCCCGGCAGCACGAACAGCGAGGCGCCGAGCATGATCAGCAGGGTGCCTAGCCCGGCCAGCACAGCCATTGATGGCCATAGCGGCAGGGCGCGCATCAGGACCTCGCGCAGCGGCGGCGCATGGCCGCGGCTACGGGCGTCGAGAAACAGGATCAGCGCGCCGATATAGAGCGGATAGAAAATCAAGCCGACCAGCAGCTCCTGCGCGGGCACTGCGTCCCGGCCGAACAGATGGTCGACGGCCAGACGGGCGCAGCTCTCGAGCGCGATCAGTGGCAGGCAGAGACGCGCGATGGACGCCAGGTTGCGGGAGTAGAAGAACCAGGCGTCACGGAGGATGGACAGAACATTCATCGCGGCAGAACAACTCTCGGAAGAACAGGCGCGCACTTTAGCCCAAGCAACCGACCGGCGACATGTGCGGTATTGCCGTCCATACTGGTCAGCCCTTTCACCGCTTGGGTCGCTGCGTGAAGAAGATCGCCCTGTTTGCCGATGTGCAGAACCTCTACTACACGGTGCGCCAGGCTCACGGCTGCCATTTCAACTATGCCGCGTTGTGGGCCGAGGTCAGCGCGCGCGGCGAGATCGTCGAGGCCTATGCCTATGCCATCGATCGGGGTGACGCCAAGCAGCAGCAGTTCCAGCAGATCCTGCGCAACCTCGGCTTCACCGTGAAGCTCAAGCCCTATATCCAGCGCAGCGACGGCTCGGCCAAGGGCGACTGGGATGTGGGAATCACCATCGACGTACTGGACGCCGCGGGGCGTGTCGATGAAGTGGTGCTGGCCTCAGGCGACGGTGATTTCGATTTGTTGCTTGAGCGCGTGCGCGCTGGTGGCGCCGAGGCGACGGCTTATGGCGCGCCGGGCCTGACGGCAAACTCGTTGATTCGCGCCGCGACCCGCTATGTGCCGATCGAAGGCAAGCTGCTGTTGCGCTAAGCGCAGCCGTAAGCTTGAAGCTTGAAGCTTGAAGCTTGAAGCTTGAAGCTTAAAGCGAACGCCGAACTTGCTCGCACGCTGATGGGCTTCAAGGTGTAGGCCGGGCCGCGTCTTGCCGACCCGCCCCGACCCGCCCCGACCCGACGAGCAAGGTCGCGGTGGATGTAGAAAGCGACATCCACCCTGCGCTTGGCTTCCAGCTTCCAGCTGCCTTTCCGAGTAAACTGCCCACCTCGTTTTCGTACTCCCGGTTCTCGCCATGACCTTCGCCTCCCTGGGCCTGATCGATCCGCTGCTGCGCACCCTCGAATCCCTCGACTACACCAAGCCAACGCCCGTCCAGGCCAAGGCGATTCCTGCCGTGCTCAAGGGTCGCGATCTGATGGCCGCGGCGCAGACTGGCACCGGCAAGACCGCCGGTTTCGCCCTGCCATTGTTGCAACGGTTGCTCCACGAAGGGCCGCAAGTGGCGAGCAACTCGATTCGCGCGCTGGTGCTGGTGCCGACCCGCGAGTTGGCCGAACAGGTCCACGAGAGCTTCAGCACCTACGGGCAGAATCTGCCGTTGCGCACCTATGCGGTCTATGGCGGGGTCAGCCTCAACCCGCAGATGATGGCGCTGCGCAAGGGCATCGACGTGCTGGTGGCGACACCGGGGCGCTTGCTCGACCTGTATCGGCAGAACGCGGTGAAGTTCGGCCAGGTGCAGGCGCTGGTGCTGGACGAGGCCGACCGCATGTTGGATCTTGGTTTCTCGCAGGAACTCGACGAGCTGTTCAGCGCGCTGCCGAAGAAGCGCCAGACACTGCTGTTCTCGGCGACCTTCTCCGATGCCATCCGGCAGATGGCTGGCGAGCTGTTGCGCGATCCGCTGTCGATCGAAGTCAGCCCGCGCAATGCTGCCGCCAAGACCGTCAAGCAGTGGCTGGTGCCTGTGGACAAGAAGCGCAAGGCCGAGCTGTTCCTGCATCTGCTGGCGGACCGGCGCTGGGGCCAGGTGCTGGTATTCGTCAAGACCCGCAAGGGCGTCGATCAGTTGGTGGATGAGCTGCAGGCCGAGGGCATCGCCAGCGATGCGATTCACGGCGACAAGCCGCAGGCCTCGCGACTGCGCGCGCTCGAGCGCTTCAAGGCCGGCGAAGTGCAGGTACTCGTGGCCACCGACGTGGCTGCACGCGGATTGGACATCCATGACCTGCCGCAAGTGGTCAATTTCGACCTGCCCATCGTCGCCGAGGATTATGTGCATCGTATCGGCCGCACCGGCCGTGCCGGCGCGACGGGTGAAGCAGTGTCGCTGGTGGCCGCCGACGAAGTCGATCAGCTCGCGGCCATCGAGACGTTGATTCAGCAGGTACTGCCGCGCCACGACGAGCCAGGTTTCGTCCCTGATCATCGAGTGCCGACTACTCAGCCCGGTGGACAAATCATCAAGAAGCCGAAGAAACCGAAAAAGCCCAAGACCGCCGCTGGCAAAGGCCGCGTTCATCTGGGCAATTGGTTCGATGAGAGCGAAAAACCCAACGCCAAGCCGATTCGCAAGGTTCCGAGCCTGGGCGGGGCGAAGCCGGCGAAGAAGCGCTGACGGAAGGTAATTTTCCTGCGGCGTGCCGCTGGACCAACAGCGATGTTTGCCGTTGCATGCATCAGATAAATCACCGCGACCTTCCCGCCTGGGCTGTTGTGATGGCGAGCTTTCGTGAGTAATCGTCGTTGCGGTGGCTTCCTTTACCGGCGGGTTTCGGTAGGCTCCGCTGAACAATCGGAAATGGCGGTAAGAGAGGTGTCTTTTGGCAAATGCCGATGCAGAGCTTAACGAACTCAGCCGTCATGACGTATGGGCTGGGTTCAAGCAGCTGACGCCCATTTCACTGTTCGTTGTCGTGTTTGGTCTGGCCTTTGGGTTGGCTGCGACGCAGGCGGGGCTGGATAACTATTCCGCCATCATCATGAGCACCCTGGTTTTTGCCGGTGCCTCACAGTTTGCCTCACTGGAGCTGTGGGGCGCGCATGTTCCCGTCGTTCCGCTGGTGGTGACCGTGTTTGCCGTCAACGCGCGGCATCTGTTGATGGGCGCGACTTTATACCCCTGGCTACGCCATCTGCCGCCGGCGAAACGCTATGCCGTCATGTTCGTCGTCTCGGATGCCAACTGGGCAATGTCCATGCAGGCGTTCAGCCTCGGCAAGCCTGGTCTGGGCATTCTGTTCGGCGGCGGCCTTGCGCTCTGGACGTTCTGGGTGCTGGGCACCTGGCTTGGTCTCTATTTCGGCAGTGCCATCCATGACCCGGTCAGTTGGGGGCTTGACATGGTCATGGGGTGTTTCCTTCTGGCGATGGTCGTCGGCGGGAAGAAAAACCTGCGCATGATCCTTATCTGGATAGTCGCCGGGTGTGCATCGATGTTGGCGTACTGGTACCTGCCCGCCAATAGCCACGTGGTTGCTGGCGCGCTGGCAGGTGGGATACTAGGCGCGCTGTGGATGGAGAAGAAAAAGTGACTATCGAGACGGCGGGATCCGGCGTGCTGATCATCATTCTGATCATGGCCGTAGTGACCCTGGTGACTCGCTGGGGCGGCGTGTTTGCAATGTCATTCGTGCCCATCAGCCCCAGGACGGAGCAGTTCATCAGCGCCATGTCCGGTTCGGTGCTGGTGGCGTTGCTGACACCCATGGCGGTCAACGGAGACAACGGTGCCCGGCTGGCTTTCCTGGTCACGGCGGTGACGATGCTGCTGGTCAAGAAGCCGTTGCCGGCGATCGCCGCCGGGGTGATCGCCGTGGCGTTGTTTCGGCAGCTCTGAGCCCGGCTCGATCGCTACGGCCTTGCAGCGGAAGTCTGTGTCCTGCGCTGGCGGGCGGTCAGTTCCGTAGCCAGCGAAGCATGCTGACAGCCGCCACCCGTCCGCTGGCGAAGCAGCCAGTGAGCAGGTATCCCCCGGTCGGTGCTTCCCAATCGAGCATTTCACCGGCACAGAACACGCCGGGCGACTGGCGCAGCATCAGGCCGTCGTCCAGCGCCTCGAATGTCACGCCGCCAGCGCTGCTGATCGCCTCCTCCAGCGGCCGCGGGCGCAGCAGGGTGATGGGCAGCGCCTTGATTGCCGCGGCGAGCGCTTCAGGGGTCTGAAACGTCTCGGCGCTGGTCAGCTCGCGGAGCAGAGCGGCCTTTACGCCGTCGAGCCCCAGCTGGCGCTTGAGGTGCTTGGCCATGGATTGCGAACCACGGGGTTTGCTCAGCGCTCGGATGGCCTTTTCCAGAGGATGATCGGGTAGCAGGTCCAGTTTCACGGTGGCCTTGCCGCTTTGCTCGATAGCCTGGCGGATCTCAGCGGACAGCGCGTAGACCAGGCTGCCTTCGATACCGCTGGCGGTGATCACGAACTCGCCTTTGCGCGGCGTATTGCCGGGCAACGTGAGACTCACGGTCTTCAATGGCGCGCCGGCGAACTTGTCCTGCAGGAACTGGCTCCAGCCCGCCACCTCGAATCCGCAATTGGCCGGGCGCAGCGTCGCGACGTCGATCCCGCGATCCTGCAACAGGCATACCCAGGCGCCATCGGAACCCAGTCGCGCCCAGCTGCCGCCACCCAGTGCCAGCAGGACGGCATCGGCATGGACGTTGAACTCAGCGTCCGGCCCTTGCAGCCGGAGACTGCCGTCGGCGCTCCAGCCCAGCCAGCGATGGCGCGTGTGAATCCGTACCCCGGCGTCGCGCAGGCGGCGCAGCCAGGCGCGCAGCAGGGGAGCGGCCTTCATGTCGGACGGAAACACACGACCGGAGCTGCCGACAAAGGTGTCGATTCCCAGCCCATGAATCCATTCGCGCAGCGCCTCGGGGCCGAACCCCTCGAGCAGGCGCTCTAACTCAGGAGCACGTTCGCGATAGCGAGCCACGAAGGGCTCGAAGGCTTCGGAATGGGTGATGTTCATTCCGCCGACGCCGGCCAGCAGGAATTTGCGACCGACCGACGGCATGGCGTCATACAGGTCGACAGCGACGCCGGCCTGGCTCAGCACTTCTGCGGCCATCAGCCCGGCGGGGCCGCCGCCGATGATGGCGATACGGGAGGGCTTGTGGATTGGAAGCATGGTTCAGGCCTGGCGTTACGAGGCCGGCATTGTAGCGAATGCCGTTCCGATGCTCGCAGATATCATCGTGCAGGTGCAGGTGCACCTGCACTCGTAGGAGCGAGCTTGCTCGCGAATCGCAGCCACGCAAAAGCTTCGCCGGCAAGGACTCGGCGTCCCCCTGGCTCCTACAAATGCCCGAGCAGGAAGAAGTTGTTCAGCCCAGTCCGTAGCGCTGCCATGCCTCGGCTGCGCTGAAATGCAGCTGCGCATGCCGGCGAGCGAGCAGTGCGCGGTCTTTGTCATAGCCACCGCCGATCACACCGACCACCGGAATGTCCCGGCCCAGGCAGTGCTCGATCACCGCGCTGTCGCGCATCGCCAGTCCGTCGTCGCTGAGGTTGAGCAGGCCCAGTGCGTCGTCGCGATGGACGTCTACGCCGGCGTCGTAGATCACCAGATCCGGCTGATACAGGGGCAACAGATAGCTGAGGGTGTCATCGACCACCTTGAGATATTCGGCATCTTCGAGTCCCGGGGACAGGCCGATGTCCCAATCGCTGCGGGCCTTGCGAGCGGGAAAGTTCTTTTCGCAATGCAGGGAGACCGTAACGGCGTCGGCCGTATGTTCGAGGATCCGCGCGGTGCCGTCGCCCTGATGTACATCGCAATCGAAAATCAGCACGCGACCGACGCGACCGCTCTCCAGCAGCGAGAGCGCGATCACCGCCAGGTCGTTGAAAATGCAGAAGCCTGAGGCGTGGTCGTGATGGGCATGGTGGGTGCCGCCGGCCAGATGGCAGGCTAACCCATGCTGCAGCGCCAGTTCGGCCGCCAGCAGCGAGCCACCGACCGCGCGCACGGTGCGCTGCGCCAACGGCGGGCTCCAGGGCAGGCCCAGGCGGCGCAGTTCCTCGCGGCTCATGTCGCCGCTGCAATAACGCTCGACATAAGCGCGATCATGCGCGAGGGCGAGCAGCTCTGTCGGGCACAGCGCCGGGCGCAATAGCGCCTCGTCTGTGGTCAAACCGCTGGCGACCAGGTGATCGCGCAGCAGCCGGAATTTCTCCATGGGGAAGCGATGCCCCGGCGGCAGCGGCGGGCTGTAGTCGTCATGGTAGATCAGCGGTAGCAACATCGATCGGCGCCCGAATGGTCAGCCGAAAGTATGCCGACTCGGTAGCGAACCCCTCAAGGAAATGACATGGAAGACGCGATAGCGCGTATCGAACTGGACACTACCCGTCTGCGGCTGCGTACCTGGCGGGACGAAGACCTCGATCCCCTGGCCGAAATGTGCGCCGATCCGCTGGTGATGCGCTATTTCCCTGCGTTGCTGTCACGCGATGATTGCGCCGCCGCGATGGCTCGCTGTCGAATTCACTTTACCCGCCACGGCTTCGGCTTCTGGGCACTGGAGCGCAAGGATGACGGGCGCTTCATCGGCATGGCCGGGCTGGCCTGGAGTCGCCTGCAACAGCCGTTCTGCCCCGTCGTCGAAATCGGCTGGCGACTCGCTCGGGACCAGTGGCGACAGGGCCTGGCCCGGGAGGCGGCAGAAGCCAGCCTGACCTGCGCTTTCGAGCGCCTGCAGCTGCCGGAAGTGGTGGCCTACACCGCGGCGGTCAATGAACCGTCCAGGGCGCTGATGGATGCGCTGGGCATGCGGCACGAAGCGCGAGATGACTTCGACCATCCGGACGTGCCCGAAGACCATCCGCTGCGTGCCCACGTGCTGTACCGGATGACGCGGGATAACTGGGTCGATACCCGACGATAAGCGCAATTGCTGGAGTGAGTCCGGTGGAATACGTAACATTGCGCGCCTGCCCCGTGCCGTATACCTAAAGGAACAACACCATGACCGACACCCTAGACACGCTGGTCAACCTGCTATCGCTGGAACGAATCGAGGAAAACCTGTTTCGCGGTGCCAGCCAGGACTTAGGGTTTCCGCAGCTGTTCGGCGGCCAGGTGGTCGGTCAGGCGTTGTCCGCGGCCAGCCAGACCGTGGTCCCTGAGCGTCATGTGCACTCCATGCATGGCTATTTCCTGCGCCCTGGCGACTCCCATCAGCCGGTGGTCTATGACGTCGATCGGGTGCGTGATGGCGGTAGTTTCAGCACTCGTCGCGTCAGTGCGATTCAGAAAGGCCAGACCATTTTCACCTGCAGTGCCTCGTTTCAGGCGGATGAGACCGGCTTCGAGCATCAGTTGCCGATGCCCGAAGTGGTTGGGCCGGAAAACCTTCTCAGCGAGTGGGAGCTGATGCACAAGCTGACGGCACTGGTCCCCGAACGAGTGGCGGAGAAGCTGCGTCGGCCCAAGCCCATCGAGATTCGCCCGGTGACGCTGCAGGATCCGGTCAATCCCCAGCCGATCGAACCGATCCGGCATATCTGGTTCCGCGCGGACGGCTCGCTGCCGGACAACCCTGCGCTGCATAAGTACCTGGTCGCCTACGCGTCGGATTTCAGCTTCATCGGCACTGCGCTGCAGCCCCACGGCGTCAGCTCCTGGAGCAAGTTCATTCAGCTGGCAAGCCTCGACCATGCCATCTGGTTCCATCGCGAGGTTCGCGCGGACGAATGGCTGCTGTACTCCATGGATAGCCCCTGGGCTGGCAATGCTCGCGGTTTCGCCCGCGGGAGCATTTTCAATCGCGCCGGCGAGCTGGTCGCATCGGTGGCACAAGAGGGACTGATTCGCGTGCGCGAGGATTGGAAATGAGCCTGTCCGATTCGCGGCATTGGGTGTTCGATATGGACGGCACCTTGACGCTCGCTGTGCACGATTTCCCGGCCATCAAGCGGGCGCTGGATATCCCCGAGGATGACGACATCCTGCACCATCTGGCCGCGCTACCGCCCGACGAGGCGGCGGGCAAGCGTGCCTGGTTGCTGGAACACGAACGTGAACTCGCTTGCGCCGCCAGCCCGGCGCCAGGCGCCCGTGAGTTGCTGCACGCATTGCGTGATCGCGGTTGTCGGCTGGGCGTACTGACGCGCAACGCGCACGAACTGGCGCTGGTGACCCTACAGGCAGTCGGCATGGGCGACTGTTTCGCCAGCGAAGACATCCTCGGCCGCGACGAGGCGCCGCCCAAGCCTGATCCCGGCGGTTTGCTGCACCTGGCAGACAGATGGTCCATCGCGCCGAGCGAGCTGGTGATGGTGGGTGACTACCGCTTCGACCTGGAGTGCGCGAAAGCGGCCGGCGCGCGCGGTGTGCTGGTCAACCTGCCGGAAAATCCCTGGCCGGAGCTGACCGCCCTGCATGCCCGCGATTGCCTGCATCTGCGCGAGATGCTGACGGGCTAGCGAACCGCAAATGCCCGGGCGCGAGGGTTGCTCTCGCATTGGCTTGCACTGCTTTGTCGGAGGCTCGCCCGGGGCGAAGCTTTTGGCATTTGAGCGGGCCGGGCGGCCCCTTTCGCCGCGGGGCGCGCCTCCCACGAATAGGCAGGTCGGCGAGGGCTTGGTTTGCTTTGCCTTTGCTTACCGCCCTGCTTGCTCTGGCTCAGTGGGAGGCCCGACCCGGGGCGAAGCTTTTGGCATTTGAGCGGGCCGGGCGGCCCCTTTCGCCGCGGGGCGCGCCTCCCACGAAAAGGCAGGTCGGCGAGGGCTTGGTTTGCCTTTGCTTACCCGCCCTGCTTGCTCTGGCCTTAGTGGGAGGCCCGACCGGGGGCGAAGTTTTTGCCTTTTGAGCGGGGCCGGGAGACCCCTTGCGCCGAGGGCGCGCCTATTACAAAAAGCAGCTCAATACAGGGCCTGGTACAGCTTGCGGCGATAGGTAGTGACCAGCGGATGGTCGTTGCCCAGCAGGTCGAACACCTGTAGCAAGGTCTTGTGCGGCAGGCCGTCGGCGTAGGCGCGGTTGCGCATGAACAGCTTGAGCAGAGCGTCCAGGGCCGCTTCGTGCTGTTGGCGTGCCAGTTGCTGAATCGCCAGTTGGTAGGCGGCTTCATCGTCCTCGGCATTCTGTGCCAGACGGCTCTTCAGATCGGCGACTTCGGGCAGATCATCGGCCTGACGCAGAAAAGTCAGCTGCGCGCGGGCCCCAGCGAGGGCCTGTTTGTGCTCGTCACCCTTGACCGCGCCGAGCACAGTTTCGGCCTCGCCCAGTTCACCGCGTTCGGCCAGGCAGCGTGCATAGAGGATCAGCGCGGCTGCGTTTTCATTGTCTTCGGCCAGCAGCAGCTTGAGCTGATGCTCCGCTTCGCTGATGCGACCCTCTGCGAACAATTGCTGTGCACCTTCCAGCAGATCGGCCTCGGGGGCCGCAGGCGCCTGTACGTGCGGTTCCAGCATGGCGCGAACAGCCGACTCCGGCTGCGCACCGGCGAAGCCATCGACCGGCTGGCCATCCTTGAACAGCACTACGGTGGGCAGGCTGCGCACGCCGAAGCGGGCCACGACATCCTGCTCGATATCGCAGTTGATCTTGGCCAGCAGCAGCTCGCCCTGGTACTCCTCGGTGATCTTCGCCAGCAGTGGCATCAGCGCCTTGCACGGCGCACACCACTCGGCCCAGAAATCCACCAGCACTGGCTTGTGAAAGGAGTTTTCCAGCACCAGCTGCTCGAAGTTGGCGCTGCTGACATCGAAGATGTAGGGAGTCTGGCTCATTGGAAGTCTCGGAATGGGCACATGCGAAATGAGGCGTGCATGTTAAGTGGGGGCGCGCTGGAGCGGAAGCAAGTAGCGCGAATCGATATCAACGGTTCGGGGCCGTCAACTGCCAACGCTCCTGCTCACGGTAGCGCACGCCGTTGGGAGTGTTTTCAGACACGAAGAGGCCGAAGTGTTCGACCCGCCAATCGAAACTGGGCGGCTTAACGTTCGACTGAACCTGCGCCTCGCGCGACAGCGTCACGTGTGGCAGGAAGGGTCGCGAGTCGAGGGCGAAGCCATGGGCGGACAGGCCGGCATGCAGCTGCTCGACCAGTTGGCTCAACGGCGGCGGGACCTGGTTCGGAATCAGGCAGGCGAAGCCATGGCCGATCGTCTGCAACTGATCCAGGTGCAGCATGAAGGCGTCGGCGCGCAGGTGATCGCCGAGGCGCTTCAGGCCGTCCAGCTGCGCCGCCGGCTGGCTGCCGAGAAAGGCCAGGGTGAGATGCAGGTTGGCCTGCGCCACAGGGCGACTGCCAAGGTTCTGTTGGTCACGCCAGCTACCGATGGCTTCTGCCAATTCCGGCGGGCAGGGCAGGGCGAAGAACAGACGCAGGGGATCGTCGGTGGTCATGGCTTGCTCCTTCGGCATTGGCGTCGCGACCTGCAGTGGACCCTAGCCGGCTGCTCGTGATTCAGCCGCTGTCTGTCGAGTGGCGTGGTAGAGGCTGACCCGGCGAAATTCAGTAGGCTCGGCGAGGTCCGGCCAGGTGCAGGCGTCGAGGAGTGCCAGGCGGCTGTAGAGCGGATGCTGGAAATCTCGCACCCGCGAGTCCGCAATCAGCGCCTGGCGACCCCGGCTCAGGAACTGATCCAGCAGCGGCAAGTTCGCCCGGTCATAAAGCACATCGGCGACGATGATCAGATCGTAGCGATCGGCCTCGCCGAAGAAATCCGTCGAATAGCGTAGCTGCACGCCGTTGAGCGCCGCGTTGGCACGGCAGGCTGCCAGCGCCAGCGGGTCGAGGTCACAGGCCACGGCTTCCAGCGCGCCGGCTTTGGCCGCGGCGATGGCAGCAACGCCTGAGCCCGCACCGAAATCCAGCACCCGTTTGCCGCGTACCCACTCCGGGTGTGCGGCCAGCCAGCGCGCCAGCACCAGGCCGCTGGCCCAGCAGAAACACCAGTAGGGTGGCTCTTCCAGGATCCGCCGGGTTTCCTCGGGGCTGAACGCACGGCCCATGTTCGCCGCGTCGATCAGCCACAGCCGGATGTCGGTATCGGGCAGGGTTTCAGCGATCAGGTGCGCATCGCCGAGCAGGTCGTTTAGCGCGACCTGCAATGCTTCGGGCGGCATCAAGGTGCTGGCACCAGGTGTAGCGGGCCCAGTGACTGGCTGGCAGGACTGCTGACCTGCACGGCTGGCAGGCGCATGATCAGCTGTCCCGAGCGGGTCACGCGTCCGCGCAGCTCCACGTCCCGGCCTTGGGGGAATTTCTCGGCGTTGAATTTGAGAATGAACGGTAATTCGCTGCCTCGGCCTTGCAGGCGGACGTTGCTCAGCAAGCGGTCGGGCTGGTCGCGCCGGTTGACTTCCAGCAATGCCAGTTCGACTTCACTGCCGGCTGGAGCGCCGATCAGGCTGCCGTGCAACTCATGCAGCACGCTGGTCGCCTGCGGAGGTTCCTCGAACGTGACAGGTGCGGATGGGCGCTGGGACTGTTGGCTCGAACAGCCAACCAGCACCAGCAACAAGAGGGGCAGAACGAGGGGGCGTAACGGCACGGACGACTCCGGAATCTGGCGGTAATGCGCGCCTGTATAGCAACAATCCGCTCGATTTGTCTTGCCGACCGGATGCGCTAACATGGCTCTCCCGACGTCTGACAGCTCTAACCCATGCATTGTCCCTTTTGTGGTGCACATGACACCAAAGTCATCGATTCGCGCCTTGTAGCCGAGGGCGATCAGGTGCGCCGTCGCCGCGAGTGCCTCGCCTGCGGCGAACGTTTCACCACCTTCGAAACCGCCGAGCTGGTCATGCCGCGCTTGATCAAGCAGGACGGCAGCCGGCAGCCGTTCGACGAAGAAAAGCTGCGTGCCGGCATGCAACGCGCGCTGGAGAAACGCCCGGTCAGTGTCGAGCGTCTGGAAGAGGCGATCGCGCATATCAAACATCGTCTGCGCGCCACCGGCGAGCGGGAAATCAAGTCGCGGGTGCTGGGCGAACTGGTGATGGTCGAGCTGCAGAAGCTCGATGAAGTTGCCTACATTCGTTTTGCTTCGGTCTATCGCCGCTTTCAGGACCTCAACGAGTTCCGTGAGGAAATCGATCGCCTTTCCCGCGAGCCCGTGAAAAACGAATGACCGCCTCCGACCACGCCTGGATGGCTCGTGCGCTGCAGTTGGCGCGCAAGGGCCTGTATTCGACGCATCCCAACCCTCGAGTCGGCTGTGTGATCGTCGCCGATGGCGAGCTGATCGGTGAGGGCTGGCACGTACGTGCCGGTGAGCCGCACGCCGAGGTGCATGCGCTGCGTCAGGCTGGTGAGCGCGCCCGCGGCGCCACGGCCTACGTCACGCTCGAGCCGTGCAGCCATCATGGACGCACGCCGCCCTGCGCCGAAGCATTGGTCAGCGCCGGCGTCGGACGCGTGGTGGCCGCCATGCAAGACCCCAATCCACAAGTGGCCGGCCGTGGGCTGGCTCGCCTGCAGAGCGTAGGCATCGAGGTCGCCAGCGGTGTGCTGGAAAACGAAGCGCGGGCATTGAATGCCGGTTTCATCAAACGCATGGAAACCGGCCTACCGCTGTTACGCACGAAACTGGCGATGAGCCTCGACGGCCGCACCGCCATGGCCAGTGGAGAAAGCCAGTGGATCACCGGCCCGGCCGCTCGCGCCGAGGTGCAGCGTCTGCGTGCGCAATCCAGTGTGGTGTTGACGGGCGCCGATACGGTGCTGATGGATCAGGCGCGCCTGACGGTGCGCGCTGCCGAGCTGGGGCTGGATGGCGAACTCACCGCGTTGGCGATGCAGCGCCCGCCGCTGCGGGTGTTGATCGATGGCCGGTTGCGGGTGCCATTGAGTGCCGCCTTCTTCCAGGCCGGCGCCGCGCTGGTAGCGACATCCACAGCCGGTCGCACCGAGCCGTACTGCGCTGCCGGTCATGAGGTGTTGGAGCTGGACAGCGGCGACGGCCGTGTCGACCTGCGCGGCCTGCTGCGCGAGCTTGCCAGTCGCGGCGCTAACGAAGTGTTGCTCGAAGCCGGCCCGCGTCTCGCCGGTGCCTTCGCCGCCCTGGGGCTGATCGACGAGTACCAGATCTTCGTCGCCGCCAAATTCCTCGGTTCCTCGGCACGCCCGCTGCTGGATCTGTCGTTGACGCACATGAGCGATGCCCCTGGTTTGAAGATCGAGAGTATCCGTGCGGTCGGCGACGACTGGCGCATCATTGCCCACCCGACCACTGATGCCTGAAGGCATGGCCCGCTAGGGGCGTGCTTACTCAATTCGCCGGTTTGAGGCCATTGTGATCCAACTTGGCGCGACGCTTGTTGGTACCCAGCACCAGCCGCGCGAGCAGGCTGTCATGGTGAGGGTTGCCGAAGTGGAACAGCGTGGTCGCGCGAAGCATGTCGGGGTCGCACTGGTCGTTGGCGTGCAGGCTGCGGTAGCCCGAGAACAGGTAGAGATTGCCTGGAACCAACTTCAGACGGATCGGTGAGAGCCAGCCACGCCGGACCGCAAAGGCGACCAGTTTTTGGCTGAGGGTGTTGTGCAGCAGTGCTTTCTCGATCACGTTGAGAAGGGCATTGAAACGGACGGGGCGGATATTCGGAAAGATGATCAGGTCTCCACAGTGCTCGCCCTCCGTAGGGATGAACAAGGGGAGCAGCGCAGTGATCGCGGTGGCATCGAAATGGTAAAAATGCGATTGCCTGAGCCCGCTCCGGCCCTGTAGGCAGCGGATCACCGGGAAGACCTGCTCCGTCGCGGAAGGGTCTCGGCCAGCCTGGAGCTGATAGAGGTCCGCCAGCATTTCCTTGAATGGCGCAGAAAGCGCCAGGCTCGCCATGACGCTGCCGCTTAATGCTTCGATGCCGTGGACCGCGAAATACTCGCCGTCACGGCTAGCCGCCTGCTGCTCGATGAAAACGCGGGCTTGTTCGAGCATTTCAGGCGAAAGGTAGTTTTCCAGCACCGTGAAGCCATTGGAGTCGATCTCCGCCGCCCATTGCGCAGCCGTCCGCTCCGTAGTCGCAACCCCTGACATATCCATCTCTCTCGGCACATGAATAAATGGTCCGGAGCGTGTTCCTGATCGCGGCCTGATCTGCACGGGGGATCGTCAAAATACGAGCTGATCCTGGCTCGGCGTATCGGTGCGATGAATGCCGGAGCGACGTTCCATCCTGATCGTCTTGTTCTGCCATCGCCTCTGAACGCATGTTCCTTAGGCGCTGCGATGGGTATGGACAAACAAGCGCAACGGTAGTTCGCGTTGCGCTTGTAAATCTGCGGGGCAGTCCGGGCGACGATAAAGCGCCGAGTAACCAATTCCGAGGGGCGCGTTCCGCAGCGAACGGGTCAGCTCGGTACTCAAGCGCTTCGCCCGGCGCGGGCTTCCCGCGAAAGCGGCTCGTGCGCTACGTCGTTTTTTGTTGCGTCGCGGCCAAAGGTCGTTTGCCGGCTGCAGAAATGGCCCATCTGTGGTAAAAACTGCGCCGGGCCATTATCGGTCCACGTTCTCAGGGCGGGGCGAAATTCCCCACCGGCGGTGATGGCGCAGTTCTTAGGGCTGAAGCGCAGTAGCGTTCAGTTTGCGTCTAGCCCGCGAGCGCTTGCTCAGGCAAGGTCAGCAGACCCGGTGTGATTCCGGGGCCGACGGTATAGTCCGGATGAGAGAGAGCGGGATGCCTCGACGGGCGCCGTTCGTGCGCACGTCTACTCCCTATCGATCTGCAGCGCCCTGTTTTATCCAAAACAGGAGTTCGTCATATGCATCGTTTCAACAGCCTTCCATGGGAGGCGGCATGTTCACCGGAATAATCGAATCCATCGGAACCATTGGTGCGATGACGCCCAAGGGCGGCGACGTGCGGGTGCTGGTCGAGACTGGCAAGCTGGACCTGGCCGATGTGAAGCTCGGCGACAGCATCGCGGTCAACGGTGTCTGCCTGACTGCAGTCGAACTGCCGGGCAACGGCTTCTGGGCCGACGTCAGCCGCGAAACACTGGCGCGCACGGCTTTCGTTGATCTCAAGACCGGTAGCCGGGTGAATCTGGAGAAGGCGCTGATGCCAACCAGCCGTCTCGGTGGCCACCTGGTAAGCGGTCACGTCGACGGTGTCGGCGAGGTGGTGGCACGCGAGGAAAATGCCCGCGCTGTGCAGTTCCGCATTCGCGCGCCGCGCGAGTTGGCCAAGTACATCGCGCTCAAAGGTTCGATCACCGTTGACGGCACCAGTCTCACCGTCAATGCGGTGAACGGCGCCGAATTCGAACTCACCATCGTCCCGCATACCCTGGCCGAAACCATCATGGTCGACTACCGGCCCGGGCGGCAGGTGAATCTGGAAGTGGATCTGCTGGCCCGTTACCTGGAGCGCCTGCTATTGGGCGACAAGGCGGCCGAGCCGAATGCCTCCGGTCTGACGGAAAGCTTCCTGGCCGAACACGGCTATCTGAACAAGTAAGGACTGGCCAAATGGCTCTGAACACCGCTGAAGAACTGATCGAAGACATCCGCGCCGGCAAGATGGTCATCCTCATGGATGACGAGGACCGCGAGAACGAGGGCGACATCATCATCGCCTCCGAATGCGTGACCGCCGAACACATCAACTTCATGGCCCGTTTCGCACGCGGCCTGATTTGCATGCCAATGACGCGTGAGCGCTGCGAAACCCTGCAGCTGCCGCTGATGGCGCCGCGCAACGGCTCCGGTTTCGGCACCAAGTTCACCGTCTCCATTGAAGCCGCCGAAGGCGTCACCACCGGCATCTCCGCTGCTGATCGCGCCCGCACCGTGCAGGCGGCCGTGGCGAAAGACGCGGTGGCCGAGGATATCGTCAGCCCCGGTCATATTTTCCCGCTGATGGCCCAGCCTGGTGGAGTACTGGCGCGTGCCGGTCACACCGAGGCGGCTTGCGATCTGGCCCGTATGGCCGGGCTCGAACCATCCGGCGTGATCTGCGAAATCATGAACGACGACGGCACCATGGCGCGTCGTCCGGAGCTGGAGCTGTTCGCCGAGCAGCATGGCCTCAAGATCGGCACCATCGCCGACCTGATCCATTACCGAATGATCCACGAGCGTACCGTCGAGAGAGTATCCGAGCAGCCGCTGGAAACCGAGTTGGGACAATTCAAGCTGGTCACCTACCGCGACGGTGTGGAAGACACCGTGCACATGGCGCTGACCCGCGGTGAGATATCGCCGGAAAACCCGACGCTGGTGCGTGTGCACAATATGGAGCCGTTGCGCGATCTGCTGCTGGTGACCGTGCCGGGACGCTGGAGCCTGCGCGCCGCGATGAGTGAAGTGGCCAAGGCTGGCAGTGGCGTGGTGCTGCTGCTGGGCAATCCGCTGACCGGTCCGCAACTGCTGGCTCAGCTCAACCGCCAGCAACTCCCGACGCCGGCGACCTACAGCACGGTTGGGGCAGGTTCGCAGATTCTTCGGGACCTTGGCGTACGCAAGATGCGACTGATGAGTTCGCCGATGAAGTTCAACGCGATATCCGGCTTTGATCTGGAAGTTGTAGAATACCTGCCCGCCGAATAAGTGATGCCAGGGCGCCGCGACGAAACGCGGCGCCTTCGTTCTTTAAAGAGATGAGAAACCACCTATGACACTGAAGACCATCGAAGGTACCTTCATCGCCCCGCAGGGCAAGTTCGCCCTGGTCGTTGGCCGCTTCAACAGCTTCGTTGTCGAGAGCCTGGTGAGCGGCGCTGTCGATGCGCTGGTACGCCACGGCATACGTGAAGACGCCATCACCATCATCCGCGCACCGGGTGCCTTCGAAATTCCGCTGGTGGCGCAGAAAGTCGCCCAGCAGGGTGAATACGACGCCATTATCGCCCTCGGCGCGGTCATTCGCGGCGGCACCCCGCACTTCGAATACGTTGCAGGCGAATGCACCAAGGGCCTTTCGCAGGTCTCCATGGAGTTCGGCGTGCCGGTCGCTTTCGGCGTGCTGACCGTCGATTCCATCGAGCAGGCCATCGAGCGCTCCGGCACCAAAGCCGGCAACAAGGGCGCCGAAGCCGCACTCTCCGCTCTGGAAATGGTGAGCCTGCTGGCGCAGCTGGAGGCCAAGTGAGCCTGAATCACGACGACAGCCAGGACGCTCCCCAGCCCAAGGCCAAGGGCAAGATCGCCACACGCCGTGTGGCGCGCAGCCTGGCGATGCAGGCGCTTTATCAGTGGCACATGGCGGGTCAGAGCCTCAACGAAATCGAGGCGCAGTTTCGCGTCGACAACGATTTCTCCGGCGTCGACGGCAACTACTTCCATGAACTGCTGACCGGTGTGGCGCGTGCCAAGACCGAAGTCGACGGCGCCATCGTGCCTCACCTCGATCGGCCGCTCGAAGAACTCGACCCGGTGGAACTGGCTGTTCTGCGCCTGTCCACCTACGAGTTGATGCATCGCATCGACGTACCCTACCGGGTGGTGATCAACGAGGGCATCGAGCTGGCCAAGGTGTTCGGCGCGACCGACGGACACAAGTTCGTCAACGGTGTGCTGGACAAGCTGGCGCCCAGTCTTCGCAGTGCCGAGGTCAGCGCTCACAAGCGCTGAGCCTGCACGGCCTGATGGGTGAGTTCGAGCTGATCCGCCACTACTTCGCCGCCGCCGCTTGCGCCAGGGCGGGCGGTGATGTGGCGTTGGGCATCGGAGATGACTGCGCCTTGCTGGCTTTGCCAGCGGGCGAGCATTTGGCGGTTTCCAGCGACACGCTAGTCGCCGGCGTGCACTTCCCCGATCCCTGCGATCCCTACCTGCTTGGCCAGCGTGCGCTGGCGGTTTCTGCCAGCGATCTGGCCGGCATGGGCGCGACGCCCATCGGTTTTACCCTCGCCCTGACCCTTCCTGCGGCCGATCCCGGTTGGCTATCCAAGTTCGCTCGTGGCCTCGACGCGATGGCGGCGGGCTGTGCCATGCGCCTGATTGGCGGCGATACCACGCGTGGCCCGCTGAGCATGACCCTGACGGTGTTCGGGCGGGTACCAGCCGGCCAGGCGCTACTGCGCAGCGGCGCGCAGCCGGGCGATCTGCTTTGTGTCGGTGGGGCTCTTGGCGATGCAGCTGGCGCGCTGCCGATCGTGCTGGGTGAGCGCGAGCAGGGCACCGCCGAAGCGGCGGCGCTGCTCAGGCGCTACTGGTTGCCGCAACCACAGCTGGCGCTGGGGCAGGCATTGCGCGGCAAGGCGAGCGCGGCACTGGATATTTCCGACGGTCTGCTGGCTGACTGCGGACATATCGCCGCCGCGTCCGGCGTTTTGTTGTGCATCGAACAGCAGAAGCTACCCTTGTCGGACGCCCTGGTACGGTTCGCTGGACATGATCAAGCACTGCAGCATGGCCTGACGGGCGGTGATGATTACGTGCTGGCATTTACCTTGCCCGCCGAACAGCTGCCGGCCCTGCAGGCCGATGGCTGGTCGCTTCATGTGATCGGGCATGTTGCAGCCGGAACGGGCGTGCAGCTGCTGAATGCCGATGGCCAGGCGATCACTCTCGCCAGTCAGGGTTACAACCATTTCAGTGGCTGAGCGGCTCGGATAGCTCCGCCAGAATAGAGAGGACAGCCGTTTGACTGATTCGCTGCAGCCCACCGCCGAACCGATTCCACTCTCGGTATGGAGCAACCCCTGGCACAACCTGGCGTTCGGCTTGGGCTCTGGAACGCTGCCGAAGGCG
The DNA here is from genome assembly GCF_003325755.1 of Pseudomonas sp. SST3. The sequence continues at coordinate 33,501 of NZ_QORI02000009.1, read as the reverse complement.
CCCGGCACCTGGGGTTCGCTGGCGGCCCTGGCGTTCGTGCCGCTGTGGCAGGCCTTGCCAGGCTGGGGCTACGGGCTGGTGATCATCGCCAGCATGCTGTTCGGCATCTGGCTGTGCGGTAAGGTCGCCCAGGATCTGGGGGTGCATGACCATGAAGGTATCGTCTGGGATGAGTTCGCCGGCATCTGGATCACCTTCTGGCTGGTTCCCGCAGGCTGGTACTGGTTGCTGCTCGGCTTCGTCGTATTTCGCCTGTTGGATATCCTCAAGCCTTGGCCGATCAGTTGGGTCGATCGGCAGATTCACGGCGGGCTGGGCATCATGCTCGACGACATTCTCGCCGGCTTGGCCGCTTGCGGCCTGATGCACCTTGCGGTGTTGTGGTTGGGCTAGAGCTGTTAGCTGGTAACCTCAAGTTCGCCGATTTGGGCCTATCTGTGAAGCTGCGGCGAGGTTTCGGGCAGGCTTGAGCTATGGATAAACGGATTACCGCAAAGGCCGCCTGGCTCAAGCTGTGCGTCTGGTCGCTGTAAGGGTGGTCAGGCTCATGGAAGAATGCCGACCTACCCGTCTCAAGGAAGCTCCGCTGATGCGCGCCATTGTCTTGATGCTCGCCGCCAACCTCTTGCTTTTTTCGTATGGCAGCGCGGCGGCGCCGCGGGTGCAGGTGGTTGGCTTGTTTCCTGGCGCTGCCGTGTTGAATGTCGATGGCCAACGCAAACTGGTTCGGGTGGGTCAGGTGGGGCCGGGCGGCGTGGAAGTGCTGAGCGCCGACTCGAAAGGTGCGGTGCTGCGCGTCGAGGGTATCGAGCGCCAATATGGATTAAGCCGCGAACTCAGCGCCGGTTTCGCCGAGCCCGAACGGCGACAATTGAGCATCGCTCAGGGGCAGGGCGGTCATTACTGGGTGGCCGGCTCGATCAACGCGCAGCCAGTGCAGTTTCTCGTCGATACCGGCGCTACCTCCGTGGCGATCAATGAGATCCAGGCGCGACGTTTGGGCATCGACTATCGGGTCGATGGCCGGCAGATGGTGGTCAATACGGCCAGCGGCACCGCAAAGGCCTGGCGAGTGCAGCTCAATAGCGTCAAGGTCGGCACAATTGATGTGCTGGGTGTCGAGGCAGTAGTCGTGGAGGGTGCGGCTCCGTCTGACGCGCTGCTGGGCATGAGCTTTCTCGGTCGAGTCAGCTGGCGCGAGGATCAAGGTGTGCTGAAGCTCGAGTCGAAGATCTGAGAAGGCACAGCTTGCAGCGAAAAGGCTGAAGCTCTAGCTACCATAGATCGTACAGCAGCGGTTAGGCTTGCCAGGCGCTGGGCGCCGCCATACTGATTCGCTTCCAGCTTCCAGCTTCCAGCTTCCAGCTTCCAGCTTCCAGCTTGCGGTTGCTGTTACAATGTCCGCTTTCTGCCTTCTGGAGTTTCTCCGGTGTCTGTCGTGTTCGTCGCCGCTTCCAAATTGCCGACGCCGTTCGGTGTGTTCACCATGCATGGGTTTCTCGATCAGGACACCGGCAAAGAGCATGTCGTACTGACGCTGGGCGATGTTGCCGATGGCAAGCCCGTGTTGGGGCGCCTGCACTCTGAATGTCTGACGGGCGATGCCCTATTCAGTTTGCGCTGCGATTGTGGCTTTCAATTGGAAGCCGCACTGCGTGCGATTTCGGAAGAAGGGCGCGGCGCGCTGCTCTATCTTCGCCAGGAGGGTCGTGGCATCGGCCTGCTGAACAAGATCCGAGCCTACGAGCTGCAGGACGGTGGTGCCGATACCGTCGAGGCCAACGAGCGCCTTGGCTTCGCGCCTGATATGCGCGATTACGCGATCTGCCTGCCGATGCTCGAGCATCTGGGCATTTCCGAAATCAAGCTGATGACCAACAACCCGCGCAAGGTCAAGGCGCTGCAGGGCTTCGGTATCCGCGTCGCCGAGCGCATGCCGCTCGAGATTGCTCACAATCCGCACAACCACAAGTATCTCGCCACCAAGGCCGGCAAGCTCGGCCATATGCTCGGCGAGATCCATCAGGGCGAAGCCGAGCAGTCGTGAACCGTACGGCCGCCCGCCGCCAGCTTTCTCGCGATGGCTGGCTGTCTCTGCTGCTGGTCATAGCCCCGGTGCTCATCAGTCGCCAGCTTCCCGAGCTGGCTGGCCGCTTCGGCGAGTCGCTCGCCTTGCCGCTGTTCATCATCGGTCTGGCCTCGCTGTTTCTCAATTTGCCCCGCTTCACCGCCTACAAGCACGCCTTGATCGCCACCGAAAAGGGTTTGGATACCGGGGACGAATCGTCGGCATGGATGGCGCTGCGTGCCGTTCGGTTGCGGGCACTGTGGATCGCAGCGCTACCGGCTTGGCTGGCGGCGATCGGGGCGCCGCTCGGGCTTGAGCCCGTCGCACAGGTGCTGTTGGTCTGTGGCAGCCTGGTGCTGCTAGTGCTCTATCGCATTCCGCGTCAGCTGCAATGATGCGAGTAGCGTTGCTGGTCGTGGTGTCGTTACTTTCGCCGCTGCTTAGCGCCTCCGAGCGGGTCGTCAGCCTGGCGCCCTCGCTGAGTGAAATCATGCTGGAGCTGGACGCCGTCGATCTGCTGGTGGGCGTGCTCGACGGTGGCGAGCGGCCGGGCGCGCTGGTCGGTTTGCCATCCGTGGGACGCCTGGGCCAGCTGGAAATGGAAACCTTGCTAGCGTTGCAGCCAACGCTGGTATTGCTCCGGCCGGACAGCATCAGCCACGCACAACGCGACCAGTTGGCGCAGTTCGGCATACCGGTGCTGGTTGCGCAGCCGGTGTCGCTCGCCCAGCTGGCCGAGCAGTTCGCAATGATTGGCGAGCGGGTTGGGCGGGGTGAGCAGGGACGGGCGCTGGCGCGACGTTTCGAGCAGGGGCTGGGTCAGTTGCGCCGGCGTTACCACCGTGAGCAACCGCTGGCGGTCTTCTATCAGATCTGGAACCGCCCGCTGTACACACTCGGCGGTCGACAAATCATCAGCGATGCCATCGAAGTCTGCGGCGGCCGCAATGTGTTTGCCGATCTCCTGCTGCCAGCGCCTCAGGTCAGCATCGAGTCCGTGCTGTCGCGCAACCCTGAAGTGATTCTGGCGGGTAGCGGCGCACAGTTATCCGAATGGAAGACCTGGCCGCAGCTGGCTGCGGTGCGCAAGGGGCAACTTTGGGAAGTGCCCGACAAGGGGCTGGAAAGGCCTAGCTTCCAGATGCTCGGGGCGATCGGGAAGCTCTGCGCGGTGATGGCGCGGGCGGCGCCCTGAACGAGCGCCACCGTTGAGGTGCGTTACAGCACTGGCGTCCAGATGACTGCGAGTAGGCCGGTGCGGCCCTGTTCGCGGTAACCATAAACGCTGTCCATGTCGGCGAAGGTGCGCTGGTACAGCGCTTGGTGGTAGTCCTTGTCCAGTACGTTCGCCAGCTTGGCCTCCCAACGCAGTTCAGGCGTGGCCTGCCAGCTGGTGCGCAGGTCCAGTACCGCATAACCCGGAATGGTGCTGCGCTCGGACTGGAAATTGGTGTTGACAGGGCCATCATCAAAGCGTTGGCTGAACGCCTGCCAGGTCGCACCGACGCCGATCGTGCCGAACTGGCGGTCCAGATCAAGGCTCAAGGTGCGCTTGGCACGACGTGGCAGCACCCGGTCGCTGTCCCGGTCGCGTGGATCGATGATGCTCAGTCCGAGATTGGCTTGCCAACCCAGCAGCTCACCGGCCGCGCTGGCCTCGAACCCGTTGATTCGAGCGTGGTTTATGTTTTCGATCTGACGACCGCCCCAAGCGATCATGTCTTCAACGTCGGTGCGGTAGAGCGATGCTTCGAGCAGCGTACCGTTGAAATCGGCGCGCCACTGCAGCTCGTAGGTCTTCGAGGTCTCCGGTTCCAGGTCCGGGTTGGGTCCCCAGGCCGGTGGTGCGTAGAGGTCGGTGAAGGTTGGCGCGCGAAAGCCTTCGCCATAGCTCAGTATCCATCGCTGCGATTGGCCGACTGGCAAGCTGAAGGCTGCGTTCCAGCTGTTGTGGCTGCCGAACTGCTGGTTGTCATCGTGGCGCAGGCCCAGCTCGGTACCGAAGTCGTCGCCCTGATAGCTGTGCTGGGCGAAGAAGGCGAGATTGTCGCGGCTGTCTTCCTGATAGGCCGTGGTGGTATCCAGGCGATCCTCGTACCAGTCGGTCCCGAGCGCTAGCTGCTGTTGTTCGGTGAGCGAGAAGCGGTTGACCCAGGCGGCCGAGTGGCGGGTGGTTTCCAGCAGGCTGTCGTTATAGGCCGAGTCCACCGCGCGGTTGCGGTCGAAGCTGCGACCCAGCTCCAAACGGCTGTTCCACGCATCGCTCAGTTGCCCGTCTAGATAGCCGCTATAGCTGCTGACTCGAAACTCGTCCTGAGGTGCGCCGGGGGCGAATTCGTAGGCGTCGTCGTACTCATTCTCGCCGCGCTGGTCGTTGAGGCTCAGGCCCGCCCTCCAGTTGGCGTCGAACTGGTGATCCAGCTTCAGGTGCAGCGCCTTGGTGCGCTGGCCATCGTCGTCGCGGTCGGCACCACGCTCGTCACGGGTGGCATCGAAACCCTCGCGCTCATCGAGGCTGGCCCCGAGGTGCACGCGGGTCTGCTGGGTACCGCCGGATAGGTTCAGGCTGCGTTGGAAGGCGTGGTCGCTGCCGGCGGCCAGGCGTACTTGCGGATTCAAGCCCGGCTCACCGCTGCGCGTGAAGATCTGGATGACGCCACCGATGGCATCGGCACCGTAAAGCGACGAGCGAGGACCGCGGATAACTTCGACGCGTTCGATATTGTCGATGGCCAGATAGTCGAGGCGGGCGAAGCCACTGGTCGAAGAAGCAATTCGCTGGCCATCGACCAGAACCAGCGTTTGCGCTGTACTGGTACCGCGCACGGATAGTTGAGGTACCCCGCCGGCGCTCGAAAAGCTGACGCCGGGTACTCGGCGAAGCAATTCAGGCACGCTACGTGCCTGTAGCCGCTCGATATCCGCACGGGAGAACACCGTATTGGCAGCGGTGGCCTGCGTGCGCGGTTCGGCTTGGCGGGCCGAGGTGACGAGCATGCTTGGCAGTTCATGGCTGGTATCGGCAGCAACGGCCTGTGCGCCGGGTAACAGCGCCACAGCCAGCGCGAGACGGGACATTTTCATCAGGAACAATCCTCAAAAGAACAGCGCTTTTGAGGAGGGCAGGAACAAGCGCGAGGACAGAGACAGACAGCCGCGCTTGACGGTGCTGCCCTCCGCAACACCAGTCGAATCCGCCAGGCCGGTCTCCGGGCTTTCGACACGCACCCTGCTCGCCTTCCCATGCAGGGCACAGTGGCGGTTGAGCAGGCGGTGATCCAAGGGATCACGGTCGATTACCGTTGCGGGGGCAGCGCCGGCCTTGCTCATCGAGCGCACCGGCTTCCCGTTTAATGCGGACCTTGCGGTCGTGCACACCTGGGCGGATCAGAAATCGCGGGAACCTTAAGGGCTGCTCGGGAGAAAAACAAGCAAAGCGCGTGGCGCCGGGAAAAAGTTTGCGCGAGGAGAGGCGTGACCAGGCGTAGCGGGAAGGAACGCCGACGCACTGGCAGGCACCCGTGTGCCGTCGTGATGTGACGGATTTGGTAATGCCGAGCAGGCGGGAGGCTGCGCTGAGTACAGGCGTACCCAGCGCAGCAGGGTGTCAGAGCTGAGCCAGCCGGGCGCGGATCGCCGCTTCGATACCGGTGGCATCGAGCCCGCATTCCTTGAGCATCTCGCTGGGCTTGGCGTGCTCGACGTAGTAGTCCGGCAGGCCCAGATGAAGGATCGGCTTCTGCAGATTTTCAGCGGCGAGGAACTCGCCGACGGCACTGCCGGCCCCGCCCATGATGCTGTTTTCCTCGATGGTCACCAGCAGTTCGTGGCTATCGGCCATTTGCCGCACCAGCGCCTCGTCCAGCGGCTTGACGAAGCGCATGTCGACCACGGTGGCGTCGAGTGTTTCGCCGACCTGTAGCGCTTCGGCCAGCTGCACGCCGAAAACCAGCAGAGCAACCGGTCGGCCGCTGCCGCTGCCACCCTTACGGCGCACCACGCCCTTGCCGATTTCCAGCGGCTCGAGGCCGGGCTCGATGATCGCGTTCGGCCCGGTGCCGCGCGGATAGCGTACCGCCGCCGGGCCTTCGAAGTGATAGCCGGTGGTGAGCATGCGGCGCATCTCGTTCTCATCGCTGGGCGTCATCACCAGCATGCCGGGGATGCAGCGCAGATAGGAAAGATCGAAGCTGCCGGCATGGGTCGGACCGTCTTCGCCGACCAAACCGGCGCGGTCGATGGCGAACAGCACGTCGAGGTTTTGTACCGCGACGTCATGGATCAACTGATCGTAGGCGCGCTGCAGAAATGTCGAATAGATCGCTACCACCGGCTTGGCACCTTCGCAGGCCATGCCGGCCGCCAGGGTCACGGCATGTTGCTCGGCGATGGCTACGTCGAAATAACGATCCGGATAACGCTCACTGAAGTCGATCAGGTCGGAGCCTTCCTTCATGGCCGGGGTGATGCCGGTCAGGCGCGGGTCGGCGGCGGCCATGTCGCACAACCATTGGCCAAAGACGTTCGAGTATTTCGGACCGCTGGGTTTCTTCGGCGTGACCGGACCGCCTACGGGTTCAAGTTTGCTGATGGCATGCCAGGTAATCGGATCGACTTCCGCCGGAGCGAATCCTTTGCCTTTCTTGGTCACTACATGCAGGAATTGCGGCCCGGGCAGATCGCGCATGTTGCGCAGGGTGGCGATCAACGTCGGAAGATCATGGCCGTCGATGGGCCCGATGTAGTTCCAGCCAAGCTCCTCGAACAGCGTGCCGGGCACCAGCATGCCCTTGGCATATTCCTCGGTACGGCGGGCGATTTCCCAGGCACCCGGCAGGCGTGACAGGACCTTCTTGCTCCCTTCGCGCATGCTCGAATAGGTGCGGCTGGAGAGAATTTTGGCCAAGTAGTTGGAGAGGCCGCCGACGTTGCGCGAGATCGACATGTCGTTGTCGTTGAGCACGACGAGCATGTCGGCGCCGACTTCAGGTGCATGATTCAGGGCCTCGAAGGCCATGCCGGCGGTGAGCGCGCCGTCGCCGATTACGGCGATGGACTTGCGCTTCTTGCCCTGCAGGCGAGCGGCGATGGCCATGCCCAGCGCGGCGCTGATGGAGGTGCTGGAGTGGCCGACGCCGAAGGTGTCGTAGTCGCTTTCACTGCGGCGTGGAAACGCGGCGAGGCCGTCCTTCTGGCGCAGGCTGCCCATCTGCTCGCGGCGCCCTGTGAGGATCTTGTGCGGATAGGCCTGATGGCCGACGTCCCACACCAGGCGATCCCTCGGCGTGTCGTAGATGTAGTGCAGGGCGATGGTCAGCTCGATCACGCCGAGTCCGGCGCCGAAGTGCCCTCCGGTCCGGCCGACGCTGTACAGCAGGTCCTGCCGCAGCTCGTTGGCGAGTTCTTCAAGTTCCGCTTCGCCCAGCCGGCGCAGCTGCTCGGGAGTGGCCGCGCGATCTAGGACGGGCGTCGCAGGGCGGACCCGAGGAATCTCATGGAACGTCTTGGGCATCGGGCGAATCGTTTTGGCTGAAAAAAGAGCCGCAGTTTACCCGATGGTTACAGCGAGAAGAATGACCCTGGCATCAACGGTCGTCGCCGCTGTTGTCAGCGGCACGGCTGCGCATTACCCGAGTTCAGCTGCGGCGTTCGACGATGAAGTGGGCCAATTGCCGCAAAGGTTCGGCAGGGGCACCGAAAGGCGCGATGGCTTCGAGCGCCGTATCCCGTAGTTCGTGCGCGTAGGACTTGGCTGCGTCCATGCCCAGAAGCGCCGGGTAGGTGGGTTTGTCGCGGGCGATATCGGCGCCCTGGTGCTTGCCCAGCGTGACGGTATCGCTCTCCACGTCGAGGATGTCGTCCTGCACTTGAAACGCCAGGCCGATGGCCTGCGCGTAGCGCTGCAAGGCGGCAAGCGTGCCGGCATCGGAGTGACCGCTGGCCAGGGCGCCGAGGCGCACGCTGGCTTCGATCAGCGCGCCGGTTTTGTGCCGGTGCATCAGCTCCAGCGCATTACGATCCAGTTTGCGGCCGACCGATCCGAGATCAATCGCCTGCCCGCCGACCATCCCGGCCGACCCGCCGCGCAGGTGAGGCTGGTGACCATTTCCAGGCGCAGCGCCGGGTCCTGTGGGTTGTGAGCCTCGGTCGCCAGCACTTCGAAGGCCAGGGTTTGCAAGCCGTCGCCGGCGAGGATCGCGCAGGCTTCGTCGAACGCCTTGTGAGTGGTCGGCTGGCCGCGGCGCAAGTCGTCGTCGTCCATGGCCGGCAGGTCGTCATGCACCAGCGAATAGGCATGGATCAGCTCGACGGCGCAGGCGGCGCCATCGGCCTGGGCGCTATCGCCCTTGAGCGCCTCGCAGGCGGCGTAAACCAGCAGTGGGCGCACGCGCTTGCCGCCGTTCATGACGCTGTAGCGCATGGCCTGGTAAAGGCGCTCGAGCTGTGGCCGTGGTGGGGTGAAGAGCGTATCGAGGCAGTTGTCGACACGTTGCTGGCAGCGCTGTTGGTAGTCGCCGATCATGCTTCCGGGTCCACCTCGAAGGGCGCTTCCTGCAGCTTGCCGTCACGCTCGAGCAGGATCTGAACCTTCTGCTCGGCCTGGCTGAGTGCGGCCTGACAATCGCGGGTCAGACCGATGCCCTGCTCGAAGCAGGTCAGCGAATCCTCCAGCGAGAGCTCGCCGCTTTCCAGACGCTCGACCAACTGTTGCAACTCGGCGAGGGATTGTTCGAAATCGAGGGCGACTTTCTTGCGGGCCATGGCGGAACCTGTTCTCTGCGGCTGCTCTGAAACGGGCGCGACACTAGCAGAGCTGGGCCGCATAAGCCATAAGCCGCCCGGGCTAGGGTCTGTTGATGTTTCGTCGCGATCCGCGTTGCTGCGCCAAATGACGCCAGGCAAGGCGCGGGACGCAGGTAATGGTTGTTCCCTTGCCAAGTCCCGCAACGCCGCATGGCGTCATTTGCCGCGCAACCCGAAGGGCCGGGCCTGCTTTAGCGCGGTGCGGCGTTATTCGTCGTTCATTTGGAATAACCAAACTTCTCTTCTCATGCCCTGCCCCGCGCAAAAACAGGCTACGGCGCGGACGCGAGCGAAACGTCAACAGACCCTTAGCGCAGCTCAGCGCCAGTATATGGCCTGGAAATAGTAGAGCGTCATGGTGCTGCCCACCACGATGACGAAGGTGCGCAGCCAAGTGGCTGGCAGCTTCTTGCTCAGCGCCCCTCCGGCATAACCACCAAGCGTGGTGCCAATCAGCAGAATAGCCAGTTCGTACAGGCTCACGCGTCCGGCAATGATGAAGGTGGCGGTGGCGACGCTGTAGATGACGGCTGAGATCAGGTTCTTCAGCGCGTTGGCACGGACCAGTTGGTGACCTTCGATGGAAAACGCTGCCAGTTGCAGAATGCCCATGCCGGCGCCGAAATAACCACCGTATATGGATACCAGGGCATGCGCCGCGAGCGATGCAGGCGCATGCGGCGGTACTGCACTCGCTTCCTTGCGGCGGGCCGCCAGCCAGCGACTCAGCCAGGGGCTGGCGGCGAACAGAGCGGTAGCGACGAGCAGCAGCCAGGGAATCAGCAGGCTGAACACGTCATCGCCACTGGCGAGCAGCAACAGGCCACCGAGCAGACCACCGACCAACCCGGCCAGCAGCAGCGGAACGAGATATCGACCCAGTGGGCGTAGCGCCGAGCGTGCCGCCCAAGCGCCGGCGAGGCTGGCGGGCCAGAGCGCCACGGCATTGGTCGCGTTGGCCGTGACGGGCGGCAGGCCGGTGGCCAGCAGCGCCGGAAACGAGAAGAAGGTGCCGCCTCCGGCCAGGGCATTCATGCCACCGGCAGCGAAACCGGCCGCGATGAGTAGCAGCATGTCGAACAGGGGCATCGGTGGGGCTCGCGGCAAAAAGACGCAGATTATCTCTGCCGTTGCGCTTCGCCAAGCGCGAGGAGATTAGGGCTCGCTCCGATGCCAGGGGCGCCACACAACCGATCCCGCCCCTCCAAGCAAACTGACCGCGGCTGTTTCGCGGCTCTAAACGCGGCGGGGCAGCGACATTTGTCGGGCGGAAAATGGCTATGTCACGCTCGCCTGCCTCGCCTGCCTCGCCTGCAGGTCCGCTAACGGTCGGAGGGCCGCCGGGCTTCGTCCAGTCGCGTGCTGGTCAGCTCGTTAAGGATGCCGCAGCCTTGCATTGGACGGTTGCCGGTGCAGCAGCTGCGTAATGCCTGTAGTTGCTGTTCCAGCGCGTGGAGACTTTCCAGGCGCGCGCGGACGCGTTCGAGCTGCTCGTCAATCAGCAGATTAATGTCGCCGCAGCTGGCATCCGGGTGGTTCGAGAATTCCAGCAGCCGGCGGATATCGGCCAATCCGATATCCAGCGCACGGCAGTGCCGGATAAACACCAACTGTGCCAGCTGCTGAGTCGAATAGGACCGGTAACCATTGGCGCCGCGCTCCGGGGCGGGCATCAAACCGACTTTTTCGTAATAGCGAATGGTTTCGATGTCCACGCCTGCCGCCGTGCTCAGCTCGCCGATGCGCATCATGGCTCCTTCTCGTCGTGACCGTTGGGCAAAACTTAGTGGGCTTGACCCTGGAGCTGCTCCAGGGTGTGCAATGGCTCCGAATATAGTTCAGGAGACACTCCATGTCCTCGAGATGTTGTGATTCGGGCTGTTCAACCCCCGCGGTCAGCCCGGGCTTTCGCAAGGCGTTATGGGTCGCGCTGGCGATCAATCTGGTCATGTTCCTGGTGGAAATCATCAGCGGATGGCGGTCCGGGTCGGTCTCGCTGCTGGCCGATGCCATCGACTTCGCTGGCGATGCCGCCAACTACGGGATCACCCTGACGGTGCTGTCCATGGGCCTTGTCTGGCGTTCGCGTGCGGCGCTGGTGAAGGGCTTGTCGATGCTCGCCTTCGGTGTATTCGTTCTGGCCCGGGCCGGCTGGTCCATCTACGTCGGCGTAGTGCCGGAGCCGCTGACCATGGGCGTCATTGGCGCACTGGCGCTGGTCGCCAATGTGATCGTGGCGCTGATGCTCTACGCGTTTCGCGAGGGTGACTCGAATATGCGTTCGGTCTGGCTCTGCAGCCGCAACGATGCCCTGGGCAATATCGCGGTCCTGGTCGCCGCGGCGGGGGTTTTCGGCACCGGTTCCGGCTGGCCGGACTTTCTCGTCGCGCTGATCATGGCGGGGCTGGCATTGTCCGCCGGTTACTCTGTGGTACGTCAGGCGCGGCAGGAGCTGCAAGCAGTTCGTTAACGACGCCGCTGGCGCTGATCAGCTGGCTATGGCCGCGACCAGTGCGATGACCAGTACTCCGATAACCACCAGGCCACCCGCGGCCAGTTTGCCTACCGTCTCGGCGCTCAGCCCCAGCGCTTTATCTTTCGCCTGCGCGCCAAAGCGCCCTTCGAGACGGTGCAGGCCCTCTACGGGATGGAACAGGTTGTCAGGCTGTTCATCAGCGGCCGGCGAATCGGTCATCTGTCCGCTCCAGGCCTGCTTGGCCATCATCCGATCGAGCAGGCCGGGCATGAACATGTTGCCGATAATCGCCTGGAAAGAAGCGCGTCCGAGCCACAGTTCGCGCGGCGCATCGGTTGCCGCGCGGACAATCGCGCGCGCAGCCACCTCCGGCGTATGGATCGGCGGGACCGGCTGCGGACGTTTCTGCATCTTGTTGCGCGACCAGTCGAACTGCGGCGTGTTGTGCGCCGGCAGCTGGACCATGGTCAAGCGTACTCGGCTGTTGGTATGAATAAGTTCGCAGCGCAGCGAATCGGTGAACCCGCGGATGGCGAACTTGGCGGCGCAGTAGGCCGATTGCAGCGGTATCGCCCGATAGGACAGCGCTGAGCCCACCTGGACGATGGTGCCGCGGTTGCGCGCTTCCATATGCCGCAGCGCCGCCAGCGTACCGTGAACGAAGCCCAGATAGGTCACTTCGGTCACCCGTTTGAATTCCGCCGCGCTGATCTTGTTCACCGGGCCGAATACCGTCGCCATCGCCGCGTTGACCCAGATCTCGATAGGCCCCAGCTCCGCTTCGATCCGATCGGCCGCCTGATCGATGGCATCGGCATCGGCCACATCCGCGGCGATCGCCAGGACTTTCGTGCCGGTCGCTTCCAGCTCGTTGCGAGTGTCTGCCAAGCCCTGCTCACCACGGGCAATCACGGCGACGCGATAACCGGCTTGGGCGAACGCGTGAGCCGTCGCGCGGCCTACGCCTGCGGTCCCGCCACAGATTACGGCGGTCAGTTCGCGGTCGGTCATGTGCGGACTCCTTTTCTGGTAGAGGCGATGACGACTATCGCAGCCGCGCGTTCCAGCTGGCATAGCGATGATGGATGGGGCCGCGCGGCAGACTCAAGCCGATCACCAGCGCGCCGGCAATCAGGCCACCCACGGTCGCGGCGAACCCTGCACCGTCGAGAAAGGCGGGTGACGCCAGCAACCAGGCACCGATCGGCAGGTTGAGAAAGCGCAGCGGCCGCGCCACCTCGGCACACGCCAGGACCGAGACGGTGAGCAGCAGCGAGCCCATCAGGTGATCGCTGTTGGCCATCGCACCGTCGGTGCCGAAGATCAGGCGGGTGAACATCAGCCAGACGCCAAGGACGCAGAGCAGTCCCAGGCTCCATGGCAAATTGACCCCACGAAGGCCCTTCAGGGTCATGGTCGACAGGGCTCCGTCGAACTCGGGCGTGTTGTCTTGACGTGCGCCTTCCATGGCATCGCCCTGCAGGAAAGTCTTCCAGAACGGTTTGCCGCGGCGGCGCGCGTCTTTGAGGAACTGTCCCATCGCGACCAGTTCATCCAGCGCGTAGGGCATCATCACCAGCATGGCCAGCGCCTGGATCAGACACAGGGTGCACCAGGTGTCGATGAAGATCGGCTGGGCGATAATGAAGAAGATGCTCACCGCACCCAGCGGCACCACGACCACGCCGAACGCGGCGACCATCCAGGGCATCGTCCGCCAGCGGCGCGCATCGCCCATCACCGCCATCAGCAACTCGATCATATAGGCCATGACGCCGACCCCGGCGTCGGACACCGGCCAGGCGCGCGACATGTCGGAGGTGATGATGGTTTCCGTGCCGTTGGGCTGGGTGCCGAAGAAGGGGTCCCAGGCATTCGAGGTATGACCGAGCTGGTAGGCGGCCAGATAACGCGCCAGCAAGATGCCGAGCAGCGCGAGAATCGCGATGGGTAGGCGCTGCAGCCAGGTCGAGGGGTTGTAATCCCAGCCCGGTGGAACTGCGGCCTTCTGCATCATCCCGGACATGCTCATGCCGGGCATCATCGGTACCAGTGTGGAAAAGGCAATCACCAGCCCGCCGACCAGTAGGGCATTACCATAGCTGGCTGGTGACGGCGTCCAGAACAGCAGCGGGGCGAACATCAGCCAGAGCCCCATGCCCGTATTGGCCCACAGTGCCCAGCTGATCCGTTTTAGCGAAAGGACCGAGAGCAGCACGATCAGGGCACCGCTGATGATGTCATTCCAGGTCATCAGCAGCGCGCGAGTGGCGACTTCCGGTAGATCGCGCTCCGAGGCCAGGCGGGCGAGATCCAGATCGGTGCTGGAAATGTTCGCGTAGCCAAAGATGAAGGGCGCGCTGAGCAGCCAAAAGCCAAGCAGGGCGTTAGCGAAATGGCACCACAGCGTGGCGAGATGACGGCGTTCCATCATCTTCATGTGCTCGTCCATGCCCATGTCCGAATGCATGGCCGACTGCCGCAAGTATTCCGCTTGATGCTCCATGAACTCCCCCGCTCGAAGTAATGGTTGCATGTCGCGTTCAGGCCGGGACGGGCATGTGCCTCCGACAACAAACCAGGCTGCTGGTCAGTTGACCGGGGGAGGCGGGGTGAGTTGCAGAAAATAGCGGGGACCGGAACACCGAAAACGATACCAGCCGCAGTCGCCGGCGTTCCTGATCTGCAGGAGGGCTGGCATGAGGGGGAGCTGCTATTCAGAGCAATCCGGTTCGACGGTAAAGGTCTTGGACGAGTCCACCAAGCCGAGATTCTCCAACGTACGGCGGCCAATGAGTACCGGATAGTTCATCTTGTCGCGATCATTGAGCGAGAATTGTTCTTCGTAGATATTGTTGCCCAGGCAAACCTTCATCAGCACCACAGGGCGCTCTTCGGCGCCGCCTGCACCGCGCACCTTGATATCCCGCACCAGCTCGCGTTCCAGACGCTTTTCGACCTTCTCTTCGGTATCGATGTCTTCCAGCTCTAGCGTGAAACGCACCCAGTCGTCGCCATCCTTCTCGAATAGATCGATGTCCTCGGCGTGCATCGAAGAGGTCAGCGCACCGGTATCGAGCTTGAACTTCACCGCGACTTTCTCTGGGAAGATCAGCCCTTCCTCGACCCAGCCGAACACCTTAGGCGAATCGGCCAAAGCTGGTGCGCTGCAGACGGCTAACAGCGTCGCCAGTCCAAAAACCTTGGGCAGGCTGGGGCTTGTCGAACGAAACATTTTCACCTCGAATCAGGAGTGCTACGGCAACCATAGAGTCGCCGGGGCTGAATACGTTCAGCAAAAGGCGGCGCTCGGCAGCGGTGCGAGGCGGCGATTCATTGCCGATGCGACGCCCAGGCGTGGGTCTGAATGGATGCCTAGCGCCGGCCGAGCAGCGGCACCACAACCCCCGATCCCGGACGGCCAAGCGTGTCGCTGATGGCTACGCTTAGCGAATGCTGCGTAAACGGTTTGGCCAGTGTGTGCAGCGGGCGAGCTTCCTCGGTGAGTTCCGCATAACCGCTGACCAACAGAACCGGCAGATCAGGTTTTTCAGCGTTGACGATCTTCGCCAGCTGGGTTCCGGTCATGCCTGGCATCATCTGATCGGTGATCAGGATATCGAAAGCCCCCTGACGGAGGAGGCCGAGCGTTGCCTCGCCACCGTCGGCAGGGGTGACCCGATGGCCCAGGTCCTTGAGAAGCTCGGCCGTATTGGCCAGCACCAGTGGATCATCGTCCACCACGAGAATCGACAGAGCGGGTACGGGTGCCATGATGGGCTCGTTCGCGATCTCCGGTTCCGGCGCTGTCGCCGGCGCGGCGATGCCCAGCGGTAGCCACAGCTCAACGGTCGTTCCCTTGTCCGGGGCGCTCTCGATCGCCAGTCGCCCTCCTGACTGTTCGGCCAGACCATGCGCCATCGAAAGGCCAAGGCCGGTGCCCTTGCCCGGTCCCTTGGTAGTAAAGAAGGGTTCGGTTGCGCGCGCGAGTGTCTCCGGACTCATGCCTATGCCGTCGTCGCGTACGATCAGGGCGACATACTCCTGCGTCGGCTGATGCGCTGATGAGCGCAGCTGGCCTTCTATGCAGATCGTGCCACCCGCCGGCATCGCGTCTCGTGCGTTGACCACCAGATTGATCAGCACCATTTCGAGCTGATTCGCGTCGACGTACGCAGGCGGCAGGCTAAGAGGGAATCTCGTTTCGATGTTGATGTTGATCTCCACCGAACGTTGCAGCAGTGCCCGCATGTTCAGCACCACGTTCTGTAGCACGACGGAGCTCGGTTTCAGCTCCTGTTTGCGGGCAAAAGCCAGCATGCGTTGGACCAGACCTGAGCCGCGTTGCGTCGCCTGCAGCGCGTTCTCGATCAGGTTCCCGACACGGGCCGTGTCGTTCGGCAGTCGCTTGCGCAGCAGCTCGAGATTTCCACCGACCACCGCCAGCAGGTTGTTGAAGTCATGAGCGATGCCGCCGGTCAGCTTGCCGATCGCCTCCATCTTCTGCGCCTGGCGGAGCGCGGCTTCGGCGTTCCGGCGCTCGGTGATGTTCACCAGGCCACCGATGATGAGCGCACCGCGCGCGGTCTGCTCGAGACGGGTGGAGGCCAGCACATCGATGAATGCGCCAGCCCTGGCTACCAATCGGTATTCGGCGTTGAGGCATTCTCCGGTTTCGAGCAACACCGGCCAATCCTTGCCGAGCATCTGGCGCGCGGAGCGTTCGGTCATAAAGTTGATCAGCGGCCGACCAAGCACGTCCTCCCGGCGATAGCCCATCAGCACGAGCCAGGCATCGCTGACCGATTCCAGCCGGCCTTCTTCGTCCAACGAATGCAGAGGCAGCGGCGTCTTGCTATAGAGCTCGCGGAACCGCTCTTCGCTCTGGCGCAATGCTGCCGCTTCCCGCTCGCCGAGGATCGCCATGCGCCGGTCGTGCATCGAGGCAGCAAGGCCGAAGAACAACACGATGAAGGTCGAGCCAGCGACCGATAACGCCAACGTCAGCAGGTCCAGACCGCTGCCGGGCGGTGCGGGCATCGCATCGTCCAGCGGGGTGAAACGCGCACCCGCCATGGCGGTGTAGTGCATGCCGGCTACGGCAAACCCCATCGCGACGGCAGAGATGGCCTGCAGCGATAATCGCCGGCCCCGGGCGGATAGCCAGAGCGCCACGGTTGCCGCCCCGATGGCAATAAGAATGGAGATGACTACCCACGGCGGGTCATAGGACAGTTCGGCATGCATCGTCATGGCGGCCATGCCCATGTAATGCATCGCGCCAATCCCCAGGCCCATGAACAAACCGCCAATACCGAGCGTCTTGCGGCCCAGGCCGCGAATGCCAACCGCAAAAAAACTGATCGCCGTCACCGCAATCGGCACGGCCAGCGACCAGAGGGTAAGACTCAGATCGTATTGGATCTCCATGCCGGGCATGCCGAACGCGAGCATGCCGACGAAATGCATCGACCAGATGCTGCCGCCCATGCATACCGCTGCCGCGCAAAGCCAGACGTGTCGCATCCAGCCCACCGATGCGCGCGAACGGCTGGCCAGATCGAGGGCCGTAAAGGAGCCAGCAATGGCGATCAGGATAGACAGGCTCACCAGTGCGGTGTTGTAGGTGGTAGGCATCGTCGGATCCGTTCAGATATTCGGACTATCGCTCTATCTATTAGGGCAGACACCTGCAAGTCCTGCCAGTTACACCGCTCGCCTGCGCATTGACTGCCGGTTTACGGAACAGCCATTCAACCCAGGCCGGCGCCAAGCCGCGTGCGCGCTTCAGTAAACGTCACCTCTTGGCCAAAAAAACGGCCCGAGACCGGCCTCGACGCGCTGATGTTCAGAGACCTTGCGACTTTTAAACGGATAGGCGCAAAGCACTTGGTGCGAAACCTGCGACGCCCGATAGCGATGGTTAACCCTCTGGCCTGGAAGATGGGGTGTTTATTCAGCCAAAGCCTGAAAAGACGACGTCTATAGCGCCGCCTTCTGGCGTTTCGGGCTGGCTCCCCGTTTACGCACTGGCTTTTCCTCATTCGCACGGATCGGCCTGGTGGATTGATGGCGCAACGAGCCGAGCGTCATCGCTAAACCAAATGGTTTGAGAATGCCGTTGAGTGTGTTGATCGTTGGGTTGCCTCTGTCGTTCTCAAGCGTGGACAGGGTCTTCGTCGTCAGTTTGCACATCCTGGCGAACGAGTCCTGGTCTAGCTCGGTGATCTCAAGGCGCAGACGGCGAATGGATTCTCCGAGGCTTTCTTCACCCGATGCGCTCTTGAACCGGATGTCTTCGATGAGTTGCTGGCGATCCATGGGCATGAGGTTTTTCATAGCAAGCCCCACTCCTTCAGGCGAGCATCCAGGTTGTTGAGAGGGATCGACTGCGCGAGCCGTATTTCTTCCGGCATGTCTTTCAAAAGCCCGGGAAGGGCTCTGAATTCCTCGGCTGCCGCCCGTAGCCGGGTGAGCAGGTGGGCGGGGTCGACGTGCTCCCGAAACAGTCCGCACACCGCGGCCCAGTGCGGCGCGCCAAGTCGCTCGTTCTCCCATTTTGTGACGCGCGTGACGCCCTTGGGGTCGAGGACCATAGGGGCAAGGTCATAGATCGGGGCGAGCCGGAAACGTCCTTCATGTCGGAAAATCGAAATGTTGCGGCCATGGTTGTCGGAGTTGCCCACGATGCGGTTGAGCAGGTCGCGACGTATGTATTCGAACACCAGCCCTGCAATCTCGTCGGCCTGGTCGTTGGCAAGCCAAAGCTCGATCAGTCGATGCGCAACCTCCTCGTGGCGCATGCTCGATCCGGGTTGCGTATTGCCGCAGATTGAGTAGATCGACTCCATCGGGATGCGCTCGACGTGTCCGTCCGGCAACATTCGGCGGTCGAAGCGTGGCATCCAGAGGCTTGGCTTTTGCGCTTCCTCAAGCGCCAGCCCCTCTGTTGGAACTGTGTCCAGCCCTAGCGCGGCAATCGCACGGTAGTAGTGATACTCGGCTCGCAGGATGTTCTTGTCTCGCTCGGTTGCCTTGTTTCGAGCGAACTTCACGAGCCAGTGCCGGCGCACCTGGTGGTCGGGCAGGACGGCATCGGCATGGAAACCGCCATGAAGATCTTCAGTCATCAGCAGCTTGGGGGCTTCCCCTTGAGCACCCGTTGCGCCGCCGATGGCTGCGCCGAGTTCATAGGCGTACTCGAGGAAGTCGTTTGTTCGCTCGATGATTTCCCGGCGCGGGAAGGCGATAGTCCGGTTGGTGTCGGTCAGCTCGAAGGACTCTTTAACGCGCATATGGCCAATGGGCGCCGGCGTACAACGCTTCAGCAGAAAGAGATCCAGGTCCATGTCGCTAGGCTTTTCACCTGCAAATCGCTTTTCCAGCGACTTTCGCGCAGCGCCAGCAGAGATGATGTCGTAGATGAATGCGGGAAAGCCCTGAGTGCGGGTTCCCGTCCAATTAATGGGCATATTGGCGCTGACCGCAGGAGCGAGGGGCGAATCGATACAATCCAGGAAATGGATCAGGTAGTTCGTCATATAGGCGGTCGAGCAGATGCCATTCCTGACGTCTACAGGATCATCCACAGTCAGCTGCAAGGCATCGTGCCAGTGGCCGTTAACGAAAGTCTGGATCGTCAGTTGCTCAGGCATTGATGATAACCAGAAACATAATTCCTGAAATGCTAGTCAAGTGACTCGTTTCAAGCAATATATTTCTAATTTCTTTGATTTT
The DNA here is from genome assembly GCF_003325755.1 of Pseudomonas sp. SST3. The sequence goes on along the minus strand of NZ_QORI02000009.1, from coordinate 14,416 downwards.
TAGCGGTTAACAAGAATTTTAGTTCCGGTTGGTGGCGGGCCGGATGTACTCAATCAAACGGGCGTTCGCGCTTCGTAGCGCTCATGCCCGGCGCTTCTTCAGCAGATCGGAGCCATGCCTCCCTCCAAACCCTGCCCCACCTCCTGATCCACACCTCGGGGTGTGGTCAGGGTAAAAGCCGGCGGAAGGATGTGAATTTCCAGAATAGGCCAGCCCGCATGATGCTGGGCAGTAACATTCGGAGCTTCACGTGGGCATAAAAAAGCCGGCTTGTGGCCGGCATTTAAAGATATTAAGTGATTGATAAGTAAGGGGGTCGTAGCTTAGAAATCGCCTAGTCCCCCACTTGTTCCCCCAGTTTCGCGCTGCGTGTGGTTAACGGGCTCGGTTTGTTGATCGTGCGTCAGGCGATGCAGGGCTCCAAAGCTTTTTAGAAAGCGAAGGCAGGACTAACATGGCTTGTTAAATGGATGCCCGACCCAAAGGCAGCTAGCAAATATGAAAAAGCCCGCACTGGGCGGGCCTTTACTAGCTAGCGAGCTGCTTCAGCGTGATCGCACCGTTTCTAGGACGTCCTGTTGTCGCTTCGTCGCCTGAGCAATCACCGTATTGTAAACACGCTTTTTCTCGTCAGACTTGGCGTTGCGGATGAAGTCTGCAAACGCGCTTTTCGTCTCCTTACGGGACGTCTGTAGAAAACCAATCATGGGAGAGCTCCAGTTGAAAGTCCCAGCGCGGCGGTAAGTGAGGCCTTGGTGTGCCTCTCTGGGATATGGTAGTCGATCTTATCGACACCGGCCTTATAGAGTCGGTTCGAATTGTCGATGTGCTTCAACAATAGATCGATGTGGACGTCTTTTCCGAACTTTAGCTTAAGAGCGTTCACCACGTCACGTGCCGCGAAGTATTGGTCGATGAAATGCTCAGGGAGGATCCGCCGGCCTTCCGCGGCTTCTCTGGCTTCTACGAACTGCCAGGCGAGCATAGGATCTTGATAGACATACAAAATTTGAACGAACCTGCCTCTGCCTAGGGATCTGTCCACATTCGAGATCGCCTTGTCGAGGTTCGACAATGTCCCATCAAGCAAAAACGACTGACGGTTCTCGAGCGCCATGTCGACGATTTTCTCCACTAGGATCGAAGCGGGGTATTGAAAAAGCCATGCGTTGGTTCCGTCGTAACCGTCAAATCGCGCCCGAAGCTCATCCGCGTCGATCCTAAGGATTGGCGTATCGCTAAAAAGGTTTAAAAGCTCAATTGAGGCTTCGGTTTTGCCTGCGCCAGGCGATCCAGCCATGAAAACAGATACTGGCTCCGATTCTGCTGGGTAACGTTTTTTACAGGCAAGCTCGCGGCCGATAGGCTTTTTGTTGGCTTTGGCGAAGCGTAGAGCAGCTTCATAGAGAGAGGTCTCAGCTGGAGTCATACGTCTCAGAAGCTCCATGAGTTGGTTGGTTGAAGGACCGCCGGACTGCGACGTCTATCATGGGCCAATATTCTTCTGTCGGACATCCGTCAACAATACCGCTGCAATCCTCACCGTGCAGCTTAAGACGGGCGTGAGAACAGTGCGACTGTCAGCACCAATTAGCTGGTTTGAGCGGATACCAGCTTGGATACGCCCTTTGGATACACTGGAGTTACTAGCGCGAAGGGTACGGAAAGCTAACCCGCCGCTGGTGCGCAAATGCACGGTACGCAAGCTGGTACGCACGGAAATCGACGTTTATAGTTGCGCACCAACCTGTACTAACCGCTCTTATGCTTGGCCTGCTAGCTGCCTCGCTATTTTGCGGATGTCTTGTTGGCGGTACAGGCTGCCGGTCCAGTCTTCAGGAATTCCGTTAATACCGTAATAGGCGCCCGCCAGTTGTCCACAGATCGCTGCGGTAGTGTCTGCGTCATCGCCTAGGTTGGCTGCGGCCAGGATCGCAGCTTCGAATGAGTCGGTGTGCCAGAAGGACCACAGGGCAGCTTCCAGACTTTCCACCACATAGCCGGATCCAACAATTTCGTCTGCAGTTAGGTTTTTGAATCGCTGGTCTATAATCCGCGTCGTGGAGTCGGGCATCTCGAACTCAACTTCGTCTGGGAATAGGCTTGTCTTGTCCTGCTCACCAGCGAGCGCCCTGAGTAATACTAGGGCGAAGTACCGGCAGCACGCCAAGCACTCTGCGGAGGCATGCGTAGTGCTTGAGCTCAGCGCTGCGAAATCAATAGCGTCATTGGGCCGGCGGGCGAAATACATCGGGATAGGAGCTAGGCGCATTAGGGATCCATTGCCTGAGGACGCCGAGTCGGTCGCGCCGCTGTGGGGTTCGCCTTTTTTTTGAAACCGAACAAGGGCGGCGGCAATTGTCTTGCCGATACCGAAAGCGTGAGAGCGGCACGAGTTGTGGCCTTCATTAGCCCAGCGCCAATAGCGTTGCATTTGGTCAAGCGCATCGAAGCCATCGCATTCGATCAGGCTGTCAGCTAGGCACAGCGCCATAGCCGTGTCGTCTGTCCACTCCCCTTTGTTAAGCCGAAATTTCCCACCCCCGGTCATTCCGGTGACAGGTTCAAATCTTCCCCGTGGCATGAATTCCACTGTGGCGCCCACCGCGTCACCGCAGGCGAGTCCTAGCAGGCAACCCTCAAAACGGTCGATGTGTAGATCCATATGCAGCGTTCTCCTAGGGTTGTGCTTCTGCCGCCACTTGCATTGTTTGCCAAAGCGCTCGGGAGCCTCTGACATGCTGGCTCAATGAGGCCGAAGTGGATAATGTTCGCGGGTTAAGCGGCAGGTGAAGCAAGCTGATGTTTGCGAGATGCTGCAATCACTCATCCATGCAGGCGCTCGGGCACTCTCCATAATGGCAGAGCGAAAGGCAGCGCCTGCGTACTCACTTCTTCGCGTTATGTATGGGGTTGTTCGTGGCTATCAAGAAATCCGACCTATATTCCTCCCTCTGGGCCTCGTGTGACGAGCTGCGCGGGGGGATGGATGCCAGCCAGTACAAGGACTACGTCCTGTTCATGCTGTTCATCAAGTACATTTCCGACAAGTACGGCAACTCGAATGACTTCGCTCCGCCTGTGACCATTCCTTTTGGTGCCAGCTTCAAGGATATGGTCGTCCTCAAAGGTAAGCCCAACATTGGCGAGAAGATCAATACACAGATCATCCAGCCTTTGATCGACGCTAACGCTCGGCTTGCTCGCAGCGACTTTCCTGACTTCAACGACCCCAACAAGTTGGGTGAGGGGAAGGATATGGTGGAAAGGCTGACCAACCTTGTGGCGATCTTTGAGAAGCCAGAACTGGATTTCTCAAAGAACCGCGCTGACAACGACGACATACTCGGTGACGCCTACGAATACCTCATGCGCCACTTCGCTACGCAGAGTGGTAAGAGTAAGGGTCAGTTCTACACGCCATCCGAGGTCAGCCGGATCATCGCGCAGGTCATAGGCATCAGCCCGGCCAATGCCTTAGCGTCCACCACGGTTTATGACCCTACCTGCGGCTCGGGATCGCTTTTGCTGAAAGTGGCCGACCAGGCCGGTAAGCACATCACTCTTGAAGGGCAGGAGATGGACGTGACTACAGCCGGTCTCGCCCGCATGAACATGATCCTGCACGACTTTCCGACCGCCAACATTCTGCAGGGCAACACGTTGTCCAATCCCAAGTTCAAGGATGACGAGCAGCTGCGTACATACGACTACGTGGTGGCGAATCCGCCATTCTCGGTTAAAACCTGGAGCGTCGGCCTATCGCCAGCTAATGATCCCTATCAGCGCTTTGCCTGGGGCGCCCCACCAGCCAAACAAGGTGATTACGCGTTTTTGCTGCATATCATCCGTTCGCTTAAAAGCACAGGCAAAGGGGCCTGCATCCTGCCTCACGGCGTATTGTTTCGCGGCAATGCTGAGGCGGCTATACGTGAAAAGCTGGTGCGCTCGGGCTACCTCAAAGCGATCATCGGACTGCCGGCTAACCTGTTTTTCGGGACAGGAATTCCCGCCTGCATTCTCGTGCTCGATAAGGAAAATGCCAGCGCTCGCAAAGGCATATTCATGATCGATGCATCCAAAGGATTCTTGAAGGACGGCCCGAAGAATCGCCTGCGTGACCAAGACGTACACAGGATCGTTGATACCTTCAAGCGAATGGTCGAAGTTCCACGCTACGCTCGTATGGTCTCTTTTGACGAGATCAGCGATCCGAAGAACGACTTCAACCTAAACCTGCCGCGCTATATCGATAGCGCCGAGCCGGAGGATATTCAGGATATCGACGGCCACATGCGCGGCGGCATCCCAGAGCGGGATATCGACGCCTTTGATAGCTACTGGAAGGTGATACCTGACCTGCGTGCGGCCCTGTTCAAACCGGCGAGCCACTCCGGCTACTTTGAACTGGTCAGCCGCGAGGTGAAGCCAGCAATCTTCGGCCACCCGCAGTTCACAGCCTTTAAGGCGGGTGTGGATACGCTGTTCAACCAGTGGTTGGCCAGCAGCACGCCGCAGCTAAAAGGTTTTGCTGCGGATGCTGCGAGCAGCCATCCCAAGGAGTTGATCTTCAAACTCTCCGAGGAACTGCTCAGCGCCTTTGCCAAAGCCCCCTTGCTTGATCATTACGACATCTACCAGCACCTGATGGACTACTGGGCCGAGACCATGCAGGACGACTGCTACCTGATCAGCGCCGACGGCTGGAAGGCTGGCGCGACGGTGCGTGAGATTCAAAAGGTGAAGGATAAGAACAACAAGCTAGTCTGGGCGGAAAAGCACGACTACAGCCAGGGCAAGCGCCGCTTTAAGTCTGACCTGATTCCGGTCGAGCTACTGGTTGCCCGCTATTTCAGCACTGAGCGCAGCGCCATTGACGGGCTGGAAACTGAGCTGGCCAGCATCGAGCAAAGCCTGAGCGAACTGCTCGAAGAGCATAGCGGTGAGGATGGCTCGCTGAGCGAAGTGATCGAAGGCGAGGGCGATAAGCAGAAGGTTACCGCCAAAGCCATCAAGGCCCGCCAGCGTGAGATTGGCAGAGACCCGGACTATGAGGATGAACTCAAAGTGCTGGCCGAATATGCCAGCCTGCTCGATCAGCAAAGCACCCTCAAAGCCAAACTGAAAAAGGCCGAGGAAGAGCTCGACAACCAGATCCACGGCAAATACCCGCAGCTCAGCGAGGCCGAGATCAAAACCCTGGTGGTGGACGATAAGTGGTTGGCTACTCTGGCCGTCGCCGTACAAGGTGAGCTGGATCGTGTGTCGCAAACCCTGACCGGGCGTATTCGTCAACTGAGTGAGCGCTACGCCACCCCGTTGCCGCAGCTCGCTGATGAAGTTGCCACTCTTGCTAGTCGCGTAGACGAACATCTGAAAAAGATGGGGGCGTTATGGCAGTGAAACCGGGCTACAAGCAGACGGAGGTCGGGGTTATTCCGGAGGATTGGGAGGTGAAGTGCCTCGGAAAGTTCGCCACGATAGCGACGGGCAACACACCTCCTACAGCGGATTCAGCGAACTATGGAGACGAGTTTCTGTTCGTGAGTCCCGCAGATTTGGGTGAAACGAAATACGTCACCAAAACAGAAAAGCGGCTCTCTCAGAAGGGCTTCGCTATTTCACGACGATTTCCAAAGGACTCCATTCTGTTTGTCTGTATTGGCTCGACGATCGGAAAATGTGGCATTGCTTCGGTCGAGATGTCTTCGAATCAACAAATCAACGCAATTTTCCCATCGCCTGAGTTTTCAGCTGATTTTCTTTACTACGCCGTGAGCGCTGCTGCCCCTAAGATCAGATCTCTGGCAGGCGAGCAGGCTGTTCCACTCGTCAACAAAACACAGTTTTCTGAGACGGAAGTCGTCCTTCCACCGCTTCCCGAGCAACGCGTCATTGCAACGGCATTGGGGGATGTGGATGCGCTGCTGGGTGCGTTGGAGCGGCTTATTGTCAAGAAGCGCGATCTCAAAAAGGCCGCCATGCAACAACTACTCACTGGCCAAATCCGTCTCACTGGTTTTGAAGGTGAGTGGAACTTGAGGCGGCTTGGTGACATCGCGCGAGTTCAGCGCGGAGCGTCTCCTCGCCCAATCGATAACCCTGTGTGGTTCGATGAAAACTCGGATATTGGGTGGGTACGTATTTCAGATGTGACGAAGTCGGGCATGTACCTTCGCGAAACCACGCAACGGCTCTCGCAACTCGGTGTTAAACACAGCCGGCCAGTTGCCCGTGGGAGTCTGATCATGAGCATCTGCGCTACCGTTGGTAGGCCTATTGTTACGGAGATCGACGTGTGTATTCACGACGGTTTCGTCGTATTTGACGACCTTCAAGCTGACAAACTGTTCATTTACTACATGCTCAAGTGGATTGAGCCTGACTGGTCTAAACATGGTCAAACCGGTTCACAGATGAACCTCAATACCGGTCTGATTACCGGCACAGAAATTTCGCTTCCACCTCTCCCCGAACAAGCCGCCATCGCCGCCGTGCTGCGCGATATGGACGCAGAGTTGGCCGCAATGGAGCAGCGACTGGCCAAAACCCGCGCCCTTAAGCAAGGCATGATGCAAGAACTGCTCACCGGAAGGACGCGCTTGGTATGACCGACTTGGGCATGGATGCAAAACAAGCGCAGCAGGCCAGCGAACTCTCCAGCAGGATCATCAGCGTGTATGACTTGCTCATGGACACGACGCTGGAAATTCCCCAGTACCAGCGCCCGTACAAGTGGGCCGGTAAGAACATCAACCAGCTGTTCTCCGATATCGCCATCCACAAGGACAAGTCGGCTTACCGCCTGGGCACCATCGTGTTTCACCGGGAGGGCGAGAAAAACAACATCGTCGATGGTCAGCAGCGCACCATCAGCCTTTTACTGGCGGCCCGTGCATTGATTCAGCGGTGCAAGGAAAAGAAGCTCGAACGCAAAGACCTGCAGGAGCGATTGCTCAAGCTTGAACAGGTAATGGTCAACCCCAGCTTTACCAGCGAAATCTCGCAGAAGAACATCCACAACAATTACCTTGAGGTGGCCCGCATCGTCTCCCGTGCGGACTTTACCGAGGCGCATATCGAATTCTTTCTGAACAAGTGCCAGGTCGTGGCGGTGGGGCTGACGGATGTGTCCGAGGCCTTCCAGTTCTTCGATTCGCAGAATGCGCGGGGCCGCGATCTGGAACCGCATGATCTGCTCAAGGCCTACCACTTGCGTGAGTTCAGCCTGCGTGACGAGCCATTGAAGGTGGCCACGGTGGCCCGCTGGGAAAACAGTGATACCCAGGAGCTGGCCACGCTGTTTTCGCAGTACCTGTACCGCATCCGCAATTGGTCGAAAGGCGTATCGGCTCGTTACTTCAGCAAGGACGACAGTGACTTATTCAAGGGTGTGAATATCGATACGGTGGCCAGCTACCCCTATGTGGAGCAGCTGCGCGTTGCCCATCATTTTGTCGATCACTACAACGGGCAATACGAACGCCTGATCGACTCGCGGGAGATGGGTTTTCCCTTCCACCTGGACCAGATCATCATTAATGGTCGGCGCTTCTTCGAGCTGATCAGTCATTACCAGAGCAAGGTGGCGCGGATCAGCGCTGAGTCCTGGAACGGTCACGAGCTGGTCGGTGCTGAAGGGCTGGATGGCTTTGCACAAGACATCATGGAAACCATTAACAGCTACCCAGCGAGAACCCGCACGGGAGATTGCTATGTACGTGCGATGTTCGATTGCCTGTTGATCTACTACCTCGACAAGTTCGGCCACGCGGAGCTGTCGCGGGCCATCGAGAAGATTTTTATCTGGGCCTACAGCCTGCGCCTGCAGATGCAGGTGGTGCAGCTGGCCAGCATGGACAACTACGTGCTGGCGAACAATCTGTTCAGGCTGATCAAGGATGCCACCCGCCCGGCTGATTTTATCAATCATCCGCTTAGATCACTCACCGGCAGCAGTTCGACCAAGACTGGGGCAATCGAGGCGCTATTTAAGGCGATGAAATACTATGAGTGAGGCCATTACCCAGCTGTCCATCGAACGACTGCTCAGTAGTAATGCCGAGTACGTGATCCCGATGTATCAGCGCAATTACGCCTGGGAAGAGGGTGAGATTACCCAGCTGATTCAGGACGTGATCGACTACCTGCCGAAGCAAGACAAGCCCGCACGTAATTACTACATTGGCAGCCTGGTGGTGTACGAGCGACCGGACGGCAAAACACCGGTATTCGAGACCATCGATGGTCAGCAGCGGCTGACAACGCTGTCTTTGCTGACGTCCTATCTGAAGAACACCAAGGTCGTTGATCTCGACTGGTATGCAAACCTGAGTATCCACTTCGATAGCCGCGAGCATTCGCGGGCGACCTTTGCGGCCATCTTCGAGGGGCGTTTCAAGGATGACCCGGCCGAGGTGCTGGCTGAAAAGCAGATCAATACCGGCATCCTCAATGGCTATCGGCTGATCCAGAAGGTCTTGCCGCAGAAGCTCAAAGAGAATGGGGTTTCAGCGCAGCAGTTTGCGGATTTCCTGTTTCGCTATGTGCAGATCATGCGGGTGAAGGTGCCGGCGGATACGGACCTGAACCATTACTTTGAAATCATGAACAACCGTGGTGAGCAGCTGGAAAAGCACGAGGTGCTCAAGGCGCGGATGATGGAGAAGTTGCAGGGCTGCCAGCAAAGTCAGAACTGCCTGCACACCGTATGGGAGGCCTGCGCGAATATGGAGCGCTACGTGCAGATGGGCTTCACGCCCGGCCAGCGTAGCAGCATTTTTGGTGAGCATACCTGGGGCCGTTTGGAACCGGCGAATTTTGATGAGCTGACTGTTGCGCTGCATCGTTCGCAAGAGGTGGCCTACAAAGAGGGGGCTAAGTTGTCCCTCATGGACATCGTGGCCAGGCCGCCGATTAGTGCGGAAAAAACCGACAACGGTGAAGAAGCGCCTGAGCGCTTTAATACGGTGATTAACTTCCCCAACTTTTTGCTGCATGTGCTCAGGGCTGATACGCAAGCGGACATCCCTCTGGATGACAAGCGACTGCTGGATACCTTTGAAGAACATGTGTTGAGAAAAACAGACCCGGCTGCGGCGGTGAAGCGTTTTACCTTCAGCCTGCTGCGCTGCAAGTACCTGTTTGACCAGTATGTGATCAAGCGTGAGTTCATCAAGGGCGCGGATGGTTGGAGCCTTAAACGCTTTAAGTGGAACGACGGCGGCAAGGCTGGTGGCGCGGGGCGCGGCAGCTATGTAAATACCTTCGGTGAGGAGGACGGCAGCGAAGGCATTAACCGTCGCATCTTGATGCTGCTGTCGGCGTTTCATGTGTCTACGCCAACGCTGGTTTACAAGCACTGGCTGAATGCGGCGCTGCATTACCTGTTTCATGCTGAGCAGGTCGAGGCGCAGGCCTACTTGCAGCAGATGGAGTCAGTCGCCAAGGCCTTTGTTTTTGACCGCTTTCTTGTTCCCGTGGCGGGCTTGGAATACTTCGCGATGATCTACGGGAATAAGGGCGTCTGTCAGACCCGTCGCGAAGACGTAATGGCCGAGACGCTGAAGCCGCGCTTGAGCTTCGGCAATATCGAAAACAACCTGGTGTTCAACTTTCTGGATTACCTGTTGTGGCTTGAGCACGGTGCGAGCGAGCCGGTTAAATCCTACGAGTTCACCTTCCGCAGCTCGGTGGAGCATTACTACCCACAGCACCCATTACCCGGCCATGCGCCGCTCGATGCTGAGCCCCTGAACTCGTTTGGGAATCTGTGCCTGATCAGCCATGACAAGAACTCTCGCCTCAGCAACTTCATGCCCTCGGCGAAGAAAGAGTTTTATCAGAACAACAGTATCGACAGCGTTAAGCAGCACCTGATGATGAAAACTGAGCCTTGGGATGCCCATGCTATAAGCGAGCATTACCAGCAAATGATGGACGTGCTGCTGAAGAGCCTCGCCAGCAAACACGAGACCGAGTAAACCCTGCAGGATGCACCTGATGACTCAACAACCTCGCTCCGAACGCCGCACCCAGAATCGTGTTGTGGCCCTGTTTACGGACAAAACACGGCCTGATTGCCTCGGCTACGACTACCTGGGCGAGTGGAGCAAGCGCGGGCAAAACCGCAACATTGAAACTGAGCTGCTGCAGGCCAACCTGAAACAACGCGGTTACTCAGATGCGCAAATATCGGCTGCGCTGCAAAAGATTATGGCCGCAGCGGATGCCACCGGCATTTCGCTTTATCATGCCAACCTGCGTACCTATCAGTTGCTGCGTTACGGCGTGCCGGTGCAGGTAGCCGTTGGCCAGGCCCACGAGACAGTGCATCTGGTTGATTGGGAAAACCCTGACGCCAATGATTTCGCCATCGCCGAGGAAGTGACCTTGCGCGGCGGCCATGAGCGCCGACCTGACTTGGTGATATACCTGAACGGTATCGCTATCGGCGTGATTGAGCTGAAGCGCAGCTCGGTTGACGTCGTCGACGGCATCAACCAACTGATCACCAACCAGGAGGAGATCTTCAACCTGGGCTTCTTTAGTACGGTGCAGATGGTTTTTGCTGGTAGCGACTCACAGGGCCTGCGCTATGGAACCGCCACCACTCGAGCCGAGTTTTTTGTCGAGTGGAAAACCGCGGTAAGCGCTGAGCCAAGTGAAGCGAATACTCAGCGTGAGATGCCCGCGCACTATCACTTGTTGCCTGGGGCTGATGTTTGGCAATCGGGTTATTTGCTGGATGGCCCGCTGGCGCAGATGTGCGAGAAGTCGCGCCTGCTCGATCTGATTCGGAATTTCATCATTTTTGACGCTGGTATCAAAAAGGTGCCGCGCCCTCATCAGTACGCGGCAGTGAAGGCCGCGCAGGGGCGGGTACGGCGTAAAGAGGGCGGGGTGATTTGGCACACCCAGGGCAGCGGCAAGAGCATCCTGATGGTGTTGATCGCCAAATGGCTGCTGGAGCATGACCCGGATGCGCGCATCCTCGTGATCACAGATCGTGACGAGCTGGACAAGCAAATCTCCGGAGTGATGCGCAATGCCGGTGTCATCGGCAATGACTCACCTTCGCCACGTGTCACTTCTCGTGCTGATCTCGTGCAGAAGTTGTCTGCCACCACTCCACGTCTGCTGTGCGCGTTGCTGCACAAGTTCGACCCGGATCTGAACGTGCCGCCTCCACCTATGCGCGGGAGCTTTTACGTGTTCGTGGATGAGTGCCACCGTACCCAGGGTGGTGACATGAACCGGCAAATGAAGCAGTGGTTGGCTAATGCCCTGTTCATAGGCTTTACCGGCACACCCTTGCTGCGCAAAGACAAACAGACCACACGCGATGTATTCGGCACATACATCCACACCTACAAATTCCATGAGGCTGTGGCGGACAAGGTGGTGCTGGACCTGAAGTATGAGGCGCGTGATGTGCCGCAGCGTTTGACGTCGCAAAAGGCTATCGATGCCTGGTTCGAGCAGAAAACCAAGGGGTTGAACAACTACCAGAAGTCGATCCTGCGTAAGCGCTGGGCCACGATGGAAGCATTGATGAGTGCCGGCGAGCGCAAGCAGCGCATCATCGCCAGTATCATCGAGGACTTCAGCCTTAAGCCCCGGCTAAACAACGACCGGGGTACGGCCATTCTGGTGGCGGCGAGCATCTACGATGCCTGCCATTACTTCCGCTTGTTTCAAACCACCTCGTTCGGCCCTTACTGCGGCATTGTGACTTCGTATGAGCCAAACCATAACGCCATCTCCCGTGAGCCGGCGCAGAGTGATGAGCGTTACAAGTTCGATACCTACACGCAGTACGTGCTGAAGCAAGGCCAGACCACTACGGCTTACGAAGAAGAGACCAAGCGGCGCTTTATCGAGGAACCGGCCAACCTGAAGCTGCTCATTGTGGTGAGCAAGCTGCTAACGGGTTTCGACGCGCCCAGTTGCTCGTACATCTACCTGGATAACGAGCTGCGTGACCACAACCTGTTCCAGGCCATTTGTCGCACCAACCGACTCGATGGTGATGACAAGGACTTTGGCTATATCGTCGACTTCAAAGAGCTGTTCGGCGATGTGCAGGATGCCATTTCGGTCTACACCTCCGATGAGCTAGACATCGACACCGGCGGCGGTGACAGCAATAACGTCGAGTTAAAGAACTGGCTGGTTGAGGGCAAGAAGCAACTGGATGCAGCCCGCGAGGCATTAAGTTATCTGTGTGCTCCAGTAGTACCGCCGCGCGAGGTTGAGCAGTTTATCCAGTACTTCTGTGGCATGGCTGCTGATGCCAATGGCCTGGACGAGACTGAAGCGCTGCGGATCTCCTTCTACAAAGCAGTGGCTTCATTCGTGCGAGCGTTTGCCGAGTTGGCGCAGAACCTGGCTGAGGCGGGTTACTCTGCGGCAGAAGCAGAACGGTTGCAGGCAGAAGTGCAGTTTTATGCGGACCTACGTGAGGCTATCAAAAAGCACTCTGGCGAAGAGCTTGATATCAAGCCATTCGAAGCGGATATGCGGCATCTGCTCAACACGTACATCCAGGCCGATCACGCTGACTCGATGAGTACGGTCGATAATTTCTCGTTGGTTGAACTGATCATTCAAACCGGCGTTCATGATGCGATTGCCAAGAAGCTGAACTCCAAAGGCAAGCTCTCCAAGGATGCAATCGCCGAAGGCATTATCAACAACGTTCGGAAGACTATCATTCGCGACCAGCTTACGGATCCACGGTTCTACGAAGGAATGTCGAAGCTGCTGGAGGATCTGATCAGGCAGAGCCGTGATGATGCGGCGGCCTATGAGGAGTTCCTGCGCAAAGCTGAGGCGCTTGTTAAGCAACTTGCGCAGGGCGGATCGAAAAGCTCGCCCGAGGCGCTCGTCGGCCACCCAGAAGCTATAGTCCTGTTCAACAACCTCGACAGCATTGCTTCCACTAGCTTCGAGTGTCCGCAGGACGAAGATGAGAAAGTACGGCTAGCGTTAGAGATTGATGAGGCCATACGACATAACGCACCTGCATCTTGGAGGGGCGACGATGCTCGCGAAAAGCAAGTGTTGAACGCGTTGTTCCCTCTCCTCAGTCGTGATCGGGATGCGACTGTCGCAATCTTCGAAATTATCAAGAATCAGCCGGGTTACTGATGATCGAGATCATCGAGTTAGGTGACATCTCAATATCGGTGTCGCGTAAGAACATCAAGAACGTTCATCTAAGCGTTCACCCACCGGAGGGGCGGGTGACGTTAGCAGCACCTACCAGTACGCGGCTGGAGGTCGCTCGTGCCTACGCTATTTCTAAGCTCGGTTGGATTCGCGACCAGCAGCGAAAGCTAGAGGACCAAGCCCGTGAGACGCCGCGCCAGTTCGTGGGCCGAGAAAGCCATTATGTGTGGGGGCGGCGCTATTTGTTGGAAGTTTCTTATCATGATGCCAAGCCCTCAGTAGTCCAGGACCACAAGCGCATCAAGCTGATAGTACGCCCTGGCAGCGATGCACAAACGCGTGCGGAGGTTATGCACGAATGGCAGAAGCGCCAAATGCGTCAGGTGGTTCCGGCCCTAATTGAGAAATGGGAACGCAAGCTAGGAGTAACAGTTGCCCGATACTTCCTCCAGCGGATGAAAACCAAATGGGGAAGTTGTAATCACCAGGCGGGCAACATTCGACTGAATACTGAATTGGTGAAGAAGCCAAAAGACCTAGTTGAGTACGTTATCGCCCACGAGATGGTGCACTTGATCGAGCCAAACCACGGGGAGCGCTTCGTCTCCATTCTTAGCCATCATTACCCCACCTGGCGGGAGGCTCGCGCAGAGTTGAATGACTTGCCTCTGTCGGCGGAGGTTTGGAGAGAGTGAGCGTTTATCCTTGCATCAACAGCCGTTACCAAAAAAGCAGATTAAGGGTGCAGCTGACTAACTAGCGCTATTCAAGGCTGCGTCGTATTTGCTCCTGTTTATGCAGTATCTGCCGCAGCTCTCGTAGCTGCGCTCGGATTCCACCCTTCCAGCCATTGCGTGACGAGCGGGTCTTGCCCTCAACGCTTGCGGGGCCGGTGCTTTGCTCCCACGGGCGCCATTGCTGAATCAGTGCCGCCTGTCGTGCTCGCCGTTCGGGTGTCCAGCCGTTCGCCATGAGTTACCTCCAATAGTTCGGTTGGCGCGTTTTGGGATTTTTGCGGGCGCGTGGGTACGCTTCCGTTGTTCACCTGTACTTGATTACCGATGTTCGCCTGTCTAACAAACGCGATCTGTTTCGGCGTCTTGAGTTCGCCTAGCGTTTGAAGGGTAGCGCGGGCCTGATTCTGCGTAAGCGTACGCCGAACTCACCTTGCGCGACTCAGGCCGGCGCCCACTGATGCGGCAGCAGTTGGCCGATCTCACTCGCCCGCTGCGTCGGCAGCCGT